>CALUNH010000001.1 GCA_944321965.1 uncultured Alistipes sp.
GTTCGTCACTACAAATCTAAAAAATCTGTAGACTTTTTTATTTATTCCCCAGACACACTATTTGGAACAGTATCTCCCGCGCCCATAGGACCCCTTTCTTAAAGGGGCGTTAGCCGGACGGGCGGCACTGCAAAATAAAAAGCCTGCGCATAAACGCAGGCTTGCTTCCGGCTTCCGCCGAACAATTCCTTTTTATGATTATTGCTGCTGCTCGCTCAGGATACGCATCGCAACATCGAGAATCGTCGTATCGTCCAACGTGACAACACCGCCGTCCGGCCCCGGTTCGAAGTGTACACCGACGCACTCCTTGGCTGCGTGGCTGCCTCCGAAATAGTTGCGTACCGTCTCGACATCGATTCCTAACTCATCTGCAATGCGCTGCGAACTGCCACTCGGCAGCCGATCCTTGATACGGCGCAACTCGTTAAATGTGATAATCATATCCGTAGAATTTTTGGTTGATGGTTCTTGAACACTCTAAATTAATACTTTTTTACGGATTTACAAAATTTCCCATTCAAAAACCTCAAAAAAATGCAACCCTTTTGCCATCGAAACGCAACACGCGGCTCGAATCCGGGAATCGGCTCCTCGCCGCCGTCCAGATCCAGCGCCGAAAACCTCTCCAACAAAAAATTCGACCGAACGCACAATCCGCGCTCGGTCGGTTCCGGAACCGTCGGCAGGAAACGCCGCAGGAATCACCGGCAGAAATCACCGCAGGGATCACCGCAGGAAACACACCTCCCCCACGGCCGCCCCCGTTCCGCTAATCTTCGGCCGGTTCGATGTAGACCTGGAAAATCAACGGCGTATAGGGCGGGATCTCCGTCGAAACGGTCGTCGTGGTCTCCGTAGTGGTATTCCCGTAATCGTAGCCGTAGTTGTAGTAGTAACTGTTATAATAATTGTAATAGTAGTTGTCGTAATAACTGCCGTAATAACTGTTGCCGTAGTAGCTGTTGTAGTAGTTGTAGTAGTTCAGATAGTCGAGATAGCTCAACGAATAGCCCGTCGAACCGCCGCTCGTCGTCGTACTCCCCGACTGTCCCGTGGCACCGTAGGCATGACTCGAAATCGTCACGAACTCCGCCCACTGCCCGTAGCACAGGTTCGGAATCGCATAGTAGAAGGCCGAAATATAACTGCTCTGATCGTCTTCCGCTGCATAGGAGAGCGCATCACCCTCGGAAACCACCTCTCCGTAGATCAACTCCTTCACCTCGTCGATATTCGTGTCGAAGATGAAGCCGTCGAGGAACCGACCGATATACCAGATCTTCGCCTCGCCGTCCATGCCCACCGAATCGGCGTCGCGGTCGGCAAGGCCCGGGTGCGTGTAACCCTCCTCGCTGTCGGAGTGGAAACGTTCCTTGAGCACCTCGGCGATCTTCGGCTCCAGATCGCTGCCGTTATAGGGCTCATAACCGACATTGTAGCGCTTGTTCTCACTCAGCAGGGTCCCCTCTTCGGATTTGACCGGGAAATCGAACGTCAGGTAATCCGAGGTTTTCATCGGGTCGTAGCACAGGTCCACATAAACCTGCGCGATCGAATCCGTGACGCTCACCCAGCGGTAACCCTTGTCGCGGAGTTTGTAGGGGTGATTCTCGTCGTCGTAATCCTCGGGGAGCTTCGAAGAGCCCGCTTCGTCGCCCTCCTCGGTGTAGAGCCACAGCCCGCCGTTCACCGCACAGAAGGAGTCCACCTCCGAGCCCTCGCTCTCCAGCGGGTTCTTGACGACGCCCGTGATCTCCATCTCGACGATGAACGGGCGGCTCGAACTCAGCGAATACTGCCCTTCGTAACCGCCGTCGCCCTCCACGCCGCCGGCTCCCACGATCCGCGAAGGCATGTAAAGCACCACCTTCGAGCCCTTGCGCAGTTCGAATTCCGGATCCAGGCCCCGCTCCCGGGCATACTCCTCATCGAGATGCAGGACATTGCGCATGGCCAGGAAGGAACCCTCCAGAAGGCTCGTATTGATCTCCCCGCAATAGCGGTAATAAGGGACGTAGTGGGTATATTTCGTGAACGTATTGACCAGTTTGGCCTCCGCGGCCCGGCGCGTCAGCACGATATTCCCGCTCAGGTCGCGCCCCGAGAAGTCGAAACGCACCCAGCACGCCGTATCCCGCACCGACTTGACCGTGGAGAGGTCCTCCCCGGCCGCAAGCACATCGACATAGTAACCGCCGTCGGACTGGTAGTTTTTCAACAGGTTCGGGCGGTTCTGCGTCATCCATGCCTTCAGGGCCTGGTTCTCGAACTTGTCGTACGACTCGGTCTGTTCCTTGGCACAGGAGGCCAGCAGCAACACGCCCGATACAAGAGGATACAGCAAACGGGTTATCAACTTCATATTTCGCTTTCCGGTTCTAATTCAAAATTTATCACTCTACGGTATCCACCGTGAAAAACCACGCGATGGGGCTTTCACGCGGGATGGTACTGAAATTCATATCGTCGTAGGCCATGTTGTAGGTCATGTAGACCTCGACCTCGTCGCCCTCCCGACAACCCAATAACGCATGTCGAAGGCCTTTTAGTATGTCGCCCTGCAGGTCGAGCCACAACGGTTCGAAACTCCACACGCCGTTCTCCACGGTCAGGCCCAGATCCTGATAGGCGCTCTCCAGCAGCGGGTCGTTCGACCAGAAGGGGAACGTCGAGTCGGTGATGTTCGCGTAGGTGAAGACATAGGCCCGGAAGGTGATGGCGACCCTGGAGGTCTCGCCCACTTCGGCCCTGTTCACCCGGTCGGGATCATAAATGTTCTTGATATACCGGTAGACCGTACTTCCCGAGACCGTATAATAGGGCAGCTGGCTCCCCTCTTCGAGCGACGTGTCGGGAATCAGCGTGGGAGAATGGGTCCGTTCGAGATACGACACGATTTTCTGGCGCTGTTCGGGAAGGATATCCTCCTCCTGGGAACAACCCCAGAACAGCACCGGAAGTGTCAGGCACAGGATGATGAGCAGTCGTTTCATCGGCATATAATCGTGCAAATTTACAAAAACAATCCGATTTACGAACTGAAAACGGAAAAAATCCGTGCTCAGCATCCCGGAAAGGCAAAAAAAAAGAGGGTAGCCCTGCTATCCTCTCTTTTTCCGGCACGTATAATCCTTGCGCGGATGTTGCAACCGCTGCAACTTGCGTTGTTTCCACCCATAGGAAAGGAGCGCCAGCACGACAGCCACAACGATGATGCCGAGCAAAACGTACAGGAATCCGATCGGGAACCTTTCTTCCATGGAACATTCAATTTACTTAAGTCGCAACAAACTTAGCGCAATTACTTTGCCAAAACAGACGGAACAGGATACTTTGGGATTCCAACAGGCTCCCGGGAACGTTCCGGCCCAGAAATCGGCCCTTCCGAACCATCAAAGGCGTTTCAAGGCCATGCGGACCACCTCCTCGACGGGTGCCGCCGGAGTTTCGCGCACCACGCCCCGCACGGCCTTTTCCGCCGCCGTGCGGGCAAACCCCAGCATGACCAGCGCCTCCAGGGCCTCCTCGACCACCCCGCCGTCGGGTCCCGCAACGGGCTGGCCCTCCGCCTCGGCCCCCAGCGTCATGAGTTTCCCGCTCAGGTCGACGATGATCTTCTGCGCCGTCTTGAGCCCCAGGCCCTTGACATTCTTCAGCAGAACGGCGTTCCCCGACGAGATGATCCCCTGCAACTCCCGCGGCGAATAGGTCGACAGGATCATCCGGGCCGTATTGCCCCCCACGCCCGACACGCTGATCAGCAGCCGGAACAACTCCCGCTCGACCTTCGTCGAAAAACCGTACAGCAGCTGCGCATCCTCCCGCACCACATAATGCACAAAGAGCTTCGCCTCGGAAGCGTGCTCGATCGCCGAGTAGGTTTCGAGCGAAATATGCAGGAAATAACCCACCCCTCCGGCCTCGATCACCGCATAGGCGGGAGCCACTTCGGCCACGGTACCCTTGATGTATTCGTACATGTCTAAAATTCCAAATTCCGGACCCTCGCCCCGCCCCTGCAAAACCCTGCTAAACTCCGCAGCTCCCCTGCAAAAACCCGCAAAACCCCGCAGAAACCAGCAGCTCCCCTAATACCCCGCAGAAACCTGCAGCCCCCTGCAAAACCCCGCAGAAACCTGCAGCCCCCTGCAAAACCCCGCAGAAACCAGCAGCCCCCGCAGAAGAACAAACTACCGCTCCCTGTGGACTCTCCTCCCGGAAAGACGGCATCCGAAGCCTGTCCCCGTCCCGAACACTTCCGATCCGGAGCGCCCCGGGCGTTCGCGATAAATTTATGATCCGTAAGACAAAAATAAAGATTTTTTCTTACCTTTGTGATTCAAATGCGGAATTTTTAACCAAACTGTACAAATTGATATGAAAAAAACGCTATTCCCGACACTGGCTGCGGCACTCCTTCTCGCGGCTTGCGGCCCGAAAAACGCAGAACAGACCCAGGCCGCAGCCGAAACGGCGACCCAGCAGATCGTTTCGAGCGACATCGCATACGTTCAGGTCGAGGCCGTGCTCGCCCAGTGCGACCTCTACCAGACCGAAGGCGTAGCTCTCCAGGAGAAAACCCAGAAGGCTCAGAAGAGCTGGGCCCAGCGCGAAAAGAACCTCCAGGCCGAAGCCGCCCAGCTGCAGGAGAAGTACGAAAAGGGTCTCATCACCTCGCGCGACGCCCAGGCCCAGCAGGAGAGCATCCAGAAAAAGGTCGCTTCCTACCAGGCCAACGCCCAGAAAGAGGCCCAGACCCTCGATGAAGAGAACTTCGTATTCTCGAACCGCGCCCAGGACCTCCTCCAGCGCGCCGTCCGGGAGATCAACGCCGACGGAAAATACAAACTCATCATCAACGCCTCGGCGCTCATCGATGCCGATACGACCCTGAACATCACCCCCGCCGTGCTGGCCAAGGTCAACGAACTCTATGCCGCCGACAAAAAGAACGATCAGAAATAACCCCGAACTTCCGGGATTAAAAAACCGGCTTCCCCGGCAGGCGGAAGTCGGTTTTTTTTCATACATTTGTGCCGTCAATACCGAAACCCGATAAATTTCCGACTGCGATGGGATTTGTGCCGTTCACATTCATCGACCTGATAGACATCATCCTCGTGGCCCTGATCATGTACTGGATCTACCGCATGACCAAGGGCACCAATGCTCCCTACATCCTTTCGGGAATCATCGCCGTGTACCTGCTCTGGGTTGTCGTGAAGACCCTCAACATGGAGCTCCTCTCCACGATCCTCGGACAACTCATCTCCGTGGGAGCCATTGCGCTGATCATCGTCTTCCAGCCCGAACTGAGGCGCTTCCTGCAGATGATCGGAATGCGGCAGAAGCACTTCACCTTCATCACCCGGATCTTCTCCAACGGCGAAGATACCGTACAGACGAACATCACACCCATCGTCACGGCCTGCCGCGAAATGGCCGACACGAAAACCGGTGCCCTGATCGTCATCGGACAGCAGAGCGACCTGCGGCTCATTGCCGAGGGCGGCATCGCGCTCGACGCCAAGGTCTCCACGCCGCTGCTGAAAAACATCTTCTTCAAGAACGCCCCGCTGCACGACGGCGCCGTACTGATCGAGGGCGATCGGGTCGTTGCCGCGAAGTGCATCCTTCCGGTGACGCAGAGCGACGTCCCGAAGTCGTTCGGGACCCGCCACCGCGCGGCCATCGGCATGAGTGAGATTTCCGACGCCATCATCATCGTCGTCTCCGAGGAGACCGGCGAAATCTCCATCGCCCAGGGCGGCGATATTCGCCAGCACCTCGACCCGGCACGCTTGCAGCAGACCCTGCAGCGCTATCTCACCATCAACACCCGCAAACGCTCCAAAAACGAAGTCGCCCAATAACCCGGTTAAGAACCGGGTTTTAGGGGCTGCTGAACCGTTAGCAGTTTCCGAAGCGTGAATCCGCCCGGCTAAAAGCCGGGTTTTAGGGGCGAAGGAACAAGTGAAGGGGTTCCGAAGGAGCTCCGCGCCTCGACCGTTGCACACACCCCGTCATTCCCCGCTTGACGGGGAATCCATTGTCTCGTAAAAACTGGATTCCCGCTTTCGCGGGAATGACCGGTCTAAGAGACCGGATTTATGGGCTGCTGGGGCCTTGGGCGGTTTTCGAAGCCTTTACCCGCATACGAGGGTCGAAGCGCGGAACCGGATCGGAAACACGTCATTGACACATCCGCGCCTGAAACCCGCCTCTTAGGCGGGCGCACTTCGCATACGGAGGTCGAGGCGCGGGACTGCTTCGACCCTGCTAAGAAAGGGAGACGAAGGATGCCCGGACGTAGGCCGCCAGCGCCTTCGGGTCGAGACGCAGCTGCAGGCCCCGAACCCCCGCGCTGATGTAGATAAACGGCAAGGCCTCGGCCGAATCGTGAATGTAGGTCGGGAAGAGTTTCTTCATGCCGATCGGCGAACAGCCCCCGCGGATATAGCCCGTCACGGGTAGCAGATCCTTCATCGGAATCAAATCGCACTTCTTGTTGCCCGAGACCTTTGCGGCGGCCTTCAGGTCGACCTCGTGGTCGCCCGGAACCACACAGACGAAATAACCCGTGCGGTCACCCTTCAACACCAGCGTCTTGAAGACCGTCGAGATATCCTCGCCCAGCTGTTCGGCGACATGCGTGGCCGCGAGGTGCTCCTCGTCGACCTCGTAGGGAACCAGTTCGTAGGCGATCTTCGCACGGTCGAGCAACCGTGCGGCATTTGTTTTTTCGATTTTTCCGCGTGACATCTCTTGTTCGGCTGATACGACGCAAAGGTAACGCTTTTTCCCCGAAAGTGTCCCCGGGCGTGCGATTTATGGAAAATCGCGAATTTTGCCTATCTTTACGCTTCGAAAAACAGAACTCACGATGAAAAAAGCGGCCTTATTCGACATGGACGGCACGCTGGTGGACAACACCGCGGCTCATATCCGGGCTTTCGAGATCTTCTGCGCACGCTACGGCGTGACGGACTGGAAGGAGCGCCTGAGCCAGGGTTTCGGCATGGGCAACGACGACATCATGCGGATGATCATGCCCGAGGAGGTGATCCGCGCCAAGGGTATCGCAGCGCTGGCCGAAGAGAAGGAGGCCATCTACCGCGAAATCTACGCCCCGGAGATCCGTCCCGTTGCGGGGCTGCGCGAACTCCTCGAAGGGCTTCACGCCCGAGGCGTGCGGTGTGCCGTCGGCTCGTCGGGCTGCCGGAAAAACGTCGATTTCGTGCTGGAAAAGTGCGCCATCGGGGCGTGGTTCGAGGCGCGGATCTCGGGCGATGCGGTCACGCGCTGCAAGCCCGATCCGGAGATCTACCTCACGGCCGCGGCAGCACTGGGCGTCGCTCCGGCCGACTGCGTGGTTTTCGAGGATGCCAAGGCCGGGATCGAGGCCGCACGCCGGGCCGGAGCCGGGCGTATCGTGGCACTGGCCACCACGCTTCCGCGCGAGGTGCTGGAACGGGAGTCCCGGGCCGACCGGATTGTCGACACCTTTGCCGAACTGCGGGACCTCGACGCCCTGCTGGCCGACTAACCCCGCGGCTGCAGCAGCCGACGCACCACCCGAAGCCGCAGGATGGGACGGAGCCACGGCGCCGGAAGCAGACGGCAGAAAAAAACACAGAGTTTCGTGAAGAGGCCCGGGATGCAGCGGCGGCGTCCGCGGAACAGCGCCCGAAGCCCCTTGCGGGCCACCCTGTCGGGCGGAAGCATCACCCCGCAACGGACCAGCAACCGACGCCGACGCTCCGAGAGCGAGTAGAGCGGTGTGTCGACCGCTCCAGGATAGAGTGTCGTGACGTTCACCCCCTGGTCGCGGAGTTCGATGTCGAGCGAGCGGGCGAAGCTATGCAGGAAGGCCTTCGTCGCGGAATAGGCCGCAATCGTCGGCCAGGGCATCCAGGCCGTCGAGGAGGAGACCACGAGGATACGCCCCCCACCCCGCCGCCGCATGTCATCGCCGTACAGCCGACACAGCAGGGCCGGGGTCATACAGTGCAGCGCCACGATCGTGCGGAGCCGTTCGGGCGGGGTGTCGGCCAGCAGTCCGAAGAGCAGGATCCCGGCATTGCTGACCAGCACCGAGACCTTCAGGCCGCGGCGCGATGTCTCGGCATGGAGGCGTTCGGCGGCATCCGGCTGTGCAAGGTCCTGATACAAGGGCAGGGTCGCAACCCCGTACTCCCGGGCGATGCGCTCCGCAGCCGCACGGTTCTCCTCCTCGCGGTTGCTGACCAGCACCACGCCGTAGCCCCGGGCCGCAAGCTGCGCCGCAAAGGCGTAGCCGATTCCCGACGAAGCCCCCGTCACAAGGGCATACTCTCCTGTTGTCGTCTCTTGTCGCTGCATGGTCGCTGTCTCTCTCCCGGCGGGCCGGAAGGTTTTCGGGCCGTCGGGAAGGTTTTCGGCCGTCGGGATTCCGGGGTTTCGGGGAATCCGCCGACGGTCCGTTCCAAAAGAGGAGGAAAAATAGGCAGAATGTGCCGAATATCCAAGAAAAAAACCGAAAATCCGTTCCCGCACCCCTTCCGGATCGGGTTTCGGGGGATTCGGGAGGGGGCGAGGGTTTTCGCGGCACTTTCCGGGTCGGGATTCGGGAGGGGGGGGGCAGCCCCTTACGGATCGTTTTCCGAGGCCCTTCCCCCTTCACGGCCCCTTCCGGCGCGGTTTCGAGGTCCGTCACAATCCTTCCACTCCCCCTCCGCAGCCCCTTTTGGCGGCCGCTGCAGACGCAAAATGCAGCAAATGAACCAACATATCGAAATTTTACTTATTTTTGCGCCGTTTTCAAGCATGTGACTTATGTTCCGGGGATTTGCCACCGTTTTGCTGCTCGTTATCTCCAACGCCTTCATGACGCTGGCCTGGTACGGGCATATCGCCTTCAAATCGCGGCTCGAACGTTTCGGAGCCATGGCCATTATCTTCCTGAGTTGGGGCATCGCCCTCTTCGAATACTGCTTCCAGGTTCCGGCCAACCGCATCGGTTCGGCCGAATTCGGGGGGCCCTTCTCGATCTGGGAACTCAAGGTCATCCAGGAGGTCATCTCCCTGCTGGTCTTCACCGTCTTCGCGCTCGTCTTCATGAAGTCCGACACCCTGCGCTGGAACCACCTCGCAGGTTTCCTCTGCATCATCCTGGCCGTCTACTTCATCTTCCGCAAATAAAAACCCCGGTCCCCCAACGAGGACCGAGGCTCGATCGGCTTGTCGATCCGCCGAACGGACTCCCGCCCGGCGGCCGAAACAATCAGTTCTGCACCGTGATCCGCTCCACGGGCTGCTGCTGCACGCGGTCCAGCGGATGCGACTGGTAGCGCACCTTCCCGAAATCGATCTGCGAAAGGTCCAGGCAGCGGATCGTGTTGTTGTAGGCCGTCTTGTAGTAGACCAGACGGTGGGTCAGGTCGATGGCCGAGGTCCACTGCGTGGCGCTCGGAATGTCGGGGCACTGCCCGGCGGGGTGTTCGAGACCGATCGGCACGTCGAAGTTGTTCAACAGGTGGAAGCACTCCTGCACCGTCTCGAAAGCCGTGGCACGCTGCGGCGCCGTGGCGCGCAGGAAGGCCGCACGCACAAACCGCGACGGCGGCGTATCGTCACCCGGCAGTCCGAGGAAGCCCGCCGTGGCACCGAAGGCCCGCAGGGTCTTTTCGCCCACCTGGTAGGGCTCGACATCCCCCGGGCGGAGATTCACGTAGTTGTTCAGGTTGGTCACCTGCCACTCGAAACCGGGTGCGTTGGTCAGTACGCCGACCTCGTTCTCGTAGAAGTGCGGCACGCCCCCGACGATCTCCAGCACCACCTGACGCCCCGACGGTTCGCCGATGCGCCAGTGCACGACGGCATTGGCTTCGAGACCCACGATACGCACTCCGCCGATGGCGGCCTTCACCTCGTCGATCGTCGAGAACTGCGTGAGGATCCATCCGGCGACCTGCAGGTCAACCAGCGTGCGGTCGTTCTGCGCCGCATCGTACGACTCGTAGCTGCCGTACTGCGGGAAGAAGAAGAGCCCGGCCGAAAGTCCCGCCTCGTTGATCCCCTCGGCGATGAAGGCCTGTTCGACAACGGCCAGCCCCACCACGCCGTAACGCGCCGTGTAGGCAAGTCCCTGGCCGCCGGTCGGCGTGAGCGAGTGCAGCGCCTGCCCCCGCGGAATAATGACGTACATGCTCTCCAGAGCGCTGTTGCCCCATTCGATCGTGCGCGACTGCACGTAGCTGCCGTCGGCAGCCGTCAGCGAGATGCCCGTGCAGGCCAGGGCCTGAAGGGTGCCGCACAGCGCGGCGACACCCAGTAATCCGATTTTCAGTTTCATGTGATTTTCGTGTTTAAAACGAGGGCTCCGGGCCGTTGGTTCCGGCCCGGCATCTCCCTACTCCTCCATCGGCCGGAAAGCCTCCTTCGAAAGTCCGCAGAGCGGGCAGGCCCAGTCGTCGGGAATCTCCTCGAAGGGCGTACCGGGAGCGACACCCGTCTCGGGATCGCCCTTTGCGGGGTCGTAAACGTAGTCGCACGCCGTGCATTTGTAGCGCCGCGGAATGGCCCGGTCGGCCACCTTCTGCCAGTCGACGAGATCCCACCACGCCGCCACGAAATCGGCCCGGCGGTTGCGGTAGTCGATGTAGTAGGCGTGTTCCCAGACGTCGGCCGTCAGCACGGGGCGCAGGCCCTCGGTCATCGGATTCCCGGCATTGGATTTGGCCACGATCGAGAGTTTCCCCGACCGGTCGGCCGCCAGCCACACCCAGCCCGAGCCGAAGAGGCCCACGGCCGCCTTGGCGAACTGCTCCTTGAAGGTCTCCACCGATCCGAATGCGGCGGCGAGTTTCGCGGACAGCGCCTCCGGCATGGCTTTCGGCGCGGGGGTCAGCATTTGGAAAAAGAAGGTATGGTTCCAGGCCTGTGCGGCGTTGTTGAAGACGGCTCCGTCGGCCTTGCGCACGATCTCGTCGAGCGGCATCGTCTCGTAGGGGGTCCCGGGAATCAGCCGGTTCAGGTTGTCCACATAGGTCTGGAGGTGTTTCCCGTAGTGGTAGTCGAGCGTCTCCCGGCTCATCTTCGGGGCAAGGGCTTCCATCGCGTACGGAAGCTCGGGCATCGCATGTTTCATAACGATTCGGTTTAAAATTGTACACGGGTTGCGGCGTTTCGCCTCAACCCGTGTACAATATAGCAAAAATCCCGCACCGTTATCCTCCCCGACCGAAAAGAAAGATCATTCGGCCGGTTTTCGCCGCAACATGGGGGCACTCCCGCCTGCCCGGCCCGGAATCGCGACACGTCGCCCGGAAAACAGCCGCGGCCCGGAAATTTCCCGCTCTCCCGGCAAGGAACTGTATCCCGGAAATTTTTCTCCCCCCCCGGCAGAAAATCCCGCCGCGTCAGAAGTTGGCCTTGATGCCCACGGTGACGCTGGCTCCCAGTTCGGGATAGCGCGCAAAGTCGTAAAGCCGCTGGTTGACGAGGTTGCGGCCCTCGGCAAAGAGCGTCACGCGGTGCGAAACCCGCCAGTCGAAATGGGCCCGCAGGTCCACCGTAAAGGGCACCCTGAAGGTCGGCAGGTAGCTGATTTCATCGGAAAACAGGTAGTCGAGCGTCGTCCAGCGACGTTCGTTCTCCGTGCGGGCCTCGACCCCGAACGAGACCTTGCGTCCGGTGTAGGTCACCCCGACATTCCCGACGAACGACGCCTCGCCGTTGTCCCAGTCGGACTCGACGTTGTAGAAGCGGCCGTGCACCCCGAAGTCGAACATCAGCGAACTCAGCGGTCGGAACTCGATCTCGCCGTTGAACGACGTCACGGTCTGGCGCCCCAACTGCGGGATGAAGGTCGAGGCGAAGGTTTCGTATTCGCCGTCCGCCCCCGAGCGTTCGAGGAGTGTCGCCCAGAAGAGGCGGTGGTCCTGGACCGAGAATCCGGCATAGACCCGGTAGGCGAAGCGTTTGCTCCACAGCGTGCCGCCCAGTCCCGCCCGGAAGTTGTAGTCTACGGAGCTCTTGTCGAGCCACGTCCCGGGCGCCACGTAGGGATTTGCGGCGGTCAGCGTGCGGAAATCGTTCGGACGGACCGTCCCGTCGGCCTCGAAGAAGGGTTTCAGACCCGGGGTCCCGAGGTTGAAGTTCAGGCGCGCGAAGGGGATGAAGTAGTCGCCCGTTTCGGCCAGCGCCTCGGGTTCGCCCGGCGTTTCGACCCGGTCGTGGTAGTAGTCGGCGCCGACTTCGAGCCCGACGACCCCGCCGGCATAACGGTAGCGCAGCGAGGCCCGGATCAGCTGCTGCCAGTAGCCCGACAGCCACTGCTGCCCTCCGAAATAGTCGTAACCGATTCCCAGCGAGAAGCTGCTGCGCACGAAACCCTTGGCAATCCGCCCCTCGGCTCCGATGTTCAACTGACGGCCCGTCTCCCCGACATCGGGCCGTTCGGAGTGGTCGAAGAAGAGGTCGCCGTGCAGCCCCACCTCGAAGTTCACCCGCGAAAAGTCCTGGAAATCATCGCCGAAGCGCACCGACAGGGCCGCATCGCCGTAGTCGTTCATCCCCCCGATGCCGAGCGCCCGGAGCGACTCCTCCGGCAGGTCAGGATCGGTCGTATAGCTTCCGTAGCGGTGGTACATCCGGTTGTCGTAGGAGAGCTCCCCTTCGAGAACATGCTTGCCGAGGTACTTCCCCGCCGCAACCCCGGCCCGGTTGTACATCCGCGTGGAGTTGTTCTTCACGTCGGTCTCGTTGGCGATCTTCGAATAGCGGCCCTCGTGGTTGACGTATCCGATCACGTAGCCCGTCGAGGGGTTCTGCGTCGTGGCGTAGAAGTCCACGACCGAATTGAGCGGATACCCCGCCCCGACCTTCACATAGAAGGGCAGCGGGCGGTTGAACTCCCAGTAGGTGACCGTAGCAGGACGGATCGGGCGCGTCGTGAGCGTCGTGCGCAGCGACAGCGGCGTCACCGTATAGTCGATCTCGGGACGCATCCGCGTCGTATCCGTCATGTCGGGCTCCACGGCCAGTTTCAAGGCGCTCTCCACCTTCGGGACGTAGGCTTTCGTCACCTCAACCCGCTTCTCGACCTGCGCCGCAACCAACTGCGGCAACACCGCCGCACAGGCGGCTATCATCCACAATCTTTTCATGGTCAGTTGAGTTTTGCGATTCGCGCCCTGGCCTCCTCCACGATTCCGTCATCGGCGGGCGAGTAGCCGTCGGCCACACTCTGCCACGTGGCCCGGGCCTGGAACGTGTCGCCCTTGCGGACGTAGACCTCACCCAGCAGCAGGTAGGCCTTGGCCAGCCAGTAGGGCTGCGGATCCCGCTCCGAGAAGGCGAAGACCTCCTGCTCGGTACGGTCCAGCGCCCCCTCGGCGAACATCGCCTCGATCACGCGGTAGGCGGCTTCGGAACCCTCCTTCGTGCGCACCTCCGCGGCCAGTTCGCGGTAGAGGCGCCCGGCCTCCTCCGTATCGCCCGCTTCGCGGAGCTGCGTGGCCAGGGCGTATTTCGATTCGCGCACGGCCACCGTCCCGGCATCCTTGCAGGCCGCGACATCGGCGGCCATCGCGGCAATCTTCGACGCATCGCCCCCGGCCACCGTGGCCCGCACGTAACCCGTCATGGCATCCTCACGCCCGGTCCGGCTCGGCGCGGCATCGTACAACCGCCGGTAGGCCGCCGCCGACTCGTCCCAGCGCCGCTCCTCGAAGGTTATCTCGGCGAGTTTCTCCAGCACCGGAACCGTATATTGCGTCGTACCCTGCTCGGCCAGCTCCGTGAGGGTCTCGATCGCCCGCTCGCGGTCGTCCGCCACGAGGTAGCAGTCGCTCAGGTAGTAGAGCGCATCGGTGCGGTAGGAGCCCTTGGGGTAACTCTCCACGTAGTTGCGCAGCGAACGGGTCGCCGCCTCCCGGTCGCCGTCGAGGTAGAGTTTCCGCGCCGCGGCGAACGACAGCGAGTCGCGCGACAGCGCCGTCAGGTCGCTCTCCACCCCCGCCCTGGCGGCATACTCGAAGTAGGCGTCAACATCGCCCTCCGAGACGTAGATCTCCCGGATGCTCTGCATCGCATCCCGGGCCTCGGAGGATTGCGGGGCCGACCCCACCACGCGGTCGTAGCAGGCCAGCGACTTCTGCTTGTCCCCGAGGTTCAGGTAGGCCAGACCCAGGTCCGACCACGCCTGCATGACACGCGGCGACGAGGGGTATTTCGCCACGAACCGCTCCAACTGGGCGGCACCCTCGGCGTATTTCTCCTGTGCGATATAGCTGCGGCCCAGTTCGTAGGAGGCCTCGTCGGCATAGTCGCCGCCCGCCGCCTCGATCTGGCGCAGGGCCTGCTGTTTCTGCTCCGTGCGGCCCAGGATGCCGAGCGTCACGGCCCGCTTGTACTGGGCGTACTCCTTCTCGGGGGTTCCCAGCGCAATGGCCCGGTCGTACTCCCCGACCGCCTCCTCGAAGCGCCGGTCCGCATAGGCCACGTCGCCCAGCCGGTTCAGGGCATCGGCCCGGTAGCGGTCGCGCGGGGCGTAGGCTCCGAGGAATTTGCGGAACGACGCCCCGGCCTGTTCGGGGTCGTTGCGGTCGAAGGCGCAGTAACCCAGGTTGTACCACGCCAGCGCATATTCACGCTCGCTGCGCGGCGCACGCTTCAGGTAGGCGTTGTACTTCGCGGCCGCCACGGCGTAATCCCCCTCGGAAAAGGCAATCTCCCCCTGCCAGAAGGTGCTCAACGCCGTATATTTGGGGCTGATGTTCGCCGACTGCGACTCGGCGAAGCACGCCCGGGCCGCCCGCAGGTCGCCCGCCTTGTAGGCCTCCAGCCCGCGGAAATAGGCGATCTTCTGCAGCGCCGCACGGATCTCCGCATCGCCCGAAGGCATCGACTTGATGGCCCGGTAGGCGGCATCGTAGTCGCGGGAGTTGTAGTAGGCCGCAATGAGCAGCGTCCGCGCCTCGGGGGTGCGCGGCGACGCGGGGTAGCGTTCGATATAGCGGGTCAGGACGTTGATCGCCCCGTTGAAGGCCCCGCCGCCCAGTTCGTACTGCAGTTTGGCGTAGTTGAAGAGCGCATCCTCGGCCACCGCGGCATCCAGCGACTCGTCCGCAGCCATCGCAAAGGCCTGCATCGCCCGCTCCTTGTCCCCGGCCCGCAGGTAGCAGTCGGCCAGGTGGTAGGAGGCGTTCTGCGTCAGCGCATCCTCCGCGCCGCACGCCTTGCGCAGCCATTCGGCAGCCTCCCCGTAACGCGCCGTGCGGTAGAGCGAAAAGCCCTCCAGGTAGCAGGCGTCGCGGTCCATCTCCCCGCCCGCACTCCGGTAGGCGGCCAGGTGCTCCAGCGTGCGGTTGAAATCCTCCAGCCGGAACCATGACTCGGCAATCACCCGTTCCAGCTCGGCGCGCCGCTCCGGAACGGCCTTCCGGGCCAGTTCGTCGCCGTGCTCCACGACGTAGCGGTAGTTGCCCTCGCGGAACTCGATCTGAAGCAGGTAGTAGGGAACCAGCGCCCCGTAGGCGTCGCTCCGCTGCAACGACGCGAAGCCCTGCTTGGCCCGGGCATAGCGGCCCTCGGCATAGTCAATATAGGAGAGGTAATAGCGTGCATGGTCGGCATATTCGCTGCGGCTGCCGATCCGGTCGAAATGTGCATAGGCCGCCTTGTAGTCGCCCTCCGAGAACTCGACATACCCCATGCGGATGTCGTACTGCTCGCGGCGCGGCGCGCTCAGGGCGTTGTAGTTGGTGCGCTCGAAGGCCTCGCGGGCCCTGGGCATGTTCCCCGCGGCGCAATAGAACGATCCGAGCGAAAAGCGCACGTCGTTGGCATAGACCGATTCGGGATAGCGGTTTTCGAATTCGCGCAGGGCCGCTTCGGCATCGGCGCTGCCCAGCTCCACGGCACAGGCCGCCAGGTAGTATTCGATCTCCTGCGAGAGCAGGCGGTCCGCAGGTTCGAGCGCCTCGCGGGCCCGCAGCAGTTCGTGGCGGGCATCGCTCCAGCGGCCGTAGCCGAAGAGGTCGCGGGCCCGCCGCACCAGGGTTTCGGGATCGGAATCCGCAGCCCGCACAACGGGCAGCGAGAGCGTAAACGCCACTATCAGCGTCAGGATCCGGGATTTTCGCATACGCAACATCAATGGGTCAGAAACGGCACCTCGGGAGCCCCTGCGGCCCTGCGGACAAGCCTCCCAACCGGGATCCTCCGCTCCGCAACGCCGGGCCGCACTCCCGAACGGCAAACAATCGGACAAAGATAACAAAATTTATTCGACAGCCCGCCGTTCAAGGAACGGAATTTGCCTGCGGGATATTGTTCAAACCAAAAACCGGAAAGTATGACTGAAAAAGTGAACTTGCAGATGAACCATGCCGGGCGCTTCGAACCGCGGGGAGGCGCCGACTGCGGGTCGATGAACCCCAAGGAGCTGCTGCTCTGCGCCGCGGCGAAATGCGCCGGGCTGACGGCCGCAGCCATCATGAAGCGCGAGCGCATGACGCCCAGGAGCCTCGAAATCAGCGTCGCAGGGGAGTTATCTACCGAGACGCTTCAGGCCGAGAGCGTATTTACGTGTTTCCATGTCGTTTACAATGTCGAGTGCTGCAGCGAGGACGACTGTGCCAAGGCCGGCCGCGCCCTCGAACTCACCCACGACAAGTATTGCGGGCTGATTCAGATGCTGAGCCGCATTGCGCCCGTCACACGCCAGATTGCCGTGGTCAACACCCAGCCGGTGAAGGCCTGAAGGCCGGTCGCCGAGAAAACCCGGCGGGCGGAGGCCCCGGATCGAAGGATTCGGAGTCGCCGCCCGTTCTCTTTTCATTCGGCGGATTTCATTCGGCGGACGGCGGCCCCTCCTGCACCGTGATGCGCCGGTAGTCGGAAACCGCTACCGCATAGTTGAAATGCGCCCGGATCGCATTCGTATAGAGCTGGATCCAGCTCAGCTGCGCCTGCAGCACGTCGAGAATCGTCGCAAGACCCTCGTTGTAGGAGTAGGTGCTGATCGAAAGGTTCTCCCCCGCAATGCGCAGGCTCTCTTCCGTGGCGTCGACCTGCGCTCGGCTCTGAACCAGCGCCGTCCAGCCGTTCATCTCCTCCCGCACAATATCGTCGCAGGACTGCGCCGCACTCCACTCCTGCTGCCGCTGCACGGCACGCGCCGCCCCGGTCGCACGGCGCCGTTCGCCCGCATGGAAGATCGGAACCGAAAGCTGCACGAAAACCGATCCGTCGAGCAGCGTCTTCCCGTCGCGGTTGGGCGTCGAGGGCTGCCACGAACCCCCCACCCCGACACTCACCTGCGGATTGAACGACGACCGAGCCACCCGCACGCCAACCGCCGCCTGCGCCGCACGCAACTGCGCCGCCGCATAGTCCGGACGCCGCTCCAGCGTCTCCGCAACCGGAATCCGCCGCGGCAGGGGCAGCGAATCCCGGATCCCCTGGGCCAGTGCAACCGGCTGCGCCGCATCCGTCCCGCGCAGGATGTTGAAGTTGTGCAGCGCCACCTCGCGGTTCTGCTCCACGCTCACCAGCGCATACTCCGCCTCGCTCAGCCGCGCGTCGATCATCAGCACGTCGCCCCTGGCGATGTAGCCCTCGGCAAAACGGCGGTCGACCACCTCCTTCAACGAGCGGATCAACGCCACGTATTCGTGCATCGACTCGGCGTAGAGCTCCACGGCCGAGAGGCTCCAGTAGGCGTACTCGGCCGCATAGCGCACGTCGAGCCGCGAGAACTCCTCCTCGCAAAGCGCAATGTCGCAGCCCAGGGCGGCCTGCTCGGCCGCAGCCCGCACCGAACCCCCGCCGTAGAGGGTCTGGACCAGTTGGGGCAGCACGCTGAACGTCCACGGCTCGACCCCTTCGTAGCACCGGAACGTCCGCGTAAAGCTCCCGTCGAGCGACAGCCGCGGCAGGTAGCCCGTGCGGGCCCGCCCCAGCTCCTCGGCTGCCGCGTCGCTCCTCGCCGCGGCGATCTTCAGCGCCCGGCTGTAGGCCGCAACCTCCGTGCGGTACTCCTCCAGGGTGGTCTGCCCGAAGAGCGGCAGCCCGATGGACAGAAACAGAATCGACAACAGGGTTTTCATGGTCAACGGATACGGTAAAAGAGAGCGTAAACAACGGGCAGCACGCAGATCGTCAGCAGCGTGGCAACCAGCAGCCCGCCCATGATCGTGGCGGCCATCGCTCCGAACATCGAATCGAACAGCAGCGGCAGCATCCCCAGGATGGTGGTCCCCGAGGCCATCACGACCGGCACGATGCGGCTGCGCGTCGCCTCGACGAGCGCCTCGCGCGGCGTACGGCCCGCCGTGCGCAGCAGACCGATCTGTTCGACGAGCACCACGGCGTTCTTGATGTTCATGCCGATGAGCCCCAGCAGCCCGAGCAGCGAGAAGAAGTTGAAGACCTTGCCCGTCGTGACCAGCCCGAGGACCACGCCGATGAAGATCAGCGGAAGCATCAGCAGAATCACCGCCGGGTCGCGGTAGTTGCGGAACAGAAGCAGCAGCACGATGAAGATCAGCACAAGGGTCAGCGGCAGGTAGCGGCCCAGCGCCGCATTCGACTCCTGCTGGCTCTCCTGTTCGCCGAAAATGCGCATCGCATAGCCTTCGGGGAGGGTGATCGCCCGCCGCAGCGAGTCGTTCAGGGCGTTGAACAACCGGATGGTATTGACACCACGCTCCGGGTCGCACTGCGCCTTCATCACCCGCTGGCGGTCGAAACGCCGGATCACACCAGGCCGGAAGTCGAACCGGAAACCGTCGGTCGCCTGCTCGATCGAGAAGACCCGACCCGACGGGTTGAAGATCGGCAGCGCCTGCAGGTTCGTCAGGTTGTAGGCCGCGATGTTCTCGTCCTTGAGCAGGATCGGCAGGAACAGGTCCCCTTCGCGGTACTCGCCCAGCGGGTAGCCCTGCGTGGCGATCGTAATGCCGCGGGCCAGCTGGCTGCGCGTAATGCCGATCCGCTGTCCCTTCATCTGCGAGTAGAGCGGCAGCCACGTCGGAATGCGGTTGCCCCAGCTGTTGCGGATGTTCGTCGCGCCGGGCGTCCTCCACATCACCGCCTCGGCCGCGGCCGTCAGGCGCCGCAGCGTGTCGGCATTCTCCCCGATGAAGCCGAATTCGATCGCCGCATCCGGCACGGGCGAGAGCTTGAAGAGCGACGAACGAAGCCATACGTCGGGAAACGATGCCGTGACCCAGGCGTTGAAACGCGCCTCGACGTCGGCCGTCGTGCGGCGGTCGTGCAGCTCGACCAGCAGGTTCCCGAAATTGGGGCGCTGCGACGTGCTGCCGCTCGCCAGGTAGTAGCGCGGCGGTGTGGAACCCGCCGTCCACGAGACGCACTTCACCTCGGGCTGTTCGCGCAGCCAGCGGTCCATCGCCTCCAGGTTCCGCTGCGTCGCGCGGATGTCGTAGCCCTCGGGCAGCAGCACGTCGGCCCGGAAGTAGGGTTTGTCGAGCGACGGGAAGAAGTTCTGCGGCAGGCGCCCCATCACGAAGAGCGATAACAGGAAGAGCCCCGTCACGGTGAGCAGGGTCATCCAGCGGTAGCGCAGCAGCGTGGCCAGCAGACGGTCAAAGGCGCGGTAGAAGCGCGTATCGTAAGGGTCGCCCGCGGCCGGGGCGACATGCAGCATGGCGTTGCCGAACAGGGGCGTCTGCGTCAGGGCCAGCACCCAGCTCAGCAGCAGCGAGAGCGCCAGCACGACGAACAGCGGCTTGACGATCTCGGCCACGGACGACGGTGCCAGATACAGCGGCAGGAACGAGAAAACGGCAATCAGCGTGGCGCCCAGCAGGCTCCAGCACGGCGTCGTGGCCCCCTCGATGAAGGCCCGGCGGCGCGGGGTGCCGCGCAGCATCGCCTGACGGGCGTTGTCCGTGACGACGATGGCGTTGTCGACGAGCATCCCCATGGCGATGATAAACCCGGCGAGCGACGTGCGGTTCAGCCCCTCGCCGAGGAACTGCATCAGAAGCAGCGTCCCGCCGATCGAGAAGAGCAGCGAACTCCCGATCAGCACCCCCGAGCGGAAGCCCATCACCAGCATGATCACCGCGATGACGATCGCCACCGACTCCGCAAGGTTCAGCAGGAAGGTCCGCGTCGCCTCGCGGGCAATGCGGTTCTCGGGGTAGAGCACCGTGAGCTCCAGACCCACGGGCATCCGGGCCGTCAGCGTCGAAAGCAGGGCGTCGATCCGCTCCCCGGCCTTCACCACGTCGGTCCCCGCCTCGGTCGAGATCCCGATCCCCACGGCCCGGCGCCCGTCGACCCGCATCAGCGTCCGGGGCGGCTCCATATAGCCGCGCTCGATCCGCGCCAGGTCGCCCAGGCGGTACTGCTTGCCCGCGGAGGAGATCAGCAGCTGGTTTTCCAGGTCGTCCAGATTCCGGTAGGTGCCCTCTTCGAGAATCCGCACCTGCAGCTCCCCGGCCCGCTTCTCGCCGCTGTTGACAATGGCGTTCTGCTGGCCGATCGTCGCCACGATCGTCTCCGGGCGGATCGCAAAGTTCGCCAGCGCCGAAAGGCTCACGTAGACATTCACCACCGGGGTCTGCTCGCCGAAGAGGGTCACCTTCTGCACCCCGTCGACGGTCACCAGCGCCCGTTTCAGACGCTGCGCCCAGTCGCGCAGCTCCGTCTCCGTGAAACCCTCGTCGGCCGACAGCCCGTAGTAGATGCCGTAGACGTCGCCGAAGTCGTCCGCCACGGTGATCGCCGAAGCCCCCGAAGGGAGTTGCGGCTGGATGTCCAGCGCCTTGCGCCGCAGTTCGTCCCACAACTGGGGGATCTCCCCGGAGCGGGTCCCCGGGTCCAGTTCGACCTGGATCTTCGAAAGCCCGTACCACGACTCCGAGGTGATCTTGTGCACGCGGCGCATCGACTGCACCTCGCGTTCGATCGGTTCGGTGACGAGCTCCTCGACCTCCTGCGGCGTGGCACCCGGGTAGGAGCAGAGCAGCATCGCACTCTTGATGACGAAGGTCGAATCCTCCTTCTTGCCCAGGGTCGAGAAACCCGCAATCCCCCCGGCCAGCAGCAGGAAGAGGAAAAAGCCGATCACACGGCCGTTGCGCAGCGAATATTCCGGAAGGTTCATGGCCGTATCAGTTGAGAATCCGCACCTGTTCGCCCTCGCGGAGCCGGTAGACCCCCGCCGTGACGACCCGTTCGCCGGCCGACAACCCGCTGTCGATCACCACCCGGTCGCGGCCGAACAACTCGCCCGGCGTCACCGCACGCCGCGTCACCCGGTCGTCCGCCCCCACGACCCACACATAGGTCCCGCCCCCGGCCGGGGCACAGATCGCCGAAACCGGAAGCGACACCGCATCCGGAACCGGATCCGCACGCTGCATCGTGATCGTGCACGACATCCCGGGCGAGATGCGGTAACGCCCCGGATCGGGATTCTCCAGGGTCAGCGAAACCGGAAAGCCCGAAGCGTCGGACGACGTCTGCGCGTAATCCTTCAGCCGCGCCGGGATGAGCACCCCGCGGTAGTTGTCGAAAAGCACCGAAAAGCGCGTCGAAGAGTCGCGCAGGACCTCCAGCGCGCTCTCCGGAAGAGTGAACTGCACGGTCGTCGTCACGGGGTTGACCAGCCGCAGGATCGACTGCCCGGCCTGCACCCGCTCGAAATTGTCGACGTACACCCGCTCCACGACCCCCGCGAACGGAGCCCGCAACCGCGTGTCGTTGAGCAGGTCGAGCGTATTGTCGTAGGTCGATTTCGCCTGCGCATAGCGCGTCGCGGCGGCCTCGGCCTCCTGCCGCGAAACCGCCTCGTGGGCCAGCAGCCGCTGCATCCGCTGCTGCACCGAACGCGCCTCCTCGAAGGCCGAGCGCGCCGCCGCAACCTGCAGCTCGACATCCCGCGGGTCGAGCTCGGCCAGCAGCGCACCCCGCTCCACCCGTTCGCCCTTCGAAACGGGGACGTCCAGAACCTGTCCCGCCAGTTTGAAGGCCAGCGTCACGGCGTCGTCCGGGGTGGCCATCCCGGCAAAATCCTTCTCGATAAGCCCCGCCCCGGAGGCCGTGGCGACCTTCACCGGGCGGACCGTCTGCGGAGCCGGTGCCTGCCGCGAGCAGCCTCCGGGCAGAAACAGGATGATCAATAACAGGGAAATGATGCGCATAGGTGAGTCTGTTTTTCAGCCGACTCCCCTCCCCTTCGGGTTGCGACGGAACGTTCCCGGCCAACTCACGGCTGAATCATCCCCCGGACCGCTCCGGATCGTTCCGGATCGCGTCACGGATCGCAGCTGCCGCCAACGGCCGCCCGAAAACACTCCGGGCCGCCCGGAACCGCCGCCCCCGAAAAAAGAAAAAGTCGACTCCCCGCAAGGAGTCAACTTTCATACCATACACCGCGCGAAACGCCCCGCGCGCCCCTACGGACGAATATCCCGACAGTTCTTTTTAGCCGTGATCGTGCCGTCGTCCAGCGTCACCAGTCCGTTTTCGGCCCGCAACATCGTCCGCATCGTCGAGGCATCGATGTTGTAGCAGCGCACCTCGCCCGTCCCGAAGTCGTGCCACATCTCCCCGTAGAGCGGATCCGGCGTCAGGCACACCACCCCGGCACCCTCCTCCCGGGCCCGTTCGACCAGCCGCGCCATCCGCCGCGCACAACCCCGCGGCAGGCGGTCGAACGCCGTGACGCAGAGCATGTAGACCCGACCCGGACGGGTAATCACCTCCTCCGTGGCATCACCCTCGGCATCGTGCAGCGCAAATTCGCTCACCAGCGGCCGGACCGACGGCACATCGCTCGTCGTGCGCGTATCGACCCACTCCCATTTTGTATCGTCCTGCCATTCGGGGTCCTCCAGCGCGAATTCACGCTCCTCGCCCGTCGCCCGGTTGCGGTAGACGAGCACCGTCTCCGTCTCGCCCGCCTCGACGACCGGAGCCTGCATCGCCTCGTGGATGTTCACACCCACCTTGTAGGGCAGGAAATCGATGAGCGGAAGGTGGATATAACAGTAGTAGCCCAGGTACATCGACAGCGAGAAGAAGAGACAGGTCAGCACGATCTCCAGGGGTTTGAAGGCGAAGATCTTGTCCGGGCGGTAACGCCACCACACCACCACGGCCATCGGCAGCAGCACGAGGTTCTTCACGAAGGTCTCCCACGGCGTGAGCTTCAGCGCATCGCCGAAGCAGCCGCAGTCCTCGACCGGCAGCACCGTGGCGCTCAGCAGCGTCAGCACCGTGAAGAAGAGCATCGACACCACCGCGAAGATCGAAATCAGCCGGATCCGAACCTTGAAGAGCAACATGCAGCCCATCATCAGCTCGGCGCCGCACAGCCAGATCGAAAAGGTCATCGCCGCAGGCTGCAGCCACTCCATGCCGTAGATCGAGAGGTACTCGTTCACCTTCAGGGCCGTACCCCACGGGTCGATCACCTTCGTGAAGCCCGAAAAGATGAACGTCAAGGCCAGGATCACCCGGCAGACGTTGGCTGCGATCTTGAATCCCCGGGTCCTTCTCATCGCGCGTCGATTATCGGGGCCAGCACCCCGCGGATTTTTTCGAATATGCCCTCCGGGCTCTCCATCGCACCGGTCGGCGTACTGCAGTCGACCGCACGCAGCGAAGCGTCCCGCGCAGCCATCGAGAGGTAGACCTCACGCACCCGCCGCTGGAGGTCCAGGGCCCCTTCGTGGATGTCCCGCGCACCCTGCAGGTAGCGGCGGTCGTCCCCCTCGCGCGTCTCCGCGAGCTTGCGCTCCGTGAACGAGAAGGGCACGTCGAGAAACAGCGACACGTCGGGACGAGGCAGGGCGTTGTGTCCGAACTCCAGGTCGAGGATCCACCGTGCCAGCCGGTCGCGCTCCTCCCCGGCCGGGAGCTTCGCACACTGGTAGCCCACGTTCGACCAGACGTAGCGGTCCAGAATCACCGCCCGGCCCTCCGAGAGCCACTCGCGGATCATCCCGCCCGCTTCGGCCCGGTCCCCGGCATAGAGCAGCGCCACCAGGTAGGGGTTCACCTCGTTCACGCCCCCGAATTCGCCCCGCAGGAAACGCGCGATCAGTTCGCCGTAGACCGGCGCGTCGAAACGCGGAAAATGAACGTATTCGCTCGCTACGCCCCGCTCCGCAAAGAGCGACCGCAACAGCCGTATCTGGGTCGATTTCCCGGCTCCGTCCAGACCTTCGAGTACGATGAACATAGGTTTTCTTGGGTTTTCTTGAGTTTTCTTGGTTTTTTCGGCAGGTTGCCCCCTGCCGCAGTTTTTGCAACTTCTGGCAGCTTCCCGTCGTTTTCTGCCGTTCGGGGGTCCCTTTCTCAGTTGCGCAGCATCCGGACGGCCCGTTCCACCCCGGCCGCCAGCGCATCGACCTCCGCCGCCGTGTTGTACAGCGCAAACGACGCCCGGCACATGCCCGTCACGCCGAAATGCTCCATAACCGGCTCGGCACAATGCTGACCCGTGCGGACCGCGATGCCCAGTTTGTCGAGGATCATCCCCACGTCGTAGGGGTGCACGCCCTCGATGTTGAACGACACGATGGCGCACTTGTCCGGCGTCTCTCCGTAGATGCGCAGGCCCTCGATGGCCGAAAGGCGCTCGGTGGCACGCCTCAGCAGCGCCGTTTCGTGCGCCTCGATCTCCGCCGCGTCGAAGCGTTCGAGGAACCGGACCGCCTCGCCCAGTCCGATGGCGCCGATGAAGTTGGCCGTCCCGGCCTCGAACTTCAACGGTACGGGCGCAAAGGTCGTCCGCGCGAACGACACCCGGTCAACCATGTCCCCGCCGCCGAGGAAGGGCGGCATCCGGTCCAGCAGTTCGCGCTTGCCGTACAGTACGCCGATGCCCGTCGGGCCGTAGAGCTTATGCCCCGAGAAGGCGTAGAAGTCGCAGTCCAGCGCCCGGACGTCGGCTCCGCCGTGGACCACGCCCTGACAGCCGTCGACCACCGCAATGGCCCCGACGGCATGGGCCGCCTCGATGACGGGCCGCAGGTCGGGGCGCGTGCCGAGCGTATTCGAAGCCTGCGTCACGGCCACCACGCGCGTCCGCTCGTCGATGAGCGTCGGAAGCAGGTCCGTGCGCAGCGCCCCCCGGTCGTCGAACGGAAGCATCCGCAACTCGGCGCCGCGCCGCCGGGCGACCAGCTGCCACGGAACGAGGTTCGAATGGTGCTCCATCTCGCTCACCACGATATTGTCGCCCGCGCCGACGAAGGCATCGCCCCAGGCGTAGGCAACCGTATTGAGCGACGCCGTGGCTCCGGCCGTGAAGACCACCTCCTCCTTCGCCGAGGCGCCGATGAAGTCGGCAATCCGCTGCCGCGCCGCCTCGTAAAGCTCCGTGGCCTCCTCCGACAGGAGGTGCACACCCCGGTGGATGTTGGCATTCCCCTCGCGGTGCAGCCGGTCGACGGTCTCGATCACCGACAGCGGCTTCTGCGCCGTGGCCCCGCTGTCGAGGTAGACCAGCGGACGTCCGTAGACCTTGCGGCCCAGGATCGGGAACTCCTCGCGTATCTTTTCGACGTCGAACATGTCGTTACAGTTTTTCCAGTTTCTCCGCCGCGAGCTCCAACACGGCCTCGCCCAGCGGCTCCATCCCGCAGCGGCGAACCACGTCGCCCACGAAACCCTCGATCTGCAGCCGCCGCGCCTGCGCCTCGCTCAGGCCACGCTGCCGCATGTAGAGGATCGCCTCGGCATCCATCTGCCCGACGGTCGCACCGTGCGAACACTTCACGTCGTCGGCATAGATCTCCAGTTGCGGCATCGTCTCGATGCGCGCCGTCTCGCTCAGCAGCACGTTGCGGCTCTGCTGCCGCGCATCGGTGCGCTGGGCATCCGGCGCCACGTAGACCAGTCCCGAAAACTCGCCCACGGCCTCGCCGCCCGCCACACCCTTGATCGTAGAGTCGCTGCGGCAATCCGCAACCCGGTGGTTCGTATGGAGTTTCACGACCCCGTGCTCCCGGCCGCCCAGCAGGAAGGCCCCGCCGAGGTTGTTCTCGGCATCCGCACCCTCCAGCTCGATCCGGCACGCGACATTCGCCCCGGCCAGCAGCACCGTCGTCATCCGGCACCGGCTCCGGGCCCCCTGCCGCACGGTTGTCTCGCAGAACGTCCCGCCAAGGAACAGTTCCGTCAGTTCGAGTTGCGCGCCTTCGGCCAGCGTCACGTCGAGCGACGACGTAGCCGCCTTCGTGTGGAGCACCACCAGGTGCGCCGCAGCCCCCGCCGCCAGCTCCACCCGCAGGTGCTCGGGATCCACCGACGCATAGGGTTGCGGAACCGGCGCCTCGACCCGGAACACCTCCCGGTCGGCCTTGCGAAACTCACCGATGATTTCCAGTATCCGGTCCATTACTTGTCGTATTCGTTGATCAGCCAGTCGTAGCCCTCCTTTTCGAGCTTCAGGGCCAGCGTCTTGTCACCCGTGTAGATGATCCGCCCCTTGTAGAGCACGTGCACCACGTCGGGAACGATATAGTCCAGCAGCCGCTGGTAGTGCGTAATGACCACCGTGGCGTTCTGAGGCGTATGCAGCTTCGTGACGCCCGTGGCAACGATCCGCAGGGCGTCGATGTCGAGTCCCGAGTCAGTCTCGTCCAGGATCGCCAGCTTCGGGTCCAGCATCGCCATCTGGAAGATCTCGTTCTTCTTCTTCTCGCCGCCCGAGAAACCTTCGTTCACGGCCCGCGAAGTGAGCTTCGACGACAACTCCACCACGGCGCTCTTCTCCTTCATCAGGTGCAGGAACTCCGCAGCCGTCAGAGGCTCCTCGCCGCGGTACTTGCGCTGTTCGTTGACCGCCAGTTTCATGAAGTTGGCCATCGTCACCCCCGGAATCTCCACCGGGTACTGGAATCCGAGAAACAGTCCCAGCCGGGCCCGCTCCTCGATCGACATCCCGAGCAGGTCGCGACCCAGGAACTCCACCGATCCTTCCGTAACGGTATATTTCTCATTCCCGGCCAGCACCGACGCCAGGGTCGATTTGCCCGAGCCGTTCGGGCCCATGATCGCATGGACCTCCCCGGCCTTGACTTCGAGGTCGATACCGCGGAGAATCTCCTTGCCCTCGACCGTCGCGTGTAGATTTTTTACGCTTAGCATATCTGTACCTATTCTCTAAATTTCAATCGTTATCTCTTTCCCGGCTACCGTTTCCCGCGCCCTGCGGCCGCGTATTCAATTCTACCCTCCCCCAAATCCCCTCCGCGGAGGGGAAATCGTCGAAGATGCGATCCCGACCTGAACTGCGCCGTCTCACCGATGGAAAAAGTGCCGACCGTCGTTACTCGCGGCCTGTGGCCGCGTATCCAAATCTGACCCACCCCCAAACCCCCGCCTCAGGCAGGGAAAAGACCGAAGGTGCAATCCGACCTGAGCTGCGTCGTCTCACAGGTGGAAAAAGCGCCGACCGTCGTTACTCGCGGCCCGTGGCCGCGTATCCAAATCTGACCCACCCCCAAACCCCCGCCTCAGGCAGGGGCTTTATGTGGAAGGCCTTTCCGACAGTGAAAAGTCGAAACCTTCGGTTCGCCTGTTTTCCTTAATTTCCAATTCTCAATTTTCAATTTTGGAAAGCCAAAGCGTTCAAATTGCCGTTATCCTCCATTTTCCATTTTCAATTCTCCATTCTCAATTTCCCATTCTCCACCGTTATCCCACCGTGCCCTCCAGTTGCAGGGCCAGCAGTTTCTGCGCCTCTACGGCAAACTCCATCGGCAGCTTCGACAGCACCTCCCGCGCATAACCGTTCACGATCAACCCCACGGCATCCTCCGTCGACAGCCCCCGCTGGTTGCAGTAGAAAAGCTGGTCGTCCGAAATCTTCGACGTCGTGGCCTCGTGCTCCAGGACCGCCGTGCGGTTGCGGCAGTCGATCACCGGGAAGGTGTGCGCCCCGCAACGGTCGCCGATCAGCAGCGAATCGCACTGCGAGTAGTTGCGGGCGTTCTCCGCTCCCTTCGCCACACGCACCAAACCCCGGTAGGAGTTCTCGCTCCGGCCCGCCGAAATACCCTTCGAGACGATCCGGCTCCGCGTGTTGCGGCCGATATGGATCATCTTCGTGCCCGTGTCGGCCTGCTGGAAATTGTTGGTCATCGCCACCGAGTAGAACTCCCCGACCGCGTTGTCACCCGCCAGGATGCAACTCGGGTATTTCCACGTAATGGCCGAACCGGTCTCGACCTGCGTCCACGAAAGACGCGCATTCTCGCGGCACAAGCCCCGCTTGGTCACGAAGTTGTAGATGCCGCCCCGGCCCTCCCGGTCACCCGGGTACCAGTTCTGCACCGTCGAATACTTCACCTCGGCGTCGCGCTCCACGACGATCTCCACCACGGCGGCGTGCAGCTGGTTTTCATCGCGCTGCGGAGCCGTACACCCTTCGAGATAGCTCACGTAGGCACCTTCGTCGGCCACGATCAGCGTCCGCTCGAACTGACCCGTCCCCGCGGCATTGATCCGGAAGTAGGTCGACAACTCCATCGGGCACCGCACCCCCTTGGGGATGTAGCAGAACGACCCGTCGGAGAAAACCGCGGCATTCAGCGCCGCATAGAAGTTGTCCGTATAGGGCACGACGCTCCCGAGGTATTTCCGGACCAGTTCGGGGTGGTCGCGCAGCGCTTCCGAAATCGAGCAGAAGATGATACCCTTCTCGGCCAGCGTCTCCTTGAAGGTGGTCTTCACCGACACCGAGTCCATCACGGCATCCACCGCAACCCCCGCCAGCGCCATCTGCTCCTCAAGCGGGATGCCCAGTTTGTCGAACGTGCGTTTGAGTTCGGGGTCCACCTCGTCCATCGACCCGAGCGTCTTGCGGGCCTTCGGCGCGGCGTAGTAGATAATATCCTGGAAATCGATTTCGGGAATCTTCAGGTGCGCCCACGTCGGGGGTTCGAGCGTCAGCCAGTGGCGGTAGGCCGCCACGCGGCGTTCGGTCATCCACCCGGGTTCGCCCTTCTTCTCGGAGATCAGGCGCACGACCTCCTCCGAAAGCCCCTTGCCGATGGTTTCGGTATCGATCGCCGAGGTGAAGCCGTATTTGTACTCCCGTTCCCCGAGGTTTTCCAATATCTCTTTTTCGTTCTCTGCCATGGTGTGCAAAATATCCGGGCAAAGTTAATAATTTATTCGCAATTATGCACACCCCTCGCCCGCAAACACCCTGCCGCAAAAAAAGGGCGCGACCCTTTCGGATCGCGCCCCTCTTTCTACACACTACCCGATCAATTGGGCGTATAAGTGATCGAGAAGAGATTGATACTGCTCGAACTGCTGTATATGTAGAGTTTCGTTCCGGCAGCTACGGAGTTGCAATCGTAAGTGAATATACCACGGGTTGCCGTATCATATTTTCCGATCTCCGTCGTTCCGTCGGTCACGATCAGATTCCGACCGGCACCTCCCTGGGCTTCGATCTCCAATTTTCCGCCATTCCCGGCCTCGAAGATCACGCATTGCTTGTTCGTGGCTCCCGAACCTCCGAGCTGAACCCGATTCGAGCCGTCTGCCGTCCCGAGTTTGAAAGAGCCCGAACCGGCATAGAATGTAAAGCCCTTGTAGGAGAAGCTCAGATTATCGTCGGACTTGGTAATCTCGGAAGAGGTCGTCATCTCCGCAATCTGAGCTGACTGAATCTTATCCCCGGGCGTAACATTCGGGAATGCACCCTCAAGTACCGTAACATCCTCCGCACCGAAGGTCAGCACTTGAGCCACAGGTGTCGAATCCACATAGCTGAACTCGATGCTGTAGAAACGAAGACCGTTGCCTGTCGGATAGATATAAGTCGGGATTCCACCCTCGATTTCGAACGTCAGGGTAACGGGCGACGAACTCGGAGCTCCTCCGATCTGGCTGCTCTCCGTTCCGTTCTGGTTGACGGTCACAAAGCGCGTATCATCCTGCGAACCTCCCGTGTTCGAAGCAACGACGGTCAGCGTACCCGATGCGGCCGGCGTGAAAAGGAAGTAACGTTTGGAAGTAGAACCGGCTCCTCCCATCTGAACGAACCGTTCACCATCATCGCCCGTATTGACGCGGATCGAGGAACCGCCCGTGGCAATCGTCAAACCATCCCACTCTCCGGTCCAGGTTTCCGAGAAATTCGTACCGGCACCTACCTTACCGACAATGTAGTTGTAGATCTCATCGAACCCGGCATCCGTGAAGTTCCAGGTCTGCGTCATGGCGGCGCCGACGGCCTTGATCTCCAGCTCGCCCGCTCCAGCGGCCGAATCCGCATAGTGATCCGTATCCGAAGGCTTCTGCGCAACAACCGCAATCTCATAACGCCCCGCTGCCAAGGCCGAAACCACATCCGCCGCAAGCGTCATGCTCGTCTCCGACTGGTTCGTCGTCTGGCCGTTGAAGGTCACGGCATACGTCTCCGCATCCGCAACAGCCGGCCACGAAACCACAACCTCCTGAGACGTTCCGGCATTCAGCGACGCCGGCGTAACCGTCACTTCGGGCGTGCCGAGCGTGATCTTCGTCACCTCGAACTTCGCCTCCCCGGCGGCCGAAGCCTTGTACTTCGTGGAAGTCTCCACCGGCTGAGCAACCACCGTCACCGGATAGCTTCCGATGACAAGCGTCTTGACCGTAGCCGCCGGAATCGTAAAGGTCGGCTCCTCAACCGTCACCGGCTCCTGGTCGCCCCACGTCACCTCGTAGTCCGCCGCATTGGCCACGGCCTCCCACGTGAGTACCACATCCTGCTCGCTGCTCCAGGACAGCGATGCCGGTTCGACCGTCACCTCCGGGGTTGCCAGCGCCTTCAGGTCGCCATCGACCGAAACCTCGGTCGTCCATGCCAGCGACGAAATCTCAACGGCACCCGTCGTCGTCACGTAGACATGCGTGTCGCCCGCAATATCGCCCAGGCCGATCGTATGCTCCACACCGTCGCACGGTACCGTATAGCGGTTCTCCCCGGCGATGACCTCCAGCTGGACGCCGATCCCCGCATTCGAGGGCGTCAGCACCAACGACCCGGCGGCCGAAACCCGGATGGCCAGGGCATTGTTCGTCGGTTCGCCGTCCGCCGTGAAGCTCGTCGCTCCCGACAGCGAAATCGTATGGTCCGAAGTGATCGTTACGGGGAAGACCTCGTTCGAGGCGATGAACTGCAGGTTCCCGTAGATGATCGTCTCGGTAATCGACTGCGGCTCGAAGACCAAATCATCAGACAACGGCCACTCGTAATCCTCCGTCACCGCCGTAAGCTCCGAAGCGATGACCGTCTCGGGAACCGACACCGTCCACCACCGCGGGTCGCCCACCTGATTGGCCGACACGTCGGAGTTGGTCAGCTCCATCTTGTTGCGCGAGGACTTCACGCACGGATCCGACGTCAGGATCTTGCCGTCCCCGCTCAGGCACAGCGACTGGTTCACGGCCGTAGCATTCGAACCGATCTTCGTCGTGAAGAACTCCGGACCCGCATAACTGCTGTCCCCGGTCGAGTTGTAGTTGATGTTGTAGAAGTAGTTGCCCGACATGCTCGGTACCTGGGCATTGTCGTAGGAGGAGATCAGACGCATGTCCGCACTCGTCGAATACTCGTTCAGGAAGAGGTTCTTCGACAGAACGAACGTCGCGACAGGCTGACGAAGGCACACAAGGCCCTTGCGCGTCGTGGCCAGACCCACCCGGTTGAGCGTGTTGTTCTGGATCGTGATCGACGTAAACGCAGCATTTGCATCGAAGAAGACGAATGTACGGCCCGCATCGATCATCGTCGAGTTCTTCAACGTGAAGGATCCGTAGGTACCGGCACGCAGGTCGAACAGGTCACCGCCGCCGCTGCCCGAAGCATTCACGTCATGGATATAGAGACCTTCGAAGAGAATCTCCGAAACGTTCAGCACCTTGTCGCCGCTGCCCCGGTAGATCAGGCCCTTCTCATAGTTGGTCACCTCGCAGTTGCGCACGATGTACGAACCGACCGTCAGATCCGCACCCGTATCGAACGTAACCAGCACGCCTTCGCCATCGCCGTCCAGCACCAGGTTCTCGATCAGGATCTTTTCGGTAGCCGCCGTGCCCGGTTTGAGCGTCAGCGCAAGACCCTTCACCTCCGGCATCGAACCGTCGGTCCCGATCTCGCCGAGAATCGTGAAGCTCTTCGTCCAGGCCGTCAGCGGATTGGGCGTCTTGTTGTCATCCGTGGGCTCCCCGAAATCGATCACGTACGGTTCGGCACTCGCCCCGACCAGAATCTTCTCGGCACCGCCCTTGATGGCCTGCATCAGCTCGGCAGAACTCTCCACGCGGGTTGCACCTTCCGCATCGGGCGCCGTCCAGGTCGTTACCCCGCCGCGCGTCGACTTGCTCTGGTACAGCGTCACCACGTACTGCGTCGAAGGAGTCAGACCCGTGACCTCGGCCTGCTGGGCCGCCAGAATCTCCGACGTCACCTCCAGCGTCGAACTGTTCGCACTCGATTTCGTATCCAGCGGCGCCGCCACGATCTTCGTCAACTGCGTCGCATCACCCTCGTCGTTCGTCCACTTCACCGTGATCGAATTCATCGACCGCGTAACCAGTTCCGGATTCAGCGACTCCATCACATAGTAGGTCTCCACAGGACCCGCCTCCACCAGCAGCGATCCCGGCAGGTTGGGATTCGTCGCCGAAAAGGCCTGCAGCGTCGCCGTATAGATCTTTTCGGGTTCCAGCGTCATCTTGTAGGGGCTCGACGCCTCGGCCGCCGGAATCAACGTCTCGGCAGGAGTGCCTACGGCCGTCCCCGACTCGTCCACCTCCTGGATCGAAAGCAGGTAGTCCGTATTCTCGGCTATCGTCCACGTGAAATTCACATCATATCCCGTCTCGCGGTCCACAACAGCCGCAAAATTCAGCGGCTGAAGCGCCCGGGAGTAGTCCAGCGTGTCGATCTCCGCATCCGGCTGGTGGCACCCCGAAAGGCTCAACGCCCACAGCATCAGCAGACTGCCGAACAGTTTCTTATAGCTATTTTTCATGATTGGCTTGTTTTAAGGTTCGACTAATATCCGAAATCGTTCACGATGCTGGGGTTCGCCGAAAGATCCTGCGAGAAGATCGGCCAGTACATCCGGCTGTTGATCGTCTCCTCGCTCTTCGCCGTCGCCGAACCCAGGCTGCCGTCCAACGTCGCAATCTTGTTGTCGTTGAGCGAGCTCTCCTTGATATATTCCTGCGGCTCCGAGCCGTCGTCCTTGTACAGCTGCGTCCAGCCCTGACCCTTCGGAGCATCCTGCTCCCCGGGGTTCAGACCCCACATCTCGATCGTCTCGCGCTTCCCGACGCTGTTCAGATCCCCCACATAACGGTAGTAGAGGTAGGTCCCCAGCGTCGAATAGTCGTACTTCCGGCCCGTGATCTCCGAAGTGTAGGTCCCGTGGTCGCGGATCGCAAGCATCTTCGCACGCGATTCGAGAATCGCCTTGCCGAAAATGCCCCAGCGGATCAGGTCGCCCTTGCGCAGGTACTCCCCGCAGAACTCCAGGGCCCGCTCGTGCATGATCGCCTTCAACATCGCATCCTTGCCGGTGATCTTCGCCATGTAGGCCGTCACGTCACCCTCGTTCCCGGCATAAGCACGCATACGCACCTTCTGGAATTCGGCCTTCGCCTTGTCCAGCTGTCCCAGCTGGTTGTAGCACTCGGCCGCCATCAGCAGCACGTCGGCATAGCGCAGCACGATCGGCATGATACCGTCGTCGGTACTCGTAATGACCTGCGTGGTCCATTCGTAGCGGTATTTTCCGAAATACCACTTGTTGAAGTCCGCAGGAATCTGCACGGAGTTCGACTCCGCCGACCAGGCGTAGTTCACGCACGTCAGGTCGCGGCGCACGTCGTTGGCCTCGAACTCGTAGTACATCGTCGGCACGGGACCCACCGATCCGCCGCCCGACGAATACTGGCAGTACTGGTCGACGGCGTTGTGCTTGATGGCGTTGTTCGAAAGCCACCGCCCGCGCAGCGTCGTGTGCCCGAACGGCATGGCGAAGATCGTCTCACGGTTCACGGCGTCGTTCTTCCACGTGCAGACGTCGCGCCACAGCTGCTCGTACTCGGGTTCGAGCATCACGTGCACGTTCTCCTGCGAGATCACGTCCTGGCACGCCGCAAGGGCAATCTCATAGAGCTTGTCGTTGGCCCACTCGCCCGACTCGACCCGCGTGCTGCGGCGGTACGAACCGAAGTTGCCCGTGCCGACCTGTCCGTCGTCCGGACGCCACGCATAGCCCGCGGCAGCCAGGCAGATCCGCGCCAGCAGTCCGTCGGCAAAGGCCCGGTTGGCACGGCCCGTCGTTGCCGTGAAGGTCGATTCGCCCGGCCAGTACATCATCGGAGCCGCCTCCTGAAGGTCCGCGATGATCTGCTTGAAGATATCGTCGCGGTCGCTCTTCGGAATGTAGATCGTCTCCTGCGTCACCGGCTCGAAACGCGCCGGAACATCGCCCCACGCCTTGATCAGATCGTAGTAGAACATCGCACGCATGGTCAGCGATTCGCCCAGCAGGTGCGCCATGTCGGGATTCGTCGACACGTTGCCGTAGGTCCGCAGACCCTGGATGTTCAGGTTGCACTGCTCGATGGCCTGGTAGATGATCGAGAAGAGACGGCGCTCGCCCGACTGGTTGATCTCGTTCGAGGAGTTGGCCGTCGTGTTGAAGTTCGCAAGACTCGACTTCTCGTCGCTCTTCGAAGCGTCGGTGTTCGCCGAGTTGTACCACTCGATGTCGGTATTGAACCCGTAGTAGGTGTTGTAACGGTTGCGGTACGAACGGTCGATGGTGAAATACTGGTAGATGCCCACCACGGCGTAGTCCGCCAGCGAGACGTTCGAATAGACCGTCGCGGATTCGAACGACGACGGAGATTCCGGCGACAGCGTATCCTCCAGCGTCGAGCACGACGTCGGAAGCAACATCAAGGGTGCTGCGGCCGCAAAAATCAGAATATAAATCAGTTTTTTCATCATGCTGTAATTTTAGACGGTGCGGTTAGAACGAAAGGTTGATACCGAATACCCACGAACGGCTCTTCGGATAGGCCGAGTAGTCGACGTTGGGCGTCATGGGTGTCGAGCGCCGCGTGTCGACCTCCGGGTCGAAGCCCGTATAGGGCGTCCAGCAGAAGAGGTTCGTACCCGTGGCATAGATGCGGACGCGCTGCAGGCGGACCTTCATGGTCAACTCCTTCGGCAGCGTGTAGCCCACCGTCAGCGACGACAGCCGCAGGAACGAAGCATCCTCCAGACCCCAGCTGTGCACGAAGTTGCCCGTCATGTAGGGCGACCACATCGTCGTGTTCCGGTTCAACTCGGCCAGCGCAACGGGATCCGTGATCACCTGGCCCGTCTCCCAGTCGATGTTCGTCCAGCGGCTCCCCAGCGACATGAAGTCCAGCAGGTTGCGGATCTGACCCGCGCCCGTGTAGGTATGCGAAGCCGAATACTCCAGTTTGTTGGCGTTGTAGACCTTGTTGCCGTAGGAGTAGGTGAAGTTCGCCGCGAAGTCGAAACCGTAGGCGTAGCCCGAAAGCGAGAATCCGCCCGTGAACTTCGGAAGCACGCTGCCGATCTTGCCGTAGAGGGGTTTGCCGTCGGCATCCGTCGCCAGGCGCAGCGAGCCCGGACGGACCGTACCGATCAGTTTGGCAACCTCCTGCGAGTCGTCGCCGTTGGCCAGCGTCCAGGTCGTGTTGCCGCTGTCGTCGGTCTCGCAGATGAAGTCCTCCACCTCATAGCGGCCCACGGTCGTATAACCGTAGACGTCACCCACCGAGCCGCCCTTGTAGATTACGTAGTCCGAATCGGCGATACGGTTGTTCCAGCCCGATGAAACACCCCAACCCGTCGAATTCAGGTCCGCCAGGTCGAGCACGCGGTTCTGGTTGAAGGCGATATTGGCATTGAAGTCCAGCCCGTACTTCTCGGTGCGCAGGATCGAGGCGCTCAACGCCACCTCGACACCGCGGTTGCGCGTCGAACCCACGTTGCGGTACTGGTACGTATAGCCGCTGCCGCCGACCGGGAAGCGAACCAGCAGGTCCTCGGTGGTGTTCTGATAGACCTCCACCGATCCCGACAGACGGCTGTTGAAGAAACTGAAGTCAAGACCCACGTTGTGCGAATAGGTCGTCTCCCAGGTCAGGTCCGGATTGGCCATCACCGTACCCGGATCGAGGTACGACGTACCGATGTTCAGGTGGGCGGACGACGACGACGAGAACTCCTGCGAAGGACGCGAAGCGTAGGTCGGAATGTTGTTGTTGCCGGCCGTACCGAAGCTGTAACGCACCTTCAGGTTGTCGATCCAGCGGGCATCCTTCAGCCACTCCTCGCCCGAAATGCGCCACGAGGCCGCAACCGACGGGAAATAGCCCCACTTCTGGTTCTTGCCGAACTTCGACGAACCGTCGGCACGCATCGTTGCCGAAAGCAGGTACTTGCTCTTGTAGCTGTAGTTCACGCGCCCGAAGAACGAGAAGAGAATGTCGTCCGGAGCAACGTTGTTGTAGGCCTCCTTGACGTTCGAGGCCAGACGCATGTAGCTCCAGGCATCCTTCGACGTGAACATCGAGGGAAGACCGTCGGCGATGGCCGTGAAGGTCTCGTCCCCGGTGATCATGTACTCCTGGCCCAGCAGCACGTCCAGCGAATGGTCGTCATTGCCGATCACGTTCTTGAAGTTGTAGGCCAGCGTATTGGTATTGCGCGTGCGACGCCGCGTCTGGTTCGCATAGCGCGCCGCGGGGGCTCCCAGCACCGTCGACGACTCGCGCGAGTAGTACGACGTGATGCCGTAGAACTCGTTGTCCTGCTGGCGGTAGTCGTCGATGCCCGCCTCGACCTTCAGTTTCAGGTCGTCGACGATCTCCCACGTGAAGCCCGCATTGGCGTTCCACGTCGTGCGGTTGCGCTTCTTGTCCGAGTCGGCGATGGCCACCAGCGGGTTCACCGCATCGCTCGAATTGTCCGGCATGTCCACGTCGGCCGAAAGCCCCGAAATCGGAATCGGCGGATAGAGGATCGCGTTGCGCAGACGTCCCGAGGTCGAGGTACCCATGTCGTTGAGCGAGTTGGCACCGGCTCCCGCCACGTCCGTATTCGCATAGCGAATCGAGAAGTCGAACGTCACGCGCTTGGCCGGTTTGTAGTTGGCCTTCAGGTTGAGGTTGTCGCGGCTGTAGTTCGACCCGGTCATGATCGCCTTGTCGTAGAGACGCGCGTAGCTCGCCGTCCACTTGAACTTGTCGCCGCCGCCCGAAACCGAAAGGTTGTGGCTGAACTGCTCGCCCGTGCGGCCGAAAACCTGGTCGATCCAGTCGTTCCCCTCCATCGTGTCGTAGAGGCCGATGTCGTTGAAGCTGCCGAAGAACGGCTCGTAGTTCTTCGAGACGACGTTGTTCGACGAGGTGCTCTGCAGGGCCGCCAGCTCGTACTGGTAACGTACGAAATTACCCACGTCCATGCCCTTCACCTTGTCCTTGTTGGCCATCTCCTTGAATCCCACGTAGAGGTTGTAGTTCACCGTCACGCGGCCCTTCTCACCGCTCTTCGTCGTGACGATCACAACGCCGTTCGCACCGCGCGATCCGTAGATCGCCGTCGAGAAGGCGTCCTTCAGCACGTCGATCGACGCGATGTCCGAGGCCGGAATGTCCGAGATGCTCTCCACCGGGAAACCGTCCACGATATAGAGCGGCGAGTTGTCCTGCGTGATCGAACCGCCGCCGCGAACCCGGATCTTGATGTCGGCATCCGGATCACCCTCCGTGGCCGTGATCTGCACACCCGCCATGCGGCCCGTCATCGCTTCGGCTACCGATGCCACAGGCATCTGCGTCAGCTCCTCGGAGCTCACCGACGAGACCGATCCCACCACGTCGCGGCGTTTCACGGTGGCGTAACCCACCACGACCACATCGTCCAGTGCCGTGGATTCGTCCTCCAGCGTCACGTCGATTTTCGTCTTCGACCCGATGGCGATCCGCTGGGTCCGCATTCCTATATAGGAGATCACCAGCGTCTGCTTCGAGGCGTCGGGCACGTTGAGCGTCCATGACCCGTCCACGCCCGAACTTGCACCCATTGTCGTGCCGTCAACGACCACCGAGGCCCCGATCACCGGATTGCCCGCGGAATCCTTGACGACTCCCCCGATCTTCTGAGCCATGGCCGCAGTAGCCAGACCCACTCCCAGCAGGAGCGTCAGGGCAAACTTTAGCGTAAAGTTTTTCATAGAAAAGGTTTTGGTTAATAATTAGGTTTATCTTCATCCGTTCGTTCATATTCCCGTTCTCCGTGCGTTCATATTCCCGGAACAGGGTGTTTTCCCTATACAAAAGTAAATTTCCCCGAAGGATTCGATTGGTAAATTTTATCACTTCTCATGGAGAATTTATCAAATCCTCCAATCCGCCTCCCAGCACCCTCCAGCCCGGCCCGGAAGAGAAAAAATCCTCCCCGACCGGGAGGATTTTCCTGTCCTGCGGGGCGAAACCCGGCCTTCGGATTCCACCGGGCCCCGTCGCGGAGAGGTTTACAACCGGCCCCGGGCCCGGTCGTACTCCATCGATGCCCAGATGAACGGGCCCACCCCCTTGCAGTCGTTCTCGATGACCGGCTCCGAGATGTAGTAGTCGAACGTCCCGCTGCGCATCTGCTTGCCGCCCAGACCGGCCACGGCACAGCAGTCCGTAAGCGAGATCGTCCCGTCGGCATTCTCACGCACGAAACGCTCCACGAACTGTTCGTAGCGGTGCAGCGCCTCTTCCTGCATCGACGCCGGGAGGTAGCCCAGCCGCACGCCCTTCAACTGCGCGTAGACGAACATCACCGAACCCGTCGATTCGAGGTAGTTGCCCTCTCGCCCGGGCTGGTCCAGCACCTGGTACCACATGCCCGTCGCGGGATCGGCGTACTTCGGCAGCACCTCGTAGATGTGCCCCAGGATGTCGACCATCGGCTGCGTGGTCTCATTGACGCCCAGGTACTGCAGCGTCTCGACGATCGCCATGGCGTACCACCCCATCGCCCGGCACCAGGCATGGGCCGACTGTCCCGTGATCGAGTCGCACCAGAACATCGCCCGCGAATCGTCGTAGGCGTGGCGGTAGAGCCCCGTCTCGGGATCGAAGGTATGCCCGGCAACGGTGGTGAACTGGCGGACGATATCCTCGCAGTACGACGCCCAGGGCACATCCTCCCGGTCGGCAAGGTAGCGCTTGACATACTCCGCGTAGAAGGGTTCGGCCATGTAGAGGCCGTCCAGCCACATCTGGTTCGGGTAGACCTGCTTGTGCCAGAAGCCGCCGTCGGCATTGCGCGGCTGCTCCTGCAGCTGCATGAAGAGCGTGTCCAGCACCTGCCGGTAACGCGCCTCGCCCGTGCGGTCGTAGAGCTCGAAGAGCGAACGCCCCGGGCAGATGTGGTCGAGGTTGTACTTCGACTTGCGGTAGGTCAACACCTCGCCGTCCGGCCGCACGATCGTGTCGTAGTAGCGGTCCGCATAGCGGATCAGTTCCGGAGCATCGTAGGCTGCGCCCGCATCGCGGATCGCCAGCAGTTCCAGGCCCGTGGTGTAGTTCCACTTCACCTTCCCGGCGGGGATTCCGTCGAGGGTCGTCGGCGAGGGATTGCGGGCGATTTCGCTCTGCGCCATCCGCAGGGCCAGCGGTTCGCCGGAGTCGTACAGCGCCCGGCGCGAGGTACACGAGGTCGCGGCAACGACACACGCCGCCGCAAGAAGAATCAATCGTTTCATGCGCTCTTGGTATCTTTATCTTGGTTTTGTTTCAGATTGTGCGTCCTGAGGTATTCCGCCGGGGAGATCCGGTACTGCTCGCGAAAACAGCGGCTGAAATAGCCCGGATCCGAGAAGCCCACCTTGTAGGCCACCTCCGAGACGGAGAACTGACCCGTGCGCAGCAGCAGCTGCGCCTTGGTGATGCGGTACTCCTTGATCAGCTCCACGGGAGACTTGCCCGTCAGGCTCTTCAGTTTGTTGTACATCGTCGTGCGCCCCAGCCCCAGGTGCGAGGCCAGCTGGTCGATCGTCAGGTCCGAATTCTCGATGTGCTCGCCCAGCCACGTCATGACGTTCTTCAGGAACGCCTCGTCGCGGTCCGTGACAACCACATCCTCCACGGCCAGCTCCACGACCTTGTTCCGCGCCGACTGCGCCGAGAACTTCTCGAAGAGCTTGCGGCGCTGCGTCAGCAGGTTGTCGATGCGCGCCAGCAGCAGCTCGATGCTGAACGGCTTGGTGATGTAGCCGTCGGCCCCGAACTCCATCGCCTTGACGCGGTCGTCGGGCGAGTGGCGCGCCGTGAGCATGATGACCGGCAGGTGGCTCATCGTGAAGTCGTGGCGCACCTTGTCGATAAGCTCGATACCGTCCATGCGCGGCATCATCAGGTCCGTGACGATGATGTCGGGCTGTTCGCTGCGGATCTTTTCGAGCGCCTCGACGCCGTCGTCGGCCTCCACGACGTGATAGGAGTCGATCAGGCTGTTGTACAGGAAGATCCGAAGCTCGCGGTTGTCCTCCACGAGCAGGATCTTCTGGGCATCCTTCGGCGGCTGGACATCCGTGCGGCGCTGGCTGTCGGCCGAAGTGAAGTCGCTCACCATATAATCGGGCCGACGCTCTCCCTCATGCCGCTCCGCTCCCGAGAAATCGATCTGCTCCATCCCGAAATGGGCATTCCCGAGGCGCAGCTTCACCGTGAAGGCCGCGCCATCGCCCGGACGGCTCTCGACGGAGATCTCCCCGTGGTGCAGCGTCACGATGTCGCGGCACAGCGAAAGCCCGATTCCCGAACCCCTCATGTTGCGGTCCACGGCACGCGACGCCTGCGCGAAGCGTTCGAAAATCTGTTCCTGCTTGTCCTTCGGGATGCCGATGCCCGTATCGCGCACGGTCAGCAGCACGCACTCCTCGGCTTCGCGCAGCGAGAGGATCACCTCGATGCGGCCCCCTTCGGGCGTGAACTTCAAGGCATTGGACAGCAGGTTGTAGACCACGCTCTCCATGCGTTCGGGGTCCACCCACACCAGCACCGAACGGCACGAAACCGTGAACAACAGCTCGATCCGCCGCTCGGAGGCCATTTCGCGGAAGTCGTCCAGCGCATCCTCGACCAGCGGCACGAGGTCCACGCGCGAAATCTTCAGCTCCATCTTCTCCTTGACGATCTTGCGGAAGTCCAGCAACTGGTTGATGAGCGTCAGCATCCGCCGCGCATTGCGATGGGCCAGCGTCAGGCTGCTCTCGCCCCGCGGCGAGAGCCGGTCGTGTTTGCGCACGTCCTCGATCCCGCCCAGGATCAGCGTCAGCGGCGTGCGCAGTTCATGCGAAATGTTGGTGAAGAAGCGCAGCTTGAGGTCCGTGAGGTTCTGTTCGAAGGCTGCCTCGCGACGGATCCGCATCACGCTCCAGGCGATGCGGCTGCCGACGATGATCACCGTCAGCGCCAGCAGCACGTAGAGCGTCTTGGCCCACCACGTGAGCCAGGGGGGGGGTAAAACCTCCACCCCGATCGAGATCCCCTCGTCGGCGGCATCCGCATTGCCCACGAAGGCCCGGACCTGGAACCGATAGTTGCCGATCGGCAGGTTGGAGTATGCCGCGCGGTTCGTCGAACCCGAGATGTTCCAGTCCTTGTCGTAGCCTTCGAGCCTGTACATGTAGCCCACCACGTGCTGGATGGCGTAGTTCAGCGACGCGAACTCCAGGCGGAAATTCGAAAAGTCGTACGGCAGCACGATCCGGTCGGCCTCGGTCACCGATTCCGACAGCGGAGAACGGCGGTCGGCCGCAACTACGGGCTTGTTCCGCACGTCGAGACCCGTAAAACGCAGGTCGTAGTCGATCTTCGCCGAGCGCATCTCCTCGGGATCGAACCGGTAGAGCCGGCGCCCGCTCCCGAACAGCACGTCGCCGTGCGGCAGCGTGAGCACCGTCGCCTCGCTGAAGATCGCATTGCGCATGTTGTCGTAGAGGTAGTAGTTCGAGAAGAGCTCGCGCCGCGGATCGAACCGCGACACGGCATTGTGCGTCGAAACCCAGAGGTCGCCCTGACGGTCCTCCGTGATGGCCATGCAGATGTTGCTCACCAGGCCGCTCGCCACGTCGTAGCACCGGAAGCGCGGCTGTCCCGTCTGGTCGTAACCCTCGATGCGGTTCAGACCCCCGCCGAAGGTCGCCAGCCAGATCCGTTCCTCGCGGTCCTTGAGCATGTGGATGATGTCGTTGTTGCCCAGCGACGAGGCATCCCCCGGAATCTTCTGAACCAGGCGGAAGCGCATCTGCCGTGCCGGAACCCCCGGATCAAAGATCAGCAGCCCGTCGACCGTAGCCGCCAGCATCCGGTCCGGACGGTCGTACAACAGCCAGCGGACCCGGCCCGCCTCATCCAGCGGATAGTGCGTCATCTGGTTCCCGGCATGGAGGAAACGCTGACCCGCGGGGTCCTCCAGCAGGTTGATGCCCCCGCCGTAGGTCGCCACCCAGATCCGCCCCTCGTCATCCTCCTCGACGCAGTAGACCTGATTGTCGCTCAGCGACCACGGATCCGAATCCGAATGGGTGAAGTGTGTAATCCGGTATCCCGCGCCTGCGGGGACCATGCGGTAGAGGCCCTCACCCTTGGTCCCCACCCAGATATTCCCCGACGAATCCTCGCGCAAGGCATAGATCATCCCCGTACCGCGCGGTGTCTGACGCGGAAGCCGGTAGACCGGACGGTTCGCTGCATCGAAGGCGATCAGCTCGCCGTCGCGCGTCCCGACCCATACCCGGCCCCGGCTGTCGGTCATCAGCGCCCGGATCTCGCCCGAAAGCGGATTCGTGGACTCCGACTCCAGGGTGAAGACCTCCGCGGGCTGACGCAGCAGTACCGCCTTGCGCAGACCCCGTTCGCTATAGGTCGACAGCCACAGCACGTCGTCCTGCACGTCGAACCGGACCACGGCATTCGTCATCTGACAGTCCGGGCGTTTCGGATCGTTGTAGAACGGCTCCACCTCGTCGCGCTCGCGGTCGTAATAGCCGAAACCCCAGTTGTTCATCTTGATCCACAACCGGCCCCCGCCCTCGGCAATCTTCGTCAGCGTATCGATGTTGTAGCTCACCGTATAGGGTTCCTGCTCGAAGTGCCGGTAGTCGTTCGTCGCCGGGTTGTAGCGCGTGATGCCCGTCTCGGGGGTGGTCACCCAGACAATGCCGTGCGAATCGGCCGCCAGATCGCGGATCCGGCCCGGATGCCGGCCCCGCGGATGCAGCGGCGAAAGCCGTTCGCCATCCACGCGGTAGAGACCGCCCGCCCGCGAGCCCACATAGACCCGGCGGAACACGCTGTCCGACACGATGGCCGTCAATGCGGCGCCCGCCCCCGGAATCCGGACCGCCGAATTGCCCTGCTTCCCGGCCCGCACCACGGCATCCGCCGTCAGGCAGTAGACATGCGATTCGTCGGCCGCAAAGGAGAAACCCGGAGACAGCGTCTCGGCAACCCGCCGGACCCGGAGCGTCTCGTCCCCGGCAATCCGGGTCAGGTGGCCCTCCGTCGAGGCGATCCACACGCCCCCGTCGTCCCCGAGATGAATCGCCGAGACGTCGCCGCCCAGAGCCGCCGATTCGAAAAAGGCATCCACCTCGACCGGCGAATCGTCCGCCCCGTCGCGGAAACGCACGACGCCCGAACCGGCAATCGCCACCCACGTCCCGCCCCGGCGGTCGTGCAGGCAGTGCGTCGCGCGGTAGTGCTGCGAATCGATTCCCTCGATGAGCGATACCGCATCTTCAAACCGTTCGGTATAGCGGTTCAGCCGGTAGACGTGATGGTTGTAGGTCGTAAACCACAGATGGCCGTTCGAATCCTCGCTCACCGCAATGAAACGGTGGTGCGACAGCGGCGAGAAATCCCCCGGCGAGGTGCTGAAATTCTTGAAGGCATAACCGTCGAAACGGCTCACCCCGTACCACGTGCAGACCCACACGAAACCCCGCGAATCGGTATAGATGTCGGCGATCCGGTCGTGCGTCAGGCCATCCAGCGTGGAGTAGGTCCGGAAAAGGCACTGCGGAGGCGCCGCAGCAAAAAGTGGCGGGAAAAATGCGGCGAACGTCAGCAGCAGAATCAGCAGCGGTCGTTTCATGGTCAGCGGTTTACGGTTCCGGACGGGCGGTGCCACACTCCGGGAGGTGTCGGGTTCAAACGGGCGGCGAAAGCTGGTTCAGGCCCCGCCGTTCCGGGTTTTCTGTCTGGTCGGGAGGTGATCCCGTATGGGTAAATATACGAAAAATTTCCGTTCAGTGTTCGAATGCTGCGACAATTCCGGCGGCTTCCCGGGCCGAGAGACGATGCGCCCAGTCCACCCTCGGCCCGGCGGCGCCGGGCCCTTCCGAGGCGTATTCGCCGTAAAAAGCAGTCCGCCGAGCATGGGGTTTGTTCCAGTCGTGCCACCCCTCGGGGCGGATATGGGGCCCAAGGTGGCAGCGCAGAAAGACCGTCTGCGCGCAGTCCCGCCACGGACGCCCCAGCCAGCAGGCCGTCACCCCTTCGTCGGCCGTCAGACGGCACTCCTCGAAGATCAGCCCGCACGACTGCCCCCGGCAGGTCGAGGCCGCCGTGATGTAGGAGTCGGCCTTCGAGCGGATCTCGCAATGCCGGAACAGCGCCGCCGCCGACCCGAAGATAAAGTCGGTCGTCCCCTCGATGTAGCACTCCTCGAAGCGGATCCGGGCATTCTCCGTGACGGTCTCGCCGTCGCGGTTGCCCACGCCGTAGAGGTAGAGCGTGTCCTGATTGCCCAGGAAGCGGCAGCCGATGAAGCGGAGGTTCGTGGCCAGGCACTGCACCGCCACGGCCTGCCCGACCCGTCCGGCCGCATTCTCGAAGGTGATGCCGCGCACCGTCCAGCCGTCACCCCCGAAATAGAGGGTCGACGATCCCGACGTCCCGAGCGGACGGCCCGTCGGGCCGATCTTCGCGGCGTAGTCGTCCCACGTCACCCGCACCTCGCCGCGGCCCGTGAGTGCCACCAGCCGTTTCGTCGCGGGGATCGAGATCTTTTCGCGGTAGATGCCCCCGCAAACGATAATCCGCGTCGTGTCTCGCCCGAAATCCGGAACGGCAGCAACGGCCTCCGTCAGCGTGAAGAAGTCCCCCGATCCGTCCTGCGCCACCGTGAAGTCCGACGGCACGAGCCGTTCGCCGAGCGCCGGAACCGCCTGCGGCAGTGCGGACGCAATCATCCGCGCCACGGTGCGGGCCCCGCGGACATTGAGATGGGTATTGTCCTGGCGGCCGTCGGGATAGAGCGGGCAGACACCCTCCCCGACCCACATGTAGAAGGACTTCGAGGCCTCGTCGCCGAGGGCCGCAACCCACTCCCGGGTCAGGCGTTCGGCATCGATCAGCGGCGTGTGCTCTTCGGCGGCCACACGGCGTGCGGCATCGAGATACTCCCCGTGGGTATCATCCAGCGACTCCCCGGAAAAGTGCCGCCGCACGATCGGCGTCAGCAGCACCGGAACGGCCCCTTTCGAGCGGGCTTCGCGGATGTAGCGGCAGAGATTTACGGCGTACTGCGCCGGCGTGGAGTAGCGCGTGGAGTCCTGCGCCTTCTGGTCGTTGTGCCCGAACTGGATGAAGAGGTAATCCCCGGCCTGCAACGCCCCGAAAACCCGGTCCCAGCGCCCTTCGGCCCGGAACGACTTCGTGGAGCGGCCGTTGGCGGCGTGGTTCTCGACCGTAACCGTCCCGTCGAACAGCGGCTGGAACATCTGGCCCCAGCCCCGTTCAGGGTTCTGCTTCGCGAGGTCCTTGGTCGCACACGTCGAGTCGCCGATCAGGAAGACCCGCAACGGGCCCCCGAACGACGTCGCCGTCAACAACATGCAGACCGTCAGTAGAAAAAACCGCCTCATCTCGTCCGAAACTTCAGATTCCTGCGGGCGACAGCTCCGGACCGGCCGCCCGGGGTTACCGCCCGCAAAACGTTCTATTTCAAATTCGTATAGCTTCCGCCCTTGACCTGTGCGGCGGTGATGTCGCGCACGAGGTAGTGCAGGTAGACCTCCAGGTTCGTATAGAGCCCCTTCGGGTCGAGCGTCTTCGTCTTGCCGTCCGCGGCGTTGTTCTTGTCCAGTCCGAAGAGCTCCTCGTAGTAGTCCGGAATGCCGTCGCCGTCGCTGTCCTTCGCACGCGCGATCTCCTCGTCGGTCGCCGTCAGCTCCGGCCATCCGCCAACCGCCGACTGCGTGTCGATGATGCCGTTCGTCGAGCCGTTGCCGCCATCGGTGATCGTCGCCTTCCCCGATCGCGCATCGTCAACCGCACGCTTGTCCACCGCATCGCGCTTCAACGAGGCGCCCGCGTAGGAAAGAATCGCATCGAAGGCCCCCTCGGCACTGTGCGTCGTCGTATAGCACGCCTGACCGTTCCGCTCGATGGAGAGCAGCGCAGGCAGGCGGAACGTCCCCGTATTGTCGGACGAATAGGTCGTGAAGGATTTCTTGTCCTTGTCGTAGATCCCCGCATAGTTGTCCGCCGAAAAGTCGGCCTGAGAACCGTCCTTCTTCAGATAGAGGTTGCCGTCCGCATAGACCTTCGGCATGATCTCCTCGTAACTGTAGCCGTAGCCCGAACAATTGCTGCAGCTGTTCCCGTAGGCCGCAAAGAAATATTTGTTGCTCTTCGAGGCCGGACCCTCCTTGTAGCAGTTGTTCACCATGTTGATCTTGCAGAGCTCGCCGCCGTAGCAGTTCTCGCTCTGACCCCAGTTGTAGATCGCATTGTTCCGGAAATCCACATGCCCGCCGTACTGCTCGATGATGCTCGCATTGTTCTTGTCGTAGACATACGGATGGTCGAAACGCGGATTCCGGCTCACATGGTGCGCCAGCAGGTTGTGGTGGAACGAGGCGTCCCCGCCGCCCCAGATGCCGCCGTAACCGTGCGCCCCCTTGCCGTGCACCGAATTGTTCAGGCTCTCCGAAAGGATGCACCACTGCATCGTGAAGTTTCGGTTCGCATAGAGCGACGCACACTCGTCCGTACACCACGACATCGAACAGTGGTCGATCACGATGTCCGAGTGGTAGCGACCCCCCAGCGCATCGTCCTCGGTCTGCGTCGTGTCGCCCATCCGGAAACGAACGTAGCGGATAATCACGTTGTCCGCCTTGATCGTAACCGGATAGTTCCGCAGGCAGATGCCGTCACCCGGAGCCGTCTGACCGGCGATCGTCACGTCGCCGTTCTTGATCTCCAGGTCCTTGCTCAATGCGATGGTCCCCGCCACGTCGAAGACAATCGTCCGCGCACCCGACTGCCCGACCGCATGGCGCAACGTTCCCACAGAACCGTCGTCCGTGAGTTTCGTCACATGGTAGACCGCACCCCCGCGGCCGCCCGTCGTGTACATGCCGCCCCCCTCGGCGCCCGGGAAGGCCCGCACCACGCCGTCGTCCTCGTTGGCCAGCGGAAGCCCGAAATCCACAACTGCCGGAGTCCCCGGATCCGGAGTCCCGCCCCCGTTGCCGGAGCCGTTCCCGCCGTCCGTCACGTCGTCCGTCGTATCGCTGCTGCAGCTCAGGAAAGCCATGAGTGCCAGCGCCGAAAGAAGCGTTCGCTTCGATGTTGCATTCATAATGTATCGCTGTTTTATCGTTTGTTTTTCGTTATTCGATCGTGACCTCCGACTCCGAGCCGTCCGACAGGAGGCTGTTCGCCGCCGTGATCTCCTCCGCATGGATCGTGATCGCCCGGTTCCGGCTCCCCGTCACCTGCAAGGCCGTCGGAAGCCCCGACGGGCAGGTGAACGACTCCGCCGCGAGGTTCTTCACGTTGTTGAGCTGAAGCGCCGGGCCCTCCTCCGGGACGATCTCCACGTTCCGGAGCACGACGTCCGTCGATTCGTTGATCTGGGCACCCGTCTGCGCGTAGATGTGCGTATCCGCCACCGTGACCCGCTCGACGTTCATCTCCGGAAGCCCGTTGAAGAACATCGCACGGCGAGCCCCCCGGCACCAGACATGCTCGATATGGATATCCCGGAAGGCCGGGGTCGTCTCATCCACCGGAAGGGCCGGAAGATCCGTCGACGCAGCCGCCGATGACCCCTCGGCATGGGCCTCCGAAGCCGATTTCCCGCCGTAGAAAAGATCGAAAAGCAGAGGTTCCTGGACGATGTTGTTCATCGCGATGTTTTCAATCCGGATGTTCTCGACCACTCCCCCGCGGCCCCGCGTCGACTTGAAGCGAAGACCTACGTCCGTACCCGAGAAAATACAGTTGGAAACCAGCACGTTCCGGACACCGCCCGACATCTCGCTCCCCACGACGAAACCGCCGTGGCCGTGGAAGACGGCACAGTTGTCCACATAGATATTCTCACACGGAATGCCCCGGTCGCGGCCCGCCTGGTCCTTGCCGCTCTTGATGCAGATGCCGTCGTCGCCCACGTCGAAGCGCGAGCCCGTCAGCACCACGTTCTTACACGACTCGATGTCGATGCCGTCGCTGTTCTGCGCGTAGTCCGGGCAGCGGACCGTGATGTCACGAACGATCAGGTTCGTGCACATCGCCGGGTGGATGTTCCAGCAGGGCGAATTCTGGAACGTAACCCCTTCGAGCAGCACGTTCTCGCAGTGGTGGATCGAAACCATCACCGGACGCAGGAAATCGCGCATCCGCTCGAAATCCTCGCGCGTCTCCGCCCACGTCGAGACGTTCTGGTCGGCACCCGTCGTGGCTCCGAACTTATAACTCTCCGAAGGATACCACGTCCGCCCGTCGTCGGAGAGGACTCCGCCTCTCTTCACCTTCGCCTGCCATTCGCGCTCCGTGAGCTTGTCGCGCTTCACGGCACGCCACGCATCGCCGTTGCCGTCGATCACACCCTCGCCCGTGATGGCGATGTCCTTCGCCCCCCGGGCCGAAATCGGAGACTGGCATCGGTAGGTGTCGAGTCCCTCGAAGGTCGTCTCGACAAGCGGGTAGAGCGACTTGTCGTCGCTGAAAACCACCACGGCATTCCGGTCGAGGTGAAGCTCGATCCGGTCCTTCAGCACGATCGGACCCGTATACCATACGCCCGCAGGTACCGTCACCCGGCCCCCGCCCTGCTCCGAGAGCGAGGCGATCGCCGCAGCAAAGGCTTCGGTATTGAGCGTGTGGCCGTCACCGCGGCCGCCAAAGTCGGCTACACTCACCGTGCGTGAGGGAATCGCCGGGTCCGACAACACCGGCATCCAGGAGGGAAGGGCCCCGATCCCGGGATCGGCAGCCGAAGGGCCGAAACACGAGACGGTCAACAACAAAACCGCCGTCCCGGCCATGACACGTTTCAGGTTCTTCAGAAGAGGTCGTTTCATTTCGTATCCGTAAAATTTCGCAGTTTCAGGTATACAAAAGTACGTCGACTCATCCGTTCCGACCGGGATTTTTTGTCGCAAACGATGTATTTTTCGTCAAATCTATTTCAAACGGCGCACTTCCGCCTCCGGAGCCTCCTCGCCAAGGCGTTCCAGCATCCGTTCGGGGAACTCGCCGTCGGGAATCTCCTTCAGCCACGAACTCCGACGCCACCACATGTCGAACACGTAGTCGATACGCCCCCCGGCGTCGGGCGCCAGCTGGAAAAGATAGCTCGTCCGGTCGTCGATACGCGAAACGATCCGATCCGCCGGAACCGCAATCGACAGTCCGACCCGTTCGCGCTCCCACTTCAGCGTGTCGTTCTCCGGAAAGTCGCAACCCGCGGCCGCAATCGCCGTCTCCGTGCGGCGCACCTCGTTTCCGGCCATCTTCATCACGCCCGTCGTGAAGAGCAGGCCCGAAAAGTCCCCCTCGATGCGGTTCTCGACCCGCACGTCGCTGTGCCCCGCATAGAGGATATAGCGCGACGTCATCGCAATCTCACGCCCGCCGTAGCGCCAACCCTCGACCCGCATCTCCACCACCGTGCGCACGGGCCCCTTCGCCACGATCCGAGCCTCCCGCCGGGCAAAGTCCGTGATGTGGATCATCTTCCGCTTTTCGGCATCCCAGCCCTTGAGCGCCCCGACACCCACCGAACCGAAAACCCGCAGGTTGTCGTAACCATAATCTGCGGCCATCTGTGCATCGCTCGGATACCACATCGTCTCGGCAAGCTCCAGACGCGGGAGTTTCTTGCCGTAGGTGTCAATCGTCTGCTTCCTGTCGAAGTAGATCCGGTAGGCCGCATACTCCGACTCGAAGGCCGGGCCGTGGTGGTGCAGCTTGTGGTACATGTCGTCCTTCGTCGAGGTGACCGTATCCGCCGCCCGCAGCGTCTTGTCCGGATTTTTCAGCCACATCTGCGCGTGAACCCGGCTCGGAAAGCGGTTCCCGGCCGGTTTCGACGAGTAGACAACCTCGAAATCCCGACTGCCGAAAATGTCGGCCACAAAGGCCGCCTCGCCCAGCGGACGATCGAGTTGCGACGGAATCTCGGCGCCCTCCGCCAGCACCCGGACACTCCGGGCCCACACCGGGACATCACGCAGAACAACCGGGCAGGAGGTTCTGTTTCCGTCCGTCGTCACCCGATAGCGGGTTTTCAGGCTCCGGGCGGCCAGATCGCCGCCCGTCAGGCACAAAAGCAGCAAAAGCAGGGAAAAGCGTTTCATATCATTTCAGTTTTTCGATGATCCGTTCCAGTTCTTCACGACTCCGCAAGGCCCCCGCCGGAAGTTCCTCCCCGAAGCTCTGCAAGGCCGTTTCGGAAAGCAACTCCACGCGGCTTTCGTCCGCCTGCGAGAGGTCGAGACCCAGGGTCTCGGCAAAAAAGGCGTAGACCGCCCGCCGTTTGTTCTCGCCGTAGTCGTGGCGTTCGTCCGCGAAATGGACGTTCCGAACCGCCGACTCCATCCCGTAGAAGCCCCAGATCCGCCGCAGGAAGGGGTATTCCAGCGTCGGGCAGGTCGAGGTCCAGTCGCCGCCGTCGCTCACGACCAGCGTCGGGCGTGGGGCCATTGCCGCCGCCAGCAGTTCCGGCGTACAGCTCCCGCCGCCCGCCAGCGTCACCGGGCGTCCGCTCTCGCACGGGCAGCCCCCGTCGAAGTGCGAAACCAGGTGCACGACCGGAGCCAGCACCGCAAAGCGTCCGTCGAGCAGCGCCAGCAGCAGCGCGTGCGTCGCACCGCCCGAACCGCCCGTCGCAGCCAAGCGTGTCATATCGATATCGCGGCGCGAGGCCACCACCCAATCCGTCACGATCTTCGACCACAAGGCCTGAAGCTGCATCGCGTAGGGCCGTGTATGCGCCTCGCGCCCCACCTGGCGCTCCGAATCGCCCCAGCCGAAGATATCCATGTCGACCGCCACGGCACCCATGCGCGCGAAGGTCGCCATACGCAGCTGCTGGTCCGCGCGGTAGCGGCCGCCCTCCCAGTGGCCCGAGGGCGAAACGATCAGCGGGTGCGGGCCCTTCGCAAGCGGGGCGTAGATCGTGCCGCAGACGTAGAGTCCCGGCAGGGTTTCAAGGGCGTAGTTCCGGGTCGTATAGCCGTCGTGGCGCACTTCACGCCCCAGCCGCACGTCGGGATCGTCAACTACGCCCCGCAGAAAAGGTTCGAGAGCCAAAGCCTCGCGCGCCTCCGTCAGCAGGCATTCCCGACGCCGCTCCCACGAAGCGCTGTCGGGGGAAAGCGCCGACAGCCACTGCAGCAGCCGCTCGCCGTCGGCCGGTGTACGGCGATAGTATTCATAGGGTTGGACCGTAATCCGGATCTCTCCGCCAGGTGTCGTCCGGCGGCTCCACACCAGATCGGCCGGCCGGAGCAGGTTGTCCAGCGTCTCGTCAAGCGAATAGGGGCGGATGCGGAAGGCTCCCCAGTTGACCTGAACCGTATCGGGATTGAAGCGCTTGCAGGTGATCCGCACGTCGAAGCGCCGTTCGGCTTCCTGCAAGAAAACGGTCAGCGGATGCGGGCGCATCGGATCGGAATCGGGAGATGCTGCTGCCCAAACCGGAATCAGGCAGCAAAGGGAGAATAAGCCTCGAAGAAGAATGCGTATCGGGAATCGCAGCAGCATGGGAAGCGTCTTTTCATGCAAAAATAGGAATTTTCGGCCGCATTTCTTTGTATTTACCCAAAAAGATTCTATATTTGCACACCCTTTCGGACGGAACAGTCCGCAAAGCGTGCCCGGAGAGATGGGTGAGTGGCTGAAACCACCGGTTTGCTAAACCGACGTACGGGGCAACCCGTACCACGAGTTCGAATCTCGTTCTCTCCGCCAAGAGAGGGGGGGGGAGTGGAAAAGGAGGTGGAGCAAAACCCTCCGAGATCCCCTGCAAAAAAATCCCTGCAAACATGGTTTGCAGGGATTTTTTTGTCCGGTCGAAATACGAACAGGCTCCGCAGAAGCCGAAATACAGGAAATTAACGACCCGAATCTCCAATATTTCAAATTCATTTCAGTTTCAATGGCAACCTTTGCGGCAGGACTTCGGGAGCTCTGCACATTTTTTGCCGCTCCCAACCAATAACCCCGTTGCAAACTTATTGAAACAATGCCCATGAAAAAACACCGCCTCCTGCTGCTCGCAGCCATCGCACTCGGTGGCTGCCTCCCGAACTCCGTTTCGGCCCAACAAACCAAAAAACAGATCGGGAATACCCCAGAAACGGCTCTCATCGAACCCGACTCCACCGGAGAACTCCTCGCTCAACTCCGCAACATGCCCAATATCGAGGTCGGAAAAGGAATCTCCTTCCGCCCCAAAAGCAACTGGTTCGAACTCACACTCCGATTCCGGATGCAGAACCTCCTGGCACTCTCGTTCGACGACGACTTCACGCTCACCAAAACCGACGCCCGCGTCAAACGCCTCCGCCTGCGATTCGACGGATACGTCTACTCCCCGAAACTCGTCTACTCCATCCAGTTGGGATTCACAGGATACGACGCCGAACTCCTCCCAAACGGAAATATGAACATCGTCCGCGATGCCATCCTCTACTACGTCCCAAGCCCCAAATGGAACATCGGATTCGGACAGACCAAGATCAAGGCAAACCGCGCCCGGATCAACTCGTCGAGCGCCCTGCAGTTCGTCGACCGAAGCATCGTCAACAGCGAATTCAACCTCGACCGCGATTTCGGATTCTTCGGCGAGTACAACCTCGACCGCCAACAGGGATTCGACCTGGCATTCAAAGGCTCCGTAACCCTCGGGGAGGGTCGGAACTGGGGCTCGTCGAACAACGGAGGACTCGCCTACACCGGACGGCTGGAGCTATATCCCCTGGGGCACTTCTCCGCAAAGGGCGATGTCATCGAGGGGGACTTCATCGGCGAAGAACAACCCAAAATCCTCCTCGCCGGGGCATACGCCTACAACCACAAGGCCTCTCGCCTCAGCGGACAGCGCGGAGACGTCATGCCCGACAACGCTACCCGAAATATCGGCTCCTATTTCGTGGACTTCATCCTCAAATACCGCGGATTCGCATTCTACACCGACTTCATGGGACGCACCTGCACCGACCCCCGCTTCGGGGCCGCAAACTCCGATTTCGTATACACCGGGTGCGGCCTCAACGTCCAGACCAGTTACCTCTTCGACAAGAAATGGGAGATCGCCCTGCGCAACTCAACGCTCTTCCCCGAACGCGAAATCCACCCGCTGACCGGCTACAAACGACGCAATCAGTCCACGCTGGGAATCACTCGCTACATCATCGGACATTCACTCAAGGTACAGGCCGACCTCTCCTACCATTTCTACGATCGGGTGACCCACGCCGCAGGAAAACTCCCCGGCAACGGATGGGAATTCAGATTCCAGGTGGAGTTGGGATTATAGGATCTTAAGCGCAATACGCGCGCACGCCTCGGCATCGGCCAGCGCATGGTGGTGGTGTTCGAGGTCGAAACCGCAGGCCGCCGAAACGGTGTGCAGCTGGTGGTTGGGAAGCCGCCGCCCGAAAACCCGCCGCGAGGCCCGGCACGTACAGTAGAACGTATAACCGGGATAGGGCATCCCGTAAAGCGCAAACACCGCACGAAGGCACCCTTCATCGAAGGGCGAGTTGTGGGCCACAAGCGGAAGCCCCTCGATCAGCGGCGCCACCTCGCGCCATACCTCCGAAAAATCCGGAGCCTCGGCCGTATCCTCATAGGTCAGTCCGTGGATGGCCGTCGTGAAACGGCTGTAATAGTTCGGGCGCGGACGGATCAGGCTGTAAAACGTATCGCACACCTCCCCGCCGCGCACCACAACGACACCCACCGAGCAGACGCTCGTGCGTTGGCCGTTGGCCGTTTCGAAGTCGATGGCCGCAAAATCCTTCATGGCGTGCGCTATTTTCCGTTGCAAAGATAGGGATTTCCGCGGAAAAGCGAATTGAAAATCGGAAGGGGCAACACAAAAAAGCAACGAAAACCGAAATCGGTTTCCGTTGCTTTTTCATATTCTCCGAACGCAGGTCCGAATCGGAAATTCCTCATCACTCCTTCGGGTTGAAGCGCAGAATGCCGTCGGAAACCCCACAAAGGCCCTTCCGCCCCTAAAACCCCTTTCTTAAAGGGGCTTTTTGCATCGTCAAAAAGCCCCGCAAAAACCGACCGGCTTAAGAAGCCGGATTTATGGGCGAAGGAATGTTGAAAGGATCGGAAGCAAATCACCGCTCCCGACGGTCGAAGCGTGAATCCGCATACGACCGTCGAGGCGCGGAACCGCTTCGGAAACCCTACAAAGGCCCTTCCGCCCCTAAAACCCCTTTCTTAAAGGGGTTTTTATATCGTCAAAAAGCCCCGCAAATACCGACCGGCTTAAGAAGCCGGATTTATGGGCTAAGGAATGTTGAAAGGATCGGAAGCAAATCACCGCTCCCGACGGTCGAAGCGCGGGACCGGCCCGGAAACCCCTTGAAGCCACCTTCGCCCATAGAACCCCTTTCTTAAAGGGGCTATTCCCACTCGATCGTGGCGGGCGGTTTCGACGAGATGTCGTAAACTACGCGATTGACCCCCTTCACCTTGTTGATGATGTCGTTCGACACGTTCGCCAGGAATTCGTAGGGAAGGTGCACCCAGTCGGCCGTCATGCCGTCCGTCGAGGTCACCGCTCGCAGCGCAACACACCGCTCGTAGGTCCGTTCGTCACCCATCACCCCGACGCTCTGCACCGGAAGCAGAATCGCCCCCGCCTGCCAAACCTGGTCGTACAGCCCGGCGGCACGCAGCGAGTCGATATAGATTTTGTCGACGTTCTGGAGGATTTCGACCTTCTCCGGCGTGATGTCACCCAGAATGCGGATTGCAAGACCCGGTCCCGGGAAGGGATGGCGCCCGATCAGTTGCTCGGAGATCCCCAGCGAACGACCTACACGCCGCACCTCATCCTTGAACAACAGCCGCAGCGGCTCAACGATCCGCAGGTTCATCTTCTCCGGCAGTCCACCCACGTTGTGGTGCGACTTGATCGTCGCCGAAGGCCCGTTCACCGAGCACGACTCGATCACGTCGGGATAGATCGTTCCCTGCGCCAGCCACCGCACATCCTTGATCTGCATCGCCTCCTCGTTGAAGACCTCCACGAAGTCGCGGCCGATGATCTTGCGTTTCTTCTCGGGATCCGTGACACCCGCCAGGTCGCCCAGGAACTTCGATCCGGCCTTTACGCCCTTGACATTGAGGCCCATATCCTTATAGGAAGCCAGCACCTCCTCGAACTCGTTCTTGCGCAGCAGGCCCGAATCCACGAAGATGCAGTAGAGGTTCTGCCCGATGGCCCGGTGCAGCAGCACCGCCGCCACCGACGAATCCACACCGCCCGAAAGACCCAGCACCACCTTGTCGCTGCCCAGTTTCTCGCGCAGCTCGCGCACCGTCGACTCCACAAAACTCTCCGAGGTCCACGACTGCCGACAGCCGCAGATCCCCACGACGAAGTTCTTCAGCAACTGCGTGCCGTCGGTCGAGTGGTAGACTTCGGGGTGGAACTGGATGCCCCACGTCTGCTCGCCCTCGACATGGAAGGCCGCCACACGCACGTCCTCCGTGCTGGCGACGATCCGATAGCTATCGGGTACGCGCGTGATCGTATCACCGTGCGACATCCACACCTGCGTCGGCGAGGGAAGGCCCGCCATCAGGGCATCCGCCGGATCGCCCACCGTCAGCATGGCGCGTCCGTACTCACGGCTCGGGGCCGGCTGCACCTCGCCGCCGAAAGCCGAGGCCAGGAACTGCGCGCCGTAGCAGACGCCCAGCAGCGGAAGACGGCCCTTGATGGCCGAAAGGTCGGGATTCGGGGCCTGGGCGTCCCGCACCGAATAGGGGCTGCCCGAGAGAATCACACCCCGCACCGACTCGTCCAAAGCCGGGATCTTGTTGAAGGGGTGGATCTCGCAATAGACGTTCAACTCGCGCACGCGACGCGCTATGAGTTGCGTGTACTGCGACCCGAAGTCGAGAATCAGTATCTTTTCCATCGGTTCTAAATTATTCGTTCCGGATCCGGAGGGATTTTTAGTGCTCGCTCGAATAGTTCGGGGCCTCGCTCGTAATCGTCACGTCGTGCGGGTGGCTCTCGTGCATTCCCGAAGCCGTGATCCGGATGAACTGAGCCGTCTGCAGCGCCGGGATGTCCTTCGCTCCGCAGTAGCCCATGCCCGAACGCAGTCCGCCGATCAACTGGTAGACCGTCTCGCTCAGCGAACCCTTGAACGGCACGCGGGCGACAATACCTTCCGGAACGAGCTTGTTGATATTCCCCTCACACCCCTTCTGGAAGTAGCGGTCGGCCGAACCCGCCTTCATGGCGTCGATCGAACCCATGCCGCGGTAGGCCTTGAACTTGCGGCCGTTGTAGATGATCGTCTCGCCCGGAGCCTCCTCCGTCCCGGCGAACATCGAACCGATCATCACGCAGTCGCCGCCCGCAGCCAGCGCCTTGACAATGTCGCCCGAGTAGCGCAGACCGCCGTCGGCAATCACCGGAACACCCGATCCCTTGGCGGCCGAAGCGGCGGCGTAGATCGCCGACAGCTGCGGAACACCCACGCCCGCGATGATGCGCGTCGTACAGATCGAACCCGGGCCGATGCCCACCTTGATGCCGTCGGCTCCCGCCTCGATCAGGAACTTCGCAGCCTCGGCCGTGGCGATGTTGCCCACCACGACGTCCAGCGCCGGATATTTCGCCTTGATCTCCCGGAGCGTCCGCACGATATTGCGCGAATGCCCGTGCGCGGAGTCCAGCACCACGGCGTCCACGTCCTCGGCAACAAGCGCCGCCACACGATCCATGGCATCGTTCGTAATACCCACACCCGCTGCCACGCGAAGACGGCCCTTGGCATCCTTGCACGCATTCGGATGATCCTGCACCTTCGTAATATCCTTATAGGTGATCAGACCCACGAGGTGCCCCTCGCCGTCCACAACCGGGAGCTTCTCGATCTTGTTGTTCAGAAGAACCTCCGAAGCGTGGGCCAGATCGGTGCGGTGCGTCGTGATGAGGCGGTCACCCGGGGTCATCACCTCCGATATCCGGCGATCCATGTCCCGCTGGAAACGCAAATCCCGGTTCGTGACAATGCCGATCAGCTTGCGATCAGCGTCAACAACCGGGATTCCTCCAATCTTGTTCTCCTTCATCAGATTCAGCGCGTCTCCTACGGTATTCTCCTTCGAGATGGTAACCGGATCGTAGATCATGCCGTTCTCCGCACGCTTCACACGGCGGACCTGGGCCGCCTGCTCCGAAATCGTCATGTTCTTGTGAATCACACCGATACCTCCCTCACGCGCCAGCGCTATGGCCAACGGAGCCTCCGTCACGGTATCCATCGCGGCAGATACGACCGGGATGTTGAGACTGATATTTCGCGAAAAACGGGTCCGGATATCGACCTCTCGCGGCAACACTTCCGAATAGGCGGGTACGAGCAGCACATCGTCGAACGTAAGTCCTTCGGGCTGAACCCTCTCATTGATAAAAGACATAATGAACGTGGATTTTTGTTGCTCGCAAAAGTAATCATTTTTTTCGAAACGGCCTAATTTCAACGCCCTGTCGGCAACTTTTTTATCAACAATCTGTCAAACATTCCGAACCCGGCAACTTTTTCCCGTTTTCCCTTGTCCGGCCGACTTTTTTCTTAAATTTGCTCCGGAATACGAAACCGCCAAATCCGACCGGGACATGAAACGCATGCTTCTTGCCGCCCTCGCCGCCCTCGCCACGGCCTGCGGCCCCCGCCACACGATCGTGGCCACCTTCACGGGCTTCGCCAACGACACCGTCGTCATGCAGGCGCGACCCCTCTCCCAATATGCCTCCGCCACACCCCGCCCCGACATCCGCACCGACACCCTGCGGCTCGATGACGCGGGCCGCATCGCCGTCGACCTCGACGTCACCGAACCGCTGGTCTGCCACCTCATGCCCATGGAGTACTCCGAGGCCGGCATTCCGCTTGCCGGAGGCTCCTTCACCTTTATCGCAGAACCCGGCCAGCGCCTCGCGTTCGAATTCATCGCCCGGGACAACTGGCTCGAAGTCAATGCCGCCGACGGGTCGGCGATCAACGGCGACCTGGCGCAGTATGCCAATGCGTGGAACCCCGTGGGGGCCGGAATGGGACGCATGCAGGCCGCCATGATCCAACTGCGGGGGAAACCCGCCAGCGACAGCCTCCAACAGGCCTACCGCGCCAGCGTCAAGCGCGCCCAGGAGGCCAACGAAACCTATATCGCCGCACACCTCGACCGCCCGTCCTCGATCTTTGTCCTGAACCAATCCGGCAGCGCCACCGTCGAACGTTATTTCGACAGTCTCCGCCCCGATGCCCGCAACTCGATTTTCCGCCCCCTGGCCGACCAGATCGAGCTCCAACTGGAAGGCATGCGCGTACGCCGTGAGGCCGCCGAGCGTCTCAAACCCGGCGTCGAAGCCCCCAACTTCACCCTCCCCGACACCGAAGGCCGCCCGGTCTCGCTCTCGTCGCTGCGCGGGAAGTGGGTCGTGCTCGACTTCTGGGGCTCGTGGTGCATCTGGTGCATCAAGGGATTTCCCGAGTTGAAGCGATGCCATGAGAAATACAGAGGCCGACTCGAAATCGTGGGCATCGACTGCTCCGACTCACGCGAAAAGTGGATCGAGGCGATCGGAAAGCACGAGCTTCCCTGGATCAACCTCCTCGACACGCGCAAGGGGCGCCCGGCCGAGATCATCGACAACGTCTACGGCATCGGGGCCTACCCCACGAAGATCCTCATCGACCCCAAAGGGCGCATCGTCGACATTTCCGTCGGCGAACGACCCGGGTTCTCCGAAAAACTCGAAGCGTCGCTCCTTGCCGCCGGCGTCCCCGGACGTCCGGAAAGCTCCGGGGGCAAAGTCTCCGGAACGGCCGTCGCCGCAACCGCCCGGTTCCACGTCGATTCCGTCGTACAACTGCGCGGACGCGTGGTGATGGCCCACGAGGTGCGCTCGTTCATCCCCGAGGGCGACACCGTCGAGTACTGGATCATCGACCGCAGCGGCGCACTCGAACGCGAATACGACCGCGCAACCGGCGGACAGAAAAACGGCACGCCGGCCCGGGCCGAGCTGAAAGCCCGCTACAAGGGGGCCACCGACGAGGGTTTTGCCGCCGGATACGAGGGCGTCTTCGAGGTCGTGGAGCTCGTCTCCGTCGAGAAGGCCGAAGAGTAGGGAGTTCGAGAGCCTTCGCAAGCAAAAATTTCGCAGGCAAACACTTCTTCGCAGCCAAAAAAGAGGCGGGCGCTGTCGATGGACAACGCCCGCCTTTGCCTGGCCGCTCCCCGCAGCGGGATCAGTACTGCTCCTTCTCGTTGGGGAAGTCGCACGACTTGACATCGGCAACGTACTGCCCCACGGCCTCGGTCATCACCGTGTGCAGGTCGGCATAGCGGCGCAGGAAACGCGGCGAGAAACCCTTGTTGATCCCCAGCATGTCGTGGATCACCAGCACCTGGCCGTCGCAGCCCGGGCCCGCCCCGATGCCGATCGTCGGCGTCGGGATCTCCGACGTCACCCGCGTGGCCAGCGCCGCCGGGATCTTCTCCAGCACAATGCCGAAGCACCCCGCCTCGCTCAGCAGATGCGCGTCGCGGACCAGCTTCTCGGCCTCGGCCTCCTCCTTCGCACGCACGGCGTAGGTCCCGAACTTGTGGATCGACTGCGGCGTCAGACCCAGGTGCCCCATCACCGGGATTCCGGCCGAAAGGATGCGCTGAACCGATTCGAGGATCTCCTCCCCGCCCTCGATCTTCACCGCGTCGGCCTCGGTCTCCTTCATGATCCGGATCGCCGAATCAAGGGCCACCTTCGAGTTGCCCTGGTAGGTCCCGAACGGAAGGTCCACAACAACCAGCGCACGCTCCACGGCCCGAACCACCGAACGCGCATGGTAGATCATCATATCGAGCGTGATGGGAAGCGTCGTCTCGTATCCGGCCATCACGTTGGCCGCCGAATCCCCCACCAGAATCACGTCGACACCCGCGGCATCGACGATCTTCGCCATCGAATAATCATAAGAGGTCAGCATGGCGATCTTCTCGCCCCGCTGCTTCATCTCCGTAAGGCGGTAGGTCGTAACCGCCCGAACTGTACTCTCTACGGACATTTTTCTCAGATTTTAAGTTTTTCAGCGCGGCAAAGATAACGCTTTGAATAGATTTGGCAAAAAAAACTCCACAGAACAACGCCGCCCGAAACCGACACGTTGAGCGAATGCTTCGTCCCCGCCTGCGGAATCTCCAGCGCCCCGTCGCACAGATCAACCGCCGACTGACCCACACCGTCCACCTCGTTGCCGAAAACCAGCGCATACTTCACTCCCGGCTGCGGCGTGAAGTCGTCGAGCATCGCGGCCCCCTCGACCTGCTCCACGGCCAGCACCCGATAACCCGAGGCCCGAAGCTCGCCAAGACACGCCTCGGTCGTCGCATAGTAACACCACGGAACCGTCTGGTCCGCACCCAGCGCCGTCTTGTGGATCTCACGCGACGGTGGCGTCGCCGTAATCCCGCACAGCACGATCCGCTCCACCGCAAAGGCATCCCCCGTGCGGAAAAACGAACCCACGTTCTGCGCCGAACGCACGTTGTCCAGCACTACCGTCACCGGCATCTTCTCCTGCACGGCAAACTCCTCCGCCGTCGGACGCCCCAACTCCTCGTTCGTGATTTTTCGCATATTCCGTCGCTGTGAGTGATTTATGCGGCAAAAGTAATCAAATAAAAAATATTTTGCCTATTTTTGAGGCCTCAATTCAGAAGATTTATGTCTCGCAGAAAAGTGCTCGCCCTGGCCCTCGCCCTTATGATCTCGGGGGGGGGTCTGCACGCCCAGAAAATCCTCGTCGGGGCCGATTTCGAAACCCGCTTCGACAACCGAGAATACGCAAACAACGAACTCAACGAACCCCAAACGCTCTTCAGCGCACGACTCACTCCGCGAATCGGCATCGAATGGCAGGAGAAAAACCAACTCGTCCTGGGTGCCGAAATGCTCCAGAACTTCGGACAGTACAACCCCCAGGGAGACCCCTTCCTGAGCGACGTCAAGCCCTTGATGTACTACCGGTTCAAGACCCCAAACGTCCAGGCAAACGCCGGGATCTTCAACCGCAAGGAGCTCATGGGAGACTACTCCGCAGCCTTCTTCAGCGACTCCACGCGATTCTACCACAACCGACTGTCGGGATTCCTCGGGCGCTACGTATCCACCGAACGACACAAAACCTACATCGAACTGGCACTCGACTGGGAAGGCATGTACTCCGAAGCCTCCCGCGAAATGTTCCGCATCCTCTCCGCAGGACGCTACTCCACCCAACCCGGATTCTACGTCGGATACGCCTTCTCGATGTTCCACTTCGCCGGCTCGATGCTCAACAAAAACGTCACGGACAACCTCCTCGTAAATCCATACGTCGGCTGGGAGTTCAACGCCTTCTTCGATTTCGACATCCGCGGCGGCATCCTCTTCGCCCCGCAGCGCGGCCGGAGCGTCGACCAAACCTGGCGAAAACCATACGGAGGACAACTCGACGTCGCGATCTCACGATGGGGCGTCAAAATCCAGAACAACCTCTACCTCGGCAAAAACCTCCAGCCCCTGCGAAACTACATCGCCAACCCCGCAACCGGAATCTCCTACGGAGAGGACGGACTCTATGCCGGAGAGCCGTTCTATGCCACCCCAAAGCACATCTACAACCGCACCTGGGCAGGCTACGACCGCCGCTTCTTCCACGATACGCTGCACGTCGAGGCCGGTATGGTCTTCCACTACGACGGAACCGGACTCGGAACACAGCAGGTCGTACAACTCTCGGTCGATATCCAGCGGCTCTTCGATATCGGGCCCAAACGACCCGCTCACCGACACGGACACCGACCCTTGCATTGATTCCATACATATTTCATACATACCTGCACGTAAAGCAAACTCACGAAAAATATGGCAAGCGAAACCAACGAAACCCGGGAGAAGTCGCTGAACTTCCTCGAAGAGATCATCGAAGAGTCCATCGCCAAGGGCGAAACCCGCGTACAGACCCGATTCCCGCCCGAACCAAACGGATACCTCCACATCGGACACGCCAAGAGCATCTGCATCAACTTCGGCCTGGCCAAGAAGTACGGCGGAAAATGCAACCTCCGCTTCGACGACACGAACCCCGTCAAGGAGGACGTCGAGTACGTCGATTCGATCAAGCGAGACATCCACTGGCTCGGGTTCGACTGGGCCCTGGAGCGCTATGCGTCGGACTACTTCGACCAACTCTACGAATGGGCCATCGTCCTGATCAAGAAGGGACTCGCATACGTCGACGACCAGACCCAGGAGCAGATCCGCGAAAACCGAGGTACGGTCTCCGTACCGGGAACCCCCTCGCCGTGGCGCAACCGGTCCGTCGAGGAGAACCTCGACCTCTTCCAGCGCATGAAGGACGGCGAATTCCCCGACGGTGCGAAGGTCCTCCGCGCGAAGATCGACATGGCTCACCCCAACATGCTCTTCCGCGACCCGATCATGTACCGCATCATCCACGCCGAACACCACCGCACGGGCAACAAGTGGTGCATCTACCCGATGTACGACTACGCCCACGGCCAGAGCGATTCGATCGAAAAGATCACCCACTCGATCTGCACCCTCGAATTCGACGTGCACCGTCCGCTCTACGACTGGTTCATCCAGGCGCTGGAGATCTACCCCTCACACCAGTACGAGTTCGCACGGCTCAACCTCACCTATACGATGATGTCGAAGCGCAAGTTGCTGAAACTCGTCCAGGAGGGTGCCGTCATGGGCTGGGACGACCCCCGGATGCCAACGATCTGCGCCCTCCGCCGCAAGGGTTACACCCCGGCCTCGGTGCGCAACTTCGCCGAGATGGTCGGCGTCGCCAAACGCGACAACGTCATCGACCTCGCCAAACTCGAATACTGCGTCCGCGAGGATCTGAACAAGGTCGCCGAACGCCGCATGGCCGTGCTCAACCCCCTGAAGGTAACGATCACGAACTACCCCGAGGGCAAAACCGAGCTGTTCACGGCCGTGAACAACCCCGAAAACGAGGCGGCCGGAACGCGGCAGGTGCCCTTCTCGCGCGTAATCTACATCGAGCGCGACGACTTCATGGAGAACCCGCCCAAGAAGTTCTTCCGCCTGCAGCCCGGCGGCGAAGTGCGCCTGCGCTACTCCTATCTGATCAAGTGCGAGGAGGTCGTCAAGGATGCCGAGGGAAACATCGTCGAGCTGTTGTGCTCCTACGACCCCATGTCCGGAAACGGCTCGTCGAGCGACGGCCGCCGCGTGAAGGGCGTCATCCACTGGGTATCGGCCCAGGATGCCGTCGAGGCCGAAATCCGTCTCTTCAACCCGCTCTTCACCAAGGAGAACCCCGATGACGTCGAGGAGGGCCAGACCTGGGAGGACAACCTCAACCCCGAGTCGATGGTCAAGATCAAGGGGTATCTCGAACCCTCGCTGCGCGAGATTCCCGTCGGGCAGGCCGTGCAGTTCGAGCGCGTGGGCTACTTCTGCCCCGATACGGACTCGACACCCGAGCATCCGGTCTTCAACCGCACCGTGACCCTCAAGGACTCCTGGGCCAAGATCAACAAGTAGGCGCCAACAACCCGCCGACAACAGAAAAGGTCCCCGGCTGCCATAGCCGGGGACCTTTTTATATCAAGCCGGCCCGATCAACCTTATCCGCACCTCACAGGATCGATCCGCACAGGACACGAATGCGATCTCCTCCGCCTCTCCAAAAGGGTACCGGACGGTCGGCCGTCAACGGTCCCCCTTCTACATCAGCCGCCCGAAGGTCCGACCGCCCAGAAAATAACGCAGCAGGATCGAGCCGCGATAGACATGTCCGGCCCCGGCCTTGCGCGAAGACCGGATTGCCCGCCGTTTCTCCGCCAGCAACGGATGCCACTTGAGAAAGTCTCGCCAGGCCCGGAACACCGCCCGGAAGTTGTCCGCACGCCCCTGCACCAGGTACGACAGCGCCGCCAGCACGTCCAGCGCCGGGCGCAGAACCGAAACCAGCAGCCGCTGTCCCGACGAGGAGCATTTATACAACATCGCCAGATTGTTGCGGTGATTATAGAAGACCTTCGAGGGCGAATCGGTCTGCAGCGTCCCGCCGCCCAGATGATAGACCCGGCTCGCGGGGACCACCCGCACGCGGTAGCCCGCCAGCTGCATCCGCCAGCAGAGGTCGATCTCCTCCATGTGCGCGAAAAAGTCGTCGTCGAAGCCCCCCAGCGCCCGGAACACATCCGCCCGGCAGCAGAACGCCGCACCGCTCACCCAGAAAAGGTCCCGCGCATCGTCGTACTGGCCCCGGTCCTCCTCCACCGTGCGCAGAATCCGGCCCCGGCAGAAGGGGTAGCCCAGAAAATCGATGTATCCGCCCGCAGCACCGGCGTACTCGAACATCCGGCGATCCTCCGACGAGATCAGTTTCGGCGAAACAACCGCCACGTCCGGATTCCGCTCCAGCGTATCGAGCAGCGGATCCAGCCATCCCGACGGGGTCTCCACATCGGAGTTCAGCAGGATGTAATAGTCCGCCTCGACCTGCCGCAGCGCACGGTTGTAGCCCCCGGCAAAGCCGTAGTTGCGGTCCAGGCGGACGATCCGCACCGTGGGGAACTCCGAACCCAGAACCGACACCGAGTCGTCCGTCGAGCCGTTGTCGGCCACGACAACCTCCACCCCGGACGGCGCCGCCGCCACTACCGACGGCAAAAAACGACGCAGATGGCCCACGCCGTTCCAGTTCAGTATGACGATCTTAGCAACTGACATCCCGCTTGTGTTTCCAACGCCGGTGCGACCAGATCCACAACTCCGGCCGCCGCCGGATCTCCGACTCCAGCAACCGCACGTAACGCTCCGTAATTTCATGCTCCGCAACCTCCTCCTCGCCGTCGTAGATCGGCTCGAACGACATCTCGTAACGGCCCCGCGACAACCGCTCCATCTTCACGAAATAGACCGGAAGATGGCAACGTAGCGCCAGTTTCTCGCCGCCGTCGAAAAAGATCGTATCCTGATTCAGGAACCGGATCCAGTGGCTGTCGGGACGCCGCGGCGGATTCTGGTCCGCAATAAGTCCCATTACAAGATTCTTGCCGCGGATCCCTCGCTCCCGGTTCCGCAGGTAGAACCGAAGGCTCTCCTTCATCGAAACCGTCGTCGCGTAGTCCCCGTTGCGCAAACGCTGGTACAAAGCCTCCATCACCCGGCTCCGCAGCGGATGGTAAACCGCCACGACAATCTGCGTCGGCGCGTAAAGACCCCAGAACGAACAGTATTCCCAACAGCCGTAATGCGCCGTCATGGCGATCCAGTCGCGCCCCTCGACCCGTTTCAGGTGCTCCTCCAGACCCTTCACCCTCAGCGCCGCGCGACCCTTCGCCGGAGTCAGGTGCGCCAGGTCCAGCGTATCCACGAAAATCTCCGCCAAAGTCCGGTAGAACCGCCGCCGGATCACGGCCAACTCCCGCTCGTCCTTCTCCGGAAACGAATTCCGAAGGTTCTTCTTCACCACCGACATCCGGTAGCGGAAACAGTAACAGAGCAGAAAATAGAACAGATCCTCCACCACGTAGTACTTGAACCAACGGGGCAGCACCGAAAAAACATACGACCAGAGCCAGAGAATCTCCAGCCCCACCCGCTGCATGAAATTCAAGTCCGTGTGTTTCATCGCCGCCTGCAGGTCAAGGTTCCACGAAAAGTTTCACGTTCACGATCTTCGTCCGGATCCGAAGCCAGTTCTTCAACGTCTCGCTGTCGACCGGCTGTGTAGCGTCCTTGCGCGTCACCACGCAGATCAGCGTCGTATCGCGCGGCGTTCCCGAAACGTCGAACGTGATCCCCTTGGTCAGCGAAACCGCCTCCACGTTCTCCATCAGTGCGCCCATCTCCCGCGAAACGTCGTTCACCTCCACGTCCGTAACCCGGTAGCGCTTCAACTGCGACGTCATCTCCTCGATCCGCCGGTTCTTCTCCGTCAGCAACTCCTGGTAGCTCTGCTGCAGCGACGCCACGTCGATCCGGTCCTCCGTATTGGCCTGCCGGACAATCAGTTCCGTCCGATCCAGCCCGTAACCGTCCAACTGGGCCCGCGCATTCTCGATCACCTCCTCGCCCAACGGCTCTCCCACAAGCAGCAACTCGATCCGCGATGCCTTCTTCCCGTGCGCATAATGCTTGTTGCACTCGATCACCCGCGTATGCGGGTAGTTGAAGACCTGAGCCACGTACTTCTCCGCCATCGCCTCGAAAACCGAAACCCGAACCATGTGGAAGCCGATCACCACACTCGGAATGAACGTCACGAGCGTGATGACCATCATCAGCCGCTTGACCGCCCGCTCGCGCGACTTGTCGATGAAGACTTTCTTCTCATAGCGCAGGAACCGTACCACCAGATAGGTAGCCAGGGCGATGAAAACCGAATTGATGAAGAAAAGATAGAAGGCCCCGAGAAAAAAACGAATCTGACCCGTAGCCAGTCCGAAGCCCGCCGTACACAGGGGCGGGATCAGCGCCGTGGCGATGGCAACCCCAGGAATGACCGTCGAGGTGCGGTCCTGGCGCGTCTGCGCCACCATCCCCGCCAGTCCGCCGAACAGCGCAATCAGCACGTCGTAGGTCGTCGGAACCGTGCGCGCCAGCAACTCGCTGCTGTTCGACGACAGCGGCGAAATGAAAAAGTAGACCGTCGACGTGATGATCGCCACGATGAACATCAGCGTAAAGTTCCGAAGCGATTTCTTCAACAGCTCGAAGTCGTTGATCCCCAGCGACAGACCCACGCCCATGATCGGACCCATGATCGGCGAAATGAGCATCGCGCCGATGATCACCGCCGCAGAATTGACATTCAGACCCAGCGAGGCGACCATCGTGGCGAAAATCAGCACCCAGAGGTTCACGCCCCGGAACTCCACGCCCTTCGAGATGTTGGCAACCACCTCGTCGCGCTGCGCCTTGTCATCGTCCAGGCTGAAACGACCCTTCATGAATTCGCGCAACTCCCCGAGCCACGCCCCGACCGAACGGGACGGCTGCGAGGTGGTATCCTGCGTTCCGTTATTTTTCCGTTTCATCTTCCGTTTCGTTGTAATTGTCCGATTCCGGCATCTCCTCCGGCATCTCTGCGCCCCGTCGCTGACGGGGTTTCCCGGCGACCACCAGCACGAACTCTCCCTTGGGTTCATGCGTGCGGAAGTGCTCCAGCACCTCGGCGACCGTCCCGCGCACGGTCTGTTCGAACTTCTTGGTCAGCTCCCGAGACACCGAAACCGCCCGGTCCGGCCCGAAGACCTCGGCAAACTGCTCCAGGCACTTCACAACCCGGTAGGGCGATTCGTAGAAGATCATCGTCCGCTCCTCGCCGGAGAGCGTCTGCAGGTGTTTCATCCGGCCCTTCTTCTGCGGCAGGAAGCCCTCGAAGCAGAACCGGTCGCACGGAAAACCGCTCTGGACCAGCGCCGGAATCAGCGCCGTGGCGCCCGGAAGCGTCTCCACCTCGATGCCCGCCTCGACGCACGTGCGCACAAGCAGGAACCCAGGATCCGAGATCCCCGGCGTCCCGGCGTCCGAAACCAGCGCCGCATCGTGTCCCGCAGCAATCGTCTCGGCAACCATTTGCACCGTGGCGTGTTCGTTGAATTTATGGTGCGAGCGGAGTTTCTGTTCGATGCCGAGGTGCTTGAGAAGAAACGACGTCGTGCGCGTATCCTCCGCCAGCACGAAATCAACCTCGCGCAAAATATTCACCGCACGCAGCGTGATGTCGTCCAGATTGCCGATCGGCGTCGGTACGATATAGAGTCTCGCCATGCCGTCAAGCGAATTTGCGTTCGAGAAGTTCCATCAGCAGCTTCGCACCGTCCGAATTGGGATTCCAGGCGTAGTGCTCCGCGATGAAGATCATGCAGTCGTCCAGATCCTCGAAGCCGTTGAGCGTATCGAGAGCCCGCTCGCAGGCCTCGCCGTCGCCCCCGAACAGGTCGCGGATCAGCAGGAACCGGTCATTCAGCCCCAGCGCCTTCCGAAGATCCGTCACGGGTTCGTTGCGGAGCAGTTCCGAAGCCATGTCCCGCGGCCGGGCAAGCGTATCGGCCAGCGTCTGCACGTCGTGATTGATCACTTCGCCCAGCACGGCTCCCCCCTGCAGGGTCGGCAGACCGCTTCCCGCAACATCCGCCGCAGGCATCCGGAACGCCGAAGCCGCATCGGGAATGGATTCCATCGCCGCAGCCGGGGTCAGAAGTTCCGAAATCCCGGAAGTCGGGACCGCCGGATCGGCATTGCGACCTTCGGCGGATTCGGGGGCTGCCGAGGTGATGACCTCGAAGATCGGAGGCTCCGGAATCGGAGCGCCCGCCAGCGGATCGGGTGTCTGCGAAACAACCGGAGACGGCACAACCCGCGGTTGCGAAGATCCGGGCATCGGGGTCGGACCGCCATGCGGAACGGTCCGCGCATCCGAATGCCGGGGGGCCGCCGGGATCGTCTCCACAGTCGGGTTCGGATCGTACAGCGACATGATCACCCGCTGCTTGTGCCGATGGCGGACCACCGCTTCGTCCTCCGGACCGAACAGGGTGGGCGTTCCGTGGCGGGAAGCATTCGGATCCGCAGTCGGCACCGGGTCCGGGGCCGGAGTCGATGCCGGTGCCGGATCTACAGTCGGGGGCGCAACCGGAATCGGAGCCGGATCGGGAATCGCCTCCGGGGCTGGCCGGGATTCCGGAACAACATCCAGTTCCTCAAATACGGAAGGTTCGGACATCGGGATCGTCTCCAGTTCAAATTCCGGAGTCGGGTCCGGCTCCAGGTCGGCGCCCGATTCAGATGCCGATTCAGATGCCGGGGCCGTCTCCGAAACGGATCCGAATTCCGGAGTCGGAACTCGCTCCGCAACCGGTTCCAGGTCAAGGGCCGATTCCGGGGCCGTCTCCGAAACGGGTTCGAAGGCACGCTCCGGATCCAGATCAGGTATCCTCGCCGCAAACGCTTCCGGAACAAACCCCGGTTCCGATACCGGCTCCAAAGCCGGCTCCGCAGTCGAGTCCGAAACCGGCATCTCCGGCATTTCCGGGCTCCCCGGCGCCTCATCCGGCACCTCCGGGTTCTCCAGCGCCTCACCCGGCATTTCATCCGGGTTCTCCGGTGCCTCCGGGCTCTCACCCGGGTCCCCGAAATCCGGGAATCCGTCCAGCGAAAGCACCTCCCCCAAATCAATCGATTCGGGAAGGTCCCCGTCCCGGGAATCGGCGGCTATCGGCTCCTCCGAAGGTGCCGGGGCCGGATCGGCAAAGCGTACCGTCTCGTAAAGCCTCCGCAATTTCTCAAGCGCCAGGTCGCGCTCCACGACCGGGATCTCACCCGCCGCCGACCACCCGTCGACCAGCTCCGAAAGTCTCCGTATCTCGTCCCCTATCGTTTGCAAATCCATCGTCCGAACATTTTAGACCTTCAAAGATACGCATAAACCTCCTTTCGGCAAAACAATCCCGCCGATAATTTTCCGCAACTGGACTCCCCGACGATTTTAGACCCCGCAAAACAATCCAACTCCAATAAAAATCGCTATCTTTGCCCTGCAAATATAAATTCGAAGTAAATGGCATTACAATGCGGCATAGTCGGACTGCCGAACGTGGGCAAGTCGACGCTTTTCAACTGTCTCTCCAACGCCAAGGCTCAGGCAGCCAATTTCCCTTTCTGCACCATCGAACCCAACGTCGGTGTCATTACCGTCCCCGACCAGCGACTCATCCGCCTGGCCGAAATCGACAATCCCAAGCGGGTCGTCCCCACAACCATCGAGATCGTCGACATCGCCGGACTCGTCAAGGGCGCATCGAAGGGTGAGGGCCTCGGAAACAAGTTCCTCGGAAACATCCGCAACACGAACGCCATCATACACGTGCTGCGCTGTTTCGACAACGGAAACATCACCCACGTAGACGGGTCGATCGATCCCGTGCGCGACAAGGAGATCATCGATACCGAACTCCAGTTGAAGGACCTCGAAACCGTCGAGAACCGACTGGCCAAAACCCAGAAGCAGGCTACATCGGGTGGCGACAAGAATGCCAAACGTGCCGTGGAACTCCTCCTGCAGTACAAGTCCGTACTGGAGCAGGGACGCTCGGCCCGCACCGTCGAACTCGAAAAGGAGGACCGCAAGCTGGTGGCCGATCTCAACCTGCTGACCGACAAGCCCGTACTCTACGTCTGCAACGTCGACGAGAAGAGTGCCGCCACCGGAAACGCCTATACCGAGGCCGTGCGTAAGGCCATCGCCGACGAAAAGGCCGAAATGCTCGTCATCGCAGCAGCCACCGAGGCCGACATCGCCGAACTGGAGAGTTACGAGGAGCGGCAGATGTTCCTCGAAGACCTCGGACTCGAAGAGTCGGGCGTGGCCCGGCTGATCAAGGCCGCCTACAAGCTCCTCAACCTCGAAACCTTCTTCACCACCGGCGCCGACGAAACCCGTGCCTGGACCTATTCCCGCGGCATGAAGGCCCCCCAGACCGCCGGAATCATCCATACCGACTTCGAGAAGGGATTCATCCGCGCCGAGGTCATCAAGTACGACGACTACGTGACGCTCGGATCCGAAAAGGCCTGCCGCGACGCCGGAAAGATCGGAATCGAAGGCAAGGAGTATGTCGTTCAGGACGGCGACATCATGCACTTCCTCTTCAACGTCTGACGAAAGCGCAGAGAAAATGGAAAATGGAAAATTGAGAATGGAAAATTAAGGTTGGAAATGGGGAGAGAAGGTGAGGGGAAACCGGAGACAGTGAGGGGGGGAAACAGAGACAGCGAGAAAAAACGGAGACAGTGAGGGGAAAACAGAGACAGTGAGGGGAAAACGGAGACAGCGAGAAAAAACCACGAAAAACTTACCTGAAAAAAACGGTAGACCATGAAAAACGCAAAGTACCTCCTTTTGGGAATTGCAGCCATCATCTGCGCCGCCGTGCTCGCACGAGCCTACACCTACAAGTACCGTTCGCAGGACACGATCGTCGTGACGGGACTGGGCGAGACGGAGTTCACCTCCGACCTGATCGTCTGGTCCGGGACCATCACGGCCGAGGCCCAGCAGGTCGCCGCAGGATACGCGCAGATCGAACAGAGCAAGGCCAAGGTCCAGCAATACCTCGAAGAGAAGGGGCTTCCGGCCGAGGCCGTGGTCTTCGAGTTCGTCAACGTCAACAAGCAGTTCGACCCGGTCTACAACGCCAACGGCAACTGGGCCGGAGAACGCTTCCGCTGCTACCAGTTGCGGCAGCGCTTCACGGTCGAGTCGCGAGATGTGGAGCGCGTCGAGACCATCTCGCGCGAAATCTCCTCGCTCATCGCCCAGGGCGTCTCGATCGAAGCCTACGCCCCGGACTACTACTACACGAAGCTCGACGACGTGAAGATGGGACTCATCGAAACCGCTTCGGCCGACGCCCGGATGCGCGCCCAAAAAATTGCCGAAAATGCCGGTACGAAGATCGGACGTGTGGCTTCGGCCCGCATGGGCGTCTTCCAGATCACCGGAGCCAATACGAACGAGGAGTTCTCGGCCGGAGGTTCGTTCAACACCGCCAGCCGCAACAAGAAGGCCCGCATCACCATGCGCATCGAATACCGGGTGAAATAACCGGGGAGGGCGACCGGACTCGCAAAGCTCCGTGAAAAGAGGGTGCGGCAGCGATCGGCCCCATAACCGAAAAAACAAGAAAACGACAAAAACAATATAAATGTCCATGAAAAGACCTGTCCGGGTGCGCTTCGCACCCAGCCCCACCGGACCGCTCCACATCGGAGGCGTCCGCACGGCACTCTACAACTACCTTTTTGCCCGCCAGCACGGCGGAACGATGATCCTCCGCATCGAGGATACCGACTCGCAGCGCTTCGTCCCCGGCGCCGAGGAGTATATCATGGAGTCGCTCAAGTGGTGCGGCATCGAGATTGACGAGGGCGTCGGAGTCGGAGGCCCCCACGCCCCCTACCGCCAGAGCGAACGGCGCGAAATCTACCTCAAATACGCCCTGCAGCTCGTCGAGGCCGGATGGGCCTACTACGCCTTCGATTCGGCCGAGGAACTTGACGCGCTGCGCAAGGAGGCCGAAGCCCGCGGCGAGGCCTTCGCCTACAACTACGCCGTGCGGGAGAAGCTGGCCACGTCGCTGGCACTCCCGGCCGAGGAGGTCCGGGCCCGCATCGACCGCGGAGACCAGTGGGTCATCCGCTTCAAAATGCCCGAAAACCAGCTGGTCGAGATGGATGACCTGATCCGCGGCCACGTCGAGGTCAACACCTCGACCCTGGACGACAAGGTCCTCTACAAGTCGGCCGACGCACTGCCCACCTACCACCTCGCCAACATCGTCGACGACCACCTGATGGAGGTTTCGCACGTCATCCGCGGCGAGGAGTGGCTGCCTTCGCTGCCGCTCCACTACCTGCTCTACAAGGCCTTCGGCTGGGAGGATTCGCAACCCGCCTTCGCCCACCTGCCGCTGCTGCTCAAACCCACGGGCGGCGGCAAGCTCTCGAAACGCGACGGTGACAAGATGGGATTCCCCGTCTTCCCGCTCTTCTGGAAGTCCCCGGCAACGGGCGAAACGGCCCGCGGATACCGCGAGGACGGCTACTTCCCCGAGGCATTCATCAACATGCTGGCGCTGCTGGGCTGGAACCCCGGCACCGAGCAGGAGATCTTCTCGATGCAGGAGCTGATCGACAGTTTCTCGCTGGAGCGCGTCTCGAAATCCGGCGCACGCTTCCAGCCCGACAAGGCCAAGTGGTTCAACGCCCAGTACATGCACCACAAAACCGACGCCGAACTGGCCGCGCTCTACCAGCCGATCCTGCGCGAACACGGCATCGAGGTCTCCGACGAAGTAGCCGGAAAGGCCGCCGGGATCATGAAGGAGCGCGCCACGTTCATCACCGACCTGTGGGACCTCACGTCGTTCTTCTTCGTGGCGCCGACCCAGTACGAGGAGAAGCAGACCCGCAAATACTGGAAGGGCGACAACCCGCGGATCCTGCGCGAGGTGCGCGGGGTGCTGGCCGCGATCGACGACTTCTCGCTCGAAAACACCGAACGCATCGTCCACGCCTGGATCGAAGAGAAGGGCTACGGCATGGGACAGGTGATGAACACGCTGCGGCTGGCCCTCGTGGGCGCCGGAAAGGGCCCCGGGATGTACGACGTCACGGCCTTCATCGGCAAGGAGGAGTGCCTGCGCCGCATCGACCGCATCCTCGAAGTGCTGCCCCCGGTCGAATAGCTTCCCCGGAAACACGAACGAATCTAAAACTACACGGAACATGGTAAGTATTGAACAGAACGTATGGGGCATGACCCCCGAGGGTGAAGCGATCATCCTCTACACGCTGCGCAACGACAAGGGTGCCGAGGTGCAGCTGTCGAACTTCGGAGCGGCGATCGTCTCCGTGAAGATGCCCGACCGCGAGGGCCGCATGGCCGATGTCGTACTGGGCTACAAACATCCCGAAGGTTACTTCTTCGACGGGGCCGCCTCGGGCAAGAGCGTCGGGCGCTGCGCCAACCGCATCGCTTTCGGGCGCATGACGGTCGACGGCAAGGAGTACCGCCTCGAAGTCAACAACGGCGTAAACCACCTCCACGGCGGTACGAAGAACTTCGCCAACCGCGTCTGGGAGAGCCGCGTGGAGACCAACCGTGTGGTGATGGCCCTTACGTCGGAGGACGGCGACCAGGGATATCCCGGCGAACTGTATGTCGAGGCGGTGTTCGATTTCGACGACGACAACGCCCTGGAGATCACCTACAAGGCCAAGACCACGCAAACGACCGTCGTGAACCTCACAAACCACGTCTATTTCAACCTCGCGGGCGAGGAGAGCGGTTCGGTGCTCGACCACGAACTGCAGCTGAACAGCTCGAAGGTGCTGGAGATGAACGACAAGCAGATACCGACGGGCCGGATGCTCGACGTGGAGGGCACGCCGCAGGATTTTCGTGCATTCCGTTCGTTCCGACCGGGGATCGACGCGGAGTTCAACCACATCCGCGACTTCAAGGGCTACGACCACCCGTTCGTAATCGACGGCTGGAAGCCCGGCATTCTGGGCGAAGTGGGGACGCTGCGCGAAACGAAGTCGGGCCGCACGGTGACGGTCCTGACGTCGCAGCCCAGCGTGATGATCTACACCGGGAACTGGCTCGCAGGCGGCTGTCCCGAGACCAAATCCGGAGGCCGTTACGAGGATTACGCCGGGGTGGCGATGGAGTGTCAGAACTACCCCGATGCGGTGAACCATCCGGAGTTCCCCTCGCCGCTGCTCCATCCCGACGAGTTTTACTGCCAGAAGATCGTCTTCCGCTTCGGCGTCTGCTGACACGGAGAGAGGAGAGGGGCCGAAACAAAGTGGAACATTCTCCAACATATCAGAAAGAGGAGGGCCGGAATACAGTATTCCGACCCTCCTCTTTTTTCCTGGCAGTTTCATCGCAAAATGCCGATACCGACCAACACGGCGACCACTCCGAAAAGCATCCATTGCCGCAATCGCAGATAGTGCCGGGGTTCCGAGCGTTCGGCCGCCAGCGACAGAAGCCACCCTGCCGTCCAGCCGCCATAAGTCAGCAAAAGGAAGAGTTCCAACCCGCAGGAGCGGGGGATCACACCGGCGCCGTCCGCCAACAGAAACCCGGCGGCCAGCAACAGGTCCGCTCCGATCATCTGCATCCCGCAACGCCCCATCAGCCAGGCATCATACGCTCGGGAAACGCTCCGGGCGAGCCGGACGGCGCGGTTTGGCGGAGCAGGCCGGGCAGCGGAATAGAGCCGGTTCCCGGCAAACGAGTGCACGAAAAAGGCGACGAGCAACAAGGCTCCGGCCGCCAAAAACCATCCATTCATATCCGACTACATTTTAAGGTACAACGATTCGGGCAGCAGCCGAAGCAGCCACGCCACCACCCGCCAGCGGCGCGTAACGACCGCAACACGGCGTCCCCGGCGCAGGGCCCGCAGCGTCTGATCCACCACCCGTTCGACGGGCATCACCCAGAAAAGCCCCTCGCCCTTGGCCATCGCCGTATCGACCAACCCCGGGCGGATGTCGGTTACCCGGACCCCCGAAGCGGATTTCGCAGCCCGCTGGCGCAGGCCTTCGGCATAGTTGATCTGGTAGGCTTTCGAGGCGTTGTAGGCCGGGGCCGCCCCACTGCCGCGCAAGCCGCCGACCGACGTGACGACCGCAAGCTCTCCCCCGCCCCGGCTCTCGAACCAGCCATAGGCCCAGTCGGTTACGGCCGTCCACCCCAGGACGTTGGTCCGGATGGCCGGTTCCTCGAGTTCAAAGTCGAGCGTCGGATTCAGTTCGCCCGTTCCGGAGCAGACCACGCAAAGGTCCATGCCGCCCATTCGCTCCACCAGCGCCGTCAGTGCGGCGATACACGCGGTGGGTTGCGTGACATCCGCCACGGCATACAACATATTCGCGGGGGTTGTCGCCGCCAGTTCACGGAGCAGCGTCTCGCGCCGTCCGACCGCCCCGACCCGCCAGCCTGCGGCCGCAAGCCGCTCGGCAAGGCCCCGTCCGATCCCGGACGTGGCCCCGATTACAATAGCCTGTTTCATGGAGGCAAAGGTAGGGTGAAGGCTCCGGAAAAGCCTTGACCGAAATCAAGAAATGCCGCAAAAAGCGGGTGTCGCGGACGATAAGGGAGAGGAGAACAGCGGGTCGGGTGTCAGCGGATACGGCGCCGGATGCGGCTCAGGGTCTCGGGGCGTACCCGCAGGTAGGAGGCCAGCTCCTTCAACGAAACGAAACTCAACAGGTCGGGGCAGCGGTGCAGCAGCGCTTCGTAACGCTCCTGTGGCGTGGAGGCGTAGCACTGCAGCAGGCGTTCGTAGACCTCGGCCAGCAGGTGTTCGGCCAACGTGCGGCCCAGCCGTTCGTGCGCAGCATCCGTGGCGTAGAAGGCCACCAGACGATCGTTGTCGAGGCTCAGCACCCGGCTGTCGCACATCGCCTCGATGCCGATCCAGGCCGGCAGGCCGTTGCTCATCGAGATGTAGTCGCCGACGAACTCCCCGGCAAAGGCGTAGCCCACTACATGCCGTTCGCCGCGTTCAGTGAGGTGCACGTAGCGGAAAGCGCCCTGCTCGACCACACCGCAGCGGTGGTTCCGCACCTCCTGGCAGGCGAACGACTCCCCGCGGGCAAAGGCGATACTGCGCCCCTCCCTCCGGAAGAATTCGGCCAGTGCGGAAAACTCCGAAGCCGTGATATAGCGGTTAAAATCCATCGGTCGACAAGATACGATTTTTTTTGGCACACGGATTGCTTTCTTCCCGCAAAGTAAAACCAAAATCTGAACAAACATGAAAAAATTGCTCCTCTGTCTGCCCCTGCTGGCGCTCTTCGCCGCAGGTTTTCCGGGTTGTTCCAAACAACGCCAGTGGAACCACGACCAGCGCAAGGCCATGCGCGAAGCCCTGCGCGACTACCGCAAAATGGTCTATCTCGACGATCTGACCGATGCCGAATTCGTCCTCTTCACCGACCAGGTCGCCGGAACGCTCGAAAACGCATACCCCGTCTACGTGGAGTTCATCCAGATGGAGGGCGTCGATGACACGGTAGACATGGTCGTCGTCACGGAGATCGTCGACGAACTCAACGCCGATGCCCGCAACATGCGACACATCTTCCCCTACAACCTGCTCGTCGCCCAGGGTGTTCTGCCCGCAGGCCTCGACCACGAACAGCAGAAGGCCTTCTACAACTGCTTCGCCCAGAAGGTCAACGACACCTACTTCACGATGAACCAGTTCTTCAACGCCATTCTCGCCGACACGACCGACATGTCCCAGCTCAGCCAGCTGCAGAGCCAGTGCGCCAACGACCTCTTCCAGTGGGTCGTCACCGAGATCGACATCACCGAAACCGTGACGCCCGCTCCGGCCCAGGGTGCGGCAACTGCAAACCAATAAAATAAAAAGTCCTTCCGAAAACGGCGAGGGTCCCCCGGCAGTCCGGGAGACCCTCTTTTCATGCGCACACCGCGCCGCTACCTGTCGGCAAAGAGCGAGCGGGCGATGCCCAGCTCCAACCCCCGCAGCTCGGCCAGGCCCCGCAGGCGTCCCAGGCACGAATAACCCGGGTTTGTTTTCTTCTTCAGGTCGTCGATCATCTGGTGTCCGTGGTCCGGACGCATCGGAATCGAGATCTTGCGCCGCTGCTGGATCTCCAGGAAGGCCTTCATCACCTCGTACATCGGAACGTCCCCTTCGAGATGGTTCGCCTCGAAGAAGTTCCCCTCGGCGTCGCGCTGCGTCGAGCGAAGGTGCACGAAATTCACACGGTCGCCCCAGCGGCGCATCATCCCCGGCAGGTCGTTCTTCGCCGAGACGCCGAACGATCCCGTACAGAGGCAAAGTCCGTTCGAGACGTTGGGAACCGCCTCGACCAGTTTCCGAAAATCATCCTCCGTGGAGAGGATGCGCGGCAGCCCGAGAATCGGGAACGGAGGATCGTCCGGGTGGATCGCCAGCACCGAACCCACCTCGTCGGCCACCGGCGTCACCTCCCGCAGGAAGGCGATCAGGTTCTCGCGCAGCACCTCGGCCGTGACCCCCTTGTAACGGTCCAGCTCCTTCTGGAACTGCTCCAGCGTAAAGCTCTCCTCCGAACCCGGGAGTCCGGCAATCATGTTCCGCGTGATAAGCTCGATCTCCGCGGCATCCATCCGCTCGTAACGGGCCTTCGCCGCGGCACGCTCCGCCTCGCCGTACTCCTGCTCGGCACCCGGGCGCTTCAGGATGAAGAGGTCGAAGGCCACGAAGGCCGCCCGTTCGAAGCGCAGCGCCCGCGATCCGTCGGGAAGCTCGTAGGCAAGATTCGTGCGCGTCCAGTCCAGCACCGGCATGAAGTTGTAGGTGATGATGTGGATGCCGCACGCCGCCAGGTTGCGGATCGACTGCTTGTAGTTCTCGATGTAGGGCTGGAAGTTGCCCGTGCGGGTCTTGATGTGTTCGTGAACCGGGATACTCTCTACGACCGACCACGTGAGTCCCGCCTCGGCGATCATCTGCTGCCGTTTGCGGATCTCCTCCACGGGCCACACCTCGCCGTTGGGAATGTGGTGCAGGGCGTTCACGATATCCGTAGCTCCCGCCTGACGGATGTCCTGCAGGCTGACGGGGTCGTTCGGACCGTACCACCGCCACGACTGTTTGCAAAGATACATGTCTGTAATTTTTTCGCGGAGACCCGCCGTGCGCCGCCGCCCGGAGCACAAACCCCGCAACGGAACAACGGCAGGCCCCTCCGCCGGTTGCTGTTTAGATCGAAAAAGCGTCGAAACCGCCGTCGACAACGGCCAGCGCCCCGGTCACGAACGACGAGGCGTCGCTGATCAGGTAGTGGATCGTGCCCAGCAGCTCCTCAGGCTCGGCAAAGCGTCCCGCAGGCGTGTGGGCGATGATCGTCCGCGCACGGTCCGTATAGGAGCCGTCGGGGTTGGTCAGCAGCGTGCGGTTCTGGTTCGTCAGCAGGAAGCCCGGCACGATGGCGTTCACGCGCATCTCGGGGCTGAACTTCATGGCCAGTTCCGCGGCCATGTATTTCGTGTAGTTGCCGATGGCGGCCTTCGCGGCGCCGTAGCCCACCACGCGCGTCAGCGGACGAAGCGCCGACTCGGAGCAGAAATTCACGATCACACCCTTCTTGCGGGCCGTCATCGCCTCGCCGAAGACCGTCGTCGGAAGCACCGTCCCGAAGAGGTTCAGGTCCACGACCTTCCGGAAAGCCTCGATCTCCAGGTCGAGGAACGACTTGTCCGGCGCGATCGTCGCACCGCCCATGTTGCCGCCCGCGGCGTTCAGCAGCACGTCGATGTGGTCGTAGGCCTTCAGAATCGCGTCGCGGTTGGCCTCCAGCACCTCGCGGTTCAGCACGTCGGTCGTAAGGAACAGCGCCTCGCCGCCCTTCGCACGGATCGAGCCCACGAGCTCCTCGCCCGACTTCTCGTCACGGTCCAATACCACGACCTTGGCGCCCTGTTCGGCCAGGTAGGCGCAGATCGATCGTCCCAGGATTCCGGCTCCGCCCGTCACGACGACGACGCGGTCGCGGATGTCAAACAGATTTTTCATAGCTGGTTCAGATAATATTGTTGGTATAATAGGAAATATTCTCTTTGAGCAGGATGTCGATCGGCAGGTTCCCGACCGTTCCGGGGCGGCGCCCCTCGACCAGCCACCCGCACAGCGACATCACCCCGCGGTAACCCTGCACCTCCGGGCGCTGGGCCACAAGCGCCGTCACCACGCCGTCGGCCAGCATCCGCCGGTTGCGGTCGATCACGTCGTAACCCACCAGCCGCACCCGGCGTGCGGGACGTGCGGCCAGGTAGCCCGCCAGGATGTAGCAGGTCGAATTGAAGGTCACGGCCCCGGCCACCGAGGGATGGACCGCGAAGAGTTCGTCGAGACGGCGGGCGTTGTAGGCCTCGTCGTCGAGACGCAACGCCACGTCGTACAGCTCACCGCGGAAATCGTGACGTTCAAGGTAGTCCCGGAAACCGCGCTCGCGCTCGCGGCACTGGTTCGAACCGCCGTCTCCCCGGTGGAGGATCTTCCCCACGACCAGATCGGCCCCCGGCTCCAGCCCTTCGCAGAGCAGGCGGGCTGCCACCGCCCCGGCGTCGAACGACGACGTTCCGCAATAGGCCAGGCGGTTGCAGGCCGGGAGGTCCGAATCGACAAAGACGTAAGGAATGCCCCGGGCGTCCAGCTCTGCGGTGAAGGGGATCACCCGCCCGGCGAAGAGCGTCGCAAGAACCGCGCCGTCGAAGGATTCGTCGCGCAGTGTCGCCAACAGCGCCTCGAACGACGCCCCGTCGTACTGATCGAAACGGTAGCGCCGGACCGTGACGTTGTAACGGCGCGCCTCGGCCTCGGCCTGCGCGACCCCCGCCTCGAAATCGGCCCAGTATTCCCCCGCCGCAAAGCGAGGCATCACCACGGCAATGACATATTGACGCCCCGACGCAAGGGTGCGGGCGATCAGATTCGGACGGTAGTCGACCCGTTGCAGCACGGCGTTGATCCGTGCGAGATTCGCCGCCGAGACCTTGCCCCGGTTGTGGATCACCCGGTCGACCGTCGCCGTCGAAACCCCCGCCATGCGGGCGATGTCGACAATACGCACCGTCGCCGGAGCCTCGGAGCCGAGGTTTTCACGCTCCATCCCGCGGCCGGGTTCACTGTCGTTTTCGGAATCGTACATAAGGCCTATCGTTTTCGGTTCGCTGTCGCAAAGATAGTCCCTTTTTCCGAAAATCGCAAGTGTGTGCGCACACACTTGCGATTTTTATACAAAAAAAGATCCGGCCCGAAGGTCGGATCTCTGTATGGGCAGGCGTATGGCGGGCACCGAAACCCGCCTGCGGGAGGTTATGCCGTCTGCGCCGGGCTTTTCAGTCCCGGGAAATCCGGAGCCACCACAATGCGGATCGCCCGGTGCAGAATCGAGAACTCCAGCGGTGTATGTCCCAGCGATTCGCCGTCGACCTCTACCGAAACCTCCGGCGACGACTCGATCCGGATGCGGCTGCCGCGCTCCTGCAGGATGTGACGGATGCGGTAAATCCCCCCGTTGAAGAGGTAGTGGAAGCGGAACAGCAGGTGCCAGAAGTGCACCGGGCGGATCAGCGACAGGTCCAGAATCCCGTCGTCGACAACCGCCGCGGGCAGCGGCTGCATACCCCCGCCGTTGAACTTGCAGATGCCCACGGCCGCCGACAGCAGCAGGTTGTTGTAGACCAGCCGGTCGTCGACCCACACCTTGATGCCCGTCGACTTGTAGCGGAAGAAGTTCTTCACCACGCACCACGTATAGCGCCAGCGGCTTTTGTGTCCCTTTTTCTTCAGGTGCGAGAGTTTGCGCACGACATGCGCGTCGAAACCCACGCCCGCCACGTTGGCCATGTAGCGGCTCTGGCGGTAGTGCGACTCCTCGTAGGAGACCACCCCGACGTCCTGCAGGAACGAACACCCCGCGGCAATCGCCCTTACGGCATCCTGGTAGCGGCTCGAAATCCCGAACGTCCGCACCCAGTCGTTTCCCGTACCCACGGCCACCACGGCCAGCAGCACCTCGTCGGGCCGGACCGTCTGCTGGATGAAGAGGCCGTTGACCACCTCGTGCAGCGTGCCGTCGCCCCCGACGACGATGATCCGCCGGTAGCCCTCGCGGACGGCCGTGACGGTCAGCTCCGTGGCGTGGAACTTGTGCTCCGTGAAGACCGGCTCGCACACGATGTGCGCCTCGCGCAGCAGGCGAGAAATCTGCGGAAAGTGATCCAGCCCGCGGCCGCCCCCGGCCACGGGATTCACGATCACAAACCATTTTTCGGACAGAGCGGACACGATCCGGCTACTTTTCGGGGATGTGCCGCAGCGTGTCCGTCAGGAAGTCGTAGAACTTCCCGACCGAGGCGATCTCCACCTTCTCGTCCGGCGAGTGCGGGTAGCAGATCGTCGGGCCGAACGAAATCATGTCCAGCCCCGGGTAGTTGCTGCCGATGATGCCGCACTCCAGTCCGGCGTGGATCGCCGTGACGGCCGGTTTCCGGCCGAAGAGGCGTTCGTAGGAGGCTGTCATGGCCTTCAGGATCGGGGAGGCCATGTTCGGGTTCCAGCCGTCGTAGGCGCCCGTCAGTTCGGTCCGGGCGCCCGCCAGCGCGAAGAGCGCCGCAATCGCCTCGCCCAGGGCCCATTTCTCGCTTCCCACCGAACTCCGCAGCAGGCACTGCAGTTTCACCGTGCGGCCGTCCGAGACCACACGCGCCAGGTTCGTCGAGGTCTGGACCAGCCCCGGCATGGCCATCGACATCTTCTGCACGCCGTCGGGGCAGGCCACGACGGCACGGGTCAGTGCTGCGGCGGCCTCGCGCGGAAGCATCTCCGCGGGGCGGTCGCACGCCTCGGCGAACAGCTCGATCGAGTCCTCGATCCCGGCATACTCCGCCACGATGACCTCCTTGTAGGCTGCCAGCGCCTCGGTGAAGGCGCCCAGCTCCCCGGTCGGGACCAGCACCGTGGCTTCGGCCTCCCGCGGAATGGCGTTGCGCAGCCCGCCGCCGTCGACCGACGCCAGCAGCACCTCGCACGGCGCGGCATTCAGGAAGCGGAACAGCACCTTGTTGGCATTGGCCCGCTGGCAGACGATCTGGATGCCCGAATGGCCGCCCTTGAGCCCCTTGACCGTCACCTTCACGGCCGTATAGCCCTCCGCCGGGGTCGGCACCCCGGCATAGTCGAAGAGGATGTTGGCGTCGAGACCTCCGGCGCACCCGACGTAGAGCTCGCCTTCGGTCTCGGAGTCGAGGTTCAGCAGGATGTCGCCCTGCAGCAGGCCGCCCTGCAGCCCGAAGGCGCCGTCCATGCCGGTCTCCTCCGTGGCCGTGAAGAGCGCCTCCAGCGGTCCGTGCTGCAGCGTGTCGTCCTCCAGCACCGCCAGGATCGATGCCGCGCCGATGCCGTTGTCGGCCCCCAGCGTCGTGCCGTCGGCCGTCACCCATTCGCCGTCGATGTAGGCGTCGATCGGGTCCTTCTCGAAGTCGAACTCCTTGTCGTTGTTCTTCTGCGGAACCATGTCCAGGTGCGCCTGGAGGATCACCCCCTTGCGGTTCTCCATCCCCGGCGTCGCGGGCTTGCGCACGTAGATGTTGTGCGCCGCGTCCTCATGCGCCTCAAGGCCCAGCCCCCGGGCCGTCTCCAGCACGTAGCGGCGAATCTGCTCCTCGTGCGACGAGGGGCGCGGTATGCGGACGATCTCCGCAAAGTGTTTCCATACAAGCGTCGGCTTCAGGGCCGTCAGATTGCGATCCATAACTCTCTATCCGTTTTTTGAATTTGACGTTTCATGATCTTCCGAGGACTCCCCGCCTGCCCGGCGGTCGAAGGCCTCGACAATATATTTCACCAGCGGATGCCGCACGATGTCGCGTTTGTCGAACTCCACGATCCCGATCCCCTCGACCCCGCGCAGGATCTCCATCGTCCGAACCAGTCCGCTGTCCGACTTCTTCGGGAGATCCACCTGCGTCACGTCGCCCGTGACGATGAAGCGCGCGTTGCGCCCCATGCGCGTGAGGAACATCTTGATCTGCGAAAGCGTCGTATTCTGCGCCTCGTCCAGGATCACGAAGGCGTTGTCCAGCGTCCGGCCCCGCATGTAGGCCAGCGGTGCGATCTGCACCGTGCCCTCCTCCAGGTACTTCTGCAGCTTCAGGGGCGGGATCATGTCGTTCAGCGCATCGTACAGCGGCTGCAGGTAGGGGTCGAGTTTCTCCTTCATGTCCCCCGGCAGGAAGCCCAGCTTCTCGCCCGCCTCCACGGCCGGGCGCGTGAGGATGATCCGCCGCACCTGCCGCTCCTTCAGCGCCCGAACCGCCAGCGCAATGGCCGTATAGGTCTTGCCCGAACCCGCAGGCCCCACGGCGAACAACAGGTCGTCCCTGTCATACAACTTGACGAGCCGCTGCTGGTTCACCGTCCGGGCCCGCACGATGTTGCCGTTGTTGCCGTAGACGATCACGTCCTGATCGACGGGGCCCTCCTCCTGCAATGCCGCACCCGAAAAACACTGGTCGATGACCTGCGACGAGATGTGCCCGTACTTGAGGTAGTAGGCCACCAGCGAGTCGATCCGTTTGGCAAAGCGCAGCGTCTCCGCCTCCGGGCCCAGCACCTTCAGCGACGAACCCCGCGCCACGATCTTCAAGGTCGGATGCAGCGACTTGATCTGCTCCAGATAGGCATTCTGCGGCCCGTAAAGCTCCCGGGGATCGGCTCCCTCGATGAGAATCTCCCGACTGACTGTCTCCGTCATAGGCCCCTCAGAAGATATAGCCGACGCTCAGCGCCACATTATAGGTCCGGAGTTTGTCGAGCTCCCGGCCGTCGGGCAGCACCACGTCGTGCTTGCTCCGGAACTGGCCGTTGTAGCGCACGTCGATCAGCAGGTGGCGCAGCAGCACGACCCCCGCCCCGACCGTATAGGAGAGCGACGGACGGATCCGCCCGAAATCAAGCAGATCCCCGCCCGTCTTCAACTTGCAGTCGTTCATCACCGTGAAGACCGGTCCCGCATAGATCCGCAGCGGACTCAGCAGCCTAAACGATGCCAGAACCGGCACGTCGATCGAATTCGACTTGAGGTTCAGTTCCCCGGCCCCGTCCGGACGGATGCGAAGCCCCTGGCGCACGTAGAGGATCTGCGGCTCCACGGCTATGATCCCGAGCTTCACCGCCGTTACGATGCCGGCCTGCCAGCCCAGCTTGTTGCGGATATCCGTGGCATCCATGTTCGTCGTGTAGTCGGGAACGTTGATTCCCCCGATGACGCCCCACTCCACCATCGTGCGGGGACGTTGCGCCGAGGCTCCCCAGGCGGCGCACACCAGCAAAAGTGTCAGTACGAATTTGCGCATATACGTCTCTTTGTATTATTCATTTTCGTTGCAGCCGGAGTGCCGCCCACAGCATGTAGCCCAGGCACACCGCCACAAAAAGCATTCCCAGGTGCGGATTCCCCGTGGCGCGGATCACCGCCCCGCAGACCGGGCCCGAAACAGCCCCGGCCGAGATGGCCAGAATCATCAGCCCCGCCACCTCGTTGGCCTGCTCCGGAACGGCCTTCGTAGCCACGGCATAGAACGTGGCAAACACACACGCCATGCCGAAACCCAGCAGCCCGACCGCCGTATAGATCGCCGCCTCGTTCCGCACGAAGACCAGCGTCAGGGCCAGCAATAACGCCCCGGCCATGTTCCAGGCCAGGTATTTCACGTCGGAATAACGCGCCAGCACCCACGCCCCGACAAGCGTCCCGACAATCCGGCAGGCGTAGAAGCCCGTCGTGGTGAGAATCGACGACGGCGCATCGATCAGCCGCACCGAAAGAAAGCCGATTCCCACGTCCCCGGCGATGAAGCACGCCACACCCACGGCCGAGATCAGAACCCGGGAATTCTTCAGCAGGCGGAAGCACTCCCCGAATCCTGCCGTATGTGCGCGGCGCGGCGGTTCGGGAATGGCGGTCATCTGCAGCCACACGCCACCCAGAACGGTCAGGCCCGCATAGATCGGAAGCAGCAGACGCCAAGATCCCGTCCAGGCCACCAGCCCCGTCACGAGCGGCGCCAGCAGCAGCAGCGACGTGTTGCGGAAGATCTGGCCTACGGTCAGGTAGCTCGTCATCCGCTCCCCGGGGACGATGGTTGCCAGCAGGGGGTTCACCGCCACCTGTACGAACGTATTGCCGATGCCCAGCAGCCCGAACCCGACGAAATACCACACCAGGGGGCATCCTGCGCCGGCCGCATAGGGTACCAGCATTCCCGCGATGGTGAAACCGTAGCCCGCGAGTGCCGTCCGTTTGCGGTCCCAGCGGTTCATCAGCGCCGCAACCGGCGTGGAAAGAACCAGAAACCACAGAAAAACCATCGTCGGAAGAAAACTCACGACGCCCTGTTGTTCAGCGGGAAACTCCGACCCGATCCGTCCCGTAATCGGGGCTACCAGATCGCAGAATCCCATGATGAAAAAACCCGCCAGTACGGGTCCAAGCAATTTTCCCTCTCTCTCTGTCCGATTCATCCGTTGTCGTTTACGTATTCCGATTCTTCAAAGTTACGTTTTTTTCCGCAAAAAAACGCAGCCTCGGAGAAGATTATTTCGCACGACACTCCTCCCGCAGCGAAAATTCCGGCACCCGGCTCCCGCACAACTACCACCCGGAACTCGCTCACCCTATGTCCGAAAGCCCTCGGAAAAAGAGGCCCGACCCCGGATCAGGCCCCGCCAAATGCGAGAAAACAGCCGCCACCGCTTGTTTTTAAACGCGATTTTCACTATATTTGTAGAGATAGGATCGGTCCGACCAACTCCGGATTCCACCGGATGCGGCCCCCGACCCTCTCACAATTTCAAGCCTGTTTAAAACCGCGCCCGGATCCATGCTCCTGTCGTTCTCGCATATCTCCCTGACTCTGCCGCTCGAAGACCCGATTCTCAAGTTCCTCCTGATTCTGGTCATCATCCTCGCGGCTCCCCTGCTGCTGAACAAACTCAAGATCCCCTACCTCCTGGGGCTCATCATCGCCGGTGCGGTGATCGGACCCCACGGACTGAACCTCGTACTCCGAGACAGCAGCATCATCCTGTCCGGAACGGCCGGACTCCTATACATCATGTTCCTGTCGGGACTCGACATGGACATGTCCGACTTCCGGCACAACGCCTGGAGAAGCCTCGTTTTCGGGCTCTATACCTTCTGCGTCCCCCTCGCCCTCGGGGTCCTCGCCGGATACTACGTCCTCGGATTCTCGATCTACTCCTCGATCCTCCTGGCCGGGCTCTTCGCATCCCAGACCCTCATCGCATACCCCATCGTCAGCAAACTCGGAATCGCACGTGACAAGGCCGTCACAATCGCCGTCGGCGGTACGGTCATCACCGATACTCTCGCCCTGCTCCTGCTCACGGTCATCGTCGGAATGGCAACCGGAAACGTCGACGACATGTTCTGGTGGCGCCTCGCAGGCTCCGTCGCCCTCTGCATCGTCATCATCATCTTCCTATTCCCAATCCTGGCGCACTGGTTCTTCAAACAGGTCAGCGACAACATCTCGCAGTACATCTTCGTCCTGACCATGGTATTCCTCGGATCGTTCCTCGCACAGCTCGCAGGCCTCGAACCCATCATCGGGGCATTCCTCACCGGCATAGCCCTCAACCCGCTCATCCCCAGAACCTCACCCCTGATGAACCGCATCGAGTTCGTCGGAAACGCCATATTCATCCCCTTCTTCCTGATCGGCGTCGGAATGCTCATCGACTACCGCGCCTTCTTCCGCGACTGGGAAAGCCTCGAAGTCGCAGCCGTCATGATCGTCCTGATCACCGCCGCGAAGTACATCGCCGCATGGCTCACCCAGAAGTCGTTCCGCCTGTCCCCCGACCAGCGGACCGTCATCTTCGGACTCAGCTCGGCTCACGTCGCCGCAACACTCGCCGCCGTGATGGTCGGCTACAACGTCATCCTCGGGTACACCCCCGAAGGAGAGCCCATCCGGCTGCTCAACGAAAGCGTCCTCAACGGAACGATCCTGATGATCCTGGCAACATGCACCGTCTCGACCTTCGCCACGCAGCGCGGGGCCCACAACATCGCCGTGAAACAGAACCGAACCCCCGAGGCGAAAACACCCAGACAGGAGGACCATATCCTCATCCCCGTGGCTCACGAGGAGTCGGCGGACGAACTCGTCGGGCTGAGTGCGATGCTCAAACGGGCCGGAGAACCAAACGGACTCTACGCCCTGCACGCCATCGACAACAAGGCCGACGACCCCAATGTCGAAAAACAGGCCCGCAAGGTCCTCGATGCCGCAGCCAAAGCCGCAGCAGCAGCCGACATATACCTCCAGGAACTGCTCCGCTACGACGTGAACATCACCAACGCCATCGTCAGCGTCGCCCGGGAACGAAGCATCACCGACATCGTCATGGGAATGCACCTCACGGCTCCGGTCGTCCCGGCACTCCCCGGCATTCCCGGAATCCCAGGCCCCCCCAGCCCCGCAATCGGGAAAATGGCCGTGGACATCCTCACCCAGAGCAACGTCACGACATTCCTCTACCGCCCCGTGCAACCAGTCAACACGATCAAGCGCCACCTGATCGTCGTGCCCGAAAAGGCCGAACAGGAGGCCGGGTTCCAACTGTGGCTCAGGAGAATCCGGCTCCTCGCCGGAAATTCCGGAGCAAAAATCGCGCTCCTGGCTCCCGAATCCACCCTCGAATACCTCCGACCGAAGGGGCGGAAACGGCCCGCAAACATCGACTTCGTGCCCTTCAGCCAGTGGGACGACATCCCATCGCTCGAACACGACCTGCGCGACGACGACTGTCTCTGGTTTGTCATGAGCCGCCGTGACCGCGTCTCCTACCACCCCTCCATGAGCCGGATCCCGTCCCTGCTGGAGCATCTCTTCGCCGGGTACAGTGCCATCCTGCTCTATCCCGTACAGGCCGGCGACACCGAAAGCCGTTACATCCGAGCCGGCATATAAGCCTCACCGGGGGGGGGTGAGAACAGGAGCAGGGGCCGGCAGGAAGGAACGTTCCGGGCTCCGGGCTCCGGGGTCCAGGGTCCAGGGTCCAGGGTCCGGGGGCCGGGGTCCGGGCGGCGCCAAGTTGAGGAAAACAGCGGGATTCGGGCGCGGGAGGCGCTGATACAGGCCAATTTTCACGAAAAATTTTTTACCCTCACGGATTTGCGCTATCTTTGCACTCCAAAAGCAACAAAGAACGGACAAAATCATGAGCCTCGTAGCAATCGTCGGACGCCCCAACGTCGGAAAAAGCACCCTCTTCAACCGCCTCGTCGGTGAACGAAAGGCCATCGTCGATGCGACGGCCGGTACGACCCGAGACCGCCATTACGGAAAAACCGACTGGAACGGTCGCGAATTCTCCGTAATCGACACCGGAGGATACACCGTCAACTCGGAGGATATTTTCGAAGACGAGATCCGACGTCAGGTCCTCCTGGCCATCGATGAGGCCGACGTGATCCTCTTTCTCGTCGAGGTCCGCACCGGAATCACCGATCTCGACATGCTCATGGCAGACATCCTCCGCCGAACCTCCAAAAAGGTGATCCTCGTCTGCAACAAGGTCGATACCAATGACCTGATATTCAGTTCCCACGAGTTCTATGCCCTCGGGCTCGGAGACCCCTACTGCATCAGTTCGATGTCCGGAAGCGGAACCGGGGATCTCATGGATGCCATCCTCGCGGCTCTCCCCGCAGACACCGCCTCCGAAGAGGACGAAAACCTGCCCCATATCACCATCGTGGGACGCCCCAATGTCGGAAAATCATCCCTCACGAACGCCCTGCTCGGGCAGGAACGCAACATCGTAACCTCCATTGCCGGAACAACCCGCGATTCCATCCACACCCGATACAACAAATTCGGCATGGATTTCTACCTCGTGGACACCGCCGGTATGCGCAAAAAGGGCAAAACCATGGAGGACCTCGAATTCTACTCCGTAATGCGGTCGATCCGAGCCATCGAGAACTCCGACGTCTGCATCCTGATGCTCGACGCTCAACAGGGGCTCGAAGCCCAGGACCTGAATATCCACAACCTCATTGTCCGCAACCGAAAGGGATGTGTGATCGTCGTCAACAAGTGGGACCTCATCGAAAAGGACAACAACACGATGAAGGAGTGGACCGAATTCCTCAAGAAAAAACTCGCGCCGTTCAACGACATTCCGATCATCTTCACCTCGGTACTCAACAAGCAGCGCATTCTCGATGTCCTGCAAACCGCCATCCGGGTTTACCAGTCGCGCAAGCGTCGCATCGCCACCTCCGAGCTGAACGACTTCATGCTGCCGCTGATCGAGAACTACCCGCCCCCCGCAACCAAGGGCAAGTACATCAAAATCAAGTACGTCACGCAGTTGCCGACGCCCACGCCGCAGTTTGCCTTCTTCGTCAATCTGCCCCAGTACATCAAGGAGCCCTATCGGCGCTTCCTCGAAAACAACATCCGCGACCACTGGGATTTTTCGGGAGTACCGATGCAAATTTATTTCAGGCAGAAATAAGAACGGTGTACAGCCCGGAAGGGTGCAAACCCCGAAAAATCCCGGCCAGACAATCCCCCTAAATCCCCCTTTGAGAAGGGAGGGACCGCCGAGCAAAGTTCGGCAAACAAAAGCCCGAAGAGCGTTGGAATGCTGGCAACCGCCGTCGCTCGCGGCCTATGGCCGCGTATGCAAATCTGACCCACCCCCACCAAACCCCCGCCTCAGGCGGGGGCTTTATGTGGAAGGCCATTCCGACTGAGAAAAGCCGAAGCCTTCAGATCGCCATTATCCCCTAATTTTCCATTTTCAATTTTCCATTTTCCATTTCAAAAAAAGGGCCGCTCCGAAGAAAGAGCAGCCTTTTACATTTCAACGAGTCCGATTACCTCCTCTGCAGGAGACGCCGCGTCAACCACCGGCGAACCGGCTCATCATAGACTTTCAGTACCATCCAGGCCAGCAGGACCACCCCGACAAACAAGCCCGCAGCTACCGGCCACGCCTCTGTAAAGGGAATCGCATCCCCGCGCCACAACCAGGCATAAAAGAGATACATGAAAGGATAATGTACCACATAAACCGGATAGGAGATATCTCCCAGGAACTTGCAGATACCGGATGTCTTCCGGTCGGTGGCCCGCCCCGAAGCCCCGAGCCAGACCAGCAGCGGGAAGAGTACAAGGACACACACCGAATCGTAAAGGCCGTTCATCCACGGTGCCGTACCATCTCCGACGTAGGGAACGCTGAGCAGCCCGACAATTGCCAGGCTGCAGGTCCAGAAGGCGCCCCGAACGGCCACGGGCCTGAAAACCCGAGACAGCAGCAAACCCATCGGAAAGGCAAACAGCAGACGCAGAAAACCTCCGACAAGATTATGGTCCGCCAGCGACCACCCCACGCCGAGATGCCCGTATCCCGAGCCGTTGCCCAGCGCAAAAGCCGCCAGACCCGCACCCGTCAGCGTGACGAAACCCGCCAGCCAGCGCGTCGGAAGACGGCGCAGAAAGAGTGCATAACACAAATTGCCGATATATTCGAAGAACAACGACCACGTGGGACCGTTGAGCGGGTACATTTCGCCATTGCCACGCACCTCGGGAACCGAACCGGGCAGCGCCGGAATCAGAAAAAGCCCCAACACCAGCGCCAGCAGCACCGACGAAAAGGACACCGGCGTGCCGTCCCACTGCACGCTGCCCTGCAGGCAGAAGGTCACCGCCCCCAGCACCGCGCCCAGCACCACCATCGGATGCAGACGGATCAGACGACGCTTGATGAAGCCCGTCAGCGTGAGTGCGCGCCGCTTCCAGCGGTCATCGTAGGCGTACCCGACGACAAAACCCGACAGGATGAAGAAGAAATCAACGGCCAGATAACCGTGATTGAAACGCTGGTCCACGGGACTCGTCGCAAAGCCCTCGAAAACGTGGTACCAGATCACGACCAGCGCCGCCACGCCGCGCAGGCCGTCCAGCAGTTCGTAGTGAGGTTTCGAGTCCGCAAATGCGGCTGAAGAGTGATTCCCCATGGGTCGTCGCACCGTTTCGGTTATTCGCCGCCCGACGGATTCGCCTCGACACGTCCCGAAGCATTTCCGCCCTCCGGGGTCCCCTTTCCGCGACGACGATGACGGCCTCCGCGGTGGCGGCGCTTGCGCGGCTTATCCCCCTCCGGGGCTGCCGCACTCGAAGCGGCCGGTGCGGCCGGTGCCGAGACCCCTGAATTTTCAGATGATGCCGCTCCGGCCGATTGCGGCGCGGCAGCCCCGGAGGCCCCGGCACTCCCGCGCGGTGCATCGCCTCCCGGCTCTCCTTCGCGCGACGAAGACCCGCCGCGCGGCTTGTCACGCAGGCGATCCCGCCGTCCGCGGCCGTGTCCGCGGCCGTCGCCGCCCTTGCTGCGGCTCCGACCCCCGCGTCCGCCCCGTTTGCGGCCCTCCTCCGGCTCGTATTTCGGGCCCTCGCCCACACTCGCCGGAAGCTCCGCCTTGCGGATCTCCCGCTCGATGAACTTCTCGATCTGGTGGAACTTGCCCTGCTCCTCCTCGTTGACGAACGTAATGGCGCTGCCCGTCGCCGCAGCTCGCGCCGTGCGGCCGATGCGGTGGATGTAGTCCTCCGGATCGTGCGGAACGTCGTAGTTGATCACCAGACCGATATCCTCGATGTCGATTCCCCGCGCCACGATGTCCGTCGCCACAAGGATCTTCACCTTGTTGTTCTTGAAATTCAGCATCACCTCCTCGCGCTGCGACTGGTCGAGGTCCGAGTGCATCGCCGCCACGTCGAGTTTCATCCGCTTGAGCGTATGCGCCAGTTCCTTGACCTTCAGCTTCGACGACGAGAAGATGATCGTCTTCGACTCCGCCGGTTCGGCGAACAGTTCCCGGATAATCCCCAATTTCTGGCTTTCATAGCAGACGTAGGCCGACTGGTCGATCGCCTCGTTGGGTTTCGAAATCGCAATGTTCACCTCCGCGGGGTTCCGCAGGATCGTCTTCGCCAACTCGCGGATCTTCGGCGGAAGCGTCGCCGAAAACATGATCGTCTGACGCTCACGGGGCAGATAGGAGATGATCTTCATGATGTCGTCGCTGAAGCCCATGTCCAGCATCCGGTCCGCCTCGTCGAGAATCAGGCACTCCACGTGCGAAAGGTCCACGTGGCTGTTCTGCAGGTGCGAGATCATCCGGCCCGGCGTGGCGATCACCACGTCCGAACCGTTCAGCATCCCGTTCTTCTGCAGGTCCCAGCCCTTGCCGTCGCCGCCCCCGTAGACCACCGTCGTCGAGATCGGCGCATAATACGAAAAACCCTGGAACTGCTGGTCGATCTGCAACGCCAGCTCGCGCGTCGGAACGATGATCAGCGACTTCACCACATTCTCCTCGTTGCCCTCCAGCAGCAGCCGGTTCAGCAGCGGAAGCGTATAGGCCGCCGTCTTGCCCGTACCGGTCTGCGCACAGCCGATCAGGTCGCGCCCTTCGAGGATCACCGGGATGGTGTGCTCCTGAACGGGCGTCATTTCGTAAAAATTCATATCTTCGAGACCGTCGAGGATCTCATCCTCCAGGTCCAGTTCGTCAAAACGCATCGATTTTCGTGTTTTTATATTTTTCCATTCATTCTCACATGGCCTCGCCGAAGAGCGTCGCCGCCGTGCAGCCCGTAATGCGCACCCGCACGTATTCGCCCACGCGATGGTCGCCCCGGTCGAAAACCACCACCTTGTTCTGCGACGTGCGCCCCGACAACTGGTTCGGATTGCGCTTCGACGCACCCTCGACCAGCACCTCGAACTCCCGCCCCACGTCGCGGCGGTAGCTTGCCAGTCCCAGCTCGTTCTGCAGCGCGATGATCTCCTGCAGCCGCCGCGACTTCACCTCCTCGGGCACGCCGTCGACCAGGTGTTTCGCGGCAAAGGTCCCCGGGCGCTCCGAATACTTGAACATGTAGGCGAAGTCGTAGCCCACCTCGCGCATCAGCGACAGCGTCTCGCGATGCTCCTCCTCGGTCTCGCCCGAGAAGCCCGCAATGAGGTCCGTCGTGATCGAGCAATCCGGCATGTAGCGCCGGATGGCGGCAATGCGGTCGAGGTACCATTCGCGCGTGTATTTGCGGTTCATGCGTTCGAGCATCGCCGTCGAGCCAGACTGCGCCGGAAGGTGGATCGACCGGCAGATGTTCGGCATCGAAGCCATCGTTTCGAGCAGGCGGTCGCTCATGTCCTTGGGGTGCGACGTGGCGAAACGAACGCGAAGCAGCGGCGAAATCTCCGCCACGCGCCGCAGCAGCTCCGGAAAGTCCACATCCCCCGTGCGGTAGGAGTTGACGTTCTGCCCCAGAAGCGTCACCTCCCGGTAGCCGTTGTCGAAAAGGCTCCGGGCCTCGGCGACGATCGTCGAGGCCTCACGGCTCCGCTCGCGGCCCCGCGTGTAGGGGACCACGCAGTAGGAGCAGAAGTTGTTGCAGCCACGCATGATCGCCACAAAGGCGCTCACGCCGTTGCGGTCCAGGCGAACGGGAGCCACCTCGGCGTAGGTCTCCTCCGTCGAGAGGAGGACGTTCACCCCCTTGCCGCCCGCCTCGGCCTCGCGAACCAGGCGCGGCAGGTCCCGGTAGGCGTCCGGACCCGCCACGACATCCACCCCCGAAGGTCCTTCGAGCAGCTTCTCGCGCAGCCGTTCGGCCATGCAGCCCAGGATTCCCACGATCAGCCCCGGGTGTCGGCGGCGCAGACCCCTCATCTCGGCCAGGCGCCCCCAGATGCGCTGTTCGGCATTGTCGCGGATCGAGCACGTGTTGATCAGGATGATATCCGCCTCGTCGATCCGCTCCGTATAGACGTATCCCTCCTGCTGCATCAGCGAGACCACGATCTCCGTATCGCCGACATTCATCTGGCAGCCGTAGGTCTCGATAAAGAGTTTTTTCCCTTCGCCCTGAAGCGGGCGCAGTGTATTCGTACTTATTTCCATCGTTTTCCGTTTCATTTACCCCTCCCCGGCGAAAGGGGCATTCCCAAACCGAAGAAAGCCCCCGGGAACGTATCCCCGCCCCGCGGTCCGGCCCCTCCGCAGCCCGCTACTCGGCCTGGATCTGGTTCTTGTCCGGGAACTGCTTGAAGCCCTCGCCGAAAGTCTCGTAGGCGTCGGTTACCACCACGAATGCCCGCGGGTCGATCTCACGAATGCGGTTCTGGACCAGATGCACCTCCTTGCGGCTGATCACCAGGAAGATCACATCCTTGTCCCGGTCGGTGAACATCCCCTTGCCTTTCAGGTAGGTGGCTCCCCGCTCCATATCCTCGATGATGAAGCGCTTGATCTCCTCGTGATGATCGCTGATGATGAACAGCAGCTTGTCGTACGACGCTCCGTCGAGCAGGTAGGCCACGACGCGCGACGAAATGTAGATCGTAATGAGCGAATAGAGCGTCAGCATCCACCCGTTCGAAGCCGCCTCGCCCGTGCCGAGACCGAAGCCGATCACCGCAAGGCCCGACAGCACCACGAATCCGTCCGCCAGGAAAATACCCGTCGAGAACTTGATCCCCGCAAACTTCTGCAACAACATCCCCACGATGTCCGTTCCGCCCGTCGTGGCCTGCTGACGAACGACAATGCCCTGGCCCACGCCGATCACGACCGCTCCGATCACACACGTCAGCAGCAGGTCGTTCGAAAGATCCAGACGGCCGCCCAGCAGCTGCGACGGATCCAGCGACTCGACCGCTTCGGGCGTCGGGTAGACCAGCCGCGTGAGAATGTTCATGAAACCCGGCGTATAGAGCGCCGCCAGCACCGTCCGCGTCCCGAAGCCGCCGCCGAAAACCAGCATCGCAATCAGCATCAGCGGGATGTCGAACATGTAGCCGAAGGTTCCCACCTGAATCGACGGGAAAAGATTGTGCAGCACAATACCCATACCGTAAACCCCGCCCGGCACGAAATTGTAGGGATTGACGAACAACACGAACCCCGCGCCCATGACCGAACAGCCGAAGAATATCAAAAACCACGAGCGCCACCACGCCCACGACCCCATCGGTTCGAGTAATGCCTTTGTATTCATACCTCTCTCATATTGGAGTACAAAGATACGAATTTCTCCGGATTTGTGCCCATCCTGATGCTTTTTTCGGCTTCCGCTTCCGAAACCGGATTTTTTTATTATATTTGCATAAACAACGAAACACCGAAAAAAGTATGATTCTGACCATTTATACCGCCACAACCATGATTATCATCGCCTATCTGCTGGGCTCGATTCCGAGCGCCGTGTGGATCGGCAAGAAATACTACGGCATAGATATCCGCGAATACGGCTCGAAAAACGCCGGTACGACAAACATGCTCCGCGTCCTCGGACGACGGGCCGCGGCTCCGGTCTTCGCCCTTGACTTCCTCAAGGGATTCGTCGCCGTCACGATCATCGAACTCATGCAGTACGATGACCTGATCGGCGCTAATGACCTCATAAACCTCAAGATCGGAGCCGTATTTGCCGCCGTCCTCGGACATATCTTCCCCGTCTTCGCAGGGTTCCGCGGCGGAAAGGGAGTCGCTACGCTCGTCGGAGCCGTGACGGGAATCTATCCCCCCGTGGCATTGCTCTGCTTCGGAGTCTGGCTCGTCGTCCTGATGACGTTCCACTACGTCTCCCTCGCCTCGATGATCGCAGGCTGCAGCTTCCCGGTATTCACCCTCATATCGCCCAAAGTCAACGGATCGATCCCGTTCGTCGTTTTTTCCTTCGTCATCGCCATCCTGCTCATCTACACCCACCGCAAGAATATCGAACGTCTCAAAGCTGGAACCGAATCGAAAATCTACATCTGGAAACCGCGGCGCGTGAAGATCGTCGACGGAAAAGTCGCGGTCGACGAGTCCGACAAGGACCCCGATGAGGTGATAACCGCGGTAATGGAACCGGAGAAGAGTACCGAGTCGCCCGAAGACAATGCCGCGGAATCCGAAAAAACGCCGGCTCCGGACCCAGACCCGGCTAAGGACCCGGGATCGAAAAAAATACCGCCCCAAAAAACCGGGAAAACCTCGAAATAGACCCGATTCCGGCCGGCGTCCGAGAGGTCCGAGGTATGAGAGGTCCGAGGTATGAGAGGTCCGAGGTATGAGAGGTCCGAGGTATGAGAGGTCCGAGGTATGAGAGGGCCGAGGTATGAGGGCCGAGGTATGAGGGCCGAGGTATGAGGGCCGAGGTATGAGGGCCGACCCGAACCGTTCCGAACCTGCTCGTGATCAGTTGCGGGCCGTGGAGCCCGGGTCCGCTCCGGAACCCGCCCCCCCCGAAAATGACATCTGTTCCTAAAACAACTCGAAATATCTACCCATGTTACAGGAAAATCTACTGAAAATATACGAGAAGAGTTTCCGCGAAAACCGCGAAATGTCGGCCCTGACCGACTACTTCAAAAACGAAACCTTCTCCTATTATGAAATGGCCAAGGAGATCGCAAAACTCCATCTCCTCTTCAAGAAGGCCGGAATCAAACAGGGCGACAAAATCGCACTCATCGGACGCAACAATCCCCGCTGGTGCATCACCTATCTGGCCACGATCACCTACGGCGCCGTCATCGTCCCCATCCTCCAGGACTTCACCCCGGCCGACGTCATCCACATCATCAACCACTCCGAAAGCCGTCTGCTCTTCCTCGGAGACAACTTCTGGGACGTCATCGAAGAGGACCAGATCCGACAAATCGAAGCCGTCTTCTCACTCACCGACTTCCACGCCATCTACGAACGCGACGGAAAGGCCCTCACCAAATTCCAGCGCGACATCCTCAAGAACTACCGGTCGAAATATCCCCGCGGATTCAGCGTCAACGACATCAAGTATCCCGACGTCCCCAACGACCGCGTCATCCTGCTGAACTACACATCCGGAACCACCGGATACTCCAAGGGCGTGATGCTCACGGTCAACAACCTCACCGGAAACGTCGTATTCGCCATGTCGGCGCTCAATACCCAGACCGGACAGCTCTACTTCCAGCGCGGCGGCCGAACCCTGTCGTTCCTGCCCCTGGCCCATGCCTACGGCTGCGCCTTCGACTTCCTCGCACCGATGGCCGTCGGAGGACACATCACCCTGCTGGGAAGGATCCCCTCGCCCAAGATCCTCATCGAGGCCATGGCCGTCGTCAAACCCACAATCATCTGCTGCGTGCCGATGATCCTCGAAAAGGTGTACCGCAAGCAGGTCCTCCCCATGCTCGAAAAGGGACCCATGTCCATCGCCATGAAGATCCCCCTGCTCAATTCGGCCATCTACTCCGTCATCCGCAAGAAACTCATGGATGCCTTCGGCGGAAACGTCTCGATCTTCATCGTCGGCGGAGCCCCCATGAACCAGGAGACCGAATCCTTCCTGCGCAAGATCCACTTCCCGATCACCATCGGTTACGGAATGACCGAATGCGCCCCGCTCATCAGCTTCTCGCCCGACAACGAATTCAAACAGTCCTCCTGCGGCCGCTACCTCAAAGGGTTGCTCGAAGTCAGGATCGACTCCTCCGACCCGGAGCACGTCGCCGGGGAGATCCTCGTCCGCGGCGAGCACGTCATGAAGGGGTATTACAAAAACGACAAGGCCACCGAAAAGGTCCTCGACCCCGACGGATGGCTCCATACCGGCGACATGGGAACCATGGACCCCGACGGCACACTCTACATCCGCGGCCGCTCGAAGACCATGATCCTCTCGGGCAACGGGCAGAACATCTATCCCGAAGAGATCGAGGACAAGCTCAACAACATGTATCTCGTCCTCGAATCCCTGGTCCTCGATGCCGGAAACGGAAAACTCAAGGCCCTGGTGGTCCCGGACTACGAACTGGCCGACTCCGAAGGGGTCGACAAGGCCGACCTCCCGCAGGTCATGCAGAAGAACCTCCAGGAGCTGAACACCCAGCTGGCCGCCTACGAGCGCGTCTCCGACATCGTGATCTACCCCACGGAGTTCGAGAAAACCCCCAAGCGCAGCATCAAACGCTATCTCTACGAGCCCTCGCTGCTCAACAAGTAAACGACGGTCCGCTGGCAACCCCCGCACCCCGCAAAAAGCCCGGTTTGCAGATACCGGGCTTTTTTCCCTATCTTTGTTCCATGAAAATCTTCCGCAAACAAGCCATAGGCGAAAACCTCCTCTATCTGATGGTCTGGGCCGCCATCTTCCTGGTCCCCGTGCTCAACTCCCAGATGATGTCCGAAATGCACATCAATCTGGAAAACGTGCTGATCGCCTGGCGCCAGATCGCTCCCTACTTCGTCATATTCCTCATCCACAATGCGGTCCTCGCCCCAAGGTACATGCTCCGCAGAAAATACTGGAAATACCTCCTCAGCGACCTCGCCCTGATCATCGGCGTTTTCTGGCTCGTCCAGATCTACGAGGAGCACCTCGCCGACAACCTCATCGCTCAGACCAGCATCAACGTCTCCGAAGCATACCGGCAGGCCTCGTTCTCAAACCTCGAAGTCTACTGGAACGTCATCCTCGGATTCTTCATGACCGGAGCCAACACCGGAATCAAACTCATCTACCAGTCCATGCGCGACGAACAGCAGATGGAAGCCCTCAAACGGCAGAACCTCCAGGCCGAAATGGATTATCTGAAGTATCAGATCAACCCCCATTTCTTCATGAATACCCTCAACAACATCCATGCACTGATCGATATCGATGCCGAATCGGCCAAAAGCGCCGTGATCGAACTCTCGAAGATGATGCGATACGTCCTCTACGACTCGGGACACGAACTCATCTCCCTGAACCGCGACATCCAGTTCCTGGAAAACTACATCGAACTGATGCGGATCCGATACACCGACGACGTGGATATCCGGCTGGAGTATCCGCATGACCTGCCCGAACAGGTCTCGATCCCGCCCCTGCTGCTCATCGTATTCGTGGAGAACGCCTTCAAGCACGGAATCAGCTACAACCACCCCTCGTTCATCCGCATCCGCGTCGGATACGCCGACGAAAAGGTCTTCGCTGCCATCGAAAACAGCCGCCATACCGCACCCGAAAAACACCACGAAGCCGGAATCGGACTCGAAAACGTCCGAAAACGGCTCTCGCTCATCTACGGCGAAAAGGGCTATTCCCTGGAGATCCTCGAAGCCGAAACAACCTATACCGTCAACCTCGAAATCCCGACTCTCCATGCTTAAGTGTATCGCCATCGACGACGAACCCCTGGCTCTGCGCCAAATCGCCGCCTACATCGCCAAAATCCCCTACCTGGAACTCGTCGCACGGTTCAACAACGCCATCGAGGCCCAGCAACGGCTCGCCGCCGAGAAGATCGACCTGATCTTCGTGGACATCAACATGCCCGACCTGAACGGTGTGGAATTCGTCCGCGGGCTCATCGACCGCCCCATGGTCGTCTTCACGACCGCCTACTCCGAATACGCCGTCGAAGGCTTCAAACTCGATGCCGTGGACTACCTGCTCAAGCCCTTCAGCTTCGCGGATTTCAGCCGCGCCGCCGCCAAGGCAAACTCGCTCTACGAACTGCGCCACAACCAGCGCCCGCCCCAGGAATCCGACTCCGAAGCCCTGCCCAGGGACCGGGAGTACATCTCGGTGAAGGCCGACTACAAGGTCTCGCTCGTGAAGATCGCCGACATCGTCTACATCGAAAGCGAAGGCGAATACGTCCGGATGCACCTCGCGGACGGTACGGCCATCACCACGCTCTTCCGGCTCAAGAACATGGAAACGGCGCTCCCGGCAGACTCCTTCATGCGCGTGCACCGCTCCTACATCGTCAACCTGCGGGCCATCCGCTCCTACATCAAGGGGCGCATCTACCTGAACGATACGGAGTACATTCCGATCGGCGAAATCTACAAGGAGGCTTTCCAGGAGTATATCCGCAAGAATTTCCGGAACCTCTGACGGGGGGGGGAAATCTGACGGGAGGGGGAGGCGAGGTGAGAGAATGGGATGCGGCGGGAGCGGCCCGGGCCGGGTCAACGGGAAAAAGCGACGGGGCGGCTCGATGTATAAGGAAGAAGGGCCGGTGGCTCAGGGCCGGGCGTCTGCGGTCGGGCCCTGCTCTTCGCAGAGGCGGGGAAAAGAGTCCAGCCGGATGTACTCCCCGTCGCGCAGTTCGCAACAGTAGTGGCACAGGCCGTTGGTCAGCACCACGTAGCGCGCCCCCAGCACCGAATTGTAACGGACGGCCTGCGCAAGCGTCCGACCGTCGATCTTTACATGCGGAGCCTTGCACTCGGCAAGCAGCAGCGGCCGCGCGGAATCGTCCACAACCACCACATCGGCCCGCTGCGGCTGTCCGTTGAGCGGTACGGCATACTCCTGCACGATGCGCGTGGGCTGAGCCCCGCAACGGGCAACCAGGCAGGCGATCAAATGCTGGCGAACCCACTCCTCGGGAGTGAGAACCAGATAGATACCTCGCAGGGAATCCCACACTTCAACCGCCCCGTCCCGACGGCGGGCCCGCAGCCGGATGGGTGGAAAATTGAGTTTGGGAAGTCCGTTCATCGCAGTCTCAAAAAAATTCCGTATCTTTACCGGACACAAATATACGAACTTATGCGGACGATCCTTACAACCATAGCGCTTTTTTCCCTCTGCGGGCTCTGCGCACAGGAGTATGTCCCCACCTACGGACGCGAACTCCCGCGCGGCGAACTCCTTGCCTACCCCTCGGCCGAAGCCGCCGAAGCCGCCGATGGCGGCAACAACCGCTATTTCACCCGGCTGGTAGAGTGGAATCTCAACGAAAATGTCTTCTCCACCAACTTCACCGTGCCCTTCGCCTGGGCCAACCGCCAGGTCCTGCTCCACATCGGGCAGTCCTCCGGGGAGTATGAACTGCGCATCAACGACCGCGAGGCCGCCTACGTCGCCGACGGAAACGCCCCCGCGGAGTTCAACATCACCAAACTGGTCCACGAAGGGCGCAACACGGTCGAGATCCGGGTCGTGCAACCCTCACCGACCGCCGTGCTCGAAAGCTGGAAGGAGAATCCCGAGCCGATGCTCGGCGGAATCTGGCTGCAGAGTCAGCCCACGCTGCGCATCCGGGACGTGGTGACCAAAACCCGGATCGGCGAAAACGGAAACGCAACGGCCGAAGTGGCCCTGGTCATCAAGAGCGAGGCGCTCAATCCCCGGACTTCGCGCATCCACTACCAGTTGCTGAGTCCGACGGGCGAGAATGCCGCCGCAGGGCACAAGGACATCACCCTGGAGATGCGCGGCGAAGATACGCTGCGTTTCCTGGCCCGCATTCCGGCCAACATGCTGTGGAGTCCCGAACTCCCCACGCAATACACCCTGCTCCTCAAGACGCAGCACGAAGGCCGCTATGTGGAATATGAGGAACTGCGCCTCGGATTCCGGGCAGTCGAGGTGCGGGACGAACGGCTGCTGCTGAACGGACAGCCCGCATCGCTCCGGATCCGGGAGGTCCCGGCCACCATCTCCGAAAACGAAATCGCAGCCCTGCGCGAACAGGGGTACAATACGTTGAAACTGCTGCCGGGTCCAGTCAGCGAATCATTCCTGAACTCCTGCGACGGACAGGGGCTCTGCGTGATCGTGCAGGCCCCGATCGACACGAGCCGCAGCGGTGATTCCCGGCAGAAGGAGGGCAATCCGTCGAACGATCCGGCCTGGTTGCAGGCTTACCTCGAACGCACGGAGAATTCGTACCACACAACCAAACGCCACCCGTCGGTCATCGCCTTCTCGCTGGCCACGCAATCGGCAAACGGAATCAACCTCTACGAAAGTTATCTGAATATGAAGCGTTTCGGGGATTCGAGGCCCTTCATCTACCCGAATGCAGACGGGGAATGGAACAGCGACCGGGTCGTCTTCGAATGAGATTCGGACCGTGAGAAAAAATAAAAAAAGATATTTTTTTCTGAAAAATTTTGGAATTAATGTTTTTATAGTTATCTTTGCACTCGCAATCGGATAACGATTGATGCCTCTTTAGCTCAGTTGGTAGAGCACGACACTCTTAATGTTGGGGTCCAGGGTTCGAGCCCCTGAGGGGGTACCAAAGGAGACTTTTCAGATTTTTCTGGAAAGTCTTCTTTTTTTGTCCCTCGTAATTCACTGGTCTGCTGATAAATTAAATCAAGAACCGCATTCACTAGTGTCCGGAGAAAAATTCTCCGGACACTAGTGTTGATGTTTAATAATTAAAACATTGTCGGAGAATTTTTCTCCGGACACTAGTGAACCTCAAAGGGTACCAAAAGCGGAAATCGAAAGGTTTCCGCTTTTTTTGTTCTCGGGAAGTCTCCATTCATCTGAAGATTTTCCGCTGCAGAGCCCCCCCGCAGTTCCAGACATCCGGCCGGAGGCGGTCCTGCGAAAGTGCCTCACATAATAGAGCCGTCCCCGGTCCGGAATCCGGACCGGGGACGGCTCTATTCAAAACGGACTGTCCTCACGCTAATCGGCACGCAACGCTCAAACCTGCTCGACAAACGCCTCCAAAGCCGCAAGATCCACGGCCAGCGGGTCCGAATGCTGCGGACGCTGCGTCAACTTCTCCAGCCGTGCAGGCAGCGGAATCCGCGCCCCCGTTACCGAAGTAATTACCTCCCCGAACTTCGCAGGATGCGCCGTCGAAAGGTAAAAGCCCGGTTTCCCGACCGCCATCGACGCCGCATATCCCACGGCACTGTGCGGATCCGAGAAATAGCCGGTCCGTTCGTACAACTCGTCGATCGTCCGCCGGATACTGGCATTGTCACACCGGAAACCCTCCAGTTCAGCCCGCAGCGCCTCCGGGTCCCCGCCGCACAGCCACAGCATCCGTTCGAAATTGCTCGGAGCTCCCACATCCATCGCACTGGCCGGGGTCTGGATCGACGGCCGCGGACGGTAGACTCCCGTGCGCAGGAACTCCGGAACCACGTCGTTGATGTTCGATGCCGCCACGAAGCCCCCCACCGGAAGCCCCATTCGCTGCGCCAGCATCCCCGCCGCCAGGTTGCCGAAATTGCCGCTCGGAACAACAATCGTCGGATGGTCGCCGCCCGTCTCCCGCCGCCAGAGGAAGTAGCCGTAGAAGTAGTAGAATGCCTGGGGAATCCACCGCAGCAGGTTGATCGAATTGGCCGACGTCACCCGGCGGCGGCGACGGAACGCCTCGTCGGCAAAGAGCTCCTTCACCAGCCGCTGGCAGTCGTCGAACGTCCCGGCTACACGCAGCGGATGGATGTTGCCCCCGAGCGCCGTCATCTGGCACTCCTGCAGGCGGCTGATCTTCCCCTCGGGGTAGAGAACCACCACGTCGACGCCCGGTACGTTGTAGAATCCGTGCGCCACGGCACTGCCCGTATCGCCCGACGTGGCCGTGAGGATGACGAGCCGCTCCCCGGCCGCTCCCAGCAGCCCCACGGCCCGGCCCATGAATCCCGCACCGAAATCCTTGAAGGCGCAGGTCGGGCCGTGGAAGAGTTCCAGCGTGTAGCGGCTCCGCCCTACCCGGCGCAGCGGAACCGGAAAATCATACAGCGACTCCAGTTCGCGGCGCAGCGCCTGCGGATCCAAATCATCGCCGAAAAAGAGGCCCGCCAGGTAGCTCGCCATGGAGCCGTACGACTCCCCGGCCCGGCGCTCCGCCTCGGAGAGATCGGCCTGCGGAATCCGTTCCGGAACAAACAGCCCGCCATCGGGGGCCAGGCCCATCATGGCCGCTTCCCGGAGCGTACAGGCCTGTTTCCGCTCCCGGTCCCGTGTACTGTAAAAGTTCATGGCTTTGCGTTTTTATGATTCGACAACCCGTGCTCCCGCATTCGACACCCGGCCCGCATAGGTATCGCAGGCGATGCCGCGTTCGGCGAAGTGCGCCTTCATCCGGTCGGCAATCCGGCAGGCAACCGCATAATCCGAAGCCAGGGCGAAGACCGAAGGACCCGATCCGGCGATGTTCAGCGCCAGGGCCCCTTCGTCCAACGCACTCGCCTTCAAGACGTCGTAGTCGGGAATAAAGCCCTTGCGGTAGGGTTCCACCACGGCATCGTGCATCGAACGGCCGATCAGCGCCACGTCGCGCAGGGCGAATCCGGCAACCAGCCCGCCGACATTGCCCCACTGCTTCACGGCACTCGACAGCGGAATTTCGCGCGGAAGAACCTCGCGGGCCATCTTCGTGCTGACGACGATGGCCGGGTGCGCCACGGCGTAGAAGAAGTTGTCGGGAACCGGCAGCCGCACGATGTCGAAGGGTTCGTAACCGCGGATCAGCACCACACCGCCCAGCAGCGCCGGGCCGACATTATCGGCGTGGGCCGTGCCGCCCAGCAGCGCCTCGCCCTGCATGGCGAACTCCACGAGCCGCTTGCCCGGGAAGGGGCGCCCCAGCAGTTCGTTGATGCCGTAGACGGCCGCAGCCGACGAGGCCGCACTCGACCCGATCCCGCTCCCCGGAACGATCTTTTCGAGCAGGCGGATCTCAACCCGCACGGGGCGTCCGTAGGCTTCGAGCATTGCCCGAACGGCCGGCGTGATGACATTGTCGTCGAGCGATTCGGGCAGATCCACGCCGCTGTCGTTGCGGATCGAAAGCCCTTCGGCATCGGGCTCGACACCCACCTCCAGCAGATCGCCCACTCCGTCGAGGGTCAGGCCCATCACATCGAACCCGCATCCCAGATTGGCCACCGTTCCCGGGGCAAAAACCTTGATATGTTTCATGGTGAATTTTCGTTTTTTATGGAACCAATCGTTTATTGAAGCTCTCCGGGATGATCCGGGGTCCGAAAATCGGATTCCCGACCGATGTCGAGAACCCAGGTCTCATCTCCCTGTCCTGCGGATACGCCGGACCCGGAGGATTTCGGTTTCGGATATTGACCGGAGAATTTTGCTGTTACCCTGTTTTCCGCTCCGGCAGCCTGGGCCGGAATAAGCATACGACGATGCGATTCGGAATATTGACTACTCGACCCCCACAGGGGTGGTGGCAGTGGTAGTGGCGGTAAACGTCGTGGAAGCGATGGTTACGAAGCTGAAGAGAAACCCACAACACGTCCCGACACCGAAAATTCCGTGTCCTTCACCGTGCGTCGTATGGAGTCTCTGAAGTTTCATCAAGGACAAATATAAAACAAATATTTTAATAATCCAAATCCCCGGTAACAATTCGTAAGCGCCACAAACCCCTCCGGAGGCGATACCATATATATAGGAGTGACAAACAGCGCTCTACACGGCCCGCTTCCCCCGAAAACCGAAAGCCGGAGGCACTCCCGGGACCCCGAATCCGGAAAATCACCGCCCAAAAGACCGGACAGGCCCAAAAAGCAGTTACAAACCGTAACATACAGATTCATATTCGGGCAATCCGAAAGCAGAATCAAAGAAAATGCTTCCGGATCGTTATGTTATTAAATTTCTTTAGAAAATTATTTGCGCATCCCGAATTAGTTCCCTATCTTTGTTTCCGAACAAAACGAAAAAACGGCATGATCGCCTCGAATCATTCGAATAACGTCGTCATTAACGTGCTGCTCGTGGTCCTTGAAAAGATAACGGGAGAAAGGTGACGTACCTGTTCGATGGCTCAATCAAAACCTTTCTCCCGGCGGAGAAAGGTTTTTTTCGATTTTCGAGGCCCTGACGCCCCTCAACCATGGAACCGCAAAAGATGAAACACTCGCTCAGAAGCGCCATTACCACCTCGGGACGCCGCATGGCCGGAGCCCGCAGCCTCTGGCGCGCAAACGGTATGCGCGAAGAACACTTCGGACGCCCCGTCATCGGCATCGCAAACTCATTCACGCAGCTCGTGCCCGGACACGTCCACCTGCACGAAATCGGACAGCAGGTCAAACAACGCATCGAAAGCCTCGGATGCTTCGCCGCCGAGTTCAATACCATCGCCATCGACGACGGAATCGCCATGGGACACGACGGGATGCTCTACTCGCTGCCCTCGCGCGAAATCATCGCCGACAGCGTCGAATACATGGCCAACGCACACATGATCGATGCCCTGGTCTGCATCTCCAACTGCGACAAGATCACGCCCGGAATGCTGATGGCCGCCATGCGGCTCAACATCCCCACGATCTTCGTCTCCGGAGGCCCGATGGAGGCCGGACGCTTCGGCAACCGACACCTCGACCTGATCGACGCCATGGTCATGTCCGCCGACACGAAATACACCGACGAGGAGATCGCCGAAGTCGAACGCTGCGCCTGCCCCGGCTGCGGTTCCTGCTCGGGAATGTTCACCGCCAACTCGATGAACTGCCTCACGGAGGCCCTCGGGCTCTCGCTCCCCGGCAACGGCACGATCGTCGCCACACACGCCAACCGCCGCCAGCTCTTCGAGGACGCCGCAGCCCTCATCGTGCGCAACGCCGAACGATACTACTTCGAGGGGGACGAAAGCGTCCTGCCCCGCTCGATCGCCTCGAAGGCCGCCTTCGAGAACGCCATGTCGCTCGACATCGCCATGGGCGGCTCGACCAACACCGTCCTGCACCTGCTGGCCGTGGCTCACGAAGCCGGGGTGGACTTCACGATGCAGGACATCGACCGACTCTCGCGCCGCGTGCCGGTGCTCTGCAAGGTGGCGCCCAACGCCCCCTACCACATCCAGGACGTCAACCGCGCAGGCGGCATCTTCGCCATCCTCGGAGAACTCAACCGCGGCGGGCTGCTCGACACCTCGGTGCACCGCGTCGACGGTCGCTCGCTCGGCGAGGCCATCGCGGCGTGCGACATCCTCAGCCCCACGGCCACGGATGCGGCCCGGCGCCGCTCGCTGAGCGCCCCCGCCGGCCACTACAGCCGCGAACTGGGATCGCAGCACTGCTACTACGACACACTCGACACCGACCGCACCCAAGGGTGCATCCGCGATATCGCCCACGCCTACTTCCGCGACGGAGGCCTGGCCGTCCTGACGGGCAACATCGCCCGCTCGGGCTGCGTCGTGAAGACCGCCGGAGTCGACGAGAAACTCTTCGTCTTCCGCGGTGCCGCCCGCGTCTACGAGTCGCAGGAGCAGGCCATGCACGGCATCCTCAACGACGAAGTCCAGCCCGGCGAAGTGGTCGTCATCCGCTACGAGGGCCCGAAGGGCGGCCCAGGAATGCAGGAGATGCTCTACCCGACATCCTACCTCAAGTCGAAACACCTCGACAAGGCCTGCGCGCTGATCACCGACGGACGCTTCTCGGGCGGTACGTCGGGACTCTCGATCGGACACGTCTCCCCGGAAGCCGCTTCGGGCGGCGAGATCGCCGTGGTCCGCACGGGCGACGAGATCGAAATCGACATCCCGAAACGTTCGATCCGCCTGCTGGTCGACGACGCGGAGATCGCCGCCCGCATGGCCGCTCAGGAACACTTCCGACCCGCAGCCCGCGACCGCAAGGTCCCCAAATCGCTGCAGGCATACGCCCGGTTAGTCAGCTCGGCGGACAAGGGCGCCGTGCGAATCCTCGACGACGAGGCGTAATCTTCAGGAAAAAACCGATTCAACCCCGAACAATCCCGATCCTACCATGAATACCTCATCTCCCGATGCGCGACAAACGGCCTCCGAGCCCCTGATGACGGGTTCGCAGGCCCTGCTCGAATCGTTTCTGATCGAGGGTGTCGATACCCTCTTCGGCTACCCCGGAGGAGCCATTATCCCCGTCTACGATGCACTGTACGACTACCGCGACCGGCTGCGCCACATCCTCGTGCGCCACGAACAGGGAGCCGTACACGCCGCCCAGGGGTATGCCCGGGTCAGCGGGCGCGTGGGCGTCTGCCTGGTCACTTCGGGCCCAGGCGCCACGAACACCGTCACCGGACTCGCCGACGCCCTGATGGACTCCACTCCGCTGGTGCTCGTCACCGGGCAGGTCGGATCCGAACTGCTCGGTACCGACGCCTTCCAGGAGACCAACTTCGTCGGGATCACCCAGGCCGTCACGAAATGGAACTGCCAGGTCAAACGGGTCGAGGATATTCCGGCAGCCATCGCCAAAGCCTTCTACGTGGCCCGCTCGGGACGCCCCGGACCGGTGGTCGTCGACATCACGAAGGACGCCCAGTGCGGCGTCGCACCGTTCCGCTACGAGAAACTCGTCTCGATCCGCAGCTACGTGCCCGTTCCGCAGCCCGATCCGGCCTGCATCGAAGAGGCCGCACGCCTCATCAATGAGGCGCAGCGCCCGTTGGTCATGGCGGGACAGGGGGTTCTCCTCGGGAATGCCGAGGCCGAACTGCAGGAGTTCCTCGCCAAAAGCGGAATGCCCGTCGCCTCGACCCTGCTGGGACTCTCGGCCGTGCCGACCGATTCGCCGCAGTACGTCGGGATGCTGGGTATGCACGGAAACTACGGCCCCAACATCAAAAACCGCGACTGCGACCTGCTCATCGCCATAGGAATGCGCTTCGACGACCGCGTGACGGGCAATCCGGCACACTTCGGCGAAAACGCCAAGGTGATCCATCTGGAGATCGACCCCGCGGAGATCGGAAAGATCATTCAGGCCGATGTCCCCGTGGCGGGCAACGTGCGGGAGACCCTGCCCCTGCTGACCGCGCGCATCCGCCGCCGCGACCACGGAGACTGGATCGCGGAGTTCCGCGCCTGCGACCGCATCGAACAGGAACGGGTGATCCAACCCGCCCTCCATCCCGCGGGAGGCCGGATCCGCATGGGCGAGGCCGTGGATACGGTGGCCCGGGCCTACGACAACGACGCCGTGCTGGTCACCGACGTCGGGCAGCAGCAGATGTTCGCCGCACGCTACTTCGGATTCCGCCGCACGCGGAGCCTCGTCACCTCGGGAGGCCTCGGCACCATGGGGTTCGGGCTCCCGGCAGCCATCGGCGCCAAACTCGGAGCCCCGGAGCGCAACGTGGTCCTCTTCGTCGGAGACGGCGGCCTGCAGATGACCATTCAGGAACTGGGGACGATCTTCCAGTCGAAGGTCCCCGTAAAGATCGTGCTGCTGAACAACTCCTTCCTCGGCATGGTCCGCCAGTGGCAGGAACTCTTCTACGACTCCCGCTACTCCTTCACCGAACTGGTGAACCCCGATTTCGGCCTGATCGCCCGCGCCAACGGTCTCGGATACCGCTGCGTCGAACGCCGCGAGGAGCTCGCCGATGCCGTGGCCGAAATGAAGGAGTCGCAGGGCGCCTTCCTGCTGGAGGTGCGCGTCGAAAGCGAGGACAACGTCTTCCCGATGGTCCCGGCCGGAGCCCCGGTTGCGGAGATCCGTCTCGAATAAAATGCAGAGCTTGGATATGGAACAGGAATACATCATCACCGTATTTTCGGAGAACAAGGTGGGCCTGCTGAGCCAGATCACCACGGTTTTCACCTGCCGGAACGTCAACATCGAGAGCCTGACAACCTCGGAATCCGCCCTGAAGGGTATTCACAAATTCACGATCGTCGTGCGAACGACCCCCGAAACGGTGGCCAAGGTCGTCCGGCAGGTCGAGAAAAAGATCGACGTGCTGAAAACCTTCGTCTACACCCCCGAGGAGGTCGTGCAGCAGGAGATCGCCCTCTACAAGGTCACGCGCAGCCACAATGTCGAACAACTCGTCCGCAAGCACAACGTCCGTATCCTGGAGATCGACACCGACTACATCGTCGTCGAGAAGACCGGGCACAAGAGCGAAACCCAGGAGCTGTTCCGCCTGTTGCAGCCCTACGGCGTGCAGCAGTTCGTGCGCAGCGGAACGGTGGCCGTCATCAAGTCGAAACGCGAACTGCTGAACGAATACCTCGAAGAGCTGGAGAAGATGCGGAAAAGTCCCGAACAGGTCCGGCAGGAGGCCTGAATCCCGCCCCGGACCACAGATGACGGGCCTCGGACAACAAATCCCACCCCCCCGAAACAGACATTTATACAAACAAACCAAAATTCATAAAACTATGGCAAAGATCAATTTCGGCGGCGTCGAAGAGAACGTCGTAACACGGGAAGAGTTCCCGCTGGAGAAAGCACTCGAAACACTCAAAAACGAAACCATCGCCGTTATCGGCTACGGCGTGCAGGGCCCCGGGCAGTCGCTCAACCTGCGTGACAACGGCTTCCGCGTGATCGTCGGACAGCGCAAGGGATCGAAGAGCTGGGACAAGGCCGTGGCCGACGGCTGGGTGCCGGGCGAAACGCTCTTCGAGATCGAAGAGGCCGCCGAGCGCGGTACGATCATCCAGTACCTGCTCTCCGACGCGGGCCAGATCTCGGTATGGCCCACCATCAAGAAACACCTCACCCCGGGCAAGGCCCTCTACTTCTCGCACGGATTCGGCATCACCTACAAGGAGCGCACGGGCATCATCCCGCCGGCCGACGTCGACGTCATCCTGATCGCCCCGAAGGGTTCGGGAACGTCGCTGCGCCGCATGTTCCTCCAGGGCCGCGGCCTGAACTCCAGCTACGCCGTCTTCCAGGACGCTACGGGACACGCCATGGAGCGCGTCATCGCACTCGGCATCGGCGTCGGATCGGGTTATCTCTTCGAGACCGACTTCCAGCGCGAGGTCTACTCCGACCTGACGGGTGAGCGCGGTACGCTGATGGGCGCCATCCAGGGCATCTTCGCCGCCCAGTACGACACGCTCCGCGCCCACGGACACACCCCCTCGGAAGCCTTCAACGAAACCATCGAGGAGCTCACGCAGTCGCTCATGCCGCTCGTCGCCGAAAACGGCATGGACTGGATGTACGCCAACTGCTCGACCACGGCACAGCGCGGTGCCCTCGACTGGTGGAAGCGCTTCCGCGACGCCACGAAACCCGTCTTCGAAGAGCTCTACGAGAGCGTCCGCAGCGGGAACGAAGCCCAGATCTCGATCGACTCCAACAGCAAGCCCGATTACCGCACGAAGCTCAACGAGGAGCTGCGCGAAATGCGCGAAAGCGAAATGTGGCAGGCCGGAGCCGTCGTCCGCAAGCTCAGACCCGAAAACAACTGAACGGCATGTGCGGATTTGTAGGATTGTTCGACATCCGGCAACAGTCGGATGCGTTGCGCACCCAGGTGCTGAAAATGTCGAAGCAGATTCGCCACCGCGGGCCCGACTGGTCGGGAATCTACTGCGGACAGCGGGCGATTCTTTCGCACGAACGGCTCTCGATCGTCGACCCCCAGTCGGGCCGGCAACCCCTGTACAGCCGCGACGGAAAGTTCGTCCTGGCCGTCAACGGGGAGATTTACAACCACCAGGAGATCCGCGCCGAACTGGCCGGAGAGTATGAATTCCTGACCGGGTCCGACTGTGAGGTCATCCTCCCGCTCTACCGAAAACTCGGGATCGGACTGCTCGAAAAGATCAGCGGCATCTTCGCCTTCGCGCTCTACGACATCGAACACGACGAATATCTCATCGCCCGCGACCCGATCGGCGTCATTCCGCTCTACATCGGCTGGGACCGCGACGAGCAGTTCTACGTCGCCTCGGAACTGAAGGCCCTCGAAGGGGTCTGCACCACGATCCAGCCCTTCCTGCCCGGGCACTACTGGTCGTCGAAGGAGGGCAGGATGGTCCGCTGGTACCGGCGCGACTGGTTCGACTACGACGCCGTGAAGGAGAACCCGGCCGATATTGCCACGCTCCGCACAGCCCTGGAGGATGCCGTGAAGCGGCAGCTGATGTCCGACGTACCCTACGGCGTGCTGCTCTCCGGAGGGCTCGACTCGTCGATCATCTCGGCCGTGGCCAAGAAGTTCGCCGACCGCCGCATCGAGAGCGGAGGCCGCGAAGAGGCCTGGTGGCCGCAGCTGCACTCCTTCGCCGTGGGGCTGGCCGGGTCGCCCGACCTGGCCGCGGCCCGCAAGGTCGCCGACCACATCGGTACGGTCCATCACGAGATCCACTACACGATCCAGGAGGGACTGGACGCCATCCGCGACGTGATCTACTACATCGAGACCTACGATGTGACCACCGTCCGCGCCTCGACGCCGATGTACCTCCTGGCGCGGGTCATCAAGTCGATGGGCATCAAGATGGTCCTCTCGGGCGAGGGCGCCGACGAGATCTTCGGCGGATACCTCTACTTCCACAAGGCCCCGAATGCACAAGCCTTCCACGAGGAGACCGTGCGCAAGATCGGCCGTCTGCACCTCTACGACTGCCTCAGGGCCAACAAGTCGCTGGCAGCGTGGGGCGTCGAGGGGCGCGTGCCGTTCCTCGACAAGGAGTTCCTCGACGTGGCCATGCGACTGAACCCCGCGGCGAAGATGGCCGGAAAGGGCCGCATCGAGAAATGGGTGCTCCGCAAGGCCTTCGAGGACATGCTCCCCGAGGAGATCGTCTGGCGCCAGAAGGAGCAGTTCTCCGACGGCGTGGGTTACGGGTGGATCGACACGCTGAAGCGGATCACCTCCGAGGCGGTTTCGGACCGCGAAATGGAGCACGCCGCCGAGCGTTTCCCCGTCAACCCGCCGCAGAACAAGGAGGAGTACTACTACCGTTCGATCTTCGAGGAGCACTTCCCGTCGCAGACCGCCGCGGCGTGCGTGCCTTCGGTGCCCTCGGTGGCGTGCAGCACGGCCGAAGCGCTGGCCTGGGACCAGTCCTTCGCCAACTGCAACGACCCCTCGGGACGCGCCGTGCTGGGCGTGCACAACACCGACCTTACCCACGAAATCTGACCCCCCTGCCGCAAAAAACGGCTACTCGACACTCGGGATCCGAAGGCTTTTGCCTTCGGATCCCGTTTTTTATGCGCTTCGTCCCCTTCGGCTTGGCGGTGCGGGCAAAAATTCCTATCTTTGGGAGATAAAAATCCGTATAAACCAACCAAGACCTGATATGTACAGTCACGACAACCGGGTGGTCATCACCCTCGACGCCGGCGGCACGAACTTCGTATTCGGTGCCATGCAGGCCAATCAGTTCATCGTCGAACCCATCACCATGCCGTCGCACGCCGCCAATCTGGACGAGTGCCTCGCCACGATGGTTGACGGGTTCCGACAGATCATCGCCCGACTCCCGGAGAAACCCGTCGCCATCAGTTTCGCATTCCCCGGCCCGGCCGACTATCCGAACGGAATCATCGGCGGATTCCTGCCCAACTTCCCGTCGTTCCGCGACGGTGTGGCCCTGGGACCCTTCCTCGAAGCGACGTTCGGAATCCCGGTCTTCATCAACAACGACGGCGACTTGTTCGCCTACGGTGAAGCCCTCGGCGGCGCCCTGCCCGAGATCAACGCCCGGCTCGAAGCGCTCCACAGCCCGAAACGCTACAAAAACCTGTTGGGCTACACCTTCGGAACGGGATTCGGAATCGGCATCGTCGTCGACAACCGCCTGAACCGCGGCGACAACTCCTGCGTGGAGACCTTCTGCCTGAAGCACAAGAAGTTCCCCGATATTATCGTCGAGGACGGCGTGGCCGTGCGGGCCATCAAGCGCGTCTACGGCGAACTGAGCGGCAACCCCGACCACGGGCTCGAACCGAAGGATATCTGCGAAATCGCCGACGGAAAACGCCCGGGCAATGCGGAAGCCGCACAGAAGACCTTCGCGGAGTTCGGCGAAGTGGCCGGTGACGCCATGGCCACGGCCGTGACGCTGATCGACGGCCTGATCGTCATCGGAGGCGGCATCACCGCAGCCCGGAAGTGGATCATGCCGAGCCTCCTGCGCGAACTGCGCTCGAAGATCCACCAGTTCGACGGAAACGAGCTCAACCGCGTGCAGATGAAGGTCTACGACCTCGACAACGAGGCCGAATTCCTCGAATTCGCCCGCGGCGACAACCGCACGCTCAAGGTCTACGGCACGGACCGCTATGTGGCCTACGACCCGCAGAAACGCATCGGCGTGATGATCTCCAAACTGGGCGCCAGCCGCGCCATCTCGGTCGGCGCCTACGCCTTCGCCCTGAGCCAACTCGATGCACAGAACGCATAACGACACAAAACCATGTACAAGTTCCAACCGATTCTGAAATCCCTGATCTGGGGCGGCGAGAAGATCGCCCCGTACAAAGAGATCGCCACCGACCAGCACAACATCGGCGAGAGCTGGGAGCTCTCGGGGGTCGAGGGCAACGAGTCCGTCGTGGCCGAAGGCCCCGAAGCCGGGACGAAACTCCCCGACCTGCTGGCCCGTCACGGCGCCGCGCTGCTGGGAAAGGCCAACTACGAGCGATTCGGCAACGAATTCCCGCTGCTGATCAAGTTCATAGACGCACGTCAGGACCTCTCGATCCAGGTGCACCCCAACGATGAACTCGCCTGGGAACGCCACCGCTCGAAGGGCAAAACCGAGATGTGGTACGTCGTCTCGACCGATGAGGACGCCCACCTGCTGTCGGGTTTCTCGAAGCAGGTAACACCCGAGGAGTATGAAGCCAGCGTCGCCGACAACACCATCACCGACCTGCTGGCCCGGTATGCCATCCGGCCGGGGGATGTCTTCTTCCTGCCCGCGGGCCGCGTGCACGCCATCGGTTCGGGATCGTTCATCGCCGAGATTCAGCAGACTTCGAACATCACCTACCGCATCTACGACTACGGGCGGGTGGGTGCCGACGGCAAACCCCGCGAACTCCACACCGAACAGGCCAAAGGGGCCATCGACTATACCGTGCTGCCCGACTATCGGACGCCCTACACGCCGTGTCGCGACACGCGCGTCGAACTGGTCGCGTGCCCCTACTTCACGACGTCGCTCTTCGATCTGACCCGCGAGCAGACGCTCGACCTTTCGGCACGGGATTCGTTCGTGGTGGTGATGTGCCTCGAAGGGCACGGCACGCTGACCGATGACCGGGGCGAAACGCTTCCGGTGCATCAGGGCGAAACGGTGCTGGTTCCGGCTTCGGCGCAGTCGCTGCGCATGGTGCCCGACGGCACGATGAAGCTCCTCACGAGCTGGATCGACTGACCCCCCCCACCCCTTTAAGAAAGGGGTTATGTGGGCTGCTGAGCCTTTAGCGGTTTCCGAAGCGTGAATCCGCATACGGCCGTCGGTCGGGAGCGGTGATTTGTTCCCGTTCCTTTCAACATTCCTCTGCCCCTAAAACAGGTCTCTTAGGCCGGCACCTTTTGGTGTCAAAAGGTGCCACCAAAACCAGCCGCAAGTTGCTTTTCCCGGGACCGCAGTTTGGCGGCGCGGAAACGGGCGCCTGACGCGGGTTTGCAAGCAAACCGGCCCCGTTTCTTCTCGCCCCGCCTGCGCTGCGGCCTCTTTCCGCGAAAAGCAAAGTGCGGCGGTCTACGCGGATTCAGCCGTTGGAAACCTTCTGTGGTTCCGCTGCCCTCAAAACCCGGCTCTTAGCCGGGCGCGGAACCGGGCCGGAAACCCCTTGAAGCCACCTCCGCCCATAGAACCGGTTTCTTAAACCGGCGGCTCTTAGCCGGGTGCCCACGAAACAAACAATAAAGGCTGCCCCTGCAGGGCAGCCTTTATTCGTATCAACGGTTTCTCGACTATTCGAGCGTCGAACCGTAACTAGCATACTCGGCACTTACCACAAACTTACCGTTTGCAAGATCGCACGTCGTGAGCGGATCGGAACTTACCTTTGGAACGGTCACTACATCGTACGACGAGGGATGGAAGGCCACAGAGATCTCGGAGAAGATCTTCCAGCCCAGACTGCCGTAAGAGATATTGTCCGAACGCACCATGTCGATCGTCGGCCAGGCCGTATCGTAATTGTTCGTCAGGGCAAAGACAGCCGGATAGGTTGTATCGATCGTCGCGTAGAAGAGGTTGCTCTTGCACAAAATGCTGCCAAATTTGCTCAGAACGAAGAGCGCCGAGGCATTCACGGTCGTTCCGCTACCGCGCAGGTCGACAAACGTATTCCGCTCGACGGTCAGAGCCATATTGCTCAGATCCTGATTGTTGGCTGTCAAGAAAGCGGAATTCTTCGTACTGGACTGCGTTGCATAGATGATGCTATTTTCCAGCGTGATACCGGTCAAAATCGAAAGATCGAGTTTTCCCGGATTGCTCAGATTGACGACATAAGTCGTCTCCGTACCCGTGTAACGGATCTTGCAGTTGCGGAAAATAATGTTGCCGATCGAACCGGCTCCATTGTAACCCGTGATCAGACTCTGCTTGGCGTAGATAATCTCACAATCCTCGAAGACCAATGTCCCGATACCGGCATTGTTGCCATTGGAATTGAACATATAATTGTCGCTTACAGCCTCAAAGTCCAGCACCAGGTTCTTGAAAGCAAGCGTACCACCGGCATTGCGTAACGTAAGATAACGTCCGAACTTAATCGTAGGCTTCGCATCGGCATAACGGCCAATATAAATATTGTCAGCCGGAACACCTATGCTGGATGTCGAAGCCATCTCAAAACCATAATTATCGCTGTTATCCTCGCCAATGAAAGAAACAGTCGCCGTATTTGGAGCACTTACGGTCACGTTAGTCTCTGCATCAGAAGCAACCTCCAGCAGGCGAGCGCCCTCGCTGTTCTGATCATAACGGATGCCGTTAACCTCGACACCAGCCTTGTAGTAGTCGTTCGGGTCCACAGGCTCGGCAGCCGTCGTGGCCGTGGCCGTGGAAACATCACTGTACTCATCGCCCATATAGGCCACCACATAGATCGTATACTCCGTCAGGGCTTCAAGACCCTCAACCGTCACGCTCGTAATCGACGCCGAAACTGCCGTACCGTCAGCATAAACCTTCGCTGCATCCGGGGCCTCAGCAGCATCCGACCTCTGGCAGATATATTTCCAACCGTCGGCATTGGCAATCTGTACATCGAACGTCAAAGTCACGTCCGTCGGCTGAACCGTCGTGGACGACGACACCGAAGTAACCGCAGGAGGCTCGGCCTCGATACCCGTGCTCTGTACCTGAATCTTCGAAATGCACGAATACTTCCCGAACGTGGCAAGGATCGCTACATCCTGCGACGTGTTGGCCGTAGCCCGCGTAGCGGTCGTCCCGGCGGAGGCCAGCGTCCCCGGAGCCTTCACGTACAAGGAGGCAACCTCATCAACAACTTCGGTCAGACGGGCCGTCCATCCCTCGGGGGCCGTCACAATCGTGTTGTCGATACCCTTCATCTTCACGATGAAAGAGCGCTCAACACCCGAGTCGAACGACTGAATCCCTTCAATCGGGTTGCCTTCGGCATCGACAATTGCACAAAGTACATCCGGAACGATCGGGATTTCCAGCTCCACATCGCTGCCCAGCAGCTTGATATAAAGCGTGTCGCCATCGACCCGAACCGTGTCGAAGAACTTGTCGGTCACCGTACCGCCGACGGCACTGACATCCTGACCCGACGCATCCTTGACATTCGTCCAACCGTCGCCGGTGTTCACCTGCCAGTAGCCGGTCTCCTCGTCGATCCGGAACTCCGGCGTCACACCATCCTCGGCCACGGCGTTCTTGTTCAGCGGAATGAAGGTCTTGCCGCCGTCAACCGAATACTGCCAGTTGCCCTTCGCGTCGATCGAAACCACCGGAATCACGGCCTCGGCCTCGCTGCCCTGGGAAAGCGTCAGGGTCGTACCGTCCGTCAACTTGAGAACATAGGCTCCGTCAGACTCCGTAACCTCGGAGATCGTGGCGCCGCCGTTATAGAGCGCCTGCAAGGCCTCGACATTGCCGTTCAGGGCATCGACCTGCGTTTCAAGAGCCTGTACGCGACCCTTCAGATCGTCGATCGCATCCCACAGGTCGTCGTTGTTGTCGCACGACTGAAATGCCGCAGCCGCTGCAACGAAAAACAAAATCAGATACTTTTTCATAATTTATCGTGTGTTGTTATTTATTTCAAGGAGTTCAACCAGCCCGGAACATAACCCAGACGTTCGCGCAACTGCGCTTCGTAAAGCGATTCCGGCTGAACGGCCGTGCCGTTGCTTTCGAGGTATTCGACCTGTTGATTGCCGCTTTCGTCCGTCTCTTGGAAGTTCACCTGAGCGCCGTGGAAGCCCACGATGATCGGCGGAAGCGTCTTCCACCAGGCGCTGTTCGACCGCCACCATTTGAAGACCGATGCACCGAAATCATGCTTGGCATTCGTGGCATTCATATTCCAGATCGTCAGATCGCCCAGATGGTTCGGGACATTCGAGTCGTCGCCGCCGAAACGCCACTGCACGAAACCGCCCGTACAACGGTCCACCAGCGTGGCCCGCGGCTGCTTGGAGTGCGACTCGAACATCGCGTCGGTTCCCCACGTGTTGTTCCACAGCACGGTGCCCAGCGCCGGGTTCGAAACACCCGAAGCGTGATACTGCCCGGCATTCTCCAGGAAGGTGGGACCGGACTCTCCGGCCGAATTGATGCACTCGTAACCGCTCGTCTGGTCGATGATCTTGCCGATGAAGACGCGCGAAGAGGACTGCGAACGGACGGCCGAGTGGCCGCGGTTGCCCGTAATGCGGATGTCGTAGGCCGAGCAGTTGGCACTCGAAACGATCGACAGCGCCTCGCTCACACTCTCGAAATCGACCCTCCGGATCCACGAGTTGGTCAGACGCATCATGTTGAGCGGTTTGTAGGCTCCGTCGTCACGCCAGTCGACATGGTGACCGAAATGATCCTTGGCATGTCCCACAAACGTCAGGTCCTCGATGCCGACGTTCTCGTAGTGGTTATACTTGTTCAGCGTCCATTTCCATTTCGACTCGACGTCATAGAAGAGCGGCTCGTAGAAGGTCACCGTATTGCCGCTGATGGACTTCACCTGGTGATAGTCCTCGATGTGGATCGTCTTGATGTCCGACATATTGCCCTCCACACCGTAGGGAGCCAGTTCCTGCGCCACGAGTTCCGTCGAGTTGTCCTCCAGCTTAAGCAGCACCCAGTCGCCGGCCTTCACGCCGGTGGTCGATCCAACCTCGATCGAGAAGGAGCCTGCCGGGGCATCTGCCGTAACCCGCGAAATTTCCGAAGTCCCCGAGTTGTGCTTGATATTGAGCATCATGGGCGACGACCACATATTCTCAGGATTTTCGGGCCAGTTCTCGGCATCCATGATCAGCTGCGTCTTGTCTCGACCGGCTCCCTTGATCACGAAATTACCGCCCAGCAGGATGATAGCGGAACTCGTATAGGTTTCATCATCCACGGCAACGTTGTCTTCCTGGCTGTGCAGCACGTATTTGCCCTCCGGGAAGTAGATGATCGCGTTGGCGTTGGCATTCGCATGGGTGTCACCCGCAGCCCGGTAGAGTTTCAACTCACGCATCAACTTGCAGAAGGCCTCGCGCGACGACGTTTCCCCCGTGGGGTCCAGTCCGTAGTCGAGCACGTTGTAGACCTTGTAGCCCAGGCCCCAGACATCCGGAGGAGCTACCTCTCCGCGTTTGTAACCGGCATACGAGAAATCGAGCAGTACGTTCTCGTCGTTCCGGAGCTTAAAATTTTTCCATGCGGTGCAGGCGTTGGCATCCCACGTCTCGTTTTTCAGCGTCAGCTTCAGCGGCACGATCTTCAGATAGCCCTCTTTCGAGGTTGCAATCACCGACAGGGTCAGACCATCCACTCCCGGCGCCGTATAGGACTTCGGGGCCGTCACCGTCAGGGTCGTCTCCTCCAGCTCGGCGCTCCACCCTTCGGGAGCCCGGAGCAGCGCCTCGGCAACATTCGTCTGCACGACCTCGAACTGCCGAGTCTCGCCCAGGAAGAACGTCTCGTTCTCTCCGGCATCGATCGTCAGATCGAAAGTGTCGTAAACCGGGAAGGAGCATTTCTCTCCCGTAACGAGTTCGACCGAAAACAGGTGGTTCTCCTCATCGTAAACCACAGACTTGAACACGGAACTGTAACCGAGAGTCACATTCTCGCCCATGGCATTGACCGGCTTGCCGTCCTGCAGCAGCTCGGTCCACGAACTTCCGTCGTAGCTCACCTCCCAGGTTCCGTTGGCCGAGATCCGCAACTGCGGAGTAATCCCTGCGGCATCGGGCTGGTGCTCGCCGTCGACCATCGGCCACGCCGAAACATCATTGCCGCTGCCATCCTTGATCCGCGTAACGGTGGCCCCGTTGTCCAGGCTGATGGTCCAATAGCCCTCCTCGTCGATTCCCAGCACGGGAACCAGCACATCGAGCTTTTCACCCTCGATCACGGGATACTGGCTTCCATCACTCATCTCAATCACATATCCCTTGTCATTCTCCTTGACGCCGACGATCACTTTCGTTTCGGTCAACAACTGATGGTACGCCGCAATACCGGAGTTCACATCACCGACCTTCGATTCCAGAGCGGCCACACGGTCCCGCAGGCTGTCGATCTCATCCTGGATCCCGTCGGTCTTCTCACACGATTGCAGCACGAAGGCCGAAACCGCTGCAATCCACAAAAACAATTTATTCATAAACAATTCAGAATTGGTTTTCCGTATCATAAGGAATCAGCTCCGGCAACACCCGTTCGCGGAACCACACGTCGTCGTTCTCCCGCAGCAACCCGGCCAGCTCCCCGCACAGCGATGCAAAGAGTTCGGGGCAGGTCGCGGGATCGAGATTCTGCAGCTGGTAGGGATCCTGCACGTCATCGTACAGCAGCACCCGCTTGAGCCGTCCGTCGCGGTCGATGCACAACTCCATCGTATGGGTGGCGGTCTTCAGGCCCCGCGCTTCGGGGAAGAAGCCGCGGACCAGACCTTCGGCATCACGCTCCCCGTCGAGGTTGCGCAGGTAGAGCGCCGCACGCGGCCGCTCGGGCTGCACCGCGTCCTGCCGCAGCACCGCCGAGAAGTCCCGCCCCTCGACGCTCTCCGGGATCCGGTCGCCCAGACCCGCCAGTCCCAGCACCGTCGGCATGATGTCCGGAGTCGACAGCAGCAGGTCGTCCACCCGGTGCTGCAAACGCCCCGGGTAACGGACCAGGAAGGGGATGTTCAGCGACTCGCGCCAGATGGAGTTCTTCGGATCGGTGACCGAATGGCTCGTCATCGTCTCGCCGTGGTCCGAGGCGAAGATGACGATCGTATTGTCGGCCATCCCCATGTCGTCCAACACCTGCAGCAGGCGCCCGAATTCCCGGTCGATGCCGCTCACGTTGGCGAAGTAGTAACGCGCCGCAGCCGCCTTGGCCATCGTCGTATCGGCATTCCCGCGCACGAGCAGCTCCGTCAGCGACTTGTCCTTATAAAGCTCGTAGCCCTCCAGGTCGCAGTCCTCGGTCGAGGCGTAGGGCGAATGCGGCGGGTTGATCCCCACCATCATGAAGAACGGTTTTCGGGAATCGCGCTGTGCATCCCGGTTCTCGATATATTCAATCGCCTTCGAGATCTCGTGCTGCGGAGACCACTCGTCCACGTCGTGGCGGTTGCCCTCCGTATCCCAGTAATGGGGATGCTTGTGCACGTCGTAGGTGCCGTAGGAGTACCAGTAGTTGAATCCGTGGCGGCGTTCGGGCGGCGTATAGGCATCCCACTCGGGCACCATGTCGCTCACGTAGGTGCCCGGACGCTGCGGGTTGTTCTTCGTCGGGTGGTCGACATGCAACTTGCCAATGTAGGCGCAGTCGTAGCCCGCCGCCGAGAAGACGTCGCCGATACACTCGGCATCCTCACGCAGCGAACTCTCCGGACGCTCCGACATGCAGTTCAGGACTACACCGTTCCGTTCGGGATACATCCCCGAGAGGAGCATCCCGCGGTGCGGACTGCTCACCGGGAAGTTGCTCACGGCTTCGCTCAGCACCACGGCCTCCCGGGCAAAACGGTCCAGATTCGGCGTAACCACCGGATCCCCCCGCCAGGCCACCTGCGAGGCAAATTCGGGATCGGACCAGAATCCCAGCGAGGAGTTGCGATACTGATCCGGGAATACGTAGATCACGTTGGGGCGCTCCGCCACCGACGGCCCGCAGGCGGTCAGGGCGAGGCCCGCAAACGGAATCATATTTCTGGCTCTCAACATTTTAAAACTATTTCAGTTCTTTCAGTTTCACTTCGCGCGTCGCGCCTTCACGGCACGTGAAGGTCAGCACCGTCCGGTCGCCGTCCACCGCCGCCCGGCAGGTCTCCGATCCGCCGTCCAGCGCCCAGCGGCCCCGGACCGTCACCTGTACTTCGGAGGCCCGCGAAGGATCGTCGATCCACGTCCGGGAGTAGATGCTCCGCTCGACCCGCTTGCCGTCGGCATCGAACACCTCGTCGCTCGGTCCCTCGTAGAAGCGCAGGTCCGGATCGGCCACACTGACCGTCAACGAGCCCTCCCCGCCGCCGATCATCACCAGCGACGGCAGCGAAACCCGCTCCAGAAGCCCTTCATTCACCTCGCCGCCGCGGAACAACGCATAACCCACGATGCCCGTCGGACGGTCGCGCAGGATATGCGCCGTCGAGTCGCGCCGTAACACCTCGTAGGGAAGCTCCCCGGCATAGCGCGCCGCCTCGTCATCCGAAGCGTGCACCACCATCAGGTATTCGTATCCTCCGCCTTCGACCGCACCCTCGCCGTGGTCGATCCACGCCGTGGCGAAGTCGTTCTCGGTCGGCGCGTCGGTCTCCTCGTGCAGCGAGTGCTGGAGGCTCTTCTTCACGCAGACCTTCCCGGCCGGAATCACATAGAGGTTCCGCAGGTTGTCCCGCAGGAGAGCCCCTTTCGGCAGGATCGCCACATAGGGGAAGGCCGTCACCCGTTCGCCGTTGACCTCGACCGGATCGGACTCTCGCTCCAGGAAGTTCTGGAAAAGGGTCGTATGCACGCCGCCCTCGGCCCGGTTCTCGATGTCGGAACCCAGGCAGACCACCCGGTTGTCGAAGAGGAAGAACGACTTCCGGGCCCGCAGCGTACCGTTATACTTGTCGTGGTCGTGGAGTTTCATGGCGAAGAGGCCGTTGCGCCCCTCGTGGCTCACCCCGCCGACAAACGCCTCGTCCGACAACAGCATCTCCTCGTAACCCGAGAAGGTGTCCACGTTGCGGATGTCGGCCTTCATCTGCTCCATCGGGATGGCAAGGGCCGTCGTGCCGGGAATGTGGCACCAGTCCCAGCCCTCCTGCCGGAACCCGCTGCCGAAGGCACTCACCGGATCGCCGTCGCCCAGCAGCTGCAGGCTCCCGTTCGTCAGGTAGCGCCCGTAGTGGTTGCAGCCCTGGTAGATCTCCGCGGCCCAGACATAGCGGCTGTGCCCCGCCACCGTCACCAGCCAGTCGCCGCGACGATGCGCCAGCGAGGCGTTGTAGCCGTAGACGTGGGTTCCCGTGGGCGAAGCCTCGGCCGGGATTCCCTTCCCGGTGAAGAGCCGCGTATAGCTATCCTCGCCGTCGCAAACCCGCAGGTAGGCGGCCGCCAGTTCCGGGTCGATCTCCTGCCGTCCGTCCGGAGAGCCCGCTACGGCCAGCCGCGCGTAATGCCACGGAACCAGGGCTCCCTTGCCGTCGGGATGGCGACCCGACAGGGCCAGCGGGAACGATCGCTGATTGCAGTAGAAACGCATTTCGAGCAGCGCCCGTTTCAGGATCGCATGGCTCTCCTCGCTCACCGCAAAGCGCGTCTTCGACAGCAGCCACACGGCATTCACACCCCCGCCGCTCAAGCCGTCGACGGCATAGGCCGGATAGTGGTGGCGGTGGTGGAAGATCGTCCCGTCGCTCTTGAAGCAGGGACTCGTCCCCTCGGTCACCTTGTAGCCGTTGTCGACCCACTGCGAGAAGGCCGTCAGGTAGGCCGCCTTCTGCGGCGTATCCGGCAACATCACGATACTGGCCAGACGCCCGATCAGCGAGGTGTTGAAGGCGTCGATGTCCATCCCGGGCACCGCGGGCGGGAGTTTCACCTCCCCTACGCCCGAAAACCACTCCATGGCCTGCTGCACCTCGTGCTCCAGACCCGCCTCACGCAGCACGTCGCGCATGATCACCGGAGCCGTGTAGAAGTTGCGCATACTGTACCCCAGATGGTGCAGGGTCCCCAATGCGCTGCCCGCCGCAAAGCCCTGATCCAGCAGATGGCGCGTCAGCAGGATATACATCCGTTCGAGTTCGGCCCGTTCGGCAGGGTCCTGCGCGGCGTCGTGCGCCACGGCAATCTGGAACATGAAGTCGTTGTAACCCCGCAGCAGCTGCCCGTTGTCGGCGAAGAGCTTCGCCACATCCGGATGCCCGAGGTTGATATAGGTCTCGGCATAACGCACGAACCAGATCGGTTTGCCGTGCAGCGTCCCGTCCGCATTCTCCGTAATGCCATACGACGCGAAACGCTTGCGCAGGCTCTCCAGCGGTTGCGGAGTCTTCCCTTCCAGGAGCAGTTCGCGCAGGCGCGTCCCGACAGTCGTCATGTCGTTCTTCACAGCCTCGTCGATCGTGGCCGGAGCCGCAGGCATCGGATTGCGCCACGACTCAAGCAGCACAAGCCAGTGGCTCGTGGTTCCGGCATTGATGAACGGTGCCTGGAAATCCGCCGTGTGCTGCCGCACGTCCTGGAACGACGAGAGAATCCAGTGGTCGAAGAAGAGTTCGCCCTTGCGGACCCCCTCGACCCGCACGACCACTTCGTCCATCCCCTCTTCGGGATGGCCCTGCATGTCGCGGTCGAAGGCCACCCAGGCCCCGCGCCAGCCGGTGAAGTTCAACCCGTAGTCGAACCACGCGCACGTCCGGCCCTCCTTGCGGAACTCGAAACGCAAAGAACCTTCCAGCGCCTTCGGGGCGTAGACCCAGAAGACAAAGGTCGAAACCGAAGTCTCCCGCGGATTGGGATTCTTCGCCAGATAACCGACCGGAGCCGCAATACGCAACTGCGCATCCGGCCGCGACCACTGCCAGCGGACCGAATGGCTGCCATGCTTGTAGTGGTCGCCGGAAACCTGCAGCGACGAACCGCGCGAAGCCTCAAAAGGCGCCGCGGACTCCTCGAACGAGAGAATCCGCCCGTCGGCAACCTCCTTCAGGGCCTGCGCCGACGCGGTCAGCGACCACACCGCCGCCGCGGCAAGAAAAATCAGTCTACGCATCGATCCGCCGGTTTAGAACAAAGGTTCGCCCTTCTCGACATGACCCTTGCGGATCAGCGCTTCGAGGAAATAGTAGTCGGCATAGTTCAGCGGCACGTCGATGTTGCTGCCGTGCGGAACGCTCCCCACGGAGTGCATCAGCAGGAACCCGCCGTTCTCGCCCACCGGAGCCCGGTATGCCGGCGACGACAGCGACTCAATCATCTTGTCGGCCTTCTCCCGGTAGAGATCGTTGTTCGTATAGGTGTACATTTCGTAGAAGGCCGAAGCCAGCACGGCGGCCGTCGAGGCATCACGCGGCTCGTCGGGGATGTTCGGCGCATCGTAGTCCCAGTAGGGAACCAGGTCCTCCGGCATGTTCGCATCGTTGAGCATGAAGTCGGCCACCTTCTCCGCATGGTCCAGGTAGCGCTTGTCGCCCGTATAGCGGTAGCACGCCGTATAGCCGTAGACGGCCCACGCCTGTCCCCGGGCCCACGCCGACTCGTCGGCATAACCCTGCGCCGTGCAACGGCCCCGGACATGGCCGTCCGTGAGGTCGTAGTCCACCACGTGATAGCAGCTGTAATCGTCGCGGAAGTGCTCCTTCATCGTCCGGTCGGCATGGCTCACCGCAATCTTGTAGAAGGTGCTGTCACCCGAGAACTCCGTGGCCTTGAACATCAGTTCGAGGTTCATCATGTTGTCGATGATCACCGGGCACTGCCACCCGCGCTTGCCCTGCCAGCCCCGGTCGGCATCCCACGACTGGATCACGCCCGGCACCTCGCGGAAACGTGTCGACAGCGACTTGGCGGTCTGTACGATCACGTCGCGGTACTCCGGAATGTTTTTCAACCGCAGACCGTTGCCGTAGCTGTCGTAGATCATGAACCCGACGTCGTGGTGCCACTGCAGATACTGGATCGAGTCGAGAATCTCGGTATGCTTGCGCGCACGCTCCGCCCAGGCCTCGTCGCCCGTCAGTTCATACATGTACCAGAGGTTCCCGGCGAAGAAGCCGCTCACCCAGTCGTCGGTCGGAACATAGTCGATACGTCCGTTCTTGTAGGTCGAGGGAATGCGGATCGCACCGGTCATTTCGCTCGAATCGGCCAGCATTGCCAACTGCTGCTTGGCTACAGCGATATTTTCGTCGATGATCGAGACACTTTTCGGGGCCTGCGAGCAGGCAACGGCGCCTCCGGCGAAGAGCACGGCCACCGCAAATTTGGTTAAAACAGTCATAAATTCGATTTTGATGGTCAATAGTTACACAAGTAAAATTACATATATGTATGCGAATCAGGCCGAAGAGATGCTCTCCGTTACTGATTTTTTCACTAACCAAACCGCACTTTGCGTACAAAGATAAAATAATTTCCGGACTTCCGCTATTTTTTAACAATTTTTTCCAACCCGATGTAAATTTTTACGATTTTCTGCGTTATAAATTTTGGCGGTCCAATTTCTTTCATTAATTTTGAACAAATTGAATGATATGAAGAGATTCTTATTATACGGTACATCAGCCGTTTTAGGGCTTTTCGCGACTCTGGGGAGCCTGCCCGTACATGCTGCCATCGATGCAAAAATCAACTTCGAAACCGAAATTCCCAAGGCTTTCTCCTGCGGGGAAAACAGCCGTATCGAACTGAGCCAAAAACACTACAAGGACGGACAACAGTCGCTGCTCTGGAGCTGGACCGCACCCTCGACCCTCCAATACAACGATTTCGGACAACTCATCCGCTCGTTCCGCGTCAAACAGGCCGGCGTCATGCTCTGGATCTACAACCCCAAGGCCGTCAACGCCGACCTCCACTTCGCCTTCGAAACCCCCACGGGCGAAACGCCCTATTACTTCGATTTCCACCTCGACTTCACGGGCTGGCGAGCCTGCTGGATCAAGTACAACGACATGCCCGGAGACCACGCCTCGCAACAGATCTCGCGACTGGTGATCTCCACCCCCGAGGGCGTCCAGAGCGGTGAGCTCTTCATCGACCGCCTGACCTTCGCCGAAACCCGCCTGCACGACCAGATTACCCCCGACCAGCAGATCCCCAACAACAACTGCAACCTCAAACGCTCGCTCTGGCACTGGGCCCGGCTCTGGGAGTGGGAGCAGTACGAATACGACGAACCCCTGCGGGAAATCACGGCCGACGAGAAAAAACAACTCGACCTGGTAAAGTCCCGCATCAACGCCATCGTCGAGGCCAACATGTCGAGCGGAAACTACATCAACGGAACGATCATCCCGCGGGCGCTGAAAACCTTCCAGAACGCCAAAATCCACCGCACCGAAGACGGCGGCATCATCGGCGCCCCGCTGCTCTCGAACGACGAGTGCAACCGCCCGAAGGGCGAACTCCGTCTCGACGACATCGAGAACATGCTCAATGCCTTCGCCCTGAACAGCTACGTCAACGGCGACCCGAAATACGACGATGACTTCTTCCTGGTCATGGACCACGCCATCGACCAGGGCTTCGCTTTCGGCCACGGAAACGGAACCAACCACCACTACGGCTACAACGTGCGCAAGATCTACGACGCCATGTGGCTCATGCGCGACAAAATCGCACAGCGCGGCAAAACCGACGAGTATGTCCGCGTGCTGGCCTACTGGAGCGGCCTCTCCGAGACGCGCAAACCCTATGTCTACGGACGTGACGAACTGCTCGACTCGTGGCACACGCTCCTGATGCCCAAACTCATCAGCGCCCTGATGCTCCCCACCGAAGCCGAACAGTACCGCGCCATGAAGGGCCTTTCGCGGTGGATGTCCGGGAGTCTGGACTTCACGCCCGGCACCATCGGCGGCATCAAGGTCGACGGTACGACCTTCCACCACGGAGGCCTCTACCCCGCCTACTCGACCGGCGCCTTCGCCACGATCGGATACTACTGCAAGGCGGTCCGAAGCACCGACTTCAACCTCACGGAAGAGGCCCGCAAACACTTCAAGCTGGCCCTGCTGACCATGGCCAACTACACCAACCTGCGCGACTGGGGCCTCGGAATCGCCGGACGCCACCCCCTGAACAAGAACGGTCGGATCCCGGATGCCGACGTCAACGCATTCGGACACCTGGCCGCCCTGGGCGACCTGACCGGCAGCGGCAAGAACGTCGATCCCGACCTGGCCGGAGCCTACCTCCGGCTCAAGGGCACCGACCGGGAGCTCAACAGCCTCTTCAAAAAGGAGGGCATCTCCGCAGGCCCCACCCCCTCGGGCTTCTTCGTCTACAACTACGGCGCCCTGGGAATCCACCGCCGCGACGACTGGATGGTTACCCTCAAGGCCTTCAATACGGATGTCTGGGGCTCGGAAATCTACACCCGGGACAACCGCTACGGACGTTACCAGAGCTACGGCTCGGCCCCGATCATCGGGTCGGGCAACCCCGTCTCGGCCGCCGCCAGCGGATTCGTACAGAACGGATGGGACTGGAACCGGGTCCCCGGCACCACCACCATCCACCTGCCCTGGGCCGAACTCAACAACCCGCTCCCCGGAACCCTCATGGAACGCAACCCCGAACGCTTCTCCGGCGCCTCGTCGCTCGAAGGCCGCAACGGCATCCTGGCCCTCCACTTCGTCGAGGGCAGCCGCAAGAACTTCACCCCCGGCGCCACGGCCTACAAGACGGTCTTCTGTTTCGACAACCGACTGGTCTTCCTCGGAAGCGGCATCGACAACAACAACACGACCTACCCCACCGAAACAACGCTCTTCCAGCTCCAGCTCGCCGACCGCGGCGAACAGATGGAGGTCGACGGCGAAATCTACGACACCTTCCCGCTCCACCTCTCGAAAGGCGGCGAACGTGTCGTGCTCTCCGACACGAAGGGCAATTTCTACGTGGTGAAGAATGCCGGCGCCCTGAACGTCCTCAAACAGGAACAGACCTCGCCCAACGACAAGACCCATGCCATGCAGACCGGCGACTTCGCAACCGCATACATCGACCACGGCCGCGCCCCGAAACAGGCCGGATACGAATACGTCGTCTACGTCCAGCCCTCGAACAAGGAGATCAACCGCCTGCTCAAGAAGGATGAATACGAGGTGGTCCGCAAAGACAACATGGCCCATGTGGTAAAGGACCTCCAGACCGGAATCACGGGTTACGTCTGCTTCAAGGAGTACAAGAGCGACGGCCTCGTGCGCGGCGTGACCGAAGAGACAATCGTCATGGAACGGGTCGACGCCGACGGGCAGATCGTCATGAGCGTCTGCACCCCCGACCTGGGCCTCACCGAAAAAACATACACCACGCGCCAGGAGAGCCAGCCCATCGAAAAGGAGGTTCGCCTCGGCGGCGCCTGGGAACTCGTTAATCCCGCCGCAAACGTGGAACTCTCCCAGGCCGACGCGGAAACCATCCTGAAAGTCACCTGCCGCCACGGACAACCCGTGGAATTCCGACTCAAGAAAAAGTAAACCTATTTACCCCACAACCTCTATATTTATATTTATGAAAAAAGCACTGAAACGAATGACCGCGGTCGTGCTGCTGACCCTGTCGGTATTCCTGACGGGTGAAGCCTTCGCACAACCCACCGTGGTCGGACGTGTGGTTGACACCAACAACGTCCCGTTGATCGGCGTCAATGTCGTGGTCAAGGGTACGACCACGGGTACGACTACCGGCATCGACGGCAACTACTCGATCAAAGTCGGAGAAACCCAGACTCTGGTCTTCTCCTACCTGGGTTATACGACCGTCGAGGAGGTCGTCGGCAAACGAACCACCATCAACGTGAAAATGGCTGAAGAAGCCACCCAGCTGGGAGCCGTCGAGATCGTCAACATCGGTTACGGCACCACGACGCGCCGCGACCTGACCGGTTCGGTCGCCAAAGCCGACCTGGGTACCATGATGAAGGCCAACGTCACGAACTTCGACCAGGCACTCAACGGCCGTATCGCCGGCGTGGTGGTCACTACGGGCGACGGTTCGCTGGGCGCCGAGGCCAACATCACCATCCGAGGCAACAACTCCCTCACCCAGAGCAACGCCCCGCTCTACATCATCGACGGATTCCCCTCCGAAGGGTCGTTCGCCACGTCGATCAACCCCGCGGACATCGAGTCGATCGACGTGCTGAAGGATGCCTCGGCTACGGCCATCTACGGTGCCCGCGGCGCCAACGGCGTCATCGTCATCAATACCAAACGCGGTAACGAAGGCAAACCCACCGTCAACTTCAGCGCCTCGTTCTCGATGAGCCACATCGCCAACAAGGTCGACCTAATGGACTCCTACGAGTTCGTCCGCCTGCAGGAGGAGCTCTCCTCGGCAGAGACGCTGGCCAGCACCTACTACAGTTACAGCGAGGAGTACGGCCGCAACCTCACGCTCGATGATTACCACAACATCCCCGGCATCGACTGGCAGGATGAACTCTACCGTACGGCCTTCCAGCAGAACTACAACGTCTCGCTCTCGGGCGGCAACAAGGAGGGCCTGCGCTACAACGTCGGATTCTCGGCCCTGGACCAGGACGGTATCATCATCCGCTCGAACTTCCAGCGCTACCAGGGCAAGGCGAACTTCACGCTGCCGATCAACAAGAAACTCACCCTCAACGCCAATGCCAACTACTCGCGCACGGCAACCAACGGCGTAAACCCCACGACGGCCGAAACAACCTCCTCGTCGTCGGGCTGGCTGATGTACTCGGTCTGGGGCTACCGTCCCGTGACGGCCCCCGGGCAGGATATCCTCGACTCGATCCTCGACGCTTCGATCGACGGATCGAACGACTACCGTTTCAACCCCGTGAAGACGGCCAAGAACGAGTATCGCAAAACGCTGGTCGACTACCTCAACGCCAACATCGCCCTGACGTGGAAGATCACCCCCGAACTGACGTTCAAGACCACGGGCGGCTACGTGATGAACAAACGGCGCCGCGAAGAGTTCAACGGCACCGAAACCTATACGGGTTATCCGGGCTCGCCGAGCGGAAAGGGCGTCAACGGCGCCATCTACTGGACCGATCAGGCCAACTGGTCGAACGAAAACACGCTCAACTACAAGCGCCGCTTCGGCCGCAACCACAACGTCGACATGATGGTGGGTCTCTCGTTCCAGGGACAGAAAAACACCTACGAAGGAATCTCGGCCACGCAGATCACCTCCGAAGAGCTGGGCATCGCAGGTATCTACACCGGTAACTACCAGAGCGTGGCCAGCAACTATTTCGACTGGCGCATGATGTCGATGTTCCTGCGTGCGAACTACAACTTCCGCTACAAGTATTATCTGACCTTCTCGTTCCGTGCCGACGGTTCGTCGAAGTTCCCCTCCGACAACCGCTGGGGCTACTTCCCCTCGGTGGGCGCCTCGTGGAACTTCAACCGCGAAAACCTCTTCAAGAATTCCGAGTGGCTCAACAACGGTAAGCTCCGCTTCTCGTGGGGTCTGACGGGTAACAACCGAACCCAGACGCCCTATGACTTCTACTCGCAGATCACCGTCACGCCGGGCTCGGGCAACTCCTTCGACTACGTATTCAACGGCGAGCGCGTGCCGGGTTACTACATCTCGAACATGGCCAACGAAAAACTCAAGTGGGAGACCACCGAACAGTTCAACGTCGGTATCGACCTGGGCTTCTTCGACGACCGGCTCAAAGTGACGGCCGACTGGTACGACAAGGTGACGCGCGACCTGCTGCTCTATGCCCTGCTGCCCGCATCGGCCGGCTACGAACAGGGTATGCTCAACATCGGAAGCATCCGCAACCGCGGATTCGAGTTCACGCTCGAAACCGTGAACATCAAAACCCGGAACTTCCAGTGGTCGACGTCGTTCAACATCGCCTTCAACCGAAACAAGATTCTCGGACTGGTCGACAACCAGAACTCGCTGCAAACCTCCGTATCGTGGGAGACGAAATTCAACTCGCAGTTCCCCTACATCTCTCAGGTGGGCAAGCCCACGGGCATGATGTACGGCTTCATCTACGAAGGAACTTACAAACCCGAAGACTTCAATGCGGACGGCAGCCTGCGTGACGGAATCCCCGCCTACAAGGGCAACACGATGCAGCCCGGCGACCTGAAGTACCGCGACATGAACGGCGACGGCAAGATCGACGACTACGACCGTACGCTCATCGGCTGCGGACAGCCGCTGCACACGGGAGGTTTCAACAACAGTTTCAACTGGAAGAGCTTCGACCTGAACATCTTCTTCTCGTGGAGCTACGGAAACGACATTCTCAATGCCAACCGGCTGGTCTTCGAGTCGGGATGGAAGGCCCAGACCAACCAGTTCTCGACGTTCGCCAACCGCTGGACCCCGGACAACCCCACCTCGGACATCCCGCGCACAAGCGCAACGGGCAGCGAGGAGTATTCGTCGCGCGTCATCGAGGACGGCTCCTACCTGCGTCTGAAGAACGTCTCCTTAGGCTACACGATCCCGAGCCGCCAGCTCCGCAAGGCAGGTATCAGTTCCATGCGCATCTACGTCTCGGCCGACAACATCTGGACGCTGACCAACTACAGCGGTCCGGATCCCGAGGTCTCGACCCGCAACTCGGTGCTGACCCCCGGTTTCGACTGGTCGGCATACCCCCGCGCCTACGGCTTCACGGCCGGCGTAAACATCACGTTCTAACGCCCAAAAGCACTATATCGCCATGAAAATAAAGAATATATACAAACTGGGTAGCCTGGCGCTGCTGGGAACGGCACTCTCGGCATGTACGTTCCTCGACACGGATCCGCAGGTCATCGGCAGCGAAGGCTACTACACGCCCGAGACAAAACTGCAATACGGACTTGCCGGAGTCTACGGCGTCCTGAGCAGCGAGGCCCTCTACGGAAACTACTACTCGCTGCAGATCAGCAACGCCGACGACCTCTGCTACTTCAACAACTACAACAGCACCGATACGCGCCCGGACCGTTACAACCATGCCGCAGGTACGGCTGTCATCTACGAGACGTGGCTGAAACTCTATCAGGGTATCAAAAATGCCAACGAATACATCCAGGGTGTCGAGACCTCGGTAGCCGACTCGAAGATCGACACGGAGACCCTCTCGGACGGCATCGAGGTCTATCTGGGCGAAGCGAGATTCCTCAGGGCCTACTACCACTTCCTGCTGGCTCAGGCCTGGGGTGACGTGCCTCTGCGCGTGGTATCGACGACCTCTCCCAACCCCGAAGACGTGCAGTTGGCCGCTACGCCGCAGGAGGATGTGCTCAAATGGTGCGTCGACGAGATCGAAGCGATCGTCGACGATCTCAGCACGGACGTCAACCTGAACCCCTCGCGTGTCACCCGGGAGGTGGCCGAGGGTATTCTCGCCCGCATCTACCTCTTCATGGCCGGCGAAAGCGTGGACAATGTCGAGGGACTCTCGAAGCAGGAGATGTACAAGAAGGCCGCCGACTGGGCATACAAGGTCATTGCCGAAAGAGGCTACGTGCTGAATCCGAGCTACGAGCAGGTCTTCATCAACATGATCCAGGACAAATACGACACGGAGTATCACGAGTCGATGTGGGAGGCCGAATTCCTCGGCGACCGCACGAGTGCCGACAAGTGGACCAACGGCCGTATCGGCGATCTGATCGGTCTGAAATCGCAGTCGGGAACCACCAATTACTCGGAATGGGCCTGCAACTACTCCTACGGCTTCTACAACGGTTCGTACACCCTCTGGCAGCTCTATTCGGAGACCGACCGCGTGGAAACCGACCTGAGTGCCGCGGAAGACGAATACAATAAGGTCAACGAACCGGTTATCGACAAGCGCCGGATCTGGAACCTCCCGGGCTACAACTACCGCGGATTCGGCAACACCGACACCAAGAAAGGTCAGGAGATCACCTACAAGCAGGACGGCGTCAACGTCACGCGCGTGCTGCTTCAGGAGAGGAGCATGTACAAAACCCCATGGATCTACCAGAACAACTTTGCCACGCGAGAGGTCGAAGGCCTCGACCTGACAGTCGAAAATGCCTACAACCCGGGCTTAGATCCGAATAAAGAAAAAGACGTAATCAACTATGACCCGGAGGTTATGAGCGCCGTGCGCAATGCGGGCAAGTGGCGCCGCGAGACCATCTACGAAAACCAGATGTCAGCCAAGAACCTCTACACGACGATCAACTTCCCGATCCTGCGCTATTCGGACATCCTGCTGATGTATGCCGAGGCAATCAACGAGTATGCCGGGGCTCCGGACGACATCGCCAAGGAGGCGGTCAAGGCCGTCCGTACGCGGGCCGGAATCCAGACCAACGAGAGCCAGCTGAACGATCCTCAGCTATTCCGCGAACTGGTTCGCAACGAACGCGGCCGCGAACTGGCTTTCGAGGGGCTGCGCAAGTACGACCTGATCCGCTGGGGCATCTTCGAGACACGAATGCACCAGGCCGGGACCAACGTTCCCAATGACAACAAATTCCGGAACAAGACCATTACGGACTTCGCCGCCACGACCTACGCCAACGTCAGCGAACGGCACATTTATCTGCCGATCCCGACCAAGGAGCTGGCCGTGAACCACGCACTCACTCAGAACCCCTTATGGTAAAACGCACAACAGCAAAGCAGACCATGAAGACAAAACGCATTACATATCTCGCAACGGCCCTCGCGCTCATGGCGGCGGGAAGTTCGTGCGAGCACGACGAAATCTACGAACCGCTGGAGTTCTCGGTGCAGTTGGCCCCGACGAATACCTACAAGACGGGCGACCCCGTGGTATTCAATTTCAGCGGCAATGCCGACTACATCACCGTCTGGAACGGCGATACGGGGCACGAATACAGATACCGGGACCGCACAAGCGTGGCTTTCGAGGACATCATCTCGTGCAAACTCTCGTTCGGACTGGCCCAGGCCTACGGCCAGACGGATACCGATACGCGCTACTGCAACATTCTTGTCACGGATCAGTTTGAAGGTCTCAACGGGGCGGATGCCGAGGCCGACGGAGCCCTGGTAGCCGCCATCGACGACCAGTACACGGGCTGGACAGAACTGGAGTATGAAAACCTGAGCAATCGGGTCTCCCTCGTCAACGTGGCCAAAGTGCCCTACAGCTACGACATTACGAAGTATGCCGAGAATTTCGGGTTCGCCCTGCATTTCCACCACGGGGAGAACCAGAACATGCGTTCGTTCGCCTTCAATGAAATCCAGATCGAGGTGCAGTTCAACGGTTACAATCCTCAGGTCTACGATTACGAGGACCTCTCGTTCGTCACCTACTCCACCATCCCGGAAGATGCCGATAATCCGTACGAGCACAACGTCTCCGGAGACGGTTGGGTCAAACTCCAGGGTGAAACCGGGTCGAACAACGCGGGCGAAATCGTCTACCAGGGATACAACTGGGCCAATCACCCCTATGTCTGTGACCAGTGGGTCTTCATGCGCCCGATCAACCTCAACGGCATCTCGCCCGATACGGGCCAGAGCATCAAGGGCGTGGCCGACGACGTGAAGAGCTACTCCTACACCTACACCAAGCCGGGAACCTACACCGTCACGTTCCTCGTCGGCAACGGAAACTACCAGGGTGAATCGGGAATCCAGACCTACGAAATGAAAGTCACGATCGTCGACCCGATCGAATAAACGCATCATGAACAACGAAAGCCTGCTTTTTTACAGCCGAAAAAGCAGGCTTTTTTTCACGAATTCAGGTTGCAATTTTGCATAATTTTCAATATCTTTGAAAGTGCATAAACCTAAAACCGAAACGGACTCCAACCTATGAATGCAGAATTACAGGCAGAACTCCAGAAAATAGCTTCGCACTTCGCGCTGGAAGGCGACATCGCCGCGATCAACTCGCTCGGCGACGGTTTCATCAACGATACGTTCATCATCCGCACAACAGGAGACACCCCGGATTATATCCTCCAACGCAAGAACAAGAATATCTTCCCCGATGTCCCGGGCATGATGGAGAACATCCGCAAGGTCACCGAACACATTCGCCGCCGGGTCATCGCCGAGGGCGGAGACCCGCTGCGCGAGGCCATGACCGTCGTCCCGACCTTCGACGGGAAACTCTACCACATCGACTCGCTGGGCGATTACTGGGCCGTCACGGTCTTCATCGCCGACACCATCGCCTACAACAAGGCCGACTCCCCGGAACTCGCCCGCAAGGGCGGTGAGGGAATCGGAAAGTTCCAGGCCCAGCTGGCCGACTTCACGGAGCCGCTGGCCGAGACGATCAAGGGTTTCCACAACATCCGCCACCGCTTCGTGCAGTGGGACGAGGCGCTGAAACGCGATGCCGCCGGCCGCGTGAAGGAGCTCGCGACGGAGATCGGATGGATCGAATCGCGCCGCGGGGAGATGCTCGACTTCTGGAAGATGGTCGAGGACGGCACGATCCCTACCCGCGTGACACACAACGACACGAAAATCAACAACATCCTCTTCAACAAGGAGGGAGAGGTCCTCTGCGCCATCGACCTCGATACGGTGATGAACTCCACGTCGCTCAACGACTTCGGAGACGCCATCCGCTCCTACACCAACACGGGAGACGAGGATGACCGCGACCTCACGCGCGTCAGTATGTCGATCGAGATGTTCCGAGCCTACACCGAGGGATACCTCTCGCAGCGTGCCAGCCAGCTCTCCCAGCCGGAAATCGATTACCTGGCCTTCTCGGCCCGCTACATCACCTACGAACAGGTGCTGCGCTTCCTGATGGACTACATCGACGGAGACCTCTACTACAAGATCAAATACCCGGAGCACAACCTCGTGAGAACCCATGCCCAGTACAAACTGCTGCAAAGCATGGAGGATCAATACCCGACGATGTGCCAAATCGTGCGCGACGCAGTCGCCAAATACAAAAAATAGACGCAAGACATGGAAATCCGCAAGTTTTCAGGTATCGATTTCGAGAATCCGGAGGCCGTCGACGCGGTGTTCGCACAGGTCGAATCCCGACCCATCGCCTGCTGCAACTGGCCGGACGGATATCCGTATGCCCCGGAAGTGAGGTTCCGGATGTTCCACACCGGCAACAGGCTCCTGCTGCGCTTCGACGTCGCGGAGAACTACACCGCCGCACGTGTCACGGAGGACAACGGAGAGGTCTGGACCGATTCGTGCGTGGAATTCTTCCTGGCCGTGGGCGACGAAAGCGGGTACTACAATTTCGAAACAACCTGCATCGGACGAATGCTCCTCGGATTCCGACATACGCACGCCGATGCAGTACACGCCGCACAGGAGGTGATGGACTCGGTAAAACGAACCACGACGCTGCCCTTCGGCGAACCCTTCGAGGAGCGTGAGGGGAACAACCACTGGTCGCTGACCCTGGCCATACCCCCCGAAGCGCTGTTCCGGCACGAAATCAAGGACTGGAGCGGTGTGGAGGCCCGCGTGAACCTCTACAAATGCGGCGACAACCTCTCGCATCCGCACTTCCTCTCGTGGAGGCCCATTCAGACCGAGAAGCCCGATTTCCACCGTCCCGAATATTTCGAGCGGGTGGTCTTCGAGAAATAAACCGATCCCGGAGGCCCCAGATATCCGATATCTCCAGGCGTGGAAGGCCGGGAAAAGTGCCGAGCCGGGGAAAAGGGACCGGAGCGTGAAACAGGGGCCGGAGCGTGAAACAGGGGCCGGACTGTGGAATAAAGACGGATCGGGCCGAGGAATAAAAGAGGGCCATGAAAAAAGCCGACCGGGCCGTAAAAAAGGGGCCGGAGCGTGGAATAAAGACGGATCGGGCCGCGGTTCGAAAAAGCGGGCCGGGCGTGACAACAAAACAGGTTCCGAGCCAGGAAAGTACGGAACCCAACCAGGAAAAATACAACGTAACATAAAAAACAAGATGAACAACAAGTATTCTTTGCCGAAAGACGGCGGACTGATCGCTGAATCGGCACCGCGCGACATCATCCATCGTTATGAGAAGATCCATACCCGGGTCTACGAAAACGAATACAACGGAGTGCTGTATGTCGCCGACACGATCGTGAAGGCCATCCGCACGTACAACGAAATCCACTCCTCGAACGAAGTCTACGAGGAGGCCCAACCCTTCGTACTGGGCCTGACCACCGGCCGCACCCCCCTGGGTCTCTACCGTGAACTGGTCAAACGCCACAAGGAGGGACAGATCAGTTTCCGCAACGTGGCCGTCTACAGCCTCGACGAGTTCTACCCGATCAAATCGACCGAACAGCAGAGCCGCAACTTCCGCATCCACGAGGAGTTCCTCAACCACATCGACATCCAGCCGGAGAATGTCCACATTCCCGACGGAACGATCCCCGAAAGCCGCATCTCGGAGTATTGCTCCTCCTACGACCACGCCATCCGTCACATCGACCTGATGATCATCGGCGTGGGCGAGGACGGACAGATCGGATTCAATGAACCGGGTTCCTACGCACGGTCGCGGACCCGGCTCGTACAGCTTACCTACAACACGCGGAAAGTACAGTCCGGAGCCTTCTACGGACTGGAGAACACCCCCAAGATGGCCATTACGATGGGTATCGACACGATCATGCGCGCCGACCGCATCATCCTCATGGCCTGGGGCGAGGAGAAAGCCCGGATCATTCAGAAGGTCGTCGAAGGAGAGATCTCCGACCTGGTGCCGGCTTCCTACCTGCAGGCTCACGCCAATATCGAGGTGGTGATCGACGAAAATGCCGCACAACTCCTTACCCGCGAGCAGACACCGTGGATGGTCGGGCCCTGCGAGTGGACGCCGAAATTCGTCCGCAAGGCCGTGGTATGGCTCTGCGGCGTGGTGAAGAAGCCGATCCTGAAACTCACCTACAAGGACTATATCGAAAATTCGCTCGGCGAACTGCTCGAACAGGGCCGCACCTTCGACCAGATCAACATCGACGTCTTCAACGACCTGCAGCACACCATTTCGGGCTGGCCGGGCGGCAAACCCAATGCCGACGACTCGACACGTCCGGTGCCGTCGTCACCCTTCCCGAAGCGCGTGGTGATCTTCTCGCCCCACCCCGACGACGACGTGATCTCGATGGGCGGTACGTTCATCCGGCTCGTCCAGCAGGGACATGACGTACACGTGGCCTACGAAACCTCGGGCAACGTGGCCGTCCACGACGACGTCGTGCTGCAGAACATCGACACGGCCCGCCAGCTCGGATACGGCGACCACTATGCCGAAGTCGAAAAGATCATCGCCGGCAAGAAGAAGGGACAACCCGAACCGCGGGCGCTGCTCGATCTCAAGGGTTCGATCCGCCGTGCCGAGGCGCGTGCCGCCGTGCGGTCGTTCGGGCTGAACCCCGACACGAACGCCCATTTCCTGAACCTTCCGTTCTACGAAACCGGCGGAATCAAGAAGGGCCTGCTCTCCGAGAAGGATACCGAGATCATCGTGAACCTGCTCCGGGAGATCAAGCCCCAGCAGATCTACGCCGCCGGCGACCTGGCCGACCCCCACGGAACGCACCGCACCTGCATGGAGGCCGTACTGAATGCCCTGGAGGTGGTCAAGGAGGACGACTGGATGAAGGATTGCCACCTGTGGCTCTACCGCGGGGCATGGATGGAGTGGGATCTCGGCATGGTGGACATGGCCGTGCCCCTGTCGCCCGACGAGCTGATCATGAAGCGCCACGCCATCTACCGCCACCTCTCGCAGAAGGATATCATGCCCTTCCCGGGCGATGACCCGCGCGAGTTCTGGCAGCGCGCCGAGGAGCGGACGCAGAATACCGCCAAACTCTATGACCAGCTCGGCATGGCCGAATACCAGGCCATCGAGGTCTTCGTCCGCATGTTCTAAATCCGGTTCCGGAGGGGAGGGTGCACTGCCCTCCCTCCCCCGACCGACCGGATATCGACAAAACCGAAAATCAAAAAACAACAGGCTTATGCGCTTAATTATCGAAAATACCCCGCAGCAGGTGGCACAATGGGCCGCCAACTACATCATCCAGCAGATCAAGGCCAAGGAGCAGGTGACCAAATCGCCCTTCGTACTGGGACTTCCGACGGGCTCCACACCGCTGGAGACCTACAAGGAGCTGATCCGCCGTCACAAGACGGGCGAAGTGTCGTTCAAGAACGTCATCACGTTCAACATGGACGAGTATGTGGGACTCCCGGAGGAGCATCCCGAAAGCTACCACTCGTTCATGTGGAACAACTTCTTCAAACACATCGACATCAAACCCGAGAACGTAAATATCCTGGACGGCAATGCCGAGGACCTGGTGAAGGAGTGCGCCGACTATGAGGCCCGGATCGTCGAGGCCGGCGGCATCGATCTCTTCATGGGCGGCGTGGGCGAAGACGGACACATCGCCTTCAACGAGCCGTTCTCGTCGCTGAACTCCCGCACGCGCCTCAAGACGCTGACGCAGGATACGATTCAGGTGAATGCCCGCTTCTTCGGCGGCGACATCACGCTGGTCCCGAAAACGGCCCTCACGGTGGGTGTCGGAACGGTGCTCTCGGCCAAGCGGGTGCTGATCCTGGCCACGGGGCACAAGAAGGCCCGCGCCGTGCGTCACGGTGTAGAGGGTTCGTACAACCACCAGTGGACGATTTCGGCCCTGCAGGTGCACCCGAACGGCATTCTGGTCTGCGACGACCCGGCCGCCGAGGAGCTCCGCGTAGCGACCTACCGCTACTTCAAGGACATCGAACGCGACAACCTCATCTCGAAATAGGATCCCCGGCTCCGTACCGGAATCTTACATGTATGAAAAATCCCGCCCCGGCTCCGGAGCGGGATTTTTCATGGACGACAAGAGTTGGGAAAACGCTCTCAGGGACAATTTCGCGGACTGAAAGGGTTGAAAAAGCGTCCCAGGGGCCGTCAGGCGGGATTTTTCACGGGATTTTTACAAAAATCTCGAAAATTCACCCTATCTTGCAACAAAATCGCCCGAAACGGTTATTCTCTCGAACCTCACCGACCCTTCGGATCCCGTTTCGGTACGTCACTCAATTCGAAACATGGATAGCGAGTTACTACAAGGTTTGTCCCAGGGGCGGCAGGAAGCCTTCGACCGCCTGATCCGGGAATACTACCCGCGGCTGATGGGGTACGCCCGGCTGCTGCTCGACGAGGAGAATGCCCGGGATATCGTGCAGGAGGTATTCCTCTACGTCTGGGAACACCGTTCCCGGCTGCACTTTACCGCCGGGTTCCAAAGCTACCTCTTCCGCATCTGCCACTCGCGGATGCTCGACACGATCAAACGCCGCCGCCTTTTCGAAAACCGGGAGTCGCCCTTCAGCCTCCAGCTGCAGGAGGATGCCGCCTGGCTCGCCCGCAACAACGACGACATCGTGCGCACGATCTGCAACAGGGAACTGCTGGAACGTATCCTCTCCCTGACGGACGAACTGCCCGAAAAACGCCGGGAGGTATTCCGCCTCTCGCTGCTGCACGACATGAGCAATGCGGAGATCTCCGAACTGCTCGACATCCCCCGCAGAACCGTCGAGGGACACCTCTACCATGCCTTGCGGTTCCTGCGGGCCCGCATTCCAAAAGAGGAGATGCTGCTGCTCATGAGCGTATTCCTGCTGCGCTGACACCCCCTCGGAAGAAAATTTTCAAAAAAACAGGGTCGGAGCTGCGTAAATTCCGCGGCCCGATCGTTTAATCCGTAGAAACATGCAAGAAAAGGAGTATATGAGCCCATCGAAGATCCTGGAATTCATCAACCGCCGCTGCGACGCCGATACGGCCGCCGAAGTGCGCGCCTGGATCACCCGAAGCGATGAAAACCGCGCCGAATACCTGCGGTTGAAGCAATTGTGCGCCCTGAAGGATGTACACCGCCACTCCGGGAGTTCTGAACTCGAAGGCGCCACACGGAAATTCCATACCGAAATCGCACAACGCCGCCGCGTAGGACATTTGCGGCGGCTGGTCTACACCGCCTCGTCGATCGCCGCCCTGCTGGCCGTCGGGCTCTTCGCCATCGGCATCGAACTCTACTCCGAACGCTTCGAATGGCATACGGTAGCCAATACGGCCACCGACGAAGTGCTGCGTTTCACACTCGACGACGGAACCAAAATCTACCTCAACCACGGTGCGGAACTCTCCTTCCGGGAGAATTTCCTCCGGCGGCGCAACGTCCGGCTCCGCGGCGAAGCCTTCTTCGAGGTGGCATCCGACCCCGTGCACCCCTTCGTCGTGCACACCCCGCATGTCAACATCCGGGTCCTGGGCACGGCGTTCGACGTCATCACCGGAGATACGACCGTGACGATTCTCGAACGGGGGCGCGTCGCCCTCGAAACGGCTTCCGGACGGGAACTCGCAACGATGCTCCCGGGACAACGGGCCGTCGTGGACGGGACTACGGGGCAGCTGACGGCTCTGGATCAGGTTCAGGCGGGAAAATACACCTCCTGGCGGTTCAACCACGAAGTCTACGACCGCATCTCCTTCGCCGAGATCGTCCGCCTGATCGAGGAGCGGCACGGCGTATCGATCGTCTACGATCCCGCAGCCTTCGGAAATACCGCCTACCGGCTGGTGATCAACGACGACGAGACCCTCGAACAGATGCTCGAAATCCTCAACCTGATTTCACCCGTCGAGTACACCATTCAGGGAGAACGGGTTTTCCTGAAAAAACGGACTGAAAAACTGCAACCGATCGGATTTCATAAAACTCAACCTAATCCAAGTACGAAACGAACCATGAAGGAACCTTAACGCTTAATCCATTACCGGCAGCTCCACACCGCTTCACACGCCGGTTTTTTCCCAACCAGTCTTTCACACACCAAACTCAAATGCGATGAATATTTACTCGAACGTCGTCCATGAAAATGGACGAAGGGTGGGGATTTTGTCTCTGCCGAAGCAGGTTCTGCGCACTTTCGCGGCACTGCTTCTGCTGCTTGCGGCCTCCATACGCCCGCTTCCCGCCCAAAACATACAGATCACCATCCATCCCGACAAGAAGGAACTCGGAGAACTGCTTCCCGAAATCTCCCGCCAGACGGGAGCGGAGTTCTCCTACGATCTCGAAGTGCTGAAGATCCGAACCCTGGCCACCGGAAAGGTCAGCGGAACGTTGAACCAGGTGCTGGACCGGATCTTCGACCGAACAGGGGTCAGCTACACGCTGCTGGGAGCCAACCGCATCGCGCTGACATACACGGCCCCGACCCCGGCCCAGCCCCAGGCGTCGAAACCCGGAAGCTATCGCCTGACGGGCGTCGTGCGGGACCAGGCGGGCAAACCCCTGGCGGGCGTCACGGTCGTCGAGAACCCCTACAACGGAACGGCCACCGGAACCGACGGTTCGTATGCCCTGGAGGTCAAGCCCGAAGCGCAGATTACCTTCAGTTGTCTGGGATATGCCCAGGTCGTGGAGTCCGTCGCAGGACGCACGACTCTCGACGTGACGCTGCAGGAGGAGGCGACGGCCCTCGAAGAGCTAGTCGTCGTGGGATACCGCACCGTCAAGAAACTCTCGCTGACCGGTTCGGTCGCCACGGTGGACATCAAAAGCAAGGAGCACCAGCCGATTACCAACTCGACCCAGATGCTCTACAACACCCCCGGCATCTGGGTCAATCAGGGCGGTGCCCAGCCCGGTGTGGACAAGGCCTCGATCTCGATCCGCGGTGTCAACTCGCTGAATTCGACCGGCGGTGCCCCGCTCGTGCTGTTGGACGGCGTGGAGTACGACTTCGGGGAGATCGACCCCTCGACGATCGAGTCGATCACGGTCCTGAAGGACGTTTCGGCCGCCATCTACGGTCTGAAAGCCGCCAACGGAGTCATCCTGGTCACCTCGAAGAAGGGCTCCAAAGGCCGCCCGCGGGTGGAGTACAGCGGAAAATACGGCATACAGCGCGCCACCTATCTCCCGGACGTGGTGACCGACCCGATTCTCTACATGCGCCTGCGGAACCTGGCCGAAATCAATTCGGGAGTCAGCCCCGGGGCCGTCTCCTACTCCAACGCCCAGATCCTCGAATACATGGAGGGCATGAAAACCGACCCGTCGGTCTACCCCGCTTCGGACTGGTTCGACATCTGTATGGATGACGGATACGTCCAGCAGCACAGCGTGCGTCTCTCGGGCGGTACGGACGCCATCACCTACTCGATGGGCGTCGGCTACACCGACCAGAAGGGCGTCTTCATCGAAAACGACAACGCCCAGCGCTATTCGTTCGACCTGAAACTCAACGCCCGGGTCAGCGACGCCCTGAACATCAGCGGAACCTTTCAGGGCAACCTCCGCACATTCAACGAGGTGGGATATACCACCGGGACCGTGCTGAACACGATCATGCGCGGACTTCCGATCTTCTCGGACTACCACCGCAACGGAATCTACGGTTCGACGTGGCTCTTCACCCCGGGGCGCAACAACATCGAGAACCCCCGCATGGAGGTCGAGCAGGGATTCGTCTACCGCAACTACCAGGAGCTGCTCTCGACGCTGAGCATCGACCTGCGCCTGGCCCCGCACCTGAAATACTACGCCACGGCCGGTTACCGCAAGATCGACCACTTCAGCAAGAACTTCATTCCCCAGATGTACACCGTGAATCCGAAGACGGGCGACGTAAAGACCTTCAACGGCAGCGCCCCGCGTGTCAAGGACTGGGATTCGACATCGGGACAGTACACGCTCTCGCACCGCCTCGTCTGGGAGAACGACTACGGACGCCACAACATCCACGTGATGGCCGGTCAGGACTGGCAGCACAATGACAGCCGCAACTTCCAGGCCTACAACCACGGGTTCAACGACAATACGCTGACCGAATTCGAGGCGCTGACCGACCAGACCAACGCCCAGGCAACGGGCAGCTCGTGGAAAAAACGCATGATCTCCTTCTACGGACGTCTGGCCTACACCTACGACGAGCGTTACATGCTCGAAGCCACGCTGCGCTACGACGGTTCGAGCAACCTCTCGCGCGACAACCGCTGGTTCCTCTTCCCGTCGGTGATGGTGGCCTGGAACCTGAGCCGCGAGCCCTTCTTCCAGGTCAGGCAGATCGACCTGCTGAAACTGCGCCTCTCCTACGGCGTGATGGGCAGCGAGTCGGTGGATCCCTACAGCTACCAGATGACCTACAACGCCCTGAGCCAGAACTATTCGTTCGGCGGAACCCCGGCGGCCGGATATGCCGTCGAAGAGCTCACCGACCGGATGCTGGGCTGGGAGAAGACCCGTTCGTACAACGCGGGACTCGATCTGGCGGCCTTCAACAACCGGCTGAGCTTCGAGGCCGACTTCTTCCGCAAGGAGACCTTCGACATCATCATGACCCGCTCGATCCCCTCGCATGTCGGCGGCCTGAGCGGCCCGAAGAGCAACGTGGGTACCGTACTCAACAAGGGATTCGAAATCTCGGGCAGCTGGCGCGACCGCATCAAGGATTTTTCCTACGGGGTGAATCTCTCGGTGGGATTCGTGCGCAACCGGGTGCTCTCGCTCGACGGAGGGCAGATCCTGGCCAACAGCAACACCCTGATTACCAAGGAAGGGTACCCGATCCGTTCGTTCTACCTCTACGAAGCCGACGGATACTACCTCTCGCAGGAGGAGATCGACAACACCTCGGTGGTCTACGGCGACCGCTCGAAACTGCGGCCCGGCTACCTGAAATACAAGAACAACTGCGAGGATGAGGTGATCGACGACAAGGACAAGATCATCGTGGGCAACACGATTCCCGAATGGACCTATTCGTTCGGCCTGCAGGTCGGTTGGAAGGGAATCTCGCTCGAAGCACAGTTCCAGGGCGTCGGCGACGTCTACACCTACCCCACGGCCAACCTCGCCGTACCGTTCAACAACGGAGCGGGCGTCACCTGGGAGTGGGCCACCGACTCCTGGACCGAAGCGAACCCCAATGCGAAACTGCCGCTGCTGACCACCTACACCGACGCCCCGGAGAACTTCATCCCGTCGACCAAATGGCTGCGCAACGCCTCCTACCTGCGCATGAAGAACATCCAGCTGACCTACGATTTCCCGAAACGGCTGCTCCGGCCGCTGCACATCGAGGGACTGCAGGTCTATGTCAGCGGGCAGAACCTCTGGACGCTCTCCGATTTCGACCTCTGGGACCCCGAAATCACGACCACCCGCACGAATCTCTACGAATACCCCAACCTGAAGACCATATCCGTGGGTCTGAACCTGAGTTTCTAACCCCAATCCTGTGAATGATGAAAAAGAATCTATATTTCGGAATCGCCCTGTCGCTGGCCGTCGCGGCCTCCTCGTGCTCAATGGATTTCGAGCCGACGGGTGCCTACAGCGACAAAACATTCTGGTACAGCGCCAAGAATGCCGAAAGCGGACTGACGGGCTGCTTCCTGCCGCTGCGGAACGGCAGCATGTTCGGCGGCATGTCCATCGCCCTGGAGGAGTGCGCGACCCCCAATGCCTACAACTATGCCAACACGCTCAACTGGAACGATATCGCCAAGGGCAGCCACACGGCCGACGGAACCGTCATCGCCGGACGCTGGAAGGATGCCTATACCGGGATCGGGCGCTGCAACATGCTGCTGGCAAACATCGATCAGAGCAAGGAGCTTTCCAGTGAGGAGATCTCCCAAATGAAGGCCCAGGCACGGTTCCTGCGGGCCCTCTACTACTCGGTGCTGACCACCTACTACTACTCGGCACCGCTGATCACCGACGCCCCGGACATCTCCCAGGTCAACCAGCCGCGGGCCGAACGGGCCACGCTGATCCAGTTTATCCTCGACGAACTGGACGCGGTTTCCAAAATCCTGCCGCGCAGCTACACCTCGGCCGATCTGGGACGTCCCACCGCCGGAGCCGCACTGGCACTCCGCGCCCGGGTCCTGCTCTTCGAGGCCAGCGAGCTGTGCAACCCCGACCACAACGAGGAGGCCTGGCGTGCGGCTGCCGATGCCGCCTATGCCGTGATGGAGACGGGCGTCTACTCGCTCTATCAGAGCGGTTACGCCGAACTCTTCACCGAAGCTGCCGAGCACTCCTCGGAGTCGATCTTCAACGTCGAATTCGTCTCCAACCCCACGGGTCTCGGACACAGCATCGACATCGTCATGCGGCAGTACAACAGTTCGGCGCCGCTGAAGAACTTCGTGGACAGCTACTGGATGAAGGACGGAAAACCCCGCGAAGAGTCGGCCTATGGCAATTCGGAAGGGTATGCGGACCTCGATCCGCGGTTCGCCCAGACGATCGTCTATCCCGGTTCGGTGTGGATGGGCGAGACCGTGAAGACCGACAACACGAACGTCCGCTTCACCAACAAGCAGACCGGCTTCATCTACAGAAAGTACACGGTCTACACGGAGCAGGCGCCCAGCGACGAGGAGTTCGGGCTCAAGGAGGTCTGCTCGCCGATCAACATCATGCTGCTGCGCTATGCCGACGTGCTGCTGATGTACGCCGAGGCGAAGAACGAACTGGGCGAGATGACCGAGGAGATCTGGAACCGCACGGTCAAGGCGATCCGCCAGCGGGCCGGGTTCACCTCGTCGGCGGCCCTGGCCTACCCCGGGAACAACCGGGAGGAGATCCGCCGCCAGATCCGCTACGAACGCCGGATCGAGTTTGCGGGCGAGGGGACCTACTACAACGACCTGCGGCGTTGGCGCGAGGCCGAGACGGCAATGAGCAATCTGAATATCTATACCTTCGACGGGACTCTCATCGGCACGCGGAATTTCAACAAGGAACGCGACTACTGGTGGCCCGTTCCGTCGGCCGAAATCGAAATCGCGCCGTCACTGCGTCCCAACAACCCGGGATGGTAAACGAACCCTATCAACAGACGACACCATGAAACAGATACACGAAATCATCCGGCTTCTGACCGGAATCATGACGGCAGTCCTTCTCTGTACGGGCTGCGAAAAGGAAAATCGGTCGATCATCCCGCTTCCGGAACTGGACCCGCCCGCCTCGCAGGGCAACAAGGTCATCGCGCTGGTCGAGCAAACCCAGAATCAGGTGGCCCTCGTGGATGCCACCACGGGAGAGACCCTGTGGCAATGGACCCCGGCGGATTCGGACCTCACGCCCGAAGAGCAGGCGTGGTTCAATCTCCCGGACGAGGTGAAGCCGATCTACAACTGCGAGTACCTGCTCATCACGGCCACGCGCGGCGGTGTGGCGATCATCCGCATCGCCGACAAACGGGTGATGTTCTACGCCTGCCCCAAGGGGCAGCCACACTCGGCGGAACTGCTGCCCGACGGCAACGTCGTGGTGGCCTCCTCGACCGACGGAACGGCCGACGGCGACAAACTGCGGCTCTACGAAGTGGATTTCGAGAAACGTTTCGCCGCGGCACCCGTGGCAACCTACCCGCTGACCTTCGGGCACAATGCCGTGTGGGACCGCACGAACGAACTGCTGTGGGCTACGGCCGACAACGTGCTGAACACCTATGCCTACGTACAGTCGGAAGGGAAACCCGCCCTGGTGCTCCAGGACTCCTATCCGCTGCCCGAAGGCCAGAACGGAGCCCACGAGCTCTTCCCGGTCTACGGGCTCAACCAGCTGTGGCTTACGACGCTGGGGGCGATCTACAAGTTCAACGTGGCAACGAAGGAGTTCCAGCGCTTCAATGCCAGCACAACGGTCAATATCAAGTGCATCTCCTCGGGACCGGCCGACTACGCGACCATCATGCTCTACCCGACCCAAAGCTACTGGTCGGACAAACTGATCGACACCGGAGGCCGCAGCGTCTACCAGAAGGACGGATACGAGATCTACAAGGGCCGCTGGCTGCTTAAGAACACCTTCAGTTATCCGGAGGACCATCCGGCACCCCAAATCTGACGCGCCATGAGATCCATCGCTAAAAGAACGGGAATACTGCTTCTGGCGGCGCTGCTGCTCGGGAGCTGCCGGTCGGAACGGCAGCGGGTGCATGACGCCTACTGCAGCTGGCCGATGGGGCTGTCGGTCTCGCTGACCCTGCCCGAGGAGCGGCTCCGCGAGGTCCGCGAGGCGGGATTCGACTACGTGGAGGTGACGCTCAACTCCCTGCGGACGAAATCCCGCGAGGAGTGCACGGCAGCTCTCGAACGCTTCCGGGCCGATGCCGAGCGGGTCGGACTGACCATCTGGTCGGTACACCTGCCCTTCGGCCGGGCCTGGGACATCTCCTCGCCGGATGACTCCGTCCGCACGGCCGTCGTCGACCGGATCGCCTGGTTCATCGAGGCCGTACAGCCGCTCCGGCCCCGGAAGATGATCCTGCACCCGAGTGCCGAGCCCATTGCCGACTCGCTGCGGGGGCTTCACATCGAACACAGCATCCGCTCGATCAACACGCTGGCGGCCGTGGCTGCCGGATACGATGCCCAGCTTCTCGTGGAGGACCTCCCGCGGACCTGCCTCTGCAACACCTCCCGGGAGATGCTTTCGATTTTCGAGCGGCTGGACCCGGCGGTGGGCGTATGCTTCGACACGAACCACCTGCTGCAGGAGACCCCCGACGCCTTCGCCCGGGCCCTGGGCGGGAGAATCGCCAGCCTGCATGTCTCGGACTACGACGCCGTGGATGAAAAGCACTGGCTCATGGGGCGCGGCACGATCGACTGGCCGACGGTGGTCACGGCCCTGACCGATATCGGCTACGACGGCGTATTCCTGTTCGAGGTGGGCGGCTACGACTCGTTCCGGGAGGTCGCCGAAAGCTGGAACAGGCTGGAACAACGCCTTGCAAGCGAAAACAACGACAATTAAAAACCCAATACCATGAAACGATTCATACAACGAACGACCGGGCTCATGGCCGGACTCCTGCTGGTCGTATCGTGTCAAAACAACGAACTGGAAGTCCCCGGCCAGCCCGATTTCATCGTCGTGGGGCTCGAATACCCCTACACGATCCAGATGGGAGACTCCTTCGAGCTTTCGGTCCCCGAGGAGCCCGGCGCGGAGAGCTACTTCTGGCAACTCCCCGAGATGCTCAACGTCCTCGAAGGGGAGAACACCTCGCGGCTGCTGGTGTCGGGACTGATCGAAGGGGTGATCCCCGCCGGAATCATCACCGTCACGGCAATCAATGCCGCGGGCAACAGCACGCCCCGAACCCTGTGGAAAGATATCACCATCACGGGTCTTCCGCCGCGTCCGGCCTACGTCCAGACCTCGATCACGGGATCGCTGACCGTCGACATGGACGAGGAGTTCTCGGTCTACGTCCCGGACGACGAGACGATCGCCACCTATGCGTGGAGCGTTCCCGAAGCGCTGACGGTCGTCGACGGCAGTGAGACCTCGCGGGTGATCGTCAGGGCCAACCGCAAGTCGGTGAACATTCCGGCCAATGCGATTTCGGTCACGACGGTCAGCAAGACCGGGCTCCAGGAGACGCACCACTTCGAGAAGATGATCGTCGTGCTGCCGATCGACGAGTACCACACGGCCAAGCGCTACGGCTCGAAGACCTGGATGACCGTGAACCTCAACTACGCCGGCGAGGACGGCACGGTGGGCCGCACGGCTCCGGACGATCCCGACGGTTCGAAGTACGGGCGTTACTACACCTGGGAGGAGGCCATGACGGGACTCTCCGCGGGAGACAACCCCTATATCTACGGAGCGGCCGGAACCGACGACATGGGCAACTCCTATACGCTCAACGACGGTGTGACCTCCTACAACGTCCAGATCCGCGGTATCTGCCCCGAAGGGTGGCACATCCCCAACGCCTATGATTTCTACGACCTGGCGGTCGGCGTGGCCGACGACTACGGGCTGCGCAAGAACTCCATCGAGGAGGTTGTAAGCGCCGTGGCTGGCATCTATCTGCCCGACAACCGGGAGAAAAACCCGATGGCGCCCATGAACATGATCGACTACGGATTCATCGCCTCCTACCTGCGCGGCAGCCGTCCGGCAGCGGAAGGCGGCATGTGGGCCGCCCACAGCAATGCTGTCGACAACGGCACGATGTTCAACCTGACGAAAGCCAGCGGAAAGTTCCCGGCCGGAAAATACCCGATGTATTTCCCGGATGAGATCGAGCGGATCGGCTTCAACGTTCTCCCGTGCGGCAAATACACGGGCGATACGTTCGGCAGTTTCGGAGCCTACTCGTTCCATTGGACCGCCACGGTGACGAGCAGCAACAAACACTACCGCATCACGATCGGCAACAACTCCTGCAACTTCTCGACCTACGCCGAGTCGGGATCGTCGAACAACGTGCGCTGTGTAGCCAACTATTGATGTTTTCAACCGCTCCGACGGGCCGCATGTCGCGGAAAGGCTTCTGCAACGTGCGGCCCGAACGGGAAATATTCAGACTCATGAACTGCAAGAAGAGAATGATCCTGCCGCTGCTGGCCCTGCTGGGGCTGTCGAACGGATTGGCTGCAACGGCAGCCTCCGCAGCCACAACGGTCACAACGGTCACAACAGCCACAACGGTCCCGGCGGCCCAGGCGGTCCCGGCGGTCCCGGCCGAGGAGTCCCCCCGGGCGATCGACATCCATACCGACGGGCTCTCGCTGGTCTTCGCGGCCGCACCGGGCGGCGTGCTTACACAGTGCCACTTCGGGGCAAGGATCGACGACCCGGCACCGCTGGCGGCTCTCGGCACCGGAGTTGCGGCCTACCCCACGGCCGAAGGTTTCGACTTCCGGAACCCGGCCCTGCGCGTCACGCACGCCAACGGCGATCCGAATACCGAACTGCGTTACGTTTCGCACGCCTCGAAGCAGCTTGCCGACGGGAATGTCACGGAGACGGCTATCCGCCTCAGCGACCGTCGTGAGGCGCTCGACGTCGAACTCGTCTTCACGGCCTACGCCCGGGAGAACGTCATCACGGCCCACACCCTGATCCGCAACCGGGAGAAAGGTGCGGTCGAACTCCGCGACTTCTACTCCCCGGGGCTCTCGTTCCGGGCCGGGAAGTACCTGCTGACCCACCTCTACGGCGCCTGGGCCCGCGAGGCGCAGGTCGAACACACGCTGCTGAACCACGGGTCGAAGAGTATCGAGTCGTCGCGCGGCGTGCGGACCACCCACACCGAACAACCCGCTTTCCTGCTGACGCTCGACAGCGACTCCTTCCGCGAGGAGTGCGGCGAAGTCATCGCCGGAGCCCTGGCCTGGAGCGGCAACTTCCGGCTGAACTTCGAGGTGGACGAATCCGACCGCCTGACCGTACTGGCCGGGGCCAACCCTGCCGGTTCGGAATATACGCTCCATGCGGGCGAGACGTTCCGCACCCCGGAGATGATCTACACCTACTCGGACCAGGGTGCGGGCGGCGCCTCGCGCAACCTCCACGACTGGGCCCGCCGCTACGGCGTCTATCGCAACACGCATACGGTGCCGACGCTGCTGAACAGCTGGGAAGGGGCCTATTTCGATTTCGATTTCCAGACCCTGGCGGGGATGATCGACGATGCAGCCGCAATGGGGCTGGAGATGTTCGTCCTCGACGACGGATGGTTCGGCAACAAATATCCGCGCAACAGCTCCGGAGCCGGGCTGGGCGACTGGCAGGTCAACGTCCGCAAACTCCCCGAAGGAATCGACAGCATCGCCTCCTATGCCCATGCCCGGGGGCTGAAGTTCGGAATCTGGATCGAGCCCGAGATGGTCAACCCGAAGAGCGAACTGGCCGAACGCCACCCCGACTGGATCGTCCGGATGCCGGGGCGTGAGGCTCCGCTGAGCCGAAACCAGTGGCTGCTCGACCTGACGAACCCCGCCGTGCAGGATTTCGTCTTCGGGGTCTTCGACCAAACGATGCAACTCTCCGCGAAGATCGACTACATCAAGTGGGATGCCAACCGCAACGCCTGCAACGCCGGTTCGGCCTACCTCCCGGCCGCCGAACAGAGCCGCTTCTGGTTCGACTACACCCAGGGGTTCTACCGCGTGCTGGAGCGCATCCGGGCCAAATACCCCGATGTTCTGATTCAGGCCTGCGCCTCGGGTGGCGGACGGGTCGAGTACGGTGCCCTGCGCTATTTCGACGAGGTGTGGACCAGCGACAACACCGAGGCGCTCTCCCGGGCACGGATCCAGTACGGCACGAGCCTCTTCTATCCGGCTTCGGTCATGGGCGCGCACGTCTCGGCGGTCCCCAACCACCAGACCGGCAACCGTACACCGTTGAAGTTCCGTTTCGACATGGCGTGCGCCGGGCGCCTCGGCATGGAGCTGCAGCCGCGGCAGATGGATGACGAAGAGAAGGCTTTCGCCCGGAAGGCGATCGCCTCCTACAAGGGTTACCGGGACCTCGTCCTGCAGGGAGACCTCTACCGGATCGGAACCCCTTACGACCGTTCGGGCTGCTACGCCGTGCTGTATGTTGCCAAGGACAAACGGCGGGCCGTGCTCTTCACCTACTGTCTGCAATATCAGGGGCGGACCTTGCGTCCGAAATTCCGGCTCCGCGGGCTCGACCCGCAGACGGAGTACCGGATCCGGGAGTTGAATGTCGAGAAGCCCCGGTTCGGATTCGACGGCGGGACGTTCAGCGGCTCGCTGCTCGCCGAGGTGGGTCTCGAACCGGCGCTGTCGAAACTTTACGACAGCGGGGTCTTCCTGCTCGAAGCGGAGTAAACGCTCCAACGGGCCGGGCGAACAAAACGGCCGCCGCAAACGAAACGGGACGTATCTCGCAGAAAGATACGTCCCGTTTTTCATGCCGCAGCGCTCCGTCGGAGCAAGGTTATTCCTGGGCCTCCTTCAAAGCTGCAAGGTTGCGCTCCTGATTGAGGAACTGGTACTGGAGGTGGATGCGCATCGCCGAGCGGAACAGGTCGGGACGCCCCATCTTCAGAATCTCGACCAGCGTCCGGTGGGTCATCATCTCGTGCACCTTCCAGTTCGCCGAACGGGGCGTATACAACGCAAAGAGTTTGCTCAGCAGGTGCTGGAAATACTGCAGGCTCTTGTTTCCCGACATCCCGTACAGGATGCTGTGGAACCGGATATCCAGCTGTTTGAGCAACTGCGGATCGGTCGACTGCTCCTCCTGCTCGACAATCTCCTGCAACAACTCGATCTTGTCGTCCGTGCGGTTGCCGACCACGTAATCGGCCATGCCGATTTCGAGCATGATGCGCAGCTCGTAGAGATCCTCCACGGACTGATCGTCCAGAAATCCGGACATGACGACATATTTCAGAATCCCGAAAACCTTGGGGGCCACGAAGATGGTCCCCTTTTTCCGTTTGGTCTCCAGAAAGCCCAGGGTCCGCAAACCGCTGTAAGCCTCGCGGATCACCACGCGGCTAACGCCCAGGATATCGGCCATTTCGTTCTCCTTGGGGAGGACCGAATTGAATTGATACTTCTTCTCGGCGATATATTCCAGAATCCGGTGCTGCGTCTGCTCCACCAGTGAGATCTCCTGATTCTCTTTTTTCGGGCCCGTCATGTCGGTTTTTTCTTGCAAAAATACAAAAAAAAGTTGGTTCACCAATGGAACCGGTATTTTCACACCGAAAAAGCCTGATGATTTAAATTATTTTAATAACCATACCCCGAACCCTTTTCGTCCTGAAATTCATTTTAAATAATATTTATTAATGGCTTTTATCCCCCAAAAAGCGATTTTTTTGCTAAAAAAACACAGATATGTATTATTTATATCGAATAAATAGCTATATTTGTTGCGAGAGTCGTTTTTTCAGTCTTTCATACGCAACACGCATTCTATACCAAAATATATAAAAACAAGGTTTCATTATGGAAAAAATCAAAGGTTTGATCGACGCCCCGTTCACCCCGATGCTGGCAAACGGTGACGTGAATCCCGCCCCGATTCCGGCCTATGCCGCCATGCTGGCGAAAAACGGCCTGAAGGGAGTATTCATCAACGGCTCGTCCGGCGAAGGGTACATGCTGACCCCCGAGGAGCGGATCCTGCTGGCCGAAAAATGGATGGAGGCCGCCCCGGCCGGTTTCAAGGTGATCGTGCACGTGGGCAGCTGCTGCCTGCGCGAAAGCGTCCGCCTGGCGGAGCACGCCGCACGGATCGGAGCCTGGGGAATCGGAGCCATGGCTCCCCCGTTCCCGAAGATCGGACGCATCGAGGAGCTGGTGGCCTACTGCGAGACCATTGCCGCCGCAGCCCCCGAACTCCCCTTCTACTACTACCACATTCCGGCCTTCAACGGGGCGTTCCTGCCCATGACCGAGCTGCTGAAGGCCGTGGACGGGCGCATCCCCAACTTTGCGGGCATCAAATACACCTTCGAGAGCCTCTACGAATACAACCAGTGCCGCCTCTACAAGAACGGCAAGTACGACATGCTCCACGGTCAGGACGAGACGATCCTCCCGAGCCTCACGCAAGGAACCGAAGGCGGCATCGGCGGCACGACCAACTACAACGGACGCGAACTCACCGGCATCATCGAGGCCTGGCAGCGCGGCGACCTGGAGACCGCGCGCGAGAAGCAGAACTTCGCTCAGGCGGTCATCAACGTGATCTGCAACTACCGCGGCAACATCGTCGGCGGCAAGCGGATCATGAAACTCATCGGTTTTGACCTCGGGCCGAACCGGATCCCGTTCCGGAACATGACCGACGACGAGGAGGCCGCCATGAAACGGGAACTGGAAGCGATCCATTTCTTCGAGCGCTGCAACAAATTCTGAAAACCGTAACCCTAAAACTACGAACCATGAACAAATTTCATCTCCTTGTCGCAGCATTCTGCCTGTCGGGAGTCTCTTGCAACCAGGAGTCCTACAAGCAGGATTTCTCGACGCCCGGAACGAACCGCATTTCGTTTTCGTGCACGGCGGAGAAGAGTGACGGAAGCCTGTCGGTCTGGGATTCCGACAGCCAGATCGGGTTGTTCTGCGAGCAGACCGGCACAAGCAATCAGAAACTCACCATCGCCGCAGCCGCGGCCGGGAGCGAAACCGCCCTTTTCTATACCGACCTCGAATGGCGGAGCGGCAGGCACAGGTTTGCCCTCTATACCCCTTACAACGAATCGAACACCTCGACGATCATCCGGGGAACGCTTCCGACGACCTATGCGCAAACCGGCTCCTCTGCCGACTACCTCGACCGCTACAACCTGACCTACGGCGTCGTGGAGACCGAACCCACGGCGGTAAACACCCCGGTTACGGTAGCCATGAAGTCGATGCTCACGCCGGTGGAGATCCACATCCAATCCGCGAAGTACACCTCCGGCTGGACCGTCGAGCAGGTCACGGTCGAAGCGCCGGCCAATCAGGTGCTGGCCGGGGAGTACACCTTCGACCTGGCGACCGAAGCCCACGAATTCACCGGGGAGAAGGCCTCCAAAGTAACGATCAACCTGCCGAGCCTTCCGATGTCGGAGGAGGGGGTCGACGCCTACCTGCTGACGACAGCCGGTGAAGCGGCGAGCACGCCCTGCACGTTCGAGATCACCATCGCCCACGAAGAGGAGGGCAACCTGCTGCTGCGCGGCACGCACACGCTCGGCGCAGCCACGGAGCTCTCCGTCGACAGTTTCGAATCGACCGTCATCGGCGACGAAGCCATCGACCTGAGCAAGCTGAACGGCCGGAACGAAACGGCCAACTGCTACATAGCCTCCCAGCCGGGCGTGACCTACAAGTTCCCGGCCACGGTGATGGGCAACGGCTATACGACCCCGGCCGTTCCGGGCTATACCACCAACGACGGCATGGCTCCGGGCATTACGCCGACACGTCTCGACCCGAAATCGGCCCAGGTACTCTGGCAGACGGCGCCCGATCTGGTCAGCAACATCAAGCTGCGGAACGGATACGTCTACTTTACGCTCAACGGAGAAGCCGGAGGCGGAACCTTGACCGCCGGGAATGCCGTGATCGCCGTTTACAGCGGAGCCGGAGCCACCGGAGAGATCCTCTGGAGCTGGCACATCTGGGTAACGGACGCCGATCTCGACGCACGTCTCCAGACCTGGACCGTACACGCCGACGCCGCCCAATACACCTCCTACCGCGATCCGCAGCTCATGGACCGCAACCTCGGAGCCCTGACTACGGCGGAGTTCAGCGAATCGGGAACCAACGAATCGCACGGTCTGCACTACCAGTGGGGCCGCAAGGATCCCTTCATCGGAGCCGACAATTCGGGCAGCCAGAGCCGTGTCGCCGCGCCGACCTACGACAGCCAGAACAAGGAGCTGGGAGCCATGACAAGCGCCTCGTCGTTCTCGTCGGCCGCCGCCTGGACCCATGTGGCCCAGAAACTTTCGCGGAGCGACATTGCGAAGTATCCGATGGCCTTCGTCGCAGGGGCGGACAACCACTTCTGGATGGAGGAGACGGCCCACGACCTGTGGGGACTCCCGATCAGCGGCATCGAGACCAACGACCTCGGCCACAAAACCATCTACGACCCGTGTCCCCCGGGTTACCGCGTGATGAATCCCTACGCCATGTCGGGAGTCACGTCGGCAATGGCCGGAGGAGCACTGAAGAATCTTACGCACCGGGTGCTGAACGCCTCGACCTACCGCGACGACCAGACCGGACTTCAGGTCTACTGCGACGAAGCCCGCACGACGATTGCAAGGTTACCGGCCGGCGGTCTCGTCTACTACGAAAAGGCGGACAATTTCTTCCCCTTCGACCGGACCGGAACCTACGGATACTACTGGACGACGACGATGATGTCCTCGGGCAACAGCTTCCAGGCCTGCCGGATGCACTTCGACTGGAACAACTTCGTCTCAATCGAAAAGGCCTACGCCTCCTACGGGCACAATGTACGGTGTGAAAAAATCAAATGATCACAACCATGATCGAAGAAAATCTGAATTACCTGAAAAAGTGCCGGGAGCGCTGTGCCTCGGACCTGGTCGGCAACATTCTCCCCTTCTGGATGGAGCACGGGCTCGACACCCGCAACGGCGGCATCTACACCTGCCTCGACCGCGAAGGGACGCTGATGGATCCGACCAAATCGGTCTGGTTCCAGGGACGCTTCGGCTACATCGCCGCCTGCGCCAGCCTCTTCGACCGGAGCCGTCCCGAATGGCTCGCGGCCTCGAAATCCGCCATCGACTTCCTCGAAACCCACTGTTTCGACGAGGACGGACACATGTTCTTCTCCGTCACGGCCGACGGACAGCCGGTCCAGAAGCGCCGCTACGTCTTCTCGGAGTGCTTCGCGGCGATGGCCATGGCCGAATACGCCCTGGCAGCCGGTGACCGCAGCTATGCTGTGAAGGCCGCGGAGCTCTTCAAACGCATCCTCACGATGCTGGGTACGCCCGGATTCCTCGAACCGAAATATCGGTTCGAGGCCCGGGGCCACTCGATCACGATGCTGCTCATCAACGTGGCGAACGTCGTCGGGCAGGTCAGCGGCGACCCCGCCCTGGAGGCTCAAATCAACCGCTCGATCGACGAGCTGAAACGTTACTTCATGCACGAGGAGTACCGGACCATTCTGGAGTGCGTCGGCCCGCAGGGCGAATTCATCGACACGGGAATCGGCCGCACGATCAACCCCGGGCACTGCATGGAGACCGGGTGGTTCATCCTCGACATCGCCCGCAAACGGGGCTGGGACCCCGCGCTGGTCGAGATGGGCACGACGATCATCGACTGGGCCTGGGACTGGGGCTGGGACGAGGCCTACGGCGGAATGATCAACTTCCGCGACTGCAGGCACTTCCCGCCGCAGGACTATTCACAGGACATGAAGTTCTGGTGGCCGCAGTGCGAAACGATCCTCGCATCGCTCTACGCCTGGCAAGCTACGGGCAACGAAAAGTACCTGCAGATGCACCGCCGGGCCTTCGAATACGCCTTCGGGGCCTTCCCCGACCCGGTTTTCGGCGAGTGGTACGGATATCTCCACCGCGACGGAACCGTCGCGCAACCGGCCAAGGGAAACCTCTTCAAGGGTCCGTTCCACATCCCGCGGATGATGCTGACCGCCACCCGGCTCTACGACGAAATTCTTACCCCAAACGAAAAATGACCATGAAAAACTACTTGATCGGATTGAACCTCATAATCACCCTTACGTGCCTCCCGCTTCTGGCGATGTCGTGCTCGGAGGAGATCACCCGCCCGGAGGTCATCACCCCGCTGATGCCCGACCTGGGGCCCGAAGGCACCGCCGGCAGCGTCGGGCTGAGCAACGTGACCCGGACGACGATCTGCCAGGCCGGCACCAACGTCGACGTCTACCGCATTCCGTCGATCGTAACGGCCCGGGACGGCTCGCTGCTGGTCTTCTGCGAGTGGCGTCACGAGTCGTGGCGCGACAAGAGCTACACCGACATCGTCGTGCGGCGCAGCACCGATGACGGCAAGACGTGGAGCACGGCCCAGAACCTGACGGGCAGCATCAACAGCGGCGAATTCGCCTACATGGACCCCACGCCGGTGGTGGACGAGCAGACCGGGGAGATCTTCCTCTTCTGCACGCGCTGGAACGAACTCGACACGGATGCCACCAAGAACCGCGCCTTCCGCATCTCCTCGACGGACCACGGCGTGACGTGGAGCGCCCCGAAGGATGTCTCGGACGAGATCATCGTCCCGGGGCTTTACAGCGGCGGTTTCGGTCCGGGCCACGGCATCACGATCCGCGAAGGGCAGCACGCCGGGCGCCTGGTGGTCATCACGCGCCAGAGCAACGGCAGCCGCAATACGGGCTATGCCATCTACTCCGATGACCACGGCAAGACGTGGCACTACGGCTCCTCGACCAACGGCGCCGAGAGCCAGATCGCCGAATCGGGCGTCAACCGCCTCTACCTGAACCTGCGCCAGGGCGAATCGCGCTATACGACCACGTCGGTCGACGGCGGCGAGAGCTGGTCTCCGGCGATGATCGACAATTCGCTGCCGGTGGTCTCGGGCGGCTGCCAGGCCAGCGTCCTCGGGACGGGCAGCAACATGGTCTTCTACTGCGGTCCGAAGGGCGGCGCGCGGACCGACACCAACGACAACCGCAGCGGCCTGACGCTCTTCCGCAGTGCCGTGGGCGGCAGCGGCTGGACCCGCAAACAGGAGCTCTACACCCTGGCCGCGGGATACTCCGACATGACGCTGCTTCAGGACGGGCGCCTGGCCATCGTCTTCGAGGCCGGGCCCGAACAGGGCTTCACGCTGAATGCCCAGCGCCCGGCGGGCTGGATGCGCCTCGACCTGATCATCTGCCCGAAGGAAATCACGGATTACGACTACTGGTTCGAACAATAAAGCACTTACGATCATGAAAAACATCATACGGTTGACAACCGCTGTATTGACAGCGATATGCCTGTTCGTGTCGGTCGACGTGGCGGCAAAGGGACAGGTCCGGGTTTCGGGACGGATTCTCGATTCGTCGGGGAATCCGGTGGTCGGCGTGGCCGTCATCGAAAAGGGTACGGCCAACGGTACGATCTCCGACAGCGAAGGCAATTACACCCTGACGGTCGAAGGGCCGGATGCGGTCCTGACGTTCAGCTGCCTGGGGTACATCGGGCAGGATCTGGCGACGGGAAACCGTTCGCAGATCAACGTCACGCTGCAGGAGGACACGCTCAACATCAACGAAGTGATCGTCACGGGTTACGGACAGACGGTGACCAAGGACAAGCTGACGGCGGCCATCTCGAAGGTTTCGAGCGAGGTGCTGGAGCGCGGCGCCCACAGCAACGTGCTGCAGGCCCTCTCGGGAAGCGTCACGGGTACGCGCATCTCCACGACGACCGGACAGCCCGGATCGTCGCCCTCGATCGTCATCCGCGGCGGTGCGGCCCTCGACGGCAGCGGTACGCCGCTCTACGTGATCGACGGCATCCAGAAACCGGACCTCTCGGACATCAACAGCAACGACATCGAGTCGATCGAGATCCTGAAGGACGCCGCCGCCACGGCACTCTATGGTGCCAAGGCCAACGCGGGCGTGGTGCTGGTGACCACCAAGCAGGGAAAACGCGGCATGGCCGAGATCTCGTTCAAGGCCAAGGTGGGTCTGAGCTACCTGCGCAATACCTCGGAGTTCCTCGCGGCCGACGACTACCTCTATTACCTGCGGCTGGCGGCCTACCGTTCGGGCAATACGGCCTCGCTCTCGGCCCCGGGCCCCTACGGCACGGGCAACGTCTACGAAGCGGACGGAAACGCCTCGTCCGAGGGTGTCTACAGCACGATGTTCCTCACCGACGAGAACGCCTTCCTGCTCGACCAGGGATACAAGAGCATGGTCGACCCGATCACGGGCAAGACGATCATCTACAATGAATTCTCCTCGCGGGACGTCTCGGTGCGCGACGTGGCCATCACCCAGGACTACAACATCTCGGCATCGGGCGGAAACGACCGCGGCAAGTATTACGCCAGCATCGGCTACTACGACGAGCAGGGTTTCCCGGTGATCTCCGAGTACAAGCGCATCTCGATGCTCGGCAACGGCTCCTACAAGATCACGCCGTGGCTCGAATCCTCCTCGTCGTTCAACTTCAGCCAGTCGGACAAGCTCGGGGTTTCGGACTACATCAGCGGCGGCGAGAAGAACTTCTTCGGCATCATGTACTCGGCACCCCCGACCATGCGCCAATACAACCTCGACGGCGAGGAGATCATCTGCACGACGAACTGGGAAAACGGCAACTGGGCGGCAGCACAGGACTTCTTCTACCGCCGCCACACCAACTACCGCTTCACGTTCAACCAGGGTCTGAAGTTCAACCTCACGAAGCACCTCTCGCTCAAACTCAACGGAATGCTCTACATGAACATGACCGAGGTCGAGAAGTCGAACAAGGCCTACCTCTCCAAACCCGGCATCTGGAACGAGGACCGCGGGCGTTCGGACAACTACGCCCGGGGCGTGACGCAGACCTACAACGCGATCCTCGGCTACGAGAATTCGTGGAACGACCACAACCTGAACGTCATCGCGGGTTACGAATACTACGACAAGTACAATTTCGGGTTCAACGTCTACGGCCAGGGCGCCGATTCCGACGACTTCATCAGCCTGGGCTATTTCGACAAGACCGAGGAGGCGAACATCACCAAGATCTCGATGAACTCGACGCACGTGCGTGAACGCAGCATGTCGTTCTTCGGGAACGTCATGTACGACTACAAGGGGAAATACCTCGCCTCGTTCTCGGCACGTTACGACGGTTACTCGAAGCTGGTGAACAACAAGTGGGGCTTCTTCCCGGGCATCAGCGCCGCGTGGAACATCCACAAGGAGGATTTCATGAGCGACACCTACGGCTGGCTGTCGAGCCTCAAGCTCCGGGCCGGATTCGGGCAGAACGGAAACGTGAACATCCTCTCGGGCGCCTACGACCTGCAGGGCAACTACGGCAAGACGGGCAACTACAACGGAACCTACGGCATCCTGATCAACAAACTCCCCTATCCGGACCTGACGTGGGAGAAGACCACCTCGGTGGACGTGGCCCTCGAAGCGGTCTTCTGGAACCGCCTCAGCGTCTCGGCCGGCGTCTACAACAAGGTAACCTCCGACCTGCTGGCGACGGTGCCCTACCCCAGTTCGAGCGGCGTAGGCTCGCAGTACACGAACAACGGCAAGGTCCGCAACCGCGGTCTGGAGCTTGAACTCGACGCCACGCTCTACCAGAGCAAGGAGTGGATGATCCGCATGGGCGTGAATGCGACCTACATGCGTTCGAAGATCCTCCAGCTGCCCGACAACGGCAACGAGAACAACCGCCAGGGCGGCGAGCAGGTCTACGACCCCCGCACCGGCGAACTGATCTGGGTCGGCGGCAAACAGGAGGGGCAGGAGTACGGTGCGGCCTACGCCTTCCGCATGACGGACATCATCCGCAGCAACAAGGACCTCGAACGCTACGCCTGGTACAAGGACGTGACACCGGCCGGCGGCACGATCTACGGCCCGGGGATCTGGGCGACGCTGACGGCCGAGGAGCAGCAGAAAGGACAGCTGCTGCAGCCGGGCGACGCGGTGTTCTACGACGTGAACGGAGACCAGGTCATCGACCAGTACGACCGCGTCTACATGGGCAATCTGATCCCGCGCTGGATCGGCGGACTCAACTTCTCGGTGGCCTGGAAGGGGCTCGAACTCTATGCGAAGTTCGACTATGCCCTGGACTACGTGGCGGTCAACTCGCGCAAGCGCTGGTACATGGGGCTCTTCCAGGGGACCTTCAACACGATCAAGGAGAGCAAGGACACCTGGTCGGAGCAGTATCCCGATGCAAAATACCCGATCCTGATGTACGCCGACAACAAATACCGGAACAACTACCGCGTCAGCGACATCTTCTACGACGACTGCAGCTACCTCTGCGCCCGGGACATCACGCTCAGCTACACCCTCCCGGACAAGATCTGCAAGGCGATCCGGATGAAGCGTCTGACGCTCTCCGTGACGGGCCAGAACCTCTTCTACCTGACGAAATCGTCGCTCTACAGCCCGGAATACGGCGCCGATGACGAAAGCGGATACGGCATTCCGCGCACGGTGCTCTTCGGCATCCAGGCAACCTTCTAATTCCACGACCGTTTAGACGAATCGACCATGAAAAACATTCGAAACATCATACTGGCCCTCTCCGGCCTGCTCATGGGAGCCTGCAACGCCCTGGAGCTGGGGCCCATCGACCAATATTCGATCAACAACTACTGGAACACCGAAGAGCAGTGCGAACGCTTCATGATCGGCCTCCACTACCGCCTGAAGGAGAAGATGGAGACCATCATGGTCATGGGCGAGCTGCGCGGCGGAACGCTCTCCACCGAAGCCGTCACCTCGACCGGCGAAGCGGCCTCGAACCTCGAAGCCGTGAGCAACAACCTCTCGGTCTCGAACCCCTGCCTGACGAACTGGGGCGACTTCTACATGGACATCTACCAGATCAACCACGCCATCGAGAAGATCTCCGGCGAGTGCGACTTCCTGCGCGACGAGACGCGGAAGACCTATCTCGGACAGCTGTACGGCCTGCGGGCGTTCTACTACTTCCACCTGCTGCGCACGTGGGGCGGGGTGCCGCTCTGCGACAAACCCGACGTGCTGCAGACGGGCGACCTGACCACGCTCAACAAGAAACGCGCCAGCGAGCAGGAGACCTGGAACTTCATCCGCAAGGACATCGACACGTCGTGCGACATGTACGCCGGGCTGGTCTACGGAAACTACAACGGGGCGAACTGCTACTGGAACAAGGCGGCGTCACAATGTCTGAAGGCCGAGGTCTACCTCTGGGGTGCGAAGGTGAAGCCCATCGGAGGCACGGGCGTTCTGTCGCCCGATCCGGCCGGTGACCTGCAGGCGGCAAAGGAGGCTCTCGAAGAGGTCGAGCCGCACTACAGCTACAATGCGAAGTTTGCGGACGCCTTCTCGCCGAAGAACAAGGACGCCAATCCGGAGACGATCTTCGCGGCCCGCTACATGCTCAACGAAAGCACGAACTACTTCGTGAACTTCACCTACAACATCGCCATCTTCACGAAATATTTCGATGCCGAGGGGAACAAGCTCGGGAACGTGCTCAACATCGGCAGCGGCTACATGCGCTACGAATATTCGAAGGAGTTCTACGACTCGTTCGAGGAGGGCGACACGCGCCGCGACGCCACCTTCCTGCAGTTCTACCTCAAGGATACGGACGACGCGCTCTACGCGGCGGGCCGGAGCCTGCGGAAGTTCCTCGGCGACGTGAGCAACGGAAAGGTGCAGTACACGAACGACGTGCCGGTCTACCGCTACATGGACGTGGCGCTGATGCTGGCCGAGATCTGCAACGAGCTCGACGAACCGGGCGACACGAAGAAGTGGATTGACATCGTGCGCAAGCGCGCCTTCGGCAAGGACCAGCCCTTCACCTACACGGACAAGGAGGCGGCCGAGGAGGCAATCCTCCGGGAGCGGCGTGCGGAGTTCGTTGCCGAGAGCAAGTGCTGGTACGACGTGCGGCGGATGTGCGGCGGGAAATACGCCCTGGAGCTGGTCGGCGGCGACGAACGGCGGCTGTTGTGGCCGATCGATTCGGGCGTGCTCTCGAAAGACCCGCTCGTGGAGCAGAACGAAGCCTACAAGTAACGGTCTGAAAAACGAACGGCCGTGAAACGCTTCATTATCACATTCATATTGCTGTACATCGGACTGGCCGTCACGGCCGGGAACCGGGTGGAGATCTTCACCCCCGGAATCCCGGTCGTGACCGGCCGCGAGTACGGCATCGTCACGGAGATCTGCATCGAATCGGACGGGCGGGCGGATACGCTCGACCGCATCGACCTTGCGGTGGCGGATCTCGACCCTGCCACGCTCCGCTCCGCACGCCTGGTCTACACGGGCACCATGTCGGCCGTCCGGTCGCGGACGACCTCCTACGTGCTCAAGGATCAGGGGAAGCGTCTGGGCGGCGGGCAGGCGCTCTACGCCGACAAGGGGTTCGGGATCGTGCAGGGTGTCGTCCACCCGGCGGAACCGGTCTTCGGGTTTCCGGTCGGCAAGACGCTCGTGAAGGGGCGCAACTACTTCCACATCAGCCTCGAAATCACGCCCCGCAACTTCGGGGAGCTGGCCCGGCCCTTCACGCTGCAGGTCGAGCGCGTGGTCGTGAACGGGAGCGCGTGCCCCCTCGACCGGCAGGGTGCCGCCTGTTCGCGCCCGGGCGTGAGCGTCCGCCAGCACGGCGACGACGGAGTCTGCGCCTACCGCATCCCGGGTCTGGTGACGACGAACGCCGGGACGCTGATCGGGGTCTACGACGTGCGCCATGCGTCGAGCCTCGACCTGCAGAACGACATCGACGTCGGGGTCAGCCGCAGCACCGACGGCGGTGTAAGCTGGGAACCGATGCGCATCGCCCTCGACATGGGCGAATGGGGCGGTCTGCCCGAAGCGCAGAACGGGGTCGGGGACCCGGCCGTCCTGGTGGACACGCAGAGCGGCGAGATCTTCATTCTGGCGGTCTGGACCCACGGCTGCGGAGGTGACCGGGCCTGGACGTCCGTCGGCGACGGGCTCGCCCCGGAAGAGACGGCGCAGCTGATGCTCACCTCCAGCCGGGACGACGGCCGGAGCTGGTCCGCACCGCGGAACATCACCCGGCAGATCAAGCACCCGGAGTGGTTCCTGACGCTTCAGGGCCCGGGGCGGGGCATCTGCATGAAGGACGGCACGCTGGTCTTCCCGATCCAGTTCATCGGAGCCGACCGGATTCCCTGCGCCGGAATCATCTACAGCAAGGATCACGGCCAGACGTGGCACTTCCACACCCCGGCCCGGAGCAATACGACCGAATCGCAGGTCGCCGAGCTGCCCGACGGGTCGCTGATGCTCAACATGCGGGACAACCGCAAGACGGGCCGTGCGGTGAGCGTGACGAGCGACCTGGGCCGCACCTGGCGGGAGCATCCGTCGTCGGGCGGGCTGATCGAGCCGGTCTGCATGGCGAGCCTGCTGAGCATCCCGGCCGAGCGCAACGTGCTCGGGCGCGACCTGCTGCTCTTCTCGAACCCCGCGACGGCCAAGGGTCGGCACAGCATGACGATCCGCGTCAGCCTCGACGACGGATACACCTGGCTGCCGGAACACTCGCTGCTGCTCGATGCCGAGGAGAACTGGGGCTATTCGTGCCTGACGCAGATCGACGCCGAACACATCGGCATTCTCTACGAAAGCAGCGTCTCGCAGATCCTTTTCCAGGCGGTCCGGCTGACGGATCTCGTCCGGGAAGAGCCGACGGAGCGGGTCCGTTTCGCGGCGATGCCGGAGATTCCCGCCACCGCGGAGGGTTACGCCGACGGGGTCTCGGCCGCCTGCTGCGGAGTTGCGGGCGGGCGGCTGATCGTGGCCGGAGGGGCCAATTTCCCCGGCGACCCGCTGGCCGCGGATGCGAAAAAGCGCTTCTACAGCGACATCTGGATGATGGACCCCGGGGCTGCGACACCGGCGTGGCGCCACGCCGGAACGCTGCCCGACGAGGTGGCCCACGCGGCAAGCTACGTCTGCGGCGACCGGGTGATCGTAGCCGGAGGCGCGGGACCCGACGGATGTTCGGAGCGCGTGTACGCCCTTACGGTCAAGCGGAACCGGGTCGCAGTCACACCGCTGCCGCCGCTTCCCTTCCCGGTGGAGCAGGCCGCGGCGGCGCAGGTCGGGAACCGGCTCTTTCTGGCCGGAGGTCTGACCCCCGACGGTGCCAACGGAAAACTTCTGGTCTGCGACCTCGACGCCGGGGCCAGCTGGCGGGTGCTGGCCGAGCTTCCGGAACGCATGGTGCAGCCCCTTGCCGCCGCAACGCACGACGCCCTCTACCTCTGGGGCGGTTTCGATCCGGTGACGAAACGGTGCTCGGAGAAGGGGTATCGGCTGGACCTCGCCACGGGAAGCTGGCACCCGACGGCTCCGGTTCCGGAGGGTGCAACCCTCACGGGCGCCACGCTCCTCGGAGCCGACGCCGCGGGGGTCCTGGTCTCGGGAGGCGTGGACCGGAAACGCTTCGAATCGGGGCTGGCAGCCTCTGCCGCGGAGGAGCAGGCCGCCTACCTGGCGATGCCGCCCGCCCACTACGCCTTCAACAGCCGGATCCGCTACTTCCGCTTCGCCGACGAGACATGGCTGGAGTTGGGACGCTCGGGGCGCTGCGCCCTGGCGGGAGCCGCGGCCGCCACGGACCGCGACAGCGGAGTGCACTACCTCGTCGGCGGGGAGATCAAACCCCGGGTCAGAAGCCCGAAAATCTGGAAAATAGAAGTTTATGGAATCCCTGAAAAGACAAAATAGCATTTATCCCTGGATCGTCGTGGGCCTGCTGTGGGTCGTTGCGCTGCTGAACTACATGGACCGGCAGATGCTCTCCACGATGAAGGAGGCCATGCAGATCGACATTGCCGAGCTGACTACGGCCACGAATTTCGGCCGCCTGATGGCCGTATTCCTCTGGATCTACGGCTTCGTAAGCCCCTTCGCCGGGGCCGTTGCCGACCGGATCAGCCGCAAATGGCTGATCGTCGCCTCGCTGCTGGTGTGGTCGCTGGTCACCTGGATGATGGGCTACTGCACGACCTTCGGGCAGCTCTACTGGCTGCGGGCCCTGATGGGCGTGAGCGAAGCGCTCTACATCCCGGCAGCCCTCTCGCTGATCGCCGACTACCACACGGGACGCTCGCGCAGCTTCGCCATCGGCATCCACATGACAGGCCTCTATCTGGGGCAGGCTCTGGGCGGATTCGGAGCCACGATCGCCGAGAACCACTCCTGGCAGGCGACCTTCCACTGGTTCGGCATCATCGGCATCGCCTATGCCTTCCTCCTGATCCTGTTCCTGCACGAAAAAAAGAGCCCCGAACCGGCTCCGGCCGCCGCAACCGACCCGCAACCGGCCCGCATTCCCTTCCTGAAGGGTTTCACGCTGCTTCTGACGAACATCTCGTTCTGGGTCATCCTCTTCTTCTTCGCCTCCGTTTCGCTGCCGGGCTGGGGTACGAAAAACTGGCTGCCGACGCTCTTCGCCGAGAGCCTCGGAGTGCCGATGTCGGCCGCGGGCCCGATCTCCACGATCACGATCGCCTTCTCGTCCTTCCTCGGCGTGATGATCGGCGGACCGCTCTCCGACCGCTGGGTGAGCCGCAACCTGCGCGGACGGGTCTACACGAGCGCCATCGGGCTGGGAATGATGATCCCGGCGCTGATTCTCGTCGGACTCGGGAAAGGGATGTTCTGCGCCGTGGGCGCCGGGCTCTTCTTCGGCATCGGCTACGGCATGTGGGACACGAACAACATGCCGATCCTGTGTCAGTTCGTCTCCTCGAAGCTCCGCGCCACGGCCTACGGCATCATGAACATGATCGGCGTACTCTCCGGAGCGGGATGTACGGTACTGCTCGGGAAGTGGGCCGACGGCGGCAACCTCGGCGTAGCCTTCGCCGTGCTGGGCGTCGTGACGCTCCTCGCCCTGCTCTCGCAGCTCCTCTTCCTGAAACCCACGACAGACGACATGCCCTGAGACACACCATGAAACGCAGTCTGTTTTTCCTTTTTTGCCTGCTCGGCCTTCCGGCTGCAGTGTCGCAGGCCGCCGAACCGCCCCTGCGGGTCGCCTGCATCGGCAACAGCATCACCTACGGCTCGGGAATCGCCGACCGGGAACGCGACTCCTACCCGGCGGTTCTGCAACGTCTGCTGGGCAACGGCTACATCGTGGAAAATTTCGGAAAACCCGGCGCGACGCTGCTCCTGCGGGGCCACCGCCCCTATCTGCAACAGGAGGAGTTCCGCCGGGCGATGGACTTCCGGGGCGACATTGCGGTCATCCACCTCGGCATCAACGACACCGATCCGCGGGACTGGCCCAACTACCGCGACGATTTCGTCGGGGACTACCTGACGCTGATCGACTCGCTGCGGGCCGCGAATCCGCGGGTGCGGGTGCTCATCGCGCGGATGACGCCGCTGACGCACGAACACCGCCGCTTCCGCTCCGGAACCCGGCAGTGGCACGAGGAGATTCAGGCGGCAATCGGGATCGTCGCCCGGGCCGCCGGGGCCGAGCTCATCGATTTCCACACGCCGCTGTATCCCCATCCGGACCTCTTCCCGGACGCCGTGCACCCCGACGAACAGGGGGCCCGCATCCTGGCCCGGACGGTCTATTCGGGGATTACGGGCGACTGCGGAGGGCTTCGGATGGGGATTCTCTACTCCGACAACATGGTCCTGCAACGCGGCGTTCCGCTGGAGATTCACGGCATGGCGAATGCCCGCGAGACGGTGAGCGTGCGCCTCAACGGACAGCGGCGCAAGACCCGGGCCTCCGCCACGGGACACTGGAGCGTGCGTCTCGATCCGATGGAGGCCGCCGAGGGGCTGACCCTCGAAATCGCCACGCCGCACCGCCGCCTCACCTACCGCAACGTCGCAGTAGGCGAAGTGTGGCTCTGCTCCGGGCAGTCCAACATGCAGTTCCGCGTCGCGTCGAGCCGCGACCCGCTCGACACGGCGGCCTTCACCAACCCGTCGCTGCGCCTCTTCGACATGAAGGGACGCTGGGAGACCAACGACGTCGCCTGGCCGCAGGCGGTCACGGATTCGGTGGCCCGGCTGGCATACTTCGCCCCGACCGTCTGGCAGCCCGGCACCCGGGAAGGGATTCTGCGCTTCTCGGCCGTGGGCTACGCCTTTGCGCGGATGCTGCAGGACAGCCTGCAGGTACCCGTCGGAGTCATCTGCAATGCGGTCGGGGGTTCGACGGCCGAGTCCTGGATCGACCGCCATACGCTGGAGTGCGCATTCCCGGACATCCTCACCGACTGGCTGCAGAACGACTTCATCCAGGAGTGGGCCCGCCAGCGGGCCGCCCGGAACATGAGCCGCTCGACCGCCCGCCACAAACGCCATCCCTACGAGCCGTGCTACCTCTTCGAGTCGGGCATCCTGCCGCTCGACCGTTACCCGATCCGGGGCGTCATCTGGTACCAGGGCGAGTCGAACGCCCACAACTTCGAGGCGCACGAACGGCTGTTCAAACTGCTGGTCGGGAGTTGGCGGACCTATTGGAACAACGACGCGATGCCCTTCTACTACGTGCAACTGTCGAGTCTGAGCCGGCCGTCGTGGCCGTGGTTCCGCGACAGCCAGCGCCGTCTGCTCGCGGAGCTGGACCACACGGGGATGGCCGTGAGCCTCGACCGGGGCGATTCGCTGGATGTCCACCCGCGCCGCAAGGCCGACATCGGGCACAGGCTGTGCCGCTGGGCGCTGAACCGCGACTACGGATTCGACCTGCTGCCTTCGGGGCCGCTGTTCCGGAGCGCCGCGGAGAAGGAGGGCGGCGTGGAGGTCGTCTTCGACTATGCCGAAGGGCTGAAAACCGCCGACGGCGACGCCATCCGCGGCTTCGAACTGGCCGGTGCGGACTGCCTCTTCCACCCCGCCGCAGCCACCATCCGCGGCAACCGGGTATACCTCCATTCGCCGGAGGTCCCCCACCCCGTCCATGTCCGCTACGCCTGGGCGCCCTTCACGCGGGCGAACCTCGTCAACCGGGACGACCTCCCGGCTTCGACCTTCCGGGCCGAAATCGGTACCGGAATCTCCCCGCAGCAACAGAAGTGACCGGACCTTCCGCGCCCTCGGGGCAAGGAATCCGGGTGATACGACCCGATGGAAATTGCGGAAAACCGTCCAAACGAAGCGGAGGCCCGGAACAATCCGAGCCTCCGTTTTTTTGCGAAAGACAGAAGGGGCAGGCTTCCGTCAGAGGGTGAATTCATGCACGCCGCCGCCGACCGAGGCAATCGTCTTCCCGTCGATGCGGACCTCGCCCGTCGTCCCGACCGGAAGGGTCACCTTCAGCAAGACCTTGCCGCCCTTGCGGTGCCACTCCGAACGGATCTCGCCCCGGACCGAACGGTAGGAGGCTCCGGCCCAGTCGAGCTCCCCGACGAAGTGCGGGGCAAAAACGACGTGTCCGAATCCGGGGGCCTGCGGGTCGAAATTGATCCCCGCCAGGTCGTTGACATACCAGGCCGCCACATCGCCCAGGAAAACGTGGTCGATCGAGGCGTCACGCCACTCGGGTGACAGCACCCACGTCTCGGCCAGCGTCGTGAAGCCCTGCTTGACCCACCAGCCCCACGACGGAGCCTCGGTCTTCGCAGCCATCCGGCAGGCCGTCTCGACATGTCCGTAGCGGGTCAGCATTCTCAATACGGTTTTACTGCCGATGGTTCCGAAATCCAGGAAACAGTCATTGGCGACGATCATCTCATTGAGGTTGTCGGCCACCCGCTGCGCCTCCGCCTCGGGGACGATCCCCAGGTAGAGCGCCACGCCCTGCGCCGCCTGCGAGCCGTTGGCGTAGAGGCCCCGTTCGGCATCGTAATACTTCGCGTTGATCAAATCGCGCAACTCGGCGGCCTTCCGTGCGTAGCGGCCTGCGTCCCGGCCCAGAAGTTCGGCGAAGCGCGCCATCAGCACCTGATCGTAATAGTAGTAGCAGGTCGACGTGTAGTCGGTCGGGGTCGAGGTCCGGTACGAGAGCCAGTCGCCGATTCCGTAGGTCACGCTCCCGTCGGCCTCCTCACGCGCGGCCAGGAAATCCAGATAACGCTCGCAGAGGGGCCACATCTTCTCGATCGGGCGCAGATCGCCGTAATAGTTGTAGAGCGTATAGGGGATGATGAAGGCCGAAGCGTCCCACACGGGGCCGATCCAGTCGTCGTAACCCCACCCGGCCGTGGGGATGATTCCCGAAATACGTCCTTCGGGGGTCTGGTTGTCGATGAAGTCGTCGAGCCACTTCTCGTAGAAGGTGATGCCGTCGTAGTTGAGCAGGGCCATCTCCAGCGCCAGGCTGGCATCGGCCGTCCAGCCGTTCTTCTCCCGCTGCGGGCAGTCCGTGGGAATCGACATGAGGTTGTTCAGGTAGCTCTGGCGCGTCATCTCCCAGATGCGGTTGAGAAGCGGATTCGAGCAGGCAAACTCCCCGACCGGCTCCACGTCGGTGTGCATGGCGAGCGCCGTAAGGCTCCCGGCATCCAGTTTCAGCGGGGTGCTCGACACGAGCTCCACATAGCGGAAACCGTGGTAGGTGAAATCCGGTGTCCAGCACTCCCGCTCCCCGCCGCGCAGCACGTAGGTGTCGGTCTGGAAGGAGTAGCCCGGGCGGGCGTGGAAATAGATGTCGATGTTGCGCATCTCGATACGCCCCGAAGGCTGGAGCAGCTCCCCGTGGGTCAGGGAGATCCTCGTACCGCGTTCGCCCTCGACCGCAAGGCGGCAGACGCCCGAGATGTTGGTCCCGAAGTCGAAGACCCAGACCGTATCGCCGAACGACCGCACCTCGACGGGCGCCAGTTCGCGGGTCGCCCGGATCGGCGGCATCGCCTGCGCCTTCAGCCGCGGCGAGGGGGCTCCGACCTCCACGGCCTGCGCCCACGCAGCGTCGTCGAAGCCCGGACGGTCCCAGCCGGGGATCTCCCGCCGGGCATCGTAGGTATCGCCGCTGTAAATGTCGTTGGAGAGGTAAGGCCCGTCGGCCGAGGTCCGCCACGAGGCGTCGGAGCAGACCACTTCGTGCCCACCGTCGGCGTAGTCGATATGGAGTTCGCAGAGCATCCGGGCGCGGTTGCGCCAGCGGGCATTCTCGAAATTCCACACCGAAAGGGGCTGGAGGGCGTTGTAGAAACCGTTTCCGAGGACGGCGGCAAGGACGTTCTCCCCTTCGCGGAGCAGCGGCGTCACATCGTGCACCGCATAGAGATTGCGGCGGTCGTAGTGCGTGTAGCCGGGGTCGAGGCGGTTATCGGAGACGGGTTCACCGTTCAGGGAGAATTTGCCGTAGGCCGCAGCCGAGGCGTAGAGCCGGGCGCGGACGACGCCCTCCTTCACCGGGAAGGAGCGGCGGAACATCGGAGCCGGGACGCAATCGCGGCCGCAGGAGTCCGTGATCCAGCGGGCCTGCCATTCGGAGCTCTCCAGCAGGGCGGTCTCGAACGTCGCGACGGGCGAGACGAAACGCTCCCCGGCCTCGTTCCAGGCCTCCACGCGCCACCAATAGGCGGTCCGGGACTTCAGCGCCCCGTCGGCAGGCATCACGGCCTGCGGGCGTTCCGCGGCGATCTTCCCCGAATCCCAGATATCGGGATCGTCGAGTTTTCCGGGGTCCGTCGCCACACAAAGGCGGCAGGCGGCCTGCATGAACTCCGCTCCGCCCGCATAGGCCCACGTAAAGCGCGGCGAAGGGGTATCGATGCAAAGGGGTGAGACCTGGTATTCGCAACGCAGGTCGCCGATGGCGACCCGGCATCCGCAGGAGACGGACACCAACGTCAGGCAGCCGAGCAAGAGCCCATACCCGGCCTTTCGGATCATTTCAACATTCATCGGGTTTTCGTATTTTTGGGGATGATGGTTTGTTTTTTCACGTTTCGGGAACTTTGTCAACCGGCACCTCCACACAGGGGTCGCGTCCGACCCCGAAACGGGTGCGGTACTCGACGGGCGTCATGCGCAGGTGGCGGCGGAAGAGATTCGAGAAATAGGAGGCGTCGACGCAGTTGATCCGGAAGGCGATCTCCTTGATGCTCAGCGAGGTCCCCGACAGCAGACGGCAGGCCTCCTGCAGCCGGAGCTGCTGCATGTAGCGAGCCGGGGAGATGTTCGTGTAGTCGCGGAACATCTTCCGGAACCACGAATAGCTCATGTTCACGCGCCGGGCAACCTCTTCGGGCGAGATGCCGGTCAAAAACTCCTCGCGCATGATCCGCCGGGCGCGGTCGATCTGCCCGACGATCTCCTGCGACACGAACTGGTGGTTCGTATGGTAATACATCGCCATGCCCAGGAGCAGGTTGGCAATCCCGGCCAGGTACTGCTGATAGGAGGAGCGTTCGTCCTCGGCCACCTCGCGGGCCTTGTCGTAGAGGTCGACCATCTCTTCGCGGACCCCGACGCGGAAGATTTCGAGTTCGTCGTCGAAGAAGTCGTTGCGGAACCGCGCGTCGACGTTCGGTCCCCGGAATCCGATCCAGCACTCGTGCCACCCGGTTTCACGGTCGGGCATATAGCTGTGCCAGCGATTGGGGCGCAACAGAATCATATCTCCGGCTCCGACTTCGATCCGCTCCCGCGAACGACCGTAGAAGACACCTCGGCCCGAAGTGATATAGAGCAATTGATAACTTTCCAGAATCCGGCCTTTTCCAACATCAAAATAGAAACCCGAAGGGTGTCCCACCCGCAGCGGATAGACCTCGTATCCGGGCGGCACGGTCTCACTCCCGACGGTATCGACGGTAATGCCCCACATCTGGTCCTTATCGCTGTTCAACAGATATTTATATCCGCTTTCAGGTTTCATTCGCAAGGTCATTCGGGCGAAAACGAGGTTTTGTACCTACAAATATAGGGAAAAGTCAGGCTTCCGCAATCGCGGAATGAAACAAAGATCAAAAAGCACAACTCATCCGTCATATTTCCACGTCGGAACAACAAAAAAAAGCGTTCTTTTGTAAAAACCTAAAACTCGGACCCGACATGCAACCCAAACACTTCATCGCCTTCGACATCGGGGCCACCAGCGGCCGGACGATCCTCGGCACGCTCCGCGACGGGGAGCTCACCCTCCAGGAGCTGACCCGTTTCCCGAACGCCGTGCTCCGCCTCGGCGGCCACTACCACTGGAACATCTTCTCGCTCTACGAACACCTGCGCGAAGGGCTCCGCGCCGCAGCCCGCGAAGGGGTCGGGATCTCGTCGGCCGGCATCGACACCTGGGGTGTAGACTTCGCCTTCGTCGGGCGCGACGGCTCCCTCCTGGGGCTTCCCTACGCCTACCGCGACCCCCACACCGACGGAATCCCCGAAGCCTACTTCTCCGAGGTCCTCTCCCGCAAGGAGGTCTATGCCGCAACGGGCATCCAGATCATGAACTTCAATTCGCTCTACCAGCTCTACGCCCTGCAACGCGAACACTCCTCGCAACTGGCCGCCGCCCGCCGTCTGCTCTTCATGCCCGATGCGCTGTCGTACCTGCTCACCGGCGAGACGGTCACCGAGTACACCATCGCGTCGACCTCCCAGCTGCTGAACCCCCGCACGAAGCGCATCGAAGGGCGGCTGCTGGAGCGAATGGGGCTCTCGCCGGAGCTCTTCCCGCCGATCGTCCTGCCCGGGCACCGGATCGGGACCCTGCTCCCCGAACTGGCCGCCGAATGCGGCCTGCCGACACTGCCCGTCATCGCCGTGGCGGGGCACGATACGGCCTCGGCCGTCGCCGCGGTCCCGGCCGAAGACGAACGCTTCGCCTACCTCTCGTCGGGGACCTGGTCGCTGATGGGCATCGAGGTGCCCGACCCGGTGATCGACGAGCGGACCTTCGCCTGCAACTTCACCAACGAAGGGGGCGTGGAGGGCACGACACGCCTGCTGAAGAATATCACCGGCATGTGGATTCTCGAACAATGCCTGAAACGCTGGAAGGCCGAAGGCCGCGACTACACCTATCCGGAGATCGTGCGCATGGCCTCGGAAGCCGCACCCTTCGCCGCAATGATCGACCCGGACGACGCTTCGTTCGCCGCCCCGGGCGACATGCCCGCCGCGATCCGCGCCTACTGCACCCGGACGGGGCAGCAACCGCCCGCCGACGACCGCGCGATGATCCGCACGATCTTCGAGAGCCTGGCCCTCAAGTACCGGCTGGTCCTCGGACGCTTCCAGCGGATCGCACCCTTCCCCATCGAGCGGCTGCACGTCATCGGAGGCGGTTCGAAAAACGCCCTGCTGAATCAATTTACGGCCGATTCGATCGGGCTTCCGGTCGTGGCCGGGCCTTCGGAGGCGACGGCCGTGGGCAATCTCATGATTCAGGCCCGGGCCGCGGGGTGCGTCACGACGCTGCGCGAGATGCGCGCGCTCATCGCCCGCTGCATCCCCACCGAGCGCTTCACCCCGCATCACGACGCGGCCTGGGACGCGGCCTGCGACCGCTTCCGCCGCCTCACGAACAACCCCGAATAACCAACCAATCAAACACATACCGACATGAAACAGGAACAGATCACACGCGCTTATGAGATCGCCCGGGAGCGCTATGCGGCCATCGGCGTAGATACGGAAAAGGCCCTTGCGGCGCTGCAAGGCATCTCGCTGTCGCTCCACTGCTGGCAGGCCGACGACGTGACAGGGTTCGAGAAGCTGGGCGGAGAGCTCTCGGGGGGCATCCAGGCCACGGGCAACTACCCGGGCAAGGCGCGCAACATCGACGAGCTGCGCGCCGACATCCTCAAGGCCCAATCGCTCATCCCGGGCACGCACCGCCTGAACCTCCACGAGATCTACGGCGAATTCGGCGGGCAGTTCGTCGACCGCGACCAGGTCGAGCCGCGCCACTTCCAGGGCTGGATCGACTGGGCGAAGGCCCACGGCATGAAACTGGACTTCAACTCCACGTCGTTCTCGCACCCCAAGTCGGGCGACCTCTCGCTGGCGAACCCCGATCCGGCGATCCGTGAATTCTGGATCGAGCACACGCGCCGCTGCCGGGCCATTGCCGAGGAGATGGGCAAGGCGCAGGGCGACCCCTCGATCATGAATATCTGGGTGCACGACGGTTCGAAGGACCTCACGGTCAACCGCATGAAGTACCGCGAGCTGCTGCGCGACTCGCTGGACCGCATCTTCGAGACGGAGTACACCCACATGAAGGACTGCATCGAGTCGAAGGTCTTCGGCATCGGGCTGGAGAGCTACACCGTCGGCTCGAACGACTTCTACATCGGCTACGGCACCTCGCGCGGCAAGATCGTCACGCTCGACACGGGGCACTTCCACCCCACGGAGTCTGTAGCGGACAAGATCTCGTCGCTGCTGCTCTTCACCCCGGAGGTGATGCTGCACGTCTCGCGCCCGGTGCGCTGGGACTCGGACCACGTGACGATCCTCAACGACGACACGCTGGAACTCTGCAAGGAGATCGTACGCTGCGACGCCCTCGACCGCGTACACATCGGGCTCGACTACTTCGATGCCTCGATCAACCGCATCGGCGCCTACGTCATCGGCTCGCGGGCCACGCAGAAGGCTTTGATGCAGGCTTTGCTCGAACCCCTCGCCCAACTCCGTGCATACGAGGCCAACGGACAGGGTTTCGAACGCCTGGCCCTGCTCGAAGAGTCGAAATCGCTGCCCTGGAACGCCGTCTGGGACGAGTTCTGCCGCCGCAACGACGTACCGGTCGGCGAAACGTTCATCGCCGATGTCCAGCAATACGAACGCGACGTAACCTCCAAACGCGGATAGCCCTATGGAGATCTTCATCGGTTTGCTGATCATCGCACTCGGTTCGTTCGGGCAGTCGAGCTCCTACGTCCCGATCAACCGCGTGCGCGAATGGAGCTGGGAGAACTTCTGGATGGTGCAGGGCATCTTCGCGTGGCTTCTCTTCCCGCTGCTCGGGGCCCTGATCGCCATACCCGAGGGGAGTTCGCTCTTCGCCCTGCTGGGCGAGGGCGGTGCACTCCGCGCCATCGTCTACGGCGCGCTATGGGGTGTCGGCGGCCTGACGTTCGGGCTCTCGATGCGCTACCTCGGCGTGGCACTCGGGCAGTCGATCTCGCTCGGAACCTGCTCGGCCTTCGGCACGCTGCTCCCGGCCCTCTTCGCCGGGACGGACCTCCTGCACGGACCCGGGCTTATCCTGCTGATCGGCGTCGCCATTACGCTGGCCGGTATCGCCGTGATCGGCTACGCCGGGTCGCTGCGCGCCGCAACGATGAGCGAGGAGGAGAAACGCGCCGCCATCCGCGACTTCGCCCTCACGAAAGGCCTCGTCGTGGCCCTGCTGGCCGGTGTGATGAGCGCCTGCTTCGCCCTGGGGCTCGACGCCGGAGCACCGATCAAGGCCGCGGCTGCCGCACAGGGCGTCGCGCCGCTCTTCTCCGGGCTGCCCGTCATCCTGCTCGTCACCACCGGCGGATTCGTCACCAACGCCGCCTACTGTCTCTACCAGAACGTGCGCAACCACACCGCCGGGGAGTATCTCCGCGTCAGCCGCTCCACGCTGGCCAACAACCTGCTGTTCTGCGCCCTGGCAGGCGTACTCTGGTACTCGCAGTTCTTCGGGCTGGAGACGGGCAAGAGTTTTCTCGCCGGTTCGCCCGTGCTCACGGCCTTCTCGTGGAGCATCCTTATGTCGCTCAACGTCCTCTTCTCGAACCTTTGGGGCATCCTGCTCAAGGAGTGGAAGGGATCCAGCGCCCGCACGCTGGCGACACTCGCCGCAGGAGTTGTCCTGTTGCTTTTCTCGATATTTTTCCCATCTTTGTTCCAATAAACCGCAATTCATGAAATCCATACTCGAAAACCGTCCGGAACTGACCCGCCGGGTCGAAGAGGTGGCCGAAGTGGCCGGATACCTCTGGCAAAAGGGCTGGGCCGAGCGCAACGGCGGCAACATCACGATCAACGTCACGGAGTGCATCGACAACGAGGTCCGCGCCCTGCCGCCTCTCAGCGAGCCGATTCCGTTCGGCATGACCCTGCCCCGGCTCAAGGGGTGCTACTTCTTCTGCAAGGGGACGAACCGCCGGATGCGCGACCTGGCACGCCGCCCGATGGAGAACGGCGCGGTGATCCGCATCCTCGACGACGGGGCCTCTTACGAAATCGTCGCCGACCATCCCGTGCGCCCGACCTCCGAACTGGCGTCGCACCTGGCCATGCATGAACAGATGCTCGCCGCGGGGAACGGCTACCGCGCGGCGATCCACACCCACCCGATCGACCTGGTAGCGATGACCCACAACCCGGCCTTTCTCGAAAAGGATGTGCTGACCAACCTCCTGTGGTCGATGATCCCCGAGACGCGGGCCTTCTGTCCCAAGGGGCTCGGAATCGTCCCCTACGCCATGCCGTCGTCCGTGGAGCTGGCCCGGGCGACGATCGAGCAGTTGAAGGAGTACGACGTGGTGATGTGGGAGAAGCACGGCGTCTGCGCCGTGGGGCCCGATGTCATGGAGGCCTTCGACCAGATCGACGTCCTCTCGAAATCGGCCCAGATCTACCTCACGGCCAAAGCCATGGGCTTCGAACCCACGGGAACAACCCCCGAGCAGATGGACGAACTCAAACGCGCCTTCAACCTCTGACGTCACGGCCCGGCAGCGGCAGAAGGGCGACAGAAGGGCGGCTGAAGGGCGGCTGAAGGGCGGCTGAAGGGTGGCTGAAGGGCGGCTGAAGGGCGGCTGAAGGCGCAGGATAACGGACCCCGGAACCGGGTCTCCGCACCAGATCGAGAACGGCTGGAGGGCGGCCCGCCGGAAACGGCTCTCCGCCCCGAACCCACGAAACCGCCCGGTTCCCGCGAAACGGCCAGTCCCCGCGAAACGGCCAGTCCCCACGAAAAACCGGGCCTACACAAAATATCCCCGCAGACCTTGGTCCTGCGGGGATGTTCGTTACAGGGAAGAGGGTCCGGGCAGGACTCTCCTCACTTGGAATTATTCCAGACAGAGATCGTCCAGACAGAAATAGCACGGCGTATAGGAACCGGCGGCAATCACGGCCTTGAAGGTCAGTTTATCGACCTCTCCGAGCGAAGAGAGATCGACCGGCGTCCAGTCGCTTACGCGCGTTGCGCCATTGACAAGCTGGCACGTTACGGTTTTCCCTTCGGTCCCGTTCAACCAGCCGGTGATCTCGACGGCATAGCTGTCGGTTGCTTCACCCGTGAAATAGGTATAGGTATAGGTCGAATTGGCCAGGTAAACCCGAACGGGCTTCACGGCCGTCGTAAACTCGATCTGCGGGGCATTGTACTCCTTGGGTTCCATATAGCCTGCGCCGGCCGTGTTGCTGTCATATCCGACGGCAAAGGTCGACGAACCGTTGGCACCGCCCTCGGCCCAGACATCGAACTGATTATACCAGTTCGTATTCGGATCTTCCGGCACGGTCTTGTTGGCATGTTGCGACAACACGAATCCGCCCCACGTATCGGTAACCTTGCCGGTCATGGACATGTCCCACAGGGTCCCGTCATCATAATAGGCACCGAACATCGCCTTGCCGTCCAGCGCCTGGAAGTAAAGCCCCTGCCAGTATTTCTGTTCGTAGTCGTCCTCTTCGGTTGCATAGGGTTTTGCCCAGAACACATGATCCCGCGAATAAGCGACAGCACCGTAAGAATAGACATCAATATGTCCCAGTTCCACCGGATTCCCGAGATAATCCTGAATATTCTCGTCCGATTCGAACGAGATGACCTGATACGAGGGGTCGGGTTGCGGTCCGGGATTGTCCTCCCCCCCATCCTTCGAACAGCCGACGAAAGCCAGCGCCGCCACCAGTGCAAAAGCCGGAGCAAATAAGATTTTTTTCATGGTCGTTTGGTTTAAATGAATATGTATAAAAACAAAAAATCCGGTCCCGGGCCTCCCGAGATCGAATCCTCCATTCGCCGTATCGCACCAAACAAACACCCGTTTTTGCGGCCTGCCGCCGATTTCCACGATGCTCCGTTCTCCGCAGATGCGCTCGAAAAAGATTCTCCCCTCCCGGGAAGTGCAAGGCAGGTCTTCTGGCTCATCCCTGTCGCAACGCCTTCCCGGTCCTGCGAGGACCAGTGGCCAGCGTGTTGCGGCAATCTACGGGACTTACAGCAGCGGGAACTGCTGCCGATTTTCACGGCATTCCCTTTTCATCACGCAGAGCCTCACAACCTCCTGCATACTCGATCGCATACGCGGGATCGGCCCTTTGTGAACCTTGGCGGTGCAAAGTTAGAAAATAAATTCGTATCTTTGCAACCGCTAAACCAAAAAACACGAAAATCATGAAGCACGCTTACGTGTTCCCGGGCCAGGGCGCCCAGGCCGTCGGGATGGGCAAGGACCTCTACGACAACGTTCCCGAAGCAAAGGAACTCTTCGAGAAAGCAAACGAGATACTCGGATTCCGCATCACGGACATCATGTTCGCCGGAACGGACGACGAACTCAAGCAGACGAAGGTCACCCAACCGGCCGTTTTCCTCCACTCGGTGATCATGGCCAAGGCCCTCGGCGTAAAACCCGATGCCGTTGCCGGACACTCGCTGGGTGAATTCTCGGCGCTGGTCGTTGCCGGAGCCCTCTCGTTCGAGGACGGTCTGAAACTCGTCTCGAAACGTGCCATGGCCATGCAGGCTGCCTGCGAGGCACAGCCCGGAACGATGGCCGCCATTCTCGGACTGGAAGACAAAGTCGTCGAGGAGATCTGCGCCTCGGTCGACGGCGTGGTCGTAGCCGCCAACTACAACTGCCCGGGACAGCTGGTGATCTCGGGAGCCGTGGAGGCCGTAGAGGCCGCCTGTGAGAAGGCCAAGGCAGCCGGAGCACGCCGTGCCCTGCGTCTGCCGGTCGGCGGGGCGTTCCACTCGCCGCTGATGGAGCCCGCCAAGCAGGAGCTCGAAAAGGCCATCCACGAGGCTCCGTTCCAGACCCCCACGTGCCCGATCTACCAGAACGTCGACGCCAAACCCTACACCGATCCCGCCGCCATCAAGGCCAACCTGATCGCCCAGTTGACGGCTCCGGTGCGCTGGACCTATATCGTCAAGAACATGCTGGCCGACGGCGTGACGGAGTTCACCGAACTCGGTCCCGGCACGGTGCTCCAGGGTCTGATCCGCAAGGTCGACGCCAACGCCGCGGTCGAGTCGAAATCGACACTGTAAGTCCCTCACGGAAGAGGGGTTGGGTGCAATCCCGCGGGGGGGGGTGGATGCAATCCTGCAGACGGAATCGTCCCGAAGATTGCCAAACCCGCCCGATCAAAAAAATAACGGTCTGAATGACAGACCGTTATTTTTTTATTGTTCTTTTGCACGGAAAATTTATTAAAATACTTAAAAAGTTATTGCATTTTTTAATTTAACTCGCTATATTTGCATTGTTACTTAAAAAACAGCCTGGAAGGATGACATCACTCACCGAATTTTTCAACAAACACGAAGACGAGGCCCTGAAGGGCATTTCCCACAAGAACAGCATCATCAAGCGCAATATCATCGCACACATGGCCGTCAACGGCGAATGTACGCTCTCGGAACTGACCAAAGAGCTGCATATCAGCGTCCCGACGATCACCAAACTGGTCCAGGAACTGGTCGACGAAAACATCGTCACGGATCTGGGCAAGGTCGAAACCCCGGGCGGCCGCCGTCCGAACATCTTCGGACTGGCCAACTCGGCCATCTACTTCGCCGGGGTGAATGTCGGACGCGACAACATGCGCTTCCTGATCACCGACCTGCAGAACAACATCATCAAGGAGGAGAACGACTTCACGTTCGAACTCATCGACCGCCCGCAGTGCATCGAACGCATCTGCTCGAATATCGAGAACTTCATCGCCAACTGCGGCATCGACCGCGCGAAGATCCTCGGCCTGGGCGTCTGCATGACGGGCCGCGTGAACCCCGCCACGGGCCGCAGCTACAAATACTTCACGTCGAGCGAACAGTCGCTGCGCGACATCCTCGAAGAACGGGTCGGCATCCGCGTGCTGCTGGAGAACGACACCCGGGCCCGCTGCTATGCCGAGTACACGTGCGGCAAATCGAAGGAGGAGAGCAACGTCCTCTACCTGCACATGGGCCGCGGCGTGGCCATCGGCATCGTGGTCGACGGACAGCTCTACTACGGCAAGAGCGGATTCGCGGGTGAATTCGGCCACATTCCGTTCTTCGACAACGAGATCATCTGCTCGTGCGGCAAGAAGGGGTGTCTGGAGACCGAGGTCTCGGGTATCGCCATCGAGGACAAGATGTGCCACCTGATCGAGAAGGGCGTCAACACGATCCTCAAGGAGAAGTACGACCAGCAGAAGAGCATCCACATCGACGACATCATCCAGGCGGCAAAGAACGACGACAACCTCTCGATCGAGTTGATCGAGGAGGCCGGAGAGAAGGTCGGCAAGGCCGTGGCGTTCCTGATCAACACGTTCAACCCCGAGACGGTGATCGTGGGCGGCAACCTCGCGGCTGCGGGCGACTACATCATGCTGCCGCTGAAGTCGGCGACGAACAAATACTCGCTCAACCTGGTCTACAAGGACACGAAATTCCGTGTTTCGAAGATGAGCGAGAATGCGAACGCCTGGGGCGTAGCGATGCTGATCCGCAACAAAGTGATCGGGCTGTGACGTCACTCGAAGGGCGCCTGACCCGCCTGCGGGCCGTGGAACCGGCGGATGCCGAACTCCTCTACACGTGGGAGAACGATCCGGCGGTCTGGGCGGTGAGCGGCACGACGGAACCCTTTTCGCGGGAGCAGATCAAGCGGTTCATCTCCCGGCAGCTGGAGGGCGGCGATCTGTTGCGGACCGGCCAGTTGCGGCTGATGATCGAGGTACCGGAGCCAGCAGGAGCGGCGGAAACGGAAGCGGCGGAAACGGAAGCAGAGCCGGGAATGACCGACGAAGCCAAGGCCGCCAACCCGAATCGGACGGTCCGCATATTCCGCACGGTCGGGACGCTCGACCTGTTCGAATACGACCCGCTGCACGGACGTGCCGGGCTGGGAATCCTGATCTATGACCGGGACGACCGGGGTCAAGGCTACGCCGCCGATGCGGTGGAGACGCTCTGCCGTTACGCCCGCGAGAGGTTGCGGATACACCAGTTGTGGTGCAATGTCGGAGCGGAGAACGAGGCGAGCCTGCACCTTTTCAGGAGTCTGGGTTTCCGGGAGGTCGGTACGAAACGCGACTGGTTGTGGACCCCCGGCGGCTACCGAGACGAAGTGCTGCTGCAAAAAATCCTGAAATAAAACGACGACAGCCTGCAATGATGCAGGCTGTCGTCGTTTCACGGGCAACCGCTACTCCGCGGCGACGATCCGGTCGGCGTAATCACTCCACCCCGCCGCCGCTTTATAACGTTCTACCGCAGAAGCCGGAACTCGTATGACATAATTCGACGCGGGAATGCCTTCGAAAATATCAGCACCGATCATCGGCGGATTTTCACCCTTGCACTCCACACTTGTCAACGACAGGCACCAACTGAAAGCCCAATCCCCTATGGTTGCCAGATTCACCGGAAGAACAATGGATTCGAGTTCATCGCAATCGCAAAATTCACTTTCGGCCAATGCCGTAACCCCGGTAAACCAGACAAATTCACGGAAATGGCGAATCGGTTTCGCATTGAACGCCTTACGCAGAGAAGTAACGGCTTCGGCTTCCGCAACCGAGAGCTCACCGTCCTTATCGGTATCCCATCGGGAGACACATATGCTCTTGACAAGATCATCTTCGAACAGAATCACATCCAGAGCGACCTCCCCGGCAAGCGGTACGGTAAGTACTGTACCGTCGATCAACGTAAAATACGCATACTCGTCATCCAGCGTCACGCCTCGGAACAGGCCGTTATCCTCCCCTTCGGCAACTTTGCCCAACTCCGACCAATTCGTTCCGTCGTATGAAACATACCAGCAATCCTTCTCGATTTTCAATTGCGGGGTCACTCCGTCAGCGCCGCTCACCGGCACCTTCCGGGCCTCGTCATCCAGCAGCCAATCGCCGTCGAGCGTCCAGTAATAGCACTCGTCCACATCCTGTCGAATACCAATGACAGGAGCCACGGCGTTCTTTCCATGATAGATCGTAATCGGTTCGCTTTTCTCGAAGGTAATCGTATAACCAATCGTCTCCGTCCCGCTGCGAACCGGAACGACCGCCGTTATCCGGTCCGCCTCCGACAATACATCGACAAGGGACTGAATCGCCTCGATATTGGCATTCATCCTGCGGCAAAACTCTTCCAGTTGTTCCACGCGGTTCTCCAAGTCATCGACCCGTTTCTTCAAATCGTCATTTCCACACCCGAAGAGGAGTAACGCCGCACACAAACCGGAAGCCAGCATCATCAAACTTTTCATAATAGACAATTTTTATTTTCCGCCCGGCCCCGAGGCGGATTCTCAAAAAGAAAGTGTGGAGCCGTTCGTTTATCTGGATGGAGGTTCTGGTAAACCCTGAGTCAAACAAACAATACCCCACACTCGTATGGTATGGAGGGATAGAAAACCGCATACCGATACAAGTGATGCGTGTTATTGCTCACCTTGACTCATTGAAATTTACCAGATTCCCATCCAAGGATAAAAGCGAAACACTTTCATCAAAATATGTCTTCTTGCCGGATTTCCCGGCGACACAAAAATAGGAACTATTTTCGAGAAAACAACGAATCGGACTTCTTTTGTTCCATAAACACGAATCCCGGACTCTTGAAAAAGCCCGGGATTCGATTACAGCAGATTGCGCGGAATTATTCCAGGCGGCGCGAGCCGTCGGAGATCACCACGTCGTAAACCTGGGGTTCGTGGCCGTATTTGGCGTTGAACTTCTCCCGGGCCGTTGCGATGAAATGGTCGTAGAGTTCGTCCTTCACGAGGTTGATCGTGCAGCCGCCGAAGCCGCCGCCCATGATGCGCGAACCCGTCACGCCGCACTCCTCGGCAATCTCGGCCAGGAAGTCCAGTTCCTCGCACGACACTTCGTAATCCTTCGACATACCCCAATGGGTCTCGTACATGCGCTTGCCGACGGTCTCGTAATCGCCCTTTTCAAGGGCATCGCAAACGTCGAGCACACGGCGCTCCTCACCGATCACGTAGCGGGCGCGCTTGTAATCCTCCTCGGAGATCTGCCCCTTGATGGCATCGAGCTGCTCCATCGTGGCACCGCGCAGGAACTCCTGCCCGAGGGCCTTGGCCACCCGCTCACAGGAGGCGCGGCGGTCGTTGTAGGGCGAACCGACGAGCTCGTGCTTCACGCGCGAGTCGAGCAGGACGAGTTTGTAACCCTTGGGATCGAACGGGAAGTAGGCGTACTCCATCGAGCGGCAGTCCAGACGCATCAGACACCCCTTCTTGCCGAATACCGACGCGAACTGGTCCATGATGCCGCAGTTTACGCCGCAGTAGTTGTGCTCGGTGGACTGACCGATGCGGGCCAGTTCGAACTTGTCGATACCGCAGTTGTAGAGGTCGTTCAGCGCAAAGGCGAAGGTCGACTCCAGGGCTGCCGACGACGACATGCCCGCACCCAGGGGCACATCCCCGGCGAAAACGGTATCGAAACCGCCGATCTTGCCGCCACGTTTCTGCACCTCGCGGCAAACCCCGAAGATGTAGCAGGCCCAGCTTTCGGCGGGTTTGTCCTCCTCACGGAGTCCGAACTCCGACGATTCGCCCAGGTCGTAGGCATAGGCGCGGACCTTGTCGGTTCCGTTGAGGCGGATCGCGGCGACGATGCCCTTGTCGACGGCTCCCGGGAAGACGAAACCGCCATTATAGTCGGTATGCTCGCCGATGAGGTTGATCCGACCGGGCGATGCGAAAAGAATGGCGCCTTCACCATAGAGTTCCTGGAACTTCTTACTGACTTTTTCCTTCATGTTCATGGTTCTTATTTTGTTTGTGGTTTTAGTAATTTGATTGGTACGAAGATAGGAAAAAATCCGCAACGGCGGATTATTTTTGTTTCAATTCATGCCAAAATGGTTTCATTCCGCGATTCCAAGGCCCGAATCCGGGGCGACGGCGGGGAAATGACAGGTCGATGAAAAGTGCCGACCGACCGGCCTTTCGGGTTGTAATTCCGGAAATATTCGTTACCTTTGTAGCGGTTTCGTTTCACAAGGATCAACCAAAACATTCGCAGGATATGAAAACACAACTCGTCATGGCCGCCCTGCTCTTCGCCGGAGGAGTCGCCGCCGCCCAACCCAAAGTCATCGCCCACCGCGGTTACTGGACCGCCCCGGGTTCGGCCCAGAATTCGCTGTCGTCGTTCGCCAAGGCCGATTCGGTCGGCGTCTACGGTTCGGAGATCGACGTCTGGCTCACGGCCGACGACCGGCTGATCGTCAACCACGACCGCGTCTACAAGGGCACCGACATCGACATGGAAAAGGCCACGGCCCGGGAGATCATGCAGATCGTGCTCCCCAACGGGACGGAGAACATCCCCTCGCTGGATGCCTACCTCGAACTGGTGGCCTCGAAACCCGCCACGCGGCTGATCCTCGAAATGAAGTCGCTCTCGGACCTCAACCGCGAAGACCTCGCCGCAGAGAAGATCGTCCGGGCGCTGCGCAAGCACGGCGTGCTGGAGCGCACCGACATCATCGCCTTCTCGATCAATGCCTGCCTGGCCTTCAGGAAGCTGCTCCCCGAGACGAAGATCTACTACCTGAACGGCGACCTGCCGCCCAAAAGCATCCGGAAACTGGGGCTCGCGGGGATCGACTACTCGGTGAAGACCCTGCAGAAGCATCCCCAGTGGGTGAAACAGGCCCACGACCTGGGGCTGGAGGTCAACGTCTGGACCGTGGATTCGGAGGAGGAGATGCGCTACTTCATCGACCTGGGCGTGGATTACATCACGACCAACTACCCCGAGCGGCTGCAGGCGCTGTTGAAACAATAACACCGGGCGGAAAATCCACCCCCCTTCCCAAAAAACGGGCGGCTATCGCACAGCCGCCCGTTTTCATGTCGGATTCGCCCCGGTTCAGACGTCCACGACCGTCACCTCGATGCCACGTTCGCGCAGGCGGTCCAGATAGAGCGGCTGCGCGGCGCTGTCGGTGATGATCCGGTCGACGGACTCCAGGTCGCAGATCTTGCTGAACCCCCGTCGCCCGAACTTCGAGCTGTCGGCCAGCACCACGACCTTCTGCGCAGCCTCGATCATCGCGGCGTTGAGCGAGGCTTCGAGCATGTTGGTGGTCGTCAGGCCGAATTCGAGGTCGATGCCGTCCACGCCGATGAAGAGTTTGCTGCAATTGAAGTTGCGCAGCATCGATTCGGCGAAGGGCCCCACGACCGATACCGAACTGCTGCGCGTAATCCCGCCCAACTGAATGACATCCATATCGGGATTCTGCGAGAGGATCTGCGTCACGGGAACCGACGCCGTAATGACGGTCAGATGGCCCTGGGGCCGGATTTCGCGGGCCAGGAAGGCCATGGTGGTCCCCGAAGCGATGATAATCGAATCGTCCCGGGCGATCAGTGCGGCGGCGGCGGCTCCGATGGCCCGTTTCTCGGCGACGTTCCGTTTCTCCTTCTCGTTGACGTGGCGGTCGCTGATGTAGGGGCTGATCAGGATGGCGCTGCCGTGCGTGCGGTAGAGTTTCTTCTGCTGTTCGAGGTAGGAGAGGTCCTTGCGGATGGTCACCTCCGAAACGCGGAAGAGTTCGGAGAGCTGCGTCACGGAAATGGAACCGTTTTGCTGCAAAAGCGTCAAAATTCGATTATGCCGTTCCGGAAGGCTCAAAAGGGGTTCTTCGGTGATTTTATTCATGGTGCGGTGTGCAGATATTTCCTATTCCGAGAGCCCAAGTTACGAAATTTATTCGGAAAAACATACGCTGTCCGGATAATTTTCCCTTCTTTCCGGAAGTAAAAAAAGCAATTCCCATTTCAAAATAAAAGACACGGCATTTTGAAATAGCGAAAAACATTCGTACTTTTGTTGCGAACCGAAATAACACATCCGGCCCGATGCCCGCACCGGGTCCCAACAGAGCCCTACAACCATGTGGAAACTACTCCAACCCCCGGCCTATAAGCCGGAAATCGCTGCCGAGCAGGTCGATTCGAGATACAAATGGATGCGCCTGCAGGTCTTCATCGGCATCTTCATCGGCTATGCCGGTTATTACCTCGTGCGCAAGAACTTCTCGATGGCCATTCCGGAGCTGGGTCCCCTGGGCTTCGACAAGAGCGAACTGAGCATCGTCCTGTCGATGAACGCCGTGGCCTACGCCCTCTCGAAATTCCTCATGGGGAGCGTCTCGGACCGCAGCAACGCCCGGGTTTTCCTGCCCTTGGGGCTGGTGCTGGCCGCGCTGTCGATGATGTTCATGATCGTTCCGGTACGGCTGCTCGGCCCCGAACACAAGGAGCTGGCCATCGTCCTCATGGCGGTGCTGAACTTCCTGGTGGGATGGTTCAACGGCATGGGCTGGCCCCCGTGCGGGCGGGTCATGACGCACTGGTTCTCGCAGAACGAACGCGGCACGAAGATGTCAATCTGGAACTGCGCCCACAACGTCGGCGGGGCTCTCGTGGGGCCCATGGCCGTCTACGGCGCCCTGTGGTTCGGATCGTGGTTCTACGGCTCCCACTCCGAATACTACTTCCTCATCGGGACGTACCTCTTCCCGGCCGTGGTGTCGATCTTCATCGCGCTGGTGGCCTACGTGCTGATCCGCGACACCCCGCAGTCGTGCAGCCTGCCCTCCGTGGAGAAGTGGCGCAACGACTACCCGAAAAACTACAGCGCCAAACAGGAGGAGGTCCTCACCACGCGGGAGATCTTCTTCAAGTACGTACTGAACAACAAGCTGCTGTGGTTCATCGCCATTGCCAACGCCTTCGTCTACATGGTGCGCTACGGATGCCTCGACTGGGCCCCGAGCTACCTGCGCGACGCCCAGGGCTACGACATCAAACAGGCCGGCTGGGCCTATTTCGCCTATGAATTCGCGGCCATCCCCGGGACGCTGATCTGCGGCTGGATGAGCGACCGCTTTTTCCACGGACGCCGGGCGTTGCCGACGATCCTCTTCATGGCCATCGTGGCGGTCTTCATCTTCCTCTACTGGCAATTCTCCTCGAACTACATCATCGTGACCCTTTCGCTGATCGCCATCGGGTTCTTCATCTACGGGCCGGTGATGATGATCGGCGTGCAGGCGCTGGACCTCGCCCCGAAGAATGCCGCCGGAACGGCTGCCGGACTGACGGGCTTCTTCGGCTACTTCCTCGGAACGGCGATCCTCGCCAATATCGTCCTGGGAACGGTGGCCGAGAAGGCGGGCTGGGACTGGACGTTCGTGCTGCTGATCGGGGCCTGCGTGCTGGCGATCGTCTTCATGGGCTTCACCTACCGCAAGGAGAAGGAACTCCACGACGGACGCTGAGTCCCGCCCTTGCCGGATGGGGATTACCCCTGAATCGAACAGGCCCTCAACTCCCGGTTGAGGGCTTTTTCGCGCCCGCCGGTCAGGCGGTCCAGCAGGGCGTGGAAACGCGGCGAATGGTTGTGGTGGACCGTGTGGCAGAGTTCGTGGAGGATGACGAAATCGCGCAGGTGCTCGGGCAGCGTCATCAGAAAGAGGCTCAGCGAGATGTGGTTCTGTCCCGAGCAGCTCCCCCACTTCGTGCGCGAGGCGCGGATCGAGAGTTTTTCGTAGCGCAGGCCGGTGGCGGCCGAGAGCCGGGCGATGCGCTCCGGAAGGTCCTCCCGGGCGGCCCGGCGCAGCTCCTCGATCCGGGCTTTCAGCTCCGCGGGCGGGAGTTGCGGCGGCAGGGCGGCACGACGGCTGGCCAGCCGTTCCCGGGCGGTGAGGATCCAGTCTGCCTTCTCATCGAGGAACTCCAGCGCCCGCCGCCGCGACACCCCGAAGGGGTACGCGAGCCGCACGGCTCCCGTCGCCCGCACGCGGATCGAGATGCGCCGGGCCCGGGGCGACTGCGCAAGGGTCACCTCCCCGAGCCGGGGATGGTCGATCACCTCTGTAGTTTCAACCCGTCCGGAGCGTCCTGCCGCCCCGCTCTTCCGGCCCCAACCGATCATCGCAACCACAGGGAATGCACCATCAGCGAGGTAATTACATCCACCGAATCACGCCGTTCGACCAAGAAATGATCGAAGAGGATCCGGCAGCGCCCGTCACGGTAGTCCAGCAGGCGCAACGCCTGTTCACGGGATGGTTCCAGGCCCGCCGAGAGATCAAAACCGCTCTGTCCGAGCTGTTTTTTCAGCATCTCCGCACCCGTGATTTCGAGCACGGGACGCTCCTCGCCGAGGTAGAAACGCAGCGTATCGTTTTCGAAGGAATAGCTTTCCGGATTCCATACGGTCAGATTGACATAACAGCGCGAGTAACTGCCATCGACCTCAAATCCGGCATTTTGAGGCAAATAGACCTCGACGGAGGGATTCGTCTCGACCGTCTCCACGACGGCCGGTTTCCAACCCCACCGCACATAATTGTGCATCACCGCGGGGAGGATCTCCACCAGATCGTTCGACTCCTCCACCCCGAAGCGGGCAAACGCGCTGCTGTCGCGCTCGACATACTGCAATGCCTCGTAGAGTTCACGGTACTCCTTCCGGCAAGCCGTATCGGCCAGCGAGGCGGGTGTGAGCGAGAGCCGTCCCGTCGCCGCATCGAGACGTCCGAGGCGTTCGGCGATCCGCTCGACGCGGCGGATCTGCGAGCGCAGGGCGGCGTTTTCGGGGTCAAGGGCGGGGATGTAGCTCACGGCGGCGAAGGCGACGATCGCGGCCAGCACGACCCACAGGTAGCGCCCGGCACGGCGCGAGAGGAAGAGCCCGATACAGAGGGTCATGATCCCGCCGCAGAGGAGCAGATAGATGCGGGGGACGGTCAGTCCGTACTCGCCGACGCGGCGGGCGACGCCGACCCAGAACAGCGCCGCGAGGGGCAGCGCCACAAGGCTGAAACGGTCGTAGAACCAGTCGAAGGTGCGTTTTTCGAGGGGCAGCCGCAGGGCCTTGACCAGGAGCGCTGCGATCGTGAATCCGAAGACGAGATAGGCCACACCGCCTTCGGGCAGCGACCAGGCGAAGAGGATCTTCAGCAGATAGAGGTAGAGGATGGCGGCGTAGATAACCACGGCGGGCGTGACGACCCAGTTCAGCAGCACTTCGAGGACGCGCGACGACCCGAAGCGAGCCTCGTCCCAGCGGTCGAGCATCATCATGAAGAGGGTCGGCACGGCAAGGAACTGCGTCACGAAGAAGAGGTCGGCGGAGAGGTGCGCAACCCAGCGGGCGTCGCTGAACCCGAAGATGTAGGCTGCCGACCAGAGGATTGCCTCGAAAAGCCCGTAGGCGACGTAGGCGAAGAGCATGGCCAGCACGGCCGAACGCAGGCAGACCAGCGCATCGGCCACGAAGCGTTCATTGGCTACGGCCCTCCGGCAGGCCAGCAGCGCCAGCGGCGTGAGGATCGTGAAGGTGACGACGGCCTGCGCGGATTCGACCCATTCGGGCAACCCGGGCCACAGGAAGAGCGGAACCAGGGGCGTCCACGCCACCCAGTAGATGCGGTACCAGACGCTGCGCCCGGCCAGCCGGTTGACGATGAGCAGCAGCAGGGCGCCCCACCCCAGCACCAGCATTCGCGGGCCGTTGGGGTCGCGGTCGGTTTCCAGGCAGACGATCAGCGTCACGGTCAGAGCCAGCAACAGCAGCAACTCCAACGGATGGCGGCATACGACGGTCACCAGCCCCTTCCGGAGCTCTGCAACCCGCTTTCGAAGATTCCACGTCATGGTTCGGCGGTTTTTATCGGATCAACATCGGGGGGGCAAGGTGGGAATCGGAAGCGCGGGTCATTCGCCGATGCGCTGGCGCACCACCTCGAACAACATCACGGCCGCGGCGGCCGAGACGTTCAGCGACTCGATGTGGCCGATCATCGGGATGGCCAGCTGCTCGTCGCAGAGTTTCAGCACCTCTTTCGAAATGCCGGTATCCTCGGCGCCCATGACGAGGACCGTCGGGCGGCGGAAATCGGCGTCGTAAAGCAGTTTGCGGCTCTTTTCGGTGGCGGCGACCACCTGGAAGCCCTCGGCCTGCAACTGTTTGAGGGTGTTGCGGATCGAGCCCACGCGGCAGACGGGGATCGTCGTGAGAGCCCCGGCCGACGAACGGATCGCCTCGGCATTCACCGGGGCCGAATTCTTGAGCGGCGTGACGAGCCCGTGAGCCCCGGCACACTCGGCCGAACGGGCGATAGCCCCGAAATTGCGGACGTCGGTCACCCCGTCGAAGAGGACCACCAGCGGAGTTTCATCCTCGGGAACCCGTTCGAGAATATCCGTCAGTTCGACGTACTCGATGGCGGCGGTCTGCGCCACAACGCCCTGGTGGTTGCCGCGCACGAGGCGGTTCAACTTCTCGACGGGCACCTCCTGCCAGCGGATGCGGTGACGGATGCAGAGGTCGCGGAACTCCTGCATCAACGGGCCCTCGGCCCCCTTGCGGATATAGAGTTTTTCGAGCTGCCGACCGGCTTCGATGGCCTCGGCCACGGGACGAATCCCGAAAATCAGGTTATCCATTGTATTGTTCTTCGGTTATTTCCAGTTCGTAGGAGGCCTTCTCCCACTCGTGCATCTGATGGTCATAGCGGGTCTTCAGATCGTTGTAGGCCGTGTAGTCGGCCTCGTTGTAGTCGGTTGCGGCGGCGAACTTCGCATCGTATTCGGCGATCTGCTTCTCCAGTCCGGCCAGTTCCGCCTCCACGCTCTCCACCGCCTTGCGCAGCTTGCGCAGCAACTTCTCCTGCTCCTTCTTCTGCTCGTAGGAGGCCTTCCCGGAGAGGGTTGCGGGTTTCCCCTCCGCGGCGTTGGCCCCTCCGGCGCCGTTCGCCCCCTTCGCTCCTGCACCCGAACCGGTTTTCGGGGCCGTCTTCGAGGCCGACCTGGCCGGGGCATCGCGGCGCTCGATCTCCTGCAGCGACTCCAACTTGCGCTTTTCGAGGAAGTAGTAGATCCCTCCGAGGTACTCCTTGACGCCTCCGTCGCGGAATTCGTAGACCTTCTCGACCATGCCGTCGAGAAACTCGCGGTCGTGCGAAACGACGACCACCGTGCCGTCATACTTCAGAATGGCGTTTTTGAGAATGTCCTTCGAGCGCATGTCCATGTGGTTCGTGGGCTCGTCCAGGACCAGCAGGTTGCGGGGTTCGAGCATCATGCGGGCCATGGCCAGCCGCGCCCGTTCGCCGCCCGAGAGGACCTTGACCTTCTTGTCGATGTCCTCGCCACGGAAGAGGAAGGCCCCGAGAATGTCGCGCAGCCGCGTGCGGATGTCGCCCACGGCCACACGGTCCAGCGTGTCGTAGACCGTGAACTCGCCGTCCATCAAATCATCCTGGTTCTGGGCATAGTAGCCGATATTGACGTTGGCGCCGATGCGGATCGAGCCCTCCGTCGGGGTCAACTGCCCGACGAGCATCCTCGCCAGCGTGGTCTTGCCCTCGCCGTTGCGCCCGACAAAGGCGATCCGGTCGCCCTTTTCGATGACGAAATTCGCACCGCTGAAGACGTGCTTCGCTCCGAACGACATCCCTGCCTCGTTGATCTCGGCAACGATCTGGCCCGAACGCGGTGCGGGCGGGAACTTGATGTTCAGCGTGGCAAGGTCCTCCTCCTCGACTTCGAGGCGTTCGAGGCGCTCCAGCTGCTTGATGCGCGACTGCACCTGATTCGACTTCGTGGGCTTGTAGCGGAACTTCTCGATAAACTCCTCGGTCTTCTCGATCATCCGCTGCTGGTTTTCGTAGGCGGCCAGCTGCTGCGCACGGCGTTCGGCACGCAGGACGACGTATTTCGAATAGGGGACCTTGTAGTCGGTGATCTTGCCCAGCGAGAGCTCCACGGTGCGGTTCGTTACGTTGTCGAGGAACGCCCGGTCGTGGGAGATCAGCAGCACGGCGCCGTTATAGTTCTTAAGGTACTCTTCGAGCCACTGGATCGACTCGATGTCGAGGTGGTTCGTGGGCTCGTCCAAAAGGAAGATCGAGGGGCGCCGCAGGAGCAGTTTCGCCAGCTCGATCCGCATCCGCCAGCCTCCGGAGAACTCGCTCGTGGCGCGGGTGAAGTCCTCGCGCTTGAATCCCAGACCGAGCAACGTCTTCTCGATGTCGGCATCGCGGGTCTCGCCGCCGAGGATGTGGTAACGGTCCTGGGCATCGTTCAGGCGGTGCAGCAGCTGTTCGTAGGCGGCCGATTCGTAGTCGGTTCGTTCGGCGATTTCGCGCGTAAGGTCGGTGATCTCGGCTTCGAGGCGCAGGACCTCGTCGAAGGCCTTGGCGGTCTCGTCGACGAGCGTCGTGGTGTCGGCCACGCGCATCGTCTGCGGCAGGTAGCCGATCGTGCACTCGCCGTTGATCGTCACGGCGCCCGACGTGGGCTGCTGCTCGCCGGTGATGATGCGCAGCAGCGTGGTTTTCCCCGCGCCGTTCTTGCCGACCAGGCCGATGCGGTCCTTGGGGTTGATCAGGAACGAAATATTGTCGAAGAGGGTCCAGCCCCCGTAACTGACGGTCAGATTGTCGAGAGAAATCATAGATGCACACTAAAATCCGGAGTCGCACGCCGCGGCCTCGGAAACCACCGCAAAGGTAACGTTTTTACAGGAAAATCCACCATGGCAGAGACCGGCTCGTCGCTTTTTCCCGGCATTTTACCCCCGCAGCGCAAAAAGCGCCCTTTCCGGACGCTTTTACGACACGGCCCTTTCCGGACATCAGGCTTCGAGGATGCGCCGGATCTCGGCCTCGGGGTCCGGAGCCTTGAAGACGGCGCTCCCGGCCACCAGCACCTCGGCCCCGGCATCGAACACCTCGCGGGCATTGGCTGCCGAGATGCCGCCGTCGACCTCGATGATGGTCGCCAGGCCGAGTTCCGTAGCCAGAGCGCGCAGTTCGCGGATCCTGTCGAGCGACCCCGGGATGAAGGACTGCCCGCCGAACCCCGGTTCGACACTCATCACCAGCACCAGATCGACCGCAGGCAGCCACTCGCGCAGTGCCTCGACCGGCGTGGCGGGCTTGATCGAGACGCCGACCTTCGCTCCGGCTTCGCGGATGCGGGCGATGCACCCCGCGGGGTCTTCGGTGGCTTCGAGGTGGAAGGTCACCAGATCGGCCCCGGCCTCGACGAAGCGTGCGACGTACTTCTCCGGGGCGACGATCATCAGATGCACGTCGAGGAGCTTCGACGTCGCCTTCCGGATGGGCTTCATCACGGGGAATCCGAACGAGATGTTCGGGACGAACACCCCGTCCATAACGTCGATATGGACCCATTCGGCGGCACTGCGGTCGATCATCCGCGTATCGCGTTCCAGATGGCCGAAATCGGCCGAAAGCATCGAGGGAGCTACGGTGCGTTGCATGAGGTTCGATTTTTTTAATTATTTGAACAAATATACGAAATTTTCCGCAAAAGAACCTATCTTTGTAAACATGAATACCGTCACGCTTCTCACTCTTCTTCTACTGGCCTGTCTCTGTGCGGTTTCGGGGGTTACGGTTGTGGCCCTGCGCCGGGAAACGGCCCGCCTGCGCCGAGACAAAGAGGAGGCCGAGGCCGCCCGGAGCGATCTCGGCCAGAAACTCTCCGCCACGGAAACCCTCCTTGCGGAGACCCGCCAGGGGCGCGATACGGCCGAACACGAGCTGCACGACCTGCGCGAAGCGCACCTCCGCACACGGACCGAGCTGGCGGCCCTGCAGGCCTCGACCGATTCGGAAATCGCCTCGCTGCGTGCGAAAAACGCCGAGGAGCGCGAGGCTGAGCGCACCGCACGCGAGAAGTTGGAGGAGCGCTTCCGCCTGGAGTTCAAAAACCTCGCCACGGAGATCCTCGGCGAGCAGTCGCGGGCGTTCAAGCAGACAAACAAGGAGTCGCTGGACATCCTGCTGAAGCCCTTCCGCGAGAACATCACGGAGTTCCGCGAGCGGGTCGAACGCATCTACTCCCACGAAAACGAACAGCGCGGCGAACTGAAAAACGAGCTCAAGCGCCTCATGGAGCTCAACCAGCACATCTCGGCCGATGCCCGGAACCTGACCGACGCCCTGAAGGGCAACTCGAAGGTGCAGGGCGACTGGGGCGAAATGCTGCTGGAGACGATTCTCGACAATTCGTCGCTCTCGAAGGGAATCCACTACGAGACGCAGTACAACATCAAGGACGAAGAGGGTCGCAACCTGCGGCCCGACGTGGTGCTGCACCTCCCCGAGAAGAAGGATATCGTCATCGACTCGAAGGTCTCGCTCACGGCCTTCGTCAACTACACGGCCGCCAAGAGCGAGGAGGAACGCCGACGCCATCTGGCGGCACACGTCGCTTCGGTGCGGCAGCACGTCGTCGAGCTCGGCCGCAAGGAGTACCAGCGGCGGCTGAATTCACCGGATTTCGTCATCATGTTCGTGCCCAATGAACCGGCCTTCCTCGCGGCGTTGCAGAGCGACCCGAAGATCTGGTCCGACGCCTACGAACGGAAGGTGATCGTCTCGTCGCCGACGAACCTCTTTGCGCTGCTGAAACTCGTGGCGGACCTCTGGAAATACAACGACCAGGACAAGAACACGCGGGAGATCGCCGCCTGCGGACTGAAGCTCTACGAACAGCTGGTAGCCTTCACCGCCTCGCTCGAAGGGGTCGGCACGGCGCTCGGCAAGGCCCGCGACGCCTACGACGACGCCTACAAACGGCTCTGCACGGGCAACGACAACATCATCCGCGTGGGCGAACGGTTGCGGCGCACGGCCCGGCTACAGACCAAGCGGCAGCACACCCCCCGCACGCTGGAACTCGCAGGCCGCGATGCCGACGAGGAACCGGCGGAAGAGCCGACAGAGAAACCGGCGGAGGTCTCCGCAGGGAAATCTGCAGAAATACCCGCGAAAGCGTCCGCGGAGGAACCCGCCGCAAATGGAGACGGCGCCGCGCCGCAACCCGACGGCCGCTGAAACCCGGAATCAGGAAAAACTACTTAATACCCACTTTTCACCCATGAAACGACTCTCGCTTTATCTGGCAGCCCTGGCCTTCGCACTCCCGGCCGCGGCTGCAAATCCCACGGCCGATCCCGAAGCGGTGGTTACGACCCCGAATGCGCGGTTCACGGTCCTCACCCCGCAACTCATCCGCATGGAGTGGAGCGCGGACGGACGGTTCGAAGACCGCGCGACGCTTTCGTTCGTCAACCGCGAGCTGCCCGTCCCGGAGTTCCGCGTGCATGACAGCCGCACGAAGCTGACGATCAAGACCTCGGCCCTGACGCTGACCTACCGCAAGACGGGGCGGTTTACGGACGAGAACCTGCAGGTGACCTTCACGCTCAACGGCAAGCCGGTGACCTGGACCCCGGGGCTGGAGGATCCGCAGAACCTCCTGGGCACGACCCGCACGCTGGACGGCTGCGACGGCGACAAGCTCCGCAACGAACCCATGGAACAGGGGATCCTCTCGCGGTCGGGCTGGGCCGTGGTGGACGACAGCCGGCGCCACGTATTCATCCCGACCGATTCGCACTGGAAGGAGTGGGTCGAGCCGCGACCGGCGGGCGAGCGGCAGGACCTCTACCTCTTCGCCTACGGGCACGACTACAAACAGGCCCTGGCCGACTTCCAGCAGATTGCGGGCCGGGCGCCGCTGCCGCCGAAATACACCTTCGGCTACTGGTGGAGCCGCTACTGGCAGTATTCGGACAACGAGTTCCGGGACCTGATCGGGAAATTCCGACAGATGAATATCCCGATCGACGTGCTGATCGTCGACATGGACTGGCATGAGACCTGGGGTCTGCGCCGCCACAACACGCCGCAGGACGAATACGGACAGAGCATCGGCTGGACGGGCTATACGTGGCAGAAGGAGTTGTTCCCCTCACCGGCCAACTTCCTGAAATGGACCGAGACCGAGGATCTCAAGGTGGCGCTGAACCTCCACCCGGCATCGGGCATCCAGCCCTACGAGGCACCCTATGAGGATTTTGCAGCGGCATACGGCTGGAAGGAGAAGGGCAAGAGCGTCCCGTTCCACATCGACGACCCGAAGTGGGCCGACGCCTATTTCGACACCGTACTGGGCCCGATGGAGCAGGAGGGCGTCGATTTCTGGTGGCTCGACTGGCAGCAGTGGCGGGAGTCGAAATTCACGCCCGGGCTCTCGAACACCTTCTGGCTGAACCACACCTTCTTCCGCCACGCCGAAGAGAGCCGACCCGACCAGCGTCCGTTCATCTACCACCGCTGGGGCGGTCTGGGTTCGCACCGCTACCCGCTGGCCTTCTCGGGCGACACCTTCGCCACGTGGCCGACCCTGGCCTTCCTGCCCTGGTTCACGGCCACCTCCTCGAACGTCAACTACGGCTACTGGGGCCACGACATCGGAGGCCACCAGTTCCACGGCAACCAGACCTGCACCGATCCGGAGCTCTACACGCGCTGGCTGCAGTACGGGGTCTTCACGCCGATCTTCAAGACCCACTCCACGAAGGACCCGCGCATCGAGCGTTACATCTGGTCGTTCCCGAACCACATGTTCTACATGCGCGACGCCATCTGCCTGCGCTATACGCTGGCACCCTACATCTATAACGCCGCGCGTCAGAACTTCGACACGGGCATCGGCATGTGCCGCCCGCTCTACTACGAATACCCCGAGACCGAGGAGGCCTACAGCAATCCGGAAGAGTTCCTCTTCGGCGACGACATCCTCGCCACGGCAATCACGCAGCCGGTGGATTCGCTTTCGGGGCTGGCCGAGCGGAAGATCTGGTTCCCGGAGGGCAGCCGCTGGTACGACTGCGCCACGGGGGCGATGTACGACGGCGGGACGAGCCGCACGCTGCACTACACCGTAGGTGAAAATCCCTGGTACGCACGTGCCGGAGCGATCCTGCCGATGAATTCGGACGGGGTGCAGAACCTCCAGCAGCCGTGCGACACGCTGGTTCTGACCTTCATCCCGGGCGGCGACGGGGAGCTGCGCTACTACGAGGACGACGGCATCAGCCAGCGCTACACCACGGAATTCGCTACCACGCGGATCACCAAACGCCAGGAGGGCGCCGTCATCCGGGCCGAGATCGCAGCCCGCGAAGGCAGCTACGCCGGAGCCCCGGCCACTCGCAGCTACGAACTGCGCTTCCCGGCGACCTTCCCGCCGCAGCGCGTGACCGTCAACGGGGTGGAGATCCCCTACTCGCGCTTCCCGAAGGCCGGGGAGTGGACCTACGACGCCTACACGCTGGCACCGGTGATCTACACGGAGGCGGTGGCGTGCGACCGTCCGCTGACCGTCGAGTTGACACTCGATGCCGCGGCGCTTCCGAAGCAGGAGACCCTCTACGGCAAGAGCGGCATCTTCAAGCGCTGCCTGGACCTCACCGTGGAGTTCAAGCTCGAACAGGGCGGCCACGGAGAGCCTTACCTGCTGCTGCCGAAGGAGTACCTGCGCATCTCGCAGTGCCCGAACTTCATCCTCGAACGCCCGGAGCTGACCGTAGAGCTGATTTCGCAGTTCGACGAGACCCTCGCGAAGATGTTCGAGACGACCGACAAGATGGAACTTCTCGGCCCGGCCTTCAAGGAGAAGCTGCACCGGCAGCTCGGCGGCGAGAAGTAATCCCGCCCCGGCCGCAGCCTGCAAAAAAAATTCCCGTCCTGCGAAAGGACGGGAATTTTTTTATTCCGACCGGAGAATCCGACATGGCCCAACGGGCCCGGCAACAATCACCCGAAGGCTACTTCCAGCTCCGCCGCAGACGGCTCCCGATTCCGGGCGAAGCTCCGGCCGCCTGGGCCTCCACCAGATCCTCCCAGCTCTCGTCGACCCATCCGATGCGGCCGCGGCACGCCTTCAGCACCTCCATGGCCCAGACCCGGACGGCCACCTTCGATCCAGGCTCCACGGCCCATTCGGCCGCCGTTTCGGCGATGCGTTCCAACACCTCGGGATCGGGATGCACCCGCTGCAGGAGTTCGATCATGATCTTCCCGAAATGGCGCCGGGCACTCGGGTCCGTACAGGCGGGGAAGGCCCTGCGGCAGAAATCCTCCGCACAGGGCAGGAATGCCGTCCACGACCTCAGACAAACCCGTTCCAGCACATAGGCGGCACGGAAACCGATCTTGCGCCGCGCGGGCTTCGGGAGCGTCCCGAGCCGGTCGTCCGGACCGGCCGCAATCCGATACAGCAACCCGACGGCCTCCGCGGCACACACCCGCCGGGCCATTTCGTCGGCAAAATGCTCCTGCCAGCGATCCGACAACGCTCCGATCAACTCCTCTTCGGTCATTCCGATGCGGTCCGGAGTTCCGTCCGCCACGCTCAGAAGAGTCTCTTCTTCGAGGTCGTGACGACGAAATCCTTCAGATAGAAGGGTTCGAAATAGGCGATATCCTCCGTGCGGCCCTCATCGAACGCCTGTTGCGCCAGCCGGGCCAGCCCGCGGGCCGAGGGGGTCACCTCGACGAGCGTCGCACCCGTCAGCAGGTCGGCGCACTTGCGGGCGCCGCTTCCGAAGATCACGAACGGACGCCCCGCATTGCGGTAGGAGGCGAAACTCTCCTCCGAAATCACCTCGGCCGAGACATCACCCTGCGCCACCCCTTCGGCATCGAACACCTGGGCGTAGACCTCCATGCGGCGGGCATCGACCATCGGACAGAGCAGGGCGTCGTTCCAGTTCTCCACGGAGAGGATTCCGGCCTCGTAATCCTCGCGGGCCACCTCGACCAGCGCGTCGAGCGACCCGACGGCCAGCAGCGGTTTCTGCAAGCCATAGCAGAGTCCCTTGGCGAACGAAACGCCGATACGCAGTCCGGTATAGGATCCCGGACCCTTCCCGACGGCCACGGCATCCAGATCGTCGGGAGCGATGCCGGTTTCACGCAGCAGTTCGTCGACGAAAACCCCGACCTTGCGGGCGTGATCGCGCCCCTCGTCGCTTTCGCGCAGCGACAGCAGCTCGCCATCCCTGGCAATCCCCACGGAACAGATATCCGTGCCGGTTTCAATACAGAGAATCAATGACATATTCTTTTGTTTTTCGTTTTTCCATTTCCGGAGCGTCCGGCATTACTTCGACACGCCCGCACCCTCGATCACGCCGAAATGCTCCAGGGCCCGGCGGATCCCGTCGTCGTCGACCGTTGCGGTCACCCAGTCGGCGGCCTGCAGCGCCTCGTCGCACGCCCCGCCCATCGCTACGCCCACACCGGCCGCACACAGCATCGGAGCATCATTGCCCCCGTCGCCGAAGGCCATCGTCTCTTCGATCCCGAATCCGCAGCGAGCGGCAAACTCCGCCATGCCGGTCGCCTTGTCCACGCCGCGGACGTTCACGTCGGAGAAGATCGGACACCAGCGGGTCGCCGTCAGCGACGGCAGCCGGTCCATGATACGCCCGCCGAGCTGCGGATCGACATAAAAGCACATCTGGCAGCAGTCGCCGCGATCGAACAGCCGCCGCAGGTCGGCGACCTCCGGAACCGGATGGGCGATCATGCGGGCCAGCTCCTCGACAACGGGGGTCACACGGTTCACGAAGATCCCCTCGTTGAGCTCCAGCCCGACGGGGAAATCCCACTCGTCGGAGAGCGCCAGGGCACGTTCGAACTCCTCCCGCGGAATCGGGTGCCGGACAACGACCCGGCCGTCGCGCAGGACGCATTCGGCACCGTTCAGCGCCACGACCCCCTCGTAAGGGATCGGCTCCAGCAGTTCGAGATCGGTCACGGCACGCCCCGTGGCGATAAAGAGCCTTACGCCGCGCTCCCGGGCCCGGCGCAGGGCCTCCACGGCCGAAGCCGGGACCTCGTGGGTCCGGAAACTGATGAGCGTCCCGTCGACGTCGAGAAAGATCGCGCGGATCATCGCCGGAAGTTTTTCATCGCCTTGTCCATTTCGCGGCGGGCGTCGTTCTCCTTGAGGTACTCGCGCTTGTCGTAGGACTTGCGGCCGCGGGCCAGCCCGACGACGACCTTCACCAGACCGCGTTCGTTCAGGAAGAGCCGCAGCCCGACGATCGTCAGCCCGCGGTCCTGCGACGCACGCTGGAGTTTGTCCAGCTCGCGGGACGTCAGCAGGAGTTTGCGGTCACGGCGCGGGACGTGGTTGTTGCAGGTTCCCCAGGCGTATTCGGCGATGTTGACGCCGCGGATCCACAGTTCACCCTTGTCGAAATAGCAGAACGAGTCCACCATCGAGACCTTGCCCGCACGGATCGACTTGATCTCGGTCCCGACGAGCACGACGCCCGCAACGTACTCTTCGAGAATCTCATAGTCGAACGTTGCGCGCTTGTTCCGGATATTTATCTTCTTCTGTTCGTTCATATAGGCAAAAACGGCATACAAATTGCGAAATCTATTCGCGGGGGTGGGAATCGGTCAAGGTAACTAATTCTTTTATCTTCGATATGTTTTACACATCTTTCTGTTTATTTTCTGTTTGCACACGGTACGCGCAGTGATGCGTGTACGACCCGAAACCCGCCCCCTTTTTCCGACAACGCCTCCCGGGTTCATAAGATCAGACGCTGGAGTTTGCGCGCGATGGCCACCTTCACGCGGTTGTAGTTGTTCAGGCGCTGAATCAGGTCGGACTCCTCCTCTTCGGAGAGGTTCTCGTCGGCAAGCCGGGCCTGCAGCTCCTTGATGAGCGACTCGATGACCTTCGACTTGTAGAGCGTCACGGCCTTGGGGACCCCGACGGCCAGCATTTCGGCCTCGCTTTCGACGTGCACCTCCTTTCGTTTCCAGAGTTCGCTGGGGACGTAGTTGTCGTCGGCGGTGAGCAGGTCCACCGAGCGGTTGCACACCTCGGGATCGATGTGGTTCAGGAAGAGGTAGGCCGGAACCTCGACGCCCGTTCCCGACTGCTCCCACTGCTCGCGGTAGACGGCCATGATCTTGGCATAGACCGGATTGCGGAATTCGATCCTGTCGTCGCTCAGCTCCGCGAAGATCACCTCGGCAACGTTGCAGGGCACCATCGTGTTCCCCTCCTTGAAATCGAACGAGCAGTGCCCGTACTTGAGGAGGTACTTGACGATCTCGCGCTCCAGGGCTTCGAAACTGCTCCCGGCCTCGACCTTCGAGGTATACTCCGCCTCGGGGCGAGTGTCCGGCCCGGCTTCGTGCTGCCGGACGGCGGCCTGACGGCGCAGGAAATCGTCCGTTTCACGATCCCCGGAGGAGGTGAGGCGCTTGCGGGCCACCTCGCCGATGAGGATCTGCTCGTCGATGTCCATGGTCCGCGCGCACTCCTTGATGTAGACCGAACGCTGGATCGGATCGGGGATCTGCGCAATGGACTGCACCATGTCGCCGATCAGCGCAGCCTTCCTGATCGGATCGCCCTGCGCATCCTTCAGCAGCAGCCGGGCCTTGAATTCGAGAAAATCCTGCTCGTTGGCGCGGATGTACTCCTGCACTTCGGCGGCGGAGTGGCTGCGGGCGAACGAATCGGGGTCCTCGGGTTCGGGCAGCAGCACCACGCGGACATTCATCCCCTCCTTGAGGATCATGTCGATGCCGCGCAGCGAGGCGTGGATCCCGGCCGCATCGCCGTCGTAGATCACGGTGATGTTCTTCGTGAAGCGCCCCAGCAGGCGGATCTGCTCCGTGGTGAGCGACGTACCGGACGAGGCCACGACATTCTCGATCCCGGCCTGGTGCATGGAGATCACGTCGAGATAGCCCTCGACCATGATGGCAAAGTTCTGCTGCTGGATGGCCTTCTTGGCGAAATAGAGGCCGTAGAGTTCGCGTTTCTTGCTGTAGATCTCGCTCTCGGGGGAGTTCTGGTATTTGGCGACCTGCTTGTCGGTGCGCAGGGTGCGGCCCCCGAAGGCGACGATGCGCCCCGAGATGTTGTGCACGGGGAAGATCACACGGTCGCGGAAGCGGTCGTAGAGCGAACCGTCGCTCTCACGGGCCAGCGAAAGACCCGTCGAGAGGAGGAACTCCTGCTTGTACCCGGCCGCGAGGGCATCCTTCGACATCCGGTCGCCCTTCGAGGGGCAGAACCCGAGTCCGAACTTTTTGATCGTGGCGTCGGTCAGGCTCCGTTTCTGCCGGAAATAGGAGAGTCCGACGTTGATTCCCTCGCTGTCGCGGTGGAGGTAACTGGCGAAATAGTCGGCGGCCCAGCTGTTGAGGGCGAACATCGACTCGCGGTCGTCGTTGCGGCGGAGCTCCTCGTCGGAGAGGGCCTCCTCGCGGACCTCGATTCCGTAGCGTTTGGCCACCATCTTGAGGGCCTCGGGATAGCTGACCGACTCCTGTTCCATGACGAAGGTGACGGCATTCCCACCCTTCCCGCATCCGAAGCACTTGTAGAGTCCCTTCGAGGGGGAAACGACGAACGAGGGGGTCTTCTCGTTGTGGAACGGACAGCAGGCGACATAGTTCACGCCCTTGCGTTTGAGCGTGACGTACTCGCCGACGATATCGACGATATTGGCGGCGGCATAGATGCGGTCTACTGTTTCGCGGTCGATCATAGCCCACAAAGGTACGAATAATCGGCCGAAAGCGTAGCGATTGCGAATTAAAAATTACGGGCCGCGCAGTTTTCCGACAGTCTTCGGAATGCCGGGAGCAGCCATAAAAGTGCTCCGCAGAGACGAATTTTCCTCTTTTATCCGTATCTTTGCGGCATGGACTTCAAACTCGTATCGGACTACGCCCCGATGGGCGACCAGCCGGAGGCGATCGCGCAGCTCGTCGGCTCGATCCGCCACGGCTCGAAGCACAACGTGCTGCTGGGCGTCACGGGCTCGGGCAAGACCTTCACGGTGGCGAACGTCATCGCGCAGCTCAACCGCCCGACGCTGGTCCTGAGCCACAACAAGACCCTCGCGGCGCAGCTCTACGGCGAATTCCGGAACTTCTTCCCGGAAAATGCCGTCGAGTATTTCGTCTCCTACTACGACTACTACCAGCCCGAAGCCTACCTCCCTTCGACGGACACCTATATCGAAAAGGACCTCTCGATCAACGCCGAGATCGAGAAGATGCGCCTGCAGACCGTGGCGACGCTCCTCTCGGGACGGCGCGACGTGGTGGTCGTGTCGAGCGTCTCGTGCCTCTACGGTGCGGGCAACCCGGCGGACTTCCACGCCACGGCGATCCACATCGAGGTGGGACAGGTCGTCAGCTACAAACACTTCCTCTACAAGCTGGTCGAGGCGCTCTACACCCGCACGGAACGCGAGCTGGAACCGGCAACGTTCCGCGTCAACGGCGACACGGTGGACATCATGGCGGCCTTCGGCGAGTTCGGGAACCAGTGTTTCCGGGTGATGTTCTTCGACAACGAGATCGAGGCGATCCAGTCGATCGACCCCGTGACGGGCCAGCGCATCCAGACGCTCGACGCACTGACGCTCTACCCCACGAATCTCTTCGTGACGACCAAGGAGCGCATCAATTCGGCCGTGCAGCAGATCTACCTCGACCTGGGCAAGCAGGTGGAGTTCTTCGAGCAGTCGGGACGGATGGTCGAGGCGCAGCGCATCAAGCAGCGCGTGGAGTACGACCTGGAGATGATCAAGGAGCTGGGCTACTGCCCGGGAATCGAGAACTACTCGCGCTACTTCGACGGCCGGGCCGCCGGAACGCGGCCCTTCTGCCTGCTGGACTACTTCCCGAAGGATTACCTGATGGTCGTGGACGAGAGCCACGTGACGCTGCCGCAGGTCCACGCGATGTTCGGCGGCGACCGTGCCCGGAAGGAGAACCTCGTGGAGTACGGCTTCCGGCTCCCGGCGGCCAGGGACAACCGACCGCTGACCTTCGCGGAGTTCGAGCAGCTGCAGGGGACGTCGATCTACGTGAGCGCGACGCCGGCCGACTGGGAGCTGATGAAGAGCGAGGGGGTGATCGCCGAGCAGCTGATCCGCCCCACGGGGCTGGTGGACCCGCCGCTGGAGGTGCGGGTGACGCTGAACCAGATCGACGACCTGATCGAGGAGATCGACAAGCGGGTGAAGAACGACGACAAGGTGCTCGTGACGACCATCACCAAACGGATGGCCGAGGAGCTTTCGAAATATTTCGACCGTGTGGGGGTGCGTAACCGCTACATCCACTCGGATGTCGACACGCTGGAGCGGATCCAGATCCTGGAGGACCTGCGCAACGGTCTGTTCGACGTGCTGGTGGGCGTAAACCTGCTGCGCGAAGGGCTGGACCTTCCGGAGGTGGCGCTGGTGGCGATTCTGGATGCCGACAAGGAGGGATTCCTGCGCAACGTGCGGTCGCTGACGCAGATTGCCGGGCGTGCGGCCCGCCATTCGCAGGGCAACGTGATTCTCTACGCCGACACCTGCACGGAGTCGATGCGCTATGCCATTGAGCAGAGCAACCGCCGCCGCGAGAAGCAGGTGCGTTTCAACATGGAGCACGAAATGCTGCCGCGGCGGGCGCAGAAGAGCGGTTCGGGGCCGAGTGCGCTGCTGGCGGGGCGCGAGACCGCGGAGGGCGGCATCCCGACAGCCTACCCCATTCTGGAAGACCACTACGCTACGGCCGCCGACGTGCAGAAGGGCTATACGGCAGGCAGGCCGACCACAGTTCTGGGCGAAAATCTCGACGAATTGATCAACCGGGCACGCGAAGATATGGAACGGGCCGCCAAGTCGCTGGATTTCCTGGCTGCGGCGAAGTTCCGCGACCGGATGTACGAGTTGCAGAAGCTGCGCGAGGAGAACCGGCGATAGCCATCCGAGACCGGTCCCGGAGATCGGAGTTTCAACTCAAATCCGTTCATTCCAACCCAGCCATTGCAATCCATAACCAACCGCCTTTTTCCATGAAACGTTGTAAAATCACCATTCTGAAACGAACGCTCCAGGAGGAGCTGGCCCGGGAGTATGCCGGACCGGAATTTACGCGCTGCCCGATGATGCGGGAAGGCCAGGTATTCTACGCCGACTATGCCAAACCCGAAGGTTTCTGCGACGAAGCCTGGAAAGCCATTTATCAATATGTGTTTGCGCTCTCGCATGGAGCCGGGAAATTCTACTACGGGGACTGGATCACGAAAGAGGGTGTGGCCATCTGTTCCTGCAACGACGGATTGCGTCCGGTCATCATGAAGATCGAACGAACGGACGAGGAGTCTGAAATCAACTACGAACCCATCCGCTGAAAGAGCCGTTCCACGATTACGTCACTCCCTTGCGGCGTGTCGGAAGGTGAAGTATTTGGCGGCGAGGAAGCTGTACGCCGTCACGACGAGCGTGGTGATGACCTTCGCGGGCGTGGGCCAGATGCCGCACACCTCGACGAAGAATTTCAGTCCGGCATAGGTCAGCAGGATCGACCCCACAATCGACAACAGATAGCGGAACAGTTGCGCCCCGGCACCGACGGGCGAACGGCGGAAAGCAACGTAACGGTTGAGCCAGAATCCCACGAAGAAGGTGCAGGGAAAGACAAGCACCATCGCGGCGATGTGCGGCGAGATGACCACGAAACCCAGGTCGAAGAAGCGATAGCCGACCAGGAAATTGTAGAGCAGCGAGTAGCAGACCGGATCGAAAACCAGATAGGTGAAACCTCCGCAGGCGGCATAGCGGAATACCTGCCGGGGCAGGACTGCCGCAACGGGCCGGATGTAGAACCGGTCGATCAGACGTGTTATCAGATCCGCCAGACGCATCAACGGGCGGTATAGGTCCACATGCCGGGGAAACGCTCGGCGTGGGCGCTGATGAAGAGCCTGCACGCCTCGGGATCGTCCGACTCGAAGGGCGAGACCATGAATTTCGCACCGAACCGGTAGATGCCGCAGGTGATGGCGACATCCTTCGAGGAGGCGTCCTGAGCGGCCCGTTCGGCATTGCTTTCCGAGCTGAAGACCCCCATGACCACATAGTGGCGTCCGGAGGCCAGGATGGCAGGTCCGGGATCGTTCCCGGAGGGTTTCACCGGGTCCGATTCCCGGACGGCGCCGGATACCGGTTCCGAAGGCCTCCGCACCTCCGACTGCCCGGGAGTTGCCGCAGTTCCGGAAGAGAGAGCCGCTGCATCCGCCACTGCATTCACCCCCGTATCCGCCGTATCCGCCGCCACGGCCACTGCCGCACCTTCGGAAGCGCCCTCCGCGGCGATCTGACGGGACGCGGCCGCACGCTCGGCCACCCTTGCCACCATCGCGGCATCTCCGGACTGCTTCAGTCCGAACCACCACCAGGCCGTAGCGCCCAACACACAGACAATAGCCACGATGCCGATCCACAACACGGTATCGAAACGGCGCGGAGCCTCTACCCGGACCGGTTCATGCCCCTGTGGGTTGAGCCGACGGTCGAACTCCGGATCGACCCGGAAATCCTTGAAGCGCAACACCCCGATACCGGCAATGGTCAGCGTATCCCCCTCACGAACCTGGGCGATCCAGCGGTCGTAGACCTTCTGCGCCTCGGGAACGGGGTTTTCGGGCCGCACGCCGTTGACCTTCAGGACGCGGGCAATCTCGTCGACGAGCGACGCCCCGCGCTCCTGCGAGGAGAACTGCACCGTGCGGCACGGCGGCACCACATGCCGCCGGTCGATGCGCCGGGCCGTCTGCCGCTCGACATACAGCGTTCCGACTCCCGGCAGGAGCAGCGTCCCGCCTCCGGCGAGCAAATTGCCGATGAGTCTGGCGACCTGTTCGGTCATCGGGTTTTCGTTCATTTCCGTCTCTTTTTATGGAACGACTTCGGGGCGGAGTTCGCCGCCGTCGTCTTCGGAGCGCCGCTTCCGGCAGTGTTCCCGGCTCCATGTCCTGCGTTCGGGTCCGATGCCGCGGCGGCCGATTTCGGAGCCGCCGCCACGACCTCCGGGTTCCTCATGCCCCGCCAGATCATGTAGATGCCCAGCACGATGAAGGGAATGCTGAGCCATTGTCCCATGTCGAGGGCCCAGCCGATCTCGAAATCCTCCTGTTCGGTCTTGATGAATTCGAGGAAGAAGCGCGTGAGGAAGACCCCGATCAGCCCGATACCGAACAGGACGCCGGGGCGCCGCCGGGCCAGATCGCGCCGGTAGTAGAGCCAGCAGAGGATCACGAAGGTCACCACATAGCAGATCGCCTCGTAGATCTGCGTGGGGTGCACGGCGGCCGGAGCGTATTCGGTCACCCACTTGTGCGAACGCACGAACTCGAAGCCCCAGGGGAGCGAGGTTTCATGTCCGAAGATTTCGGAATTGAAGAGGTTGCCCAGCCGGACGATGGCGCCGCCGATCCCCACGGGGATCATGATGCGGTCCAGCGACCAGACGTAGGGCAGGCGGTTCTTGCGCGAGAAGAGCCAGAGTCCGATCAACAGACCGATGGCCGCACCGTGGCTGGCCATTCCGCCGTCGCGGAATCCGGTGATGATGGTCCAGGGCTGCGAGAGGTAGCCCACGGGATCATAGAAGAGGCAGTGACCGAGGCGTGCCCCGAGGATCGTGGCGATCGTTCCGTAGACGAAAATCGACTCGGAAACTTTCGAGGGAAGCCCTTCGCGTTTGCAGAAGTTATCGAAGAATTTGGCGCCGATCAGGATGGCCAGCGCCCACATCAGTCCGTAATAGCGGATATCGAACGTCCCGATGCGGAAGAGCACCGGATCGAAATCCCATACGATCGAAAGCGGTTGTATCAACAAAGGAATCTGTAACATCTATTCAAGTCATTTTCAGCACGCCGTCCAGTCCGGCCACACGCCCGGCGCTCCGGTCTTCACCAATTCTCCTTCCCCTCCGAAGCGTTCCGACGCTATTTGATGTCCTGGAGGTTGACCTTTTTGAGCGTAAAGGAGAAGGTGCTGCCGACCCCCGGTTCACTGCGGACGGTAATGCGTTCGCCGTGGGCCTCGATGATGTGCTTGACAATGGCCAGTCCGAGGCCCGTTCCGCCCTGCTCGCGCGAGCGGCCCTTGTCCGTGCGGTAGAAGCGTTCGAAGACGCGCGGCAGGTCCTCCTTGCCGATTCCGAGACCGTTGTCCTCGACCTCGACGAGAATCTTGTCCAGCATGTCGCGGAAGCGGATGCGGGTCTGCCCGCCCTCCTTGCCGTAACGGATCGAATTGATGATCAGGTTGACGAACACCTGACCGATATAGTGCTTGTCGGCCTGAACCCAGAACGGCGAAGGGAGATTCTCGGCCCCCTTGACCGAGATTCTGATACCCTTCTTGTCGGCCTCTATTTCGGCCTGGTCGGCGATCTCCTTGGCCAGCGCCACGACGTCGAACTTCTCCATGTCGAGTTTGTTCATGCTGCTCTCCAGTTTCGAGATGGTATCGAGGTCGTTGACGATATTGATCAGGCGGTCGATGCTCTTTTCGGCGCGTTCGAGGTATTTGCGGTTGATGAGTTCGTCCTCCAGTCCGCCGTCCAGCAGCGTGGAGATATAGCCCTGGACGTTGAAGATCGGGGTTTTCAGCTCATGGGCCACATTGCCGAGGTACTGTTTGCGGAACTGCTCGGCCTCTTTCAGCCGGGCGATCTCCTTGTCGTTGGTATCGGCCCAGGCGGTGAGCTCCTCACCGATATCCTCGACCTTCTTGTCCTTGAGTTCGGAGAAGATCTCCCGGGTGTGGACGTCGCGCGAAAGGACGATCGAATAGATCGGTTTGAGTTTGTAGGAGACATACTTGCGGATGAGGAACAGCGCAACGAACGTCACGATCACGAAGGTGACGAGCACGGCGACGAGTGCAGCGACCCAGCGAACCGGATACCCCTGGGCATGGATTGCGACGAGGAGTCCGGCGACGATAACGGCCGCCAGCAACCCGATCCAGGCCGACGTGGCCTCCTTGGTTTTGATGCGTACCATGTTTCTTCAGTTATTTCATGTAGTTTTGCATCAGGCGGGCGATGTACTTCCCGATGATGTCGAATTCGAGATTGACGACCGATCCCACCTCGATGCGGCAGAAGTTGGTGTGTTCGAAGGTATAGGGGATGATGGCCACGCGGAAGGAGTCGGGCGTGGGGTCGCAGACCGTGAGGCTGACGCCGTTCACGGCCACGGAACCCTTTTCGACGGTGCAGAGTCCGCCGCCGCGGGGTTCATACTTGAACGTAAAGTACCAGCTTCCGTCGGCATCCTCCCTGGCGGTGCAGACGGCGGTCTGGTCGACGTGGCCCTGGACGATATGTCCGTCGAGCAGAGCGTCGGGTTTCATCGAGCGTTCGAGGTTGACCAGGTCGCCCACGCGCAGCAGCCCGAGGTTGCTGCGGTCGAGGGTCTCCTTCATGGCTGTGACGGTGTAGGTATCGTCCGTGATATCCACGACCGTCAGACAAACGCCGTTATGAGCTATGCTCTGATCGATTTTGAGCTCGCTGCAGAAGTCTGCCCGGAGCGTAAAATCCTTGTTTTGCCGGTCCGTGCGGATGGCAACCACCTCCGCCGTACCCTCCACAATGCCTGAAAACATGCGCTTTAGTTGTTGATTATCAATTTAGCCTTCACTTTGTAGACCGAGACTATATCGCTGTCGTTCAGGACGATATCGTCATAGTGTTCCCGGTCTCCGGCCACGAGGCGGACTTTGCCCTCCTCCTCTGCGGCACGAACTATGCGCAAAGTTACAATTTTTCGGCAGACAATCACATATTCTTCACCAGGAATAATTGCATCGCGGTCTACGGCTTTCAGGAGGACGATGGTTCCCGGGGGCACGCAGTCGCCCATGGCACGCCCGGTGTATGACATGGCCAGGTCGCACCCTCCGACGGGCGGAATGATCAGATTGCTCTGAGCCTCCAGTTGTTCCAGGCGGGTGATTCCCTGTTCGACATCGACATCGTAATAGGGGATCTGGGGACCGCGGAGCGATCCGTCGGAGAACATCTGCCCCTCGCCGGTCAGAAGCCACAGTTTGTCGATCTGGGGGAACTTGGTGACGATCCGGTCCGCCACGTCGAGCGAAATACCGTTGTTTCCGCGTTTGATCTGATAGAGGTTTTCGCCTCTTGCAAGGCCGATATAGCGAGCAAAATAGTTGGTCGACATATTCGCCCACTTGATCACCGCCTCAATTCTAAGCCAATTATTCTGCTTTTCGCGCATTTTTTTTCGTTTATTAAAATTTTTTTTGCATCTTTGCAGTCCCGGTCCCGTAGTTCAATGGATAGAATATAAGATTCCGGTTCTTACGATATGGGTTCGATTCCCGTCGGGACTACCAGGCACAGGTGTGGAAAACCCGCACCTGTGTTTTGTTTTTCCGGGTCTCCGCACCCATCATGTTCCTTTCCGCACCTTCCTTTCCGCGCCCATGTTTTCCACCCGAAAACGCATCGTTCACTTTCACACCCGCATCACAATTTTTCATTCTTACAAAAGTAATAACAAATTTCTTACCAACAATAAAAAATAGCACTTTTGATCGCATAAATAACACGTTCAAACACATACGTGTAGGAGGAATTTGCGAACCGGCGGGAGGGGGGGGGCAATCGCCCGGCAGGGGATTGCCCGACCGGCATTACCATATATAATACGCAAGACCGGGCAGGAAGTGCAGAGACGGACGGACGTTCCGCCCCGGCGGACCGGCCGCCCCATCAATCAAAAGCAAACCGTCCGGACAGGAGGGGTCAAAACAGGAGCCGCAGCCCCACGCGCAGGGAAACCGACAGCGGGGCATCGGAACGCGACGTCCGCAGTTCGGTATCGGTGAAATAGTAGGCGGCTTCGGGTTCGAAATAGAGTCCGACGAGCTCTCCTAGCCGGTATTGGGCACCGATTGCGGCGGTTGCCGACCACTGCAGCCCGGATTCGTCGACGGTTTCGCTGCCGAATTTCGCGGAGATGCACTTTTCGAGCATTCCGCCCGCCCCGAGATAGGCCGAGAAGCGCCCGCGTTCGACGAATTGCCAGTTCAGGCGAAGGGGCACGCCGATGAAATGGAGTTTCTGGCTCACGTCGTCCGAGGAGTAACGCAGCCGCACATCCGAACGCAAAAGGGTGTAGTTGACCCCGCTTTCGATCGACAGCCCGTGCGGGAGTTCCGCCCGGACGGTCACGCCGCAACCCAGGGGCAGATGGTGGCGGAAGGAGCTCTCGTCGTAATTGCGCCGTGCCATGGGCGAGAAGTTGTCTCCGTTCCCGACGAGCGCCACGGCATCGCTCGCCACCATGGCTGAATAGCTTCGCGTCGCCGTTCCCTGCAGGGCGGATCCGCCCGTCATCCCGCCCCCCGCAAAGAGCGACAGCGATGCCCTGGTATGCGCCTGAGGGTTTTCGGCCGACCCGAAGGAATCCCCGAAAGGATCCTCAAGATTCCGGGAGCGGTCTGCAGCCGTCCGGCTGCGGGACATTTCGGACGCACGGCTTTTCCGTGCAGCGGAGGCGTCCGGATAAGCGGAGGTCTTCGGGAGAGCCGAAGCATCCGGGAGAGCGGAAGTCTCCGGGCGGGCGGAAGTCTCCGGGCGGGCGGAGGTTTCCGGGCGGGCGGAATCCGCCGGTTCCGACAATGGGATCGGCTCCATCCTCAGAGCCAGGGTCTCCGACCCGGAATTCGGCCCGGGTCCGCCGTCCGTCCGGACATCGGACCCGGCAGGGATTTCCGCGCCGGGTTCAGTCGGCCATCCGGAGGCTTCGGCAAGCCTTTCGCGCAGCGTCTCCGGATCCGGACGCTGCGATATGCCGACCGCGGAGTCACCGTCTTCCGCCCACGAAGCGACAGCCGGTTGCCCATTCCCCAACTCCAGGTCCGGACGCCACAGGTATTCACCTGCCACGACCCCAATCAACACGGCAGCGGCAGCGGCAGCGATCCGCGGTCCATAGATGCGCCACACGTTTTTCCGGGGTTCGGGGACGTGCGTCCCGGGAACGCGGGGTTCCGCCCCGTCGAGTTCACGCTGCAGCCGTTCCCAGGCCCCTTCGGCGGGCGGGATTTCGGCGTCGCGCAACGCACTCCGCATGGCATCGATCCAATCCTTATCTTGTTTCATCATCATCCCTGCGACTTCAAATAATCCTTGATCCTGCGGGCCAGCAGGCTCCGCGCCCGGGAGAGTTGCGACGAAGAGCTTTTCTCGTTGATGCCCAACAGTTCGGCGATCTCCCGGTGGGAACGCTCCTCGATGCAGTAGAGGTTGAAGACCGCCCGGTAACCGTCGGGGAGTTCTGCGACGAAACGCATGAGCAGCTCCTGCGGAATACGGGCTACTTCGGCGGGGTCCGGTTCCGCGATCCGGTTTGCGGCTCTGCCTTCATCGAGTTCGAGGGTTCCGAGTCTGTTCCGGTTGCGGAGCCACTCCAGGGCGACATTGACCGTAATCCGTTCGATCCAGGCGCGGAGCGACCCGGGTCCTCGGAAGGTGAAACGGTCGAACGCCCCGAAAATCTTGAGGAAAGCGTCGTGCATGAGATCCGCGGCCGTATCCCGGTCTCCGACATAACGCATACAGATCGCCAACAGCCGTCCGGCGAAGCGATCATACAGCTCTTTCCGGGCCGTATTGTCACCCATCCTGCACCTTTCGGCCAGTATCTGTTCCTCCATCTGCATCGATAGTTCCACCTGATAAATGCAGGGAAAGCCGAAAGACTGCACGGGATGGAAAAATTTTTCTTCGACATGCAGTATTTGCGGCGTTCCGGCGTTTTAAGGGCGAAAGTAACACAAAATACGCAAAGAACAGACATGAAAAGCATGAAAAAATTCGGATTCTTCCTTTTGGCGGCGGGGGCGGTTCTCGGGTTCGCCGCCTGCAACGACGACGACGGCGACTACCCGACGAGCAATCCGCTCATCACGACGGTCTGCCCGCTCGACGGCGGCGACTACTTCTTCCAGCGCGACAACGGCGACCGGCTCTACCCGAGCGACAAGACGCGCGTTCCGGGCTACCGTCCCGTGGACGACGGCACGAAACAGCGGGCGATCATCTGGTTCTCGCTGCTTGACGGGACGGTCCCGGGCTACCGTTACAACATTGCGCTCTACGCCGTGGAGGAGATCTTCACCGGGACGTCGGAGGTCGTGGAGGATGCCGCGCGCCTCGCGGAGCTGGGCGATGCGAAGACGGGCTACACGCTGGGGACCTTCAACCTCACGCGGGAGTGGCTGACCTTCTTTGCGAACTATGCCGTGCACGACAATTCGCGCCACACGTTCACGCTGGCCGTGGACAAGAGCGGCACGACGGAGTTCGAGAACACCGATGACGGATACCTCAACGTGGTGGTGCTGCACGACGACGGCGACGACACCCGGGGCTTCGACTACGGTTACTACGTTTCGTTCGACCTCACGCCGATCGCCGCGGAACTCGAAGGCAGGAAGGGCATCAACCTGCTGCTCCCGACGCGCGACAACGGCAACCGGGAGCTGAAACTCGATCTGCCGCAGGAGGAGTAGCCGCTCCGTGACGACAGGCGATCCGGTCCGCATCGTCTGCGGGCCGGATTTTTTGTATCGGGCGGCGCAGGATTCGCCGAAAAAACGTATCTTTGCAACATGTCCATCGTACGCAATACCGAAAGCGACCTCGAATTCGAGAACCGGATCCGCCCGCAGGAGTTGGAGAACTTCGCCGGGCAGGAGAAGATCGTCGACAACCTGCGGGTCTTCATCAAGGCGGCGCTCATGCGCGGCGACTCACTCGACCACGTGTTGCTGCACGGGCCTCCGGGGCTGGGCAAGACGACCCTGGCGAACATCATCGCCAACGAAATGGGGGCGCAGTTGCGCGTGACGTCGGGTCCGGTGCTGGACAAGCCGGGGGACCTGGCGGGGCTGCTCACGAACCTCAATCCGGGGGACGTGCTCTTCATCGACGAGATCCACCGCCTGAGTCCCATTGTCGAGGAGTACCTCTACTCGGCGATGGAGGACTTCAAGATCGACATCGTACTGGACAAGGGTCCTTCGGCGCGTTCGATCCAGATCGAGCTGGCGCCCTTCACGCTGATCGGCGCCACGACGCGCAGCGGACTGCTGACCTCGCCGCTGCGGGCGCGGTTCGGCATCCAGTGCCACCTGGAATATTACGACGCCGGGGTCCTGGCGGGGATCGTGCGGCGTTCGGCGCGGATTCTCGACGTCTCGATCGACGACGATGCGGCGCGCGAAGTAGCGTTGCGTTCGCGCGGCACGCCGCGTATCGCCAATGCGCTGCTGCGGCGCGTGCGGGACTTTGCGATGGTCAAGGGCGAGGGGCACATCGACCTGCCGATCACGCGGGTGGCGCTCTCGGCGCTGAACATCGACTCCCGGGGGCTGGACCACATGGACAACAAGATCCTGGGAACGATCATCGAAAAGTTCAACGGCGGGCCGGTGGGTTTGAACACGATCGCCACGGCCGTCGGTGAGGAGGCCGGCACGATCGAGGAGGTCTACGAGCCGTTCCTGATCAAGGAGGGGTTCCTGAAACGCACGCCCCGGGGCCGCGAGGCAACGCCGCTGGCGTGGGAGCACCTGGGCTTCGGCGCTCCGGGCGGCGGCGATGCCACCCTCTTCTGACCCAGACACCCCGTTGTCTCCAATCCCCTGCCCCATAAACAAACGCCATCCCATGAACAAACGCTATCCCGGCCTTGCCCGACCGTTCCGCCTTGCAGTCCTGCTGCTTCTGCTGTCGGCACTCGTGGGCTTCACCCCGAAGGTCTACTCCACGCCTCAGAAAAGCGACCCGGCACCGGTCACAGCCCCCGGCGAAACCACAACGGCCGACGCCGAAGCAGTTCCGACGCCGCAGCTTCGGAACACGGCAACGCATCCCGCATTCCAAAGCACGCGCTTCGCGCTGGAGGTCAACGCCGGATACGGCATGGTCGTCAGTGAAATAGAGAAACTCAGCAACATGAGCGGGAATCCGCGTCGCGGGCTGCATCTCAACGCGGCGCTGCGATGGGCCTCGCAGAAGCAGGCCGGTGTGGGACTGCGCTATTCGGGCTATTTCTCCTCCGTCCAATACAGCGACTACTTCACCCCGGAGGGGCGCCTCAAACTCCATATCCACTACATCGCGCCGGAACTCGTCATACGCCAACAGGTCGGCAGGCGGTGGGAGCTGCACGAGACCCTCGGTGTCGGCTATGCCTCCTATGGGGAGTCGCTCCGGGAACTCTCCGAAAGCATCAACGGTTTTGGCGGCCATCTCAACTTCGGGGCCGAATACCGGCTCTCGAACCACCTCGCACTGGGATTGGGCGTGACCGGCTACCGGATCATCTACCCGAACCAGGAGATCCTCACCACGGATGTAAACGCCACGGCGGGCATCACCCTTTTCTCGATCAACGGCGGCATCCGGGTTCTCTTCTGACCCGCTTCCGAACCCCGCGGCAGTCCCCGGACACCTACGGCATTGAATTCCCCGCCGCAACTACCGCGCCGCCCCGACTGCCCTGCCCGTTTCGCGGACCGGACGAACCGGGTGTTCATTTTGCGCCTGCGGTCGTTCATTTCGGGAACTTTTCCAAAGCCGGAGCGGCTGTTCCTAAAAAATTTGTCAAAAAATCTAAAAAAATTTAGTATCCGCACGATAATTTCACTATATTCGCCGTTAATCAAAGAGCAATAACCAAGACTTCAAAAAAACGGCAAACTGATGGATACCAAATCGAAACTCGACGAAGCGGCGCTGCGCTACCACAGCGAGGGGCACCCCGGCAAAATCGGAGTCGTCCCCACGAAACCCTACCAGACTCCGTATGATCTGTCGCTGGCCTACTCTCCGGGCGTGGCGGCTCCGTCGCGGGCGATTGCCGCCCGGGCGGACGACGTCTACACCTACACGGGCAAGGGCAACCTCGTGGCGGTGATCTCGAACGGCACGGCGGTGCTGGGGCTGGGCAACATCGGGCCTTTGGCTGCCAAACCGGTCATGGAGGGGAAGAGTATGCTCTTCAAGACCTACGCGGGGATCGATGCCTTCGACATCGAGGTCGACGCCACGGACCCCGAGGAGTTCATCCGTGCGGTGAAGGCCATCGCCCCGACCTTCGGGGGCATCAACCTCGAAGACATCAAGGCCCCGGAGTGCTTCGAAATCGAGACGCGGCTGCGCGAGGAGCTGGACATCCCGCTCATGCACGACGACCAGCACGGCACGGCGATCATCTCGTCGGCGGCGCTTCTGAACGGTGCGAAACTCGCCGGGAAGGAGCTTTCGCAGCTGCGGGTGGTGGTCAACGGCGCGGGTGCGGCGGCGATTGCGTGTGCGAAACTCTTCGTGGCCCTGGGCGTGCGCCACAGCAACGTGACGCTGTGCGACAGCCACGGAGTGGTGACGATCTACCGCGAGGACATCAACCGCATGAAGCGCGAATTCGCCACGACGCGCAAGATCTCGACACTGGCCGAAGCGGTCGAGGGAGCCGACGTCTTCCTCGGGGTCTCGAAGGCCGACACGCTGAAACCCGAGATGCTGCGCACGATGGCCGCCAACCCGATCGTCATGGCGCTGGCGAACCCCGATCCGGAGATCGCCTACGAGACGGCGATGGCTTCGCGCCCGGACATCATCTTCGCTACGGGGCGTTCGGACTACCCGAACCAGGTGAACAACGTGCTGGGCTTCCCCTACATTTTCCGCGGGGCGCTGGACGTGCGTGCCACGAAGATCAACGAGGCGATGAAGCTCGCCGCGGCCCATGCGCTGGCGGACCTGACGCGCGAGGAGGTTCCGGCCTCGGTGCTGGAGGCCTACGGGGTCGAGAAGATGGAGTTCGGGCGGGATTACCTGATTCCCAAGCCGCTCGACCCGCGTCTGCTGACCCGGGTTTCGACGGCCGTGGCGCGTGCCGCCGTGGAATCGGGCGTTGCGCGCCGGCCGATCACCGACTGGGATGCCTACGCCGCGGAACTGCAGCGGAAATACGCCGAAAAGTAACCTTCCGCCACGAAAATCCGGCGGAGAGGGAGGACAGAGACGGAACCCGCCAAAAAAGCCGACAGTCTGTATGAAAGACTGTCGGCTTTTTCCATCTTCCCTCCGGATGAAGATCAGACGAAGAGGGCGGCGAACTCCCCGGGGGACATTTTCCGGACCTCGCAGTCGCCGATGCCCACGGGCAGGACGATGCGCAGCATACCGTCTTCGTTTTTCTTGTCCTTTCCGACCTCCTTGAGGAGCCGTTTCATCTCCACGGGCGGCGTGAGGTCGAATCCCAGGCGCACGAGCAATTCCTCGATGCGTTTCCGGTCCTTCTCCTTCAGCACGCCGAGCTTCACGGCCGCCCCGGCAATCAGGGCCGTCCCGACGGCAACGGCTTCGCCGTGGTTCATGCGGTTCGAGGACTTCTCGATGGCGTGGGCCAGCGTATGTCCGAGGTTGAGTTTGCGGCGCTCGCCGGACTCCTTCTCGTCGTACTCCACGATATCGGCCTTGACACGGATGGCTGCCGAGATGAGATCCGAAAGCAGGTCGGTATCGGAGCGGAGCGTCTCGAACGAAGTCTGCCCGATGCGGTCGAAGAGGTCGGCATCGGCGATGATGGCGGCCTTGACCACCTCGGCGAGTCCGGCGCGGAATTCGCGGTCGGAAAGCGAGCGCAGCAGCGAGGGGTCGCAGACGACGAACTGCGGCTGGGTGAAGGTTCCGGCCATGTTCTTGTATCCGTCGACATTCACGCCGTTCTTGCCGCCGACCGAGGCGTCGACCTGCCCCAGAAGGGTCGTGGAGACGAATCCGAAGCGCAGTCCGCGCATGTAGGTCGAGGCGGCGAATCCGGCGACATCGGTGACGATTCCGCCGCCGATCCCGAGGACGAAGGTCGCGCGGTCGACGCCGAGTTCGATGAAGCGGCGGTAGATCGTTTCGACGGTCTGCAAGGTCTTGATGCTCTCGCCCGTACCGATCAGCACGGAGTCGTATCGGGCCAGCAGCGGGTGGTAGAGGCGGTCGATGGTGGCGTCGGAAACCACCACGACACGCCCTTCGGGGAGGAGTTCGGGGAGGAGTTCGGCGGCCGAACCGATATAGACCTGGCTCTGTTGGCGGACGTTGAATGCGGGTTTCATTATTTAACTTTTTTAAGAAGTAAGCAAATGTAGTACATTTTCCGGAGAAATTGTTACCTTTGCACGACAAAATAGAGATTTATGCAAAAACTGCGCAACATTGCGATCATCGCCCACGTCGACCACGGCAAGACGACGCTCGTCGACAAGATGATCCTGGCGGGCCACATCCTGCGGGACAACCAGCAGACCGGGGACCTGATTCTGGACAACAACGATCTGGAGCGCGAACGGGGAATCACGATCCTCTCGAAGAACGTTTCGGTGATCTACAAGGACTACAAGATCAACATCATCGACACACCGGGCCACGCCGATTTCGGCGGCGAGGTGGAGCGCGTGCTGAACATGTGCGACGGGGTTCTGCTGCTGGTGGACGCCTTCGAGGGGACGATGCCGCAGACGCGCTTCGTGCTGCAGAAGGCCCTGGCGCTGGGCAAGAAGCCCATCGTGGTGATCAACAAGGTGGACAAGCCGAACTGCCGCCCGGAGGTGGTCAACGAGCAGGTCTTCGACCTGATGTTCTCGCTCAACGCCACCGAGGAGCAGCTGGACTACAAGACGATCTACGGCTCGGCCAAGCAGGGCTGGATGTCGCACAAGTGGAACGAACGCACGGATTCGATCGTCCCGCTGCTCGACGCGATCATCGACGAGATTCCCGAACCGGCGCAGGTCGAGGGCACGCCGCAGATGCTCATCACGTCGCTCGAATACTCCTCCTACACGGGGCGTATCGCCGTGGGTAAGGTGACGCGCGGAAGCCTCAAGGCGGGCCAGAACGTCACGCTGGCCAAGCGCGACGGCATGACGATGCAGAAGACGAAGATCCGCGACCTGATGGTCTTCGAGGGTCTGGGCAAGAAGAAGGTCGAGGAGGTTCCGTGCGGGGAGATCTGCGCGATCATGGGAATCGAAGGATTCGAGATCGGCGACACGATCTGCGACTACGAGAATCCGGAGCCGCTGCCGCCGATCGCCATCGACGAACCGACGATGTCGATGCTCTTCACGATCAACAACTCGCCCTTCTTCGGCAAGGACGGCAAATACGTCACCTCGCGCCACATCAA
>CALUNH010000002.1 GCA_944321965.1 uncultured Alistipes sp.
ATCATAAGTCTACTCCTTTTTTAGTTTTTTGTTGGTTCCCTATACAAATCTAAAAAATCTGTAGACTTTTTTATTTATTCCCCAGACACACTATTTGGAACAGTATCGACCGCTGCACCCGATACAGGATGCAAAGTCTGCGATTTGACCGGTTGCGGTACGGTCAGGCGTTTGGCTTGCGGGAGGCTCCCGTCGGGTCAGATCCATCCAGAGCATGGGCTGCGGGAAAGCACGGCATCCGCAAATCCGTATTCCACAACGCTTCCGCCTCCCCGGGAAACACAAGGGGGCTCCGCCAATAAACGGGACAGGTGCGGTGAACCGGTCAGAAGCAGCACAGCAATCCGACGAACGGCAACAAGGTCTCGCCGAAAGGCAGAAAACGCAGGAAAAAGGCGCTGCCGAGCAATACCCCGTTCTTGTGGCACAAGCCGATGATCCGCCGGGTCTGTGCCGGGTCGTGTCCGGGAGACTCCTCGCACAAGACATGTTTCCCGGATCGAACCGCCCGTTCGACATGTTCCGCGCGCACGGAATCTTCGGAAGCCACAAGTACGGCATCGATCCCCACCCGGAGCAATTCGTCGATCGAACCTACGCTCCTTATAAAATGTTCGCTCCGGACCGCTCGTTCCAATTCATTGCCGACATCACATACGGCAACCAATTCGGCGTGATTGGCGGCAAGCAAACCCTCCACGACCGTATGACGGGTAAAGACCCCTCCCGATCCGATCATACCCCACCTGACTCTACGCCTCATATTGCAATCAGTTTTTCAAAAGGTTCAACAATTCGACTGCTGCGGATGCCAACTGTTCTCCGGCTCCGACCTCGTACAGCGTGGTCCCGGGAGTCGTTTCATAACCATGCGCCATCGACAGACAGCCTGTTCCACGCATTCGGCCGACCGTTCCCGCATCCGAAACGCATCAACAGCACCCTAAAAATCGATCCGATAGCTGATATTGGGAATGATGTTCGCTTCGCGCTCGGGTTCCACCTGCCCGGTGTGATAGTTGTAACGATGACCGTAGTAGTCCTTGTAACCCGTCAGGTTCAAAACTTTCAGCGCAAACTCATGCGCCACGCGCCGACGGTTGATCCGGTAGCTGACGGTCAGGTGCGCAAGCAGTACGGGACCGAACTGCTCCGTGAAGGGGCGGTTCTCGTCGTACACCGCCTTGTGGAGCGCTGCCGATGCCTCCCGGTCGACCGGCGAATAGCGGTCGCCGCCCTGGAGGGTCACCCGGCCGCTGATGCCCAGCAGGTTCTGTCGGCTGCGGCCCGTCATCCACTCCTTCCCGGCCAGCAGATTCACGACATAATTGCGGTTGTAGCGCGTATCGAGCCACTCGCCGTCAGCCGTGCGGAACCGGGCGTCGAACAGCGAGGCGGTCACCATGTAATAGAATCCCCGCACGAGGAAGCGCTCGAAGGTGATGTCCACACCGCAGTTCAGCCCCCGCCCGGCATTGGTCAGCCGCTCGGCGAGGAACCAGTCGTCACCGCCCTGCAGGTTGATGAACGAAAAGGTGGTCCCCGGAACGACCGGCACCGAATAGAGATATTGCACATAGGGTTCCACCCGCAGGTGGCGGTCCCGGCCGATCCGCCAGTCCCAGGCCAGCGACAGATGATGGGCCTTCGTAAAGTCGAGGTCGCGGTTGACCGGCTCGCCGCCGACCTCCGTGAAGTAGTAGTTCAGCATCTCCAGGCGGCTGTGCAACCCATAGGCAAGGGCCAGCGAGTGGTCCGGCGCTGCCTGCCACTTCACGTTTACGCGCGGCTCCAGCGTCCAGCGGTCATTTAACGTGAACCACTGCGCATGAAGCCCCACACCCGCCTCCCAGCGCGGCGACAGACGGATGACGGAGTTCGACCAGGCGGAAAGCAGCGCACTCAGACCCGCCCCGTCGGCCAGCGTCTGCAACGCTCCGTCGCGTGCCGGGGCATCCTGCAGAAGCCGGTCGTAGCGCAGCCCCGTCAGCCGGATGCCCGTCCGGTTCGTATGCCGCTCACCCAGGTGGGTCTGAAGCGCGGTCGAGAAGACAAAATTCCAGTCCGTATTGCGGATGACGTTTTGCGGCAGGGGAACCACCTCGTCGTTCATCCGTTCGGTGTGCATGTCCAGCCCGCTGACCGTCGCGGCAAGGGTCGTGTTCAGGCGGGCCGAGCCGCCGAGCGGCACCGTGTGGTTGAGCCCCACGGCCCCCATGTACTGCCGCACGTCCTGATTCTCCATGTCCTGATCATAGGCCCATTTTGCCGGATCGGTCTCGGCCACGGTTCCCGAGCGGTCCATCAAGCCGACACCCCACAACGAAAAGGTTCCGGCCCGGCGGCTCGGAAACGCAAGTTTGAACGACAGGTCCTGGTAGTTCGTCCCCTCGGCATCGGCCGACAGCAGCGGCGTAAGCAGCGAAAGGGTCGAATAGCGGTAGTTGAAGAGGTACGATCCGTCGTAGTTTTTCGAGAAGGGCCCCTCGGAGGCGGCGTCGATGCCGAGGATTCCCAGTTGGAAGGTATGTTCGCGGCGTGCGTTGTTGCCATTGCGCAGGTACATGTCGAAAACCCCCGAGAGGGCGTTGCCGTACTCGGCGGGGAAGGCGCCCGTATAGAAATCCGAATTGCCGAGGACCTGGCTGCTCAAGGCCGTGAGGCCCCCGCCGCCGAAACTCGTCACCTCGGCGAAGTGGTTCGGATTGGGGATCTCCACCCCCTCCATGCGCCATTGCAGGAACTTCGGGGCGTTGCCCCGCACCACGATGCCGTTGTTGCCGACCGTCGAGGCCACACCCGCAAAGGCCGAGACCAGACGCGCCGGGTCGTCCATGCTCCCGGCATAGCGGTTCGCCTCCTCGACACTCAACATGCGGCCGCCCGTCAGCGCCATGCCGTTCAGCGGCTCGGTCTTGTCGACCGTGGGCCGCACAACCACCTCCTCGACGGCAACCAGGCTCTCCTGCAGCCGGACATCGAGGACCACCTCCTTCGACGAGCCGACAAGAATCTCCCGCAACAGCATCGGTTCATAGCCCAGGCAGCTCACCTCGACATCATGGCGCCCCACGGGAACCCGCTGCAGGCGGAAGCGCCCCAGTGAATCGGCTGTCGTGCCCACCGAAGGCTGCAGGCCCGGCACCACGACCGTGGCATACGGTACGGTACGTCCGCTGTTCCGATCCGAAATCACGCCCCGAACGGTCTGCAAGGCGGGTTGGGCGGACAGGGCCGCGCAGGTCGACAGGAATACAAGAAGCAGGAGGGAAGATTTCTTCATGGCGGATTCATTTGCGGATTGTTACCGCAAAATTAGCCTCCGCCACACTTCGCGGCAATACTGATTTATCAGTAATCAGGCATCGAGAATTCCGAGGATCCAGGCGTATTTGACCGCTTCGAGCGAGTTGTCGACACCGAGTTTTTCGAGGATATGCTGCCGGTGGGTGTTGACCGTATGGACGCTGATGTGCAGCGCGTCGGCGATCTCCTTGCTCGGGCGGCCCTGCGCAATGCACTGCAGGACCTCCCGCTCGCGGGGCGTGAGGATCTCCTCACGGTCGAAACAGTCGTCCAACGGCGAAAAGGAATCCCCCGTGCGGGTGTCGATCAGCTGCGAGGCAACCTTCCAGGGCGGCAACTGGTTGGGCGAGAGGTTGACGATGCTCAACACCAGCCAGACGTTCCCCGACGGGTCGGTCTCCAGAATCTGGAACTCCTCCGTCACCCGTTTATAGGCCCCGTGAACCAGAGCCCTGTATTCGCGGATGAGTTTGAAATGGCGGACATCGGTATTCGGATGCTTGCGCAAAAAGACATGCCGCATACCCGCCACGCCGTTCTTGGCCACCTGCAGCAGATCGTCAGGATGGATCTGCACGCCCGTATATGCGCCCTGCGGATCGCTGAAAAGTGCCCGGTGGAACTCCGATTCGTAAACATGCTCGCACCGGTGCAGGTCGAAGATCGAAACGGCGCACCCTGCCAGGAGGGGCGACGAAGTGAACGCCTCGATGTGGCGGTCCACGACGGCCGGATCGAGGTTCTCCTCGCGGAACTGCTGGCTGGCCAACAGTTCGGCGTATTGTTTTTGCAGGGCTTCCATATCGGGTTCGGATACAAAGATAACGGATCGGCGCTCATTTCCAACCCCCGCCGGACAAAAAACAACCCGGTCCGACGCTCCGGGCAGGTCCGGGTGCCTGCGGCGCGGGAAACACTCCGCATCCGGGAACGGCCGCATCCGACACGCCGATCCGACTGCAGAACCCGCCGCAACGAGAGAAGCCGCAAACCCCGCCGCCTACCCGCCGCTCCGAAAATCGCCCTTTTTCCGCCCTTTTCGAACAAAAAAAGAGAATAAATCAAAAAATTTTCTCCCGGCAAACGCCGCCCTGAACAAGTCGCTAACTGTTAGCCCCTTACCCGGACAGCAGCTCCCGCCCGACGGCCCGGGCGGACAATTCCGGCATTTCTTTTTATAATATTGTCCACTGAATTGTATGGAATTTCTGTTTTTTTATGCTATCTTGTGTTGGCAAACTCTCTTTTGGCAAGAAAAACGGACACACGAACGCTAAATCTGTACGGGAAAAATTCCTTCCCCTAAGGATATACCGAAACATGAGATGCTGCGCCTTTTGGCGTCCGATACCAGAAAGTATGGACGTTCCCGAAGGCGGGGTTTTTATTTTTTATTATAACGCAACGAAGGCATCGTATATTGCATATCTCTGAAAAAAAACGGAAAAACGCGATTAATTATTTTTATGTTTAAATGATCTCATTCGAATGAAGACAAGAAAATTTTACTTTCGATGGCAGGTCGTGGCCGTATTGTGGCTGATGATGGTATTCCCCGTCTGTCTGGCTCACGGACAGGAACAGGGTTCCGCACAGCAAGGCAGCTCGCCGAAAAAAGGTGTGCAGGTGGTCACCGGGCACGTTTGCGACAAGCAGGGCGTACCGATTATCGGTGCAAGCGTCACCTGCTTGGGGGGGGGAAATTTGACCGACATAGACGGTAATTTCACCCTCGAAATAAAGACCTCGCGGCCACAGGAGACACTCGTGATCTCCTATCTGGGCATGAAGCGCCAAAGCCTGGTCGTCATCTTCGCCCAGACCAAACAACCCCTGAAGGTCGTCATGGAGGAGGATACCACCTCGATCGACCAGGTCGTGGTGACGGGTATCTACAACCGTACCAAGGAGAGTTTTACCGGTTCGTACGCCACCTATGACGTCAAGGAGCTGAAAAGCGTCGGCAACATCAACATCATCCAGAGCCTGAAGACGATCGATCCCTCGTTCGCCCTCCTCGAAAACAACACGTTCGGCTCGGACCCCAACCAACTGGCCGATGTCGAGATCCGCGGCAAAACGAGTATCGTCGGATTCAAGGAGGTCTTCGGTGAAGACCCGAACCAGCCGCTGTTCATCCTCGACGGATTCGAGACGACCCTGCAGACCATCATGGACCTGAGCCTGGACCGCGTGGCATCGGTTACGGTCCTGAAGGACGCCGCATCGACGGCCATCTACGGTGCAAAGGCCGCAAACGGCGTCGTGGTCGTCGAAACCAAGAACCCCGAACCCGGGAAACTGCGCGTCTCCTACAGCGGCAATTTCGACATCTCGTTTGCCGACCTGAGCGACTACAACCTGATGAACTCCCGCGAAAAACTCGAATTCGAACGCCTGGCCGGACGCTTCGAATCGAACCTGGTGGCCAGCGAAGGAATGCTGCAGCAACGCTACAACGACCTGCTGGCAGAGGTGGAACGCGGAGTGGATACCTACTGGATGTCCGAACCCCTGCGCCTGGGCCTGAACCAACGACACAATCTCTATGTGGAGGGCGGTGACGACCGGATGCGTTACGGCGTCGGCCTCAACCTCAACAACCAGGAGGGCGTGATGAAAAACTCCAGCCGCCGGGTCTTCAGCGGCAACCTCGACCTCCTGTACCGCGTCGGAAAGCTGAGTTTCTCGAACAAGCTGACCATCGACGCCACCACGCTGAGCAATCCGGTAGTCCCCTTCTCGGAATATGCCGAGGCAAACCCCTACTACCGCAAATACAACGAAACGGGCGGCATCGACCAATGGCTTGAGGCCCGCACGTACAGCAACCCCGCCAACGTCGGATATACCGAAATCTGGGTCGGGAACCCCTTGTGGAACGACGCCCAGAACAGTTACGACAAGGGTGACGGACTCTCCGTACAGAACAACTTCCAGATGGAGTACCGCCCCTTGGATTTCCTCTACATCCGCGGCCGCTTCAGCGTTCAGAAGAGCATCGACGAGACGGAAGCCTTCACCTCGCCGACCGACACCCAGTTCGACGGAGAGGACATCCTCATGAAGGGCTGGTACCGGAACGAATCCGACAAGGGCATCAACTACAACGGAGACCTGACGGCCACCTTCGGTAAGCTCATCGGGGAGAAACACCAGATCAACGCCGTGCTGGGATCGAGCATCTCGGAGTCCACAAGCGTGACCAAGGGCTTCGAAGCCATCGGATTCCCCGAAGGCAACTTCACCACCCCGGCCTTCTCGAACCAGTACTCCGAGGGCGGAAAACCAAGCTACTCCGACTACAAGAAACGCAGCGCCAGCTTCTTCTTCAACGGCAACTACTCCTACGACAACCGTTATCTGCTGGATGTCAACCTGCGCTCCGACGGCTCTTCGGTCTTCGGCACCAACAAGCGCTTCACGACGACCTGGGCCGTAGGTCTGGCCTGGAACGTCTACAACGAACCGTTCCTGAAGAGGCTGACCGACGCCTTCTCGATGTTCAAGCTGCGCGCCTCGATCGGTAACCCCGGAAACCAGAACTTCGGATCGTTCTCCTCGATCACGACCTACCGGTTCAACAACTGGATGATGAACAACTTCGGAACGGGACTGCTGATCAATGAATTCGGAGACCCCGACCTCGACTGGCAGAAGACGATCAACCTGAACGTCGGTATCGACCTGAGCATCCGAAACCGGCTGCACCTGACGTTCGACTACTACAACAAGACGACCGATCCGCTGCTGGCCAGCGTAGGTATTCCGCTGTCGGTGGGCACCTCGTCCCGGCTGATGAATATCGGCCAGCAGATCAACAAGGGATTCGACGGCAGCATCCGTTATGCCATACTCTACAATCCGGAACAGCGCATCAACTGGACCGTGGGCGTCGATTTCCGCCACAACACGGCCTACTACGACGACATCGGTGACAAGCTGGACCAATACAACTCGGAGAACCGCTCGAAGAACCTGATGCGCTACTACGACGGAGGCAGCCCCACGGCTCTCTACGCCGTTCGTTCGGAGGGTATTGACCCCGCGACGGGCCAGGAGATCTTCCTGACCGCCTCCGGCAAACGGACCTTCACCCACAGCTACAACGACGAGGTGCTCATCGGCGACACGAATCCCGACATGGAGGGTACGATCAACAGCTCGTTGTACTGGAAAGGCTTCTCGTGCAGTTTCTACCTGCGTTACAGCTGGGGCGCCGACCAGTTCAACTCGACCCTCTACAACAAGGTGGAGAACATCTCGGAAGAGGGGTTGAAGGTCAACCAGGACCGGCGCGCACTGTATGACCGCTGGCAGAAGCCGGGCGACATCGCCCAGTTCAAGCGCATCGACCTGACCGAATACACGCCGATGTCCTCGCGTTTCGTCCAGAAGAACAACTACATCGAGCTGGAATCCGTCCGCGTCTCATACGAATTCCAGCAGAAATGGATGAGCAAGGTCGGGATCTCGGGCCTGATCCTGAGCGCCTACATGAACGACATCTGCCGTTTCTCGTCCATCGAGGACGAACGCGGTATCAGTTACCCCTTCGCCCGCAGCGTATCCCTGTCGTTAACCGTTAACTTCTAAGCATCCTACCATGAAAAAACTCAGATACATCATCGTTGCCCTGATGGCCATGGGCCTGGCATCCTGTGCCGACTGGCTGGATGTGCAGCCCAGCGACCAGGTCTCCGAGGAGACGGCCTTCGGTTCGATTGCCGGTTTCAAACAGACTCTCAACGGCGTCTACGTGGAGTTGAACTCCGACAACCTTTACGGCAGAGCCCTCAGTTGCGGTATGATCGAGGTGCTGGCCCAGCGCTACAACATCAGCGAAGAGTTTACGCGCTATTATCCCTTCACCGAATACGACTATACGGGAGCCACGGCCCAGGACCAGATCTCCGGCATCTGGGAGAAGTCCTATAACCTGATTGCCAATCTCAACAAGATTCTGGAGAACTGTGAGAAACGGCGCGGAAGCGTTCTCTCCGACGAGTATTACCACATCATCAAGGGCGAGGCGCTGGCCCTGCGAGCCATGCTGCATTTCGACCTGTTCCGGCTCTTCGGGCCCGCCTATACGGGGAACGAGGATCAGGTTTCGATCCCCTACTACACATCGTTCTCGCTGAATGTAGCCCCGAGCCTGCAGGCTTCCGAGTTTATGGAGAACGTGATCACCGATCTGGAGAACGCGCTTGTCGAGCTGAAGGACGACCCCGTCATCGAAAACGGCATCAGCGGGAAAGTCGGCGATTCGTTCCTCGCCTACCGCAACCTGAGGCTGAACTACTACGCCACGACGGCACTTCTTGCGCGGGTCTCGATGTACATCGGCGACACGACGCGGGCCAGCAAACTGAGCCAGGAGATCATCGACATCCACAACCGGAAGAACTATTTCCCCTTCGTGGAGAGCAAACAGGTGCTTTCGTCCGAGCCCGACCGGATTTTCTCGACGGAGATCCTCTTCGGGCTGCAGAACCTGAACGTCGACCTGCTCTACTCCTCGCTGTTCGACGCCACGCGCCTGAAGTCCGAGAGCCTGCTCGCGCCCGACGCCGGGATCATCGCGGAGCTCTACCCGACATCGGACCGTGACGACTATCGCTACCGCACGGCGCTGAACAGAACGGCCGAAGTCGGCGGAAAAGACCTCGCCGTATTCCAGAAATACATCGGTGGAGACTCGCTCTATTCGCAGATGATTCCCATGCTCCGCGTCAGCGAAATGTACTACATCAAGGCCGAAATCCAGATTGGAGCAGGCCAGAATGAGGACGCCATGCAGACCCTTACAGAGTTCCTTACCCATCGCGGCATCAGCTCGCCCTCCAGCAGCACCCCGCAGGAGTTGCTCGATACCGAATACAAGAAGGAGTTCTTCGGCGAAGGCCAGTTGTTCTTCTACTACAAAAGGCTGAACCGCACCTCCATTGAAAACGGCTCCGGATTCGGAACCACCGCTCTGGGAAGCGCACAATATGTCCTGCCCGTCCCGGACGGAGAGACCCAATACAACTAATCATTTGGAGACATCGCTATGAAACGAATCTGTATAATCATCATAACAGCCATTTTCGCCGGGCTCTTCTGGAGCGGATGCCAGAAAGATCTGGATACCTATGAGGGTGAAAGCGGCATTTACTTCGATCATACCAGGGATCAGAACCTTCTCCGTGCGGACACCCTTCCCTTTGCGTGGGGACAGATCGACGGGGACATCCTGGAACAGAAAGTATCCCTGCAGATCAACCTGCTGGGGAACGTGACCGATTACGACCGGACCTTCCGGGTGAATGTCATCGAGTCGGTCGTTCCCGAGTCGCTGAAGGACGAGATGAAGGTCGCCGTCGAGGGGACCGACTACCGGGCATTCGCGAACGAATGCACGATACGGGCCAACGAGGTGAGTACGAATCTCGAAATCACGCTGCTGCGCACCGAGGCCCTCCAGACCGAAAGCCGGATCCTGACCGTTGCCCTGGAGGAGACCGAGGAGCTGAAGTTCCTCTACTCGCGGGAGGTCACCGACAAGGAGAACAACCGCCGCCGCATCGACCTGCAACGGGTGATCGTCATGGACGAGACCCTGCCGAAACCGGACTGGTGGTGGGGCACCGACATCTACAACATCTTCGGCGACTACTCGATGAAGAAGGCCATCACGATCTGCGACGTGAGAGGCATCGACCGGAAGGAGTGGCTGAGCAGCGAGTTCGGCGACCGCTTGTCCTTTCTGATCTTCCTCGGCGAGTACATGCAGCGCTGGCTGGACGAGCAGAATCCTCCCATCTATGAGGAGGACGGTGAGACCCTGATGACAATGGGTCCTGATTCACAGTACTAACGACAAAAACCGAATCGTATGAAATTCCGTACATCATACAGGATTGCGGCCGTATGCAGTCTGATCCTCCTGCTCCTGACGGCCTGTTACAGTGACAAGGGGAACTACGACTACCACGATATCAACGATGTGACGATCGGGGGTATCGACCGCGAGAACGTCTATGTAGCCTATGCGTTCCAGACCACGCTGAAGATCACGCCCGAGATCCACTCGACGATGGGCGACGAGAGCAGTTACGAATATACATGGCGGATTATTCCCCGCAATGCCGATACGGGCAAGGGAGCCTCGCTGGATGAATTCGTGGTCAGCCACGATCGCAACCTGGTCTACCCCGTGCAGTTGACCGACGGCGATTATACGGGCTTCTTCGAGGTGAAGGATCCCGCAACGGGCGTCACCTGGATCGAGGACTTCTACCTCCAGGTCATCAGCCAGGGCAGTACCGGATGGGTTGTCGCCTGCGATCAGGGGGACGGCCGGACCCGGCTGGATCTGATCGGCAAGGACAGTGAAAACACCAATGACGTGCTCTACCCCGATTTGTGGAAAAATCTCGACTTCGAAATGGGTGTGCCCAAGCGCCTCTTCTATGTAGGTGACAACTACGCCAGCTATCTGGGATTCCCGGTGCTGGTCACGGATCAGGGTAGCTATTCGATCACGGGAAACGACTTCCACATCGGCGAGGATACCGACCTGAAGTGGTATTTCGGGACCGTATCCGACCGGATCCTGGTTGCAAACAGCACCATCGAGCTCTACACCACCAACTGGGTGGCCAACTGGTGGGTGATCGACGATAGCGGGAAAATCTACGCGACCGAATGTACCGACCGGGCCTTCTTCTCCTACCCGATCAATATACTGGACGGCCAGACCGAATTCAAGGCCGCCCCGTTTGTCGGCGTAAGTTACACCTACAACGACACGGATGAAGACTGGAACTACAACTACGCCGCGATCTTTTATGACGAACAGGGACGCCGTTTCCTGGCCAAATACGGAGCGAACAACTACCCCTCGCTGATGCAGTGCAGCGGTACGCAACTGTTCGATGTCACCACCGGCCGGGACATGGTATTCATGGATGCCCACTACGAGATCGACGCCCAGGTTGTGGCGGTGCTCAAGGAGCCTACGAGTCCGCGATACTTCCTCTACGGACTGATGCTGGGCTTTTCGAAGATCGAGCAGAATTACTACGGGGAGATCGGCGGGCCCGTTTCCGAAGCCAGGTTCTTTACGTTGCACCCGACCTACAATGTACTTTTCTATGCAACGGAAAACAAGGTTTATCGGGTGAACCTAGCGGATCCGGGAACGGCCACAGAGGTTATCTCGCTGGATGAAAGTGAAGAGATTGCCGTCTGCAAATTCAACAAGATCAATAATTTATGGGGCACGCCGGGTGCAGATGTCTTCATGTACGATCTGGTAGTCTGCACGAACCGGAAGAACGCCACGGCAGACGAGCAGGACATCGGGACCTTCCGGCTCTACGATATCCCGGAACTGGTCAGCGGAAGTGTCACGGAGAAGACCAAAATCGAGGGTCTGGGCAGGATCGTCGATGTGGTCTACAAGGAACAGGGACCGACCGATTAATCCGTACTCCGGCCCGAAAGGCCCGGGCCGAGGATAGCCTCGGGCCTTTCGGGTTCAGGGAAACGACAATCATCGAAAAAGACGAGAGAGTATATGAAGGAAAGAGTGCTGATGATGGGAGTGCTCCTGCTGACGGGTGTAGCCTGCAGCCAGCGGCAAATGTACGAAATAAGGGGAACGATCTCCGGAGCGGAGGAGGGGACCCCGATCGAACTGACGGGACCGAGTGTGGAAGGAGAAGATTCGCTGCTGGTGACGGGGAAGGTGACCGGCAGCGGCTTTGGGATCTCGATTGACGAAGGCTGTGAGATGGCCTGTCTGCGACTTCCGGCGACAAAACGGAAGATTCCGATCTTTTTCGAGCCTCAGATCAGGAATTACCGTATCGACATCGATACAACCGGTAAAAGCCGTATAAAAGGCGGGGCCCTGCAGGAGATATGGGATGAATACGAGACCCGGCGATTCGAATTCGGCAGGCGGAAGCGCGCAGTTGAAGCGGGCTACCGAGAATCCTGCCGACAAGACAATCTCTTCGGCAAGATGCACTTGCGGGCCGTCTATGCGGATCTGGAAGCGGCACAGGAGCAGTTTGAGGACAGTTTGCTGAGGGCGAACGACAACATCGTTGCCGCCGCAATCGTATGGTTGCGCAGCCGGGAGTTGGCAGCCGGGCACCGAATCGGCGAGAAAGTCGCGTTGCTGGGCCCGAATGCCCTGCAAACGGCTCCGGGCAGGGCCGTGAAACGAATCGCCGACCTGGAGACCCGCACGAAGATCGGGAATATTGCTCCGGACTTCACACAGCAGGATCCCGACGGAGAACCCATCCGTCTGTACGCCATCCAGGCGAAGGTAAAAATTCTGGATTTCTGGGCATCATGGTGTGCGCCGTGCCGGGCCGAAACCCCCAACGTGCGGAGTATTTACGAGAAATACAAGGATGCCGGACTTGAGATCATCAGCGTCTCCCTGGACACGAAGCGGGAGAATTGGGTACAGACCATCATTTCGGACCGCATGACCTGGCTTCACACCTCTGACTTGCAGGGCTGGGAGAATGCTGTAGCCAAACTGTACGGCGTGCGGAGTGTTCCGTCGATCTTCGTATTGGACGAGGAGAACCGGATTATCGGACAGGATCTGCGAGGCAAGGAGTTGGAAGAGGTTGTCGAGAAGATTTTGAGGAAATAAATCCCGCTTTTCTGCAAATACAAAAGGGGAGGACTCCAAGCGGGTTCTCCCCTTTTTGCTTTAGCATGGAAAACGGAACTCGCACTCGCGTTTCACGCGAGCGATTCCGCGATCTGTTATTGACACCCCCGGCCCCTGAAAGGGGCGCCTTGAGGTCGCGCGGACGAATCCCTCAGCAACCATACACAAAGCAACAGGGAGAACTGCTTGCGGACTTTTTGCTGCGGCCCTTCTGGAGCGGAAAACGGGACTCGCACTCGCGTTTCACGCGAGCGATTCCGCGATTGTTTGTTGACACCCCCGGCCCCTGAAGGGGCGCCTTGAGGTCGCGCGGACGAATCCCTCAGCAACCATACACAAAGCAACAGGGAGAACCAAGCAGTTCTCCCTGTTGCTTTGGAGCGGAAAACGGGACTCGGACCCGCGACCTCAACCTTGGCAAGGTTGCGCTCTACCAACTGAGCTATTTCCGCATTACATATGCCCTAAACTTGCGCTTCGGGATTGCAAATATATACCGAATTTTCGATTCTGCAAAATTTTTCGCACTTTTTGTCTCCGAACAAAAATCCCCGGCCGCCAAAACGACCGGGGATAAAAGAATCGACAGATTCCAGATCCGAATTAACGAACCTTGAAGCCCTCGTCGGCACGCATCGGAATCGGCAACGAAGCGTAATAACCGCTTTCGAGCTTGCTGCGCACGGACTTGAAGGCTTCGATCGTAACCTTTACGTCCTCCAGCGTGTGGGCGGCCGTCGGGATCACGCGCAGGATGATTTCGCCCTTCGGAATGACAGGATAGATCACCATCGAGCAGAAGATGCCGTGGTTCTCACGCAGGTCCACCACCAGGTTCGTGGCCTCCGGGATACCGCCTTTCAGGAAGACCGGAGTTACGGGCGAGTTTGTCACACCGATATTGAAACCGTTCTCCTTCAGGCTGCTCTGCAGGGCGCGAACGATCTCCCAGAGTTTCTGCTGGAATTCCGGATGATTGCGGATCAGGTCCAGACGCTTCAGGGCGCCGATAACCATCGGCATGGGCAGCGACTTGGCATAGAGCTGCGAACGCATGTTGTAACGCAGCAGGTTGATCAGCCAGCGGGGGCCGCAGACGAAAGCGCCGATTCCGGCCATCGACTTGGCGAAGGTATTGAACAGCACGTCCACACCGTCAACCACACCGAAGTGCGAAGCCGTACCGCGACCGCCCTCGCCCATCGTACCGAAGCCGTGGGCATCGTCGACCAGCAGCCGGAACTGGAAATCCTTCTTCATGGCAACGATTTCGTCGAGTTTGCCCAGGTCGCCCTTCATACCGAAGACGCCCTCGGTGATGACCAGCACACCGCCGTTCTGCTCATCGGCCAGTTCCGTAGCGTGCTTGAGCTGGAGACGGAGCGACTCCATGTCGTTGTGTCCGAAGACGAAACGCTTGCCCTTGTGCAGGCGCAGGCCGTCGATAATGCAGGCGTGCGCCTCGGCGTCGTAGACCACCACGTCGCGGGGCGAGAGCAGGCAGTCGATGATCGACAGCATACCCTGGTAGCCGAAATTGAGCAGGAAAGCGTCCTCCTTGCCGACGAAGGCGGCGAGTTCGCGTTCGAGTTGTTCGTGATAGACGGTCTGGCCGCTCATCATGCGGGCACCCATCGGGGCGGCCATACCGAACTGGGCAGCGCCTTCGGCGTCGGCCTTGCGGACTTCGGGATGGTTGGCCAGTCCGAGGTAGTTGTTCAAGCTCCAGTTGAGCATTTTCTTGCCCCGGAAGGTCATGTGGGGACCGATCTCGCCCTCAAGCTTGGGGAATGCGTAATAGCCGTGAGCGTAAGCCATATATTGACCGATAGGTCCGCCGGCATTCTTCTCCAGGCGTGCAAAAATATCAACCATTTTGATTTGTATTTATTGAGTTGTGTTCCGTTTTTTTCGTTTGGGACGCGCAAAGGTACAAATAATAAAACGAATTTAACAGTCAAAAGTAGCCGTTTTTTGCTCCCCGGAGATACGTATTTATACGTATTTATCTCTCTTTTCGCCGTTTCCGGTCGATGGCATCGACGATAACCGCCACGGCGCCGTCGCCCGTGACATTGGTTGCCGTGCCGAAACTGTCCATGGCGATGTAGGTGGCGATCATCAGCCCGCAGAGCGTCTCGTCGAACCCGAGCATCGACTCCAGCAGCCCCAGGGCCGCCATGATGGCCCCGCCCGGCACGCCCGGCGCCGCCACCATCGTTACGGCCAGCAGCAGGATGAAACCCGCAAAGGTCCCGACCGACAGATTCAGTCCGGCAATCATCGCCACGGCCAGGGCGCAGGCCGTGATCTTCATCATCGAGCCCGACAGGTGGATCGTGGCGCACAACGGGATGACGAACGACGCCAGTTCGGGCCGCACGCCGAGGCGCAGCGTGCGTTCGAGCGTCACGGGGATCGTCGCCGCGGAGGATTGCGTCCCGAGGGCCGTGACGTAGGCCGCCAGCATCGTGCGCAGCATCCGCAGCGGATTCCGCCGGGCCGCCAGCCCCGCCACCGAGAACTGGAAGAGCAACAGCACAACGGTCAGCAGGAAGATCACCACGATGAGCTTCACGAAGACGCCCAGGACGCTGGCCACCTGTCCCGACTGCGTAATCGAGAGGAAGATGCCGAAGATGTAGAAGGGCAGCAACGGAATAATGACCCGTATGATGACCAGCTCGATGATGCGTTTGAAGTCATCGAGGGCCGATTTCAGCGTCACGGAGCGGATCGAGGCCATGCCGAGTCCGAGGACGAAGGCCAGGACGAGTGCCGACATCACCCCCATGACGGGCGGCATGGCGATGGTGAAATAGGGCGTCAGCGCCTCGCTGGCCTCGGGCAGCTCCACCTCCGCCCCGGCGAGCAGCGACGGGAAGAGGGCCTTCCCGACGAAAAAGGTACCGAATCCGGAGATCAGCGTGAAGCCGTAGGCCAGCGCTGCGGTCAGGGCCAGCAGCCGCCCGGCATTGCGTCCGAGATCGGCGATCCCCGGAGCCACCAGTCCGAAGATCAGCAGCGGGATGACGAATTCCAGAAACTGCCCGAAAACGGCGTTGAACGTCAACGCCACCCGGGTCACCCATCCGGGCAGGAAACAGCCGCAGACAACCCCCAGCACGATGGCCAGCACCACGCGCGGCAACAAACCGAATTTTCGTTTCATCGGAGAACAATTTTTGTAAAGGTACGAAAAATTTCGCTACTTTTGCCGTATGACATCCCTGTATCACGACATCATCTACGGCCCGGTGCATTCGCGGCGCCTGGGCCTTTCGCTCGGGGTCAACCTGCTGCCCACCGAGTCGAAACTCTGTTCGTTCGACTGCATCTACTGCGAGTGCGGCTGGAATGCCGAGCACCCCGGCGGGCGGCGTTTCAACGCCCGGGAGGAGGTGCGCACACACCTCGAAACCGCCCTGAAAGGCATGGCCGAGGCCGGTACGCCGCCCGATGTCATCACCTTTGCCGGGAACGGCGAGCCGACCCTCCACCCCGATTTCGAAGGGGTGATCGACGACACGCTGGCGCTGCGCGACCGCTACTGCCCCGCGGCCAAGGTCTCCGTCCTGTCGAACGCCACGCAGATCCACCGCGAGGAGGTCCGGCGGGCGCTGCTGCGCGTGGACAACAACATCCTGAAACTCGACTCGGCGTTCGACGCCACCGTGCGGCGGATCGACAACCCGCAGAACCCGAACTATACGGTGCGCGACACCGTTGCGCGGATGAAGCGCTTCGAGGGACACATGATTCTGCAAACGATGTTTCTGCGCGGAACGTGCGACGGCGCTCCGGTCGACAATACCACCGAGGAGGAGGTTGCGGCGTGGCTGCGGCTCGTCGCCGAGATCCGCCCGCGGCAGGTGATGGTCTACTCGCTCGACCGCGACACCCCCTGCCCGACGCTCGAAAAGGTCTCCCGCGAGGAGCTGCAGCGCATCGCCGCCCGGGTCGAGGCGCTGGGCATCCCCTGTTCCGTCGCCTGAGCATCCGTCCGATTCCGAACCGCAAATTCCGGCCCGCCATGCAAATCCTGCTCTCCTGCGCCAAAACGATGGCGGATCACACTGCAATCCGCCCGCCCCGCACCACCGAACCCCGCTTCCAGCGGGAAGCCGATGCGGCGGCCGCAGCCCTGGCCTCGCTTCCGGCCGACGACCTGGCCCGGATCCTGCGCGTAAACCGCACGATCGCCGCCGAAAACCGCCGCCGCTACGCCTCGTTCCACGATGCCGAAAGCCTCGCGGCCCTCGCGGCCTACACGGGAATCGTCTTCAAGCGGCTCGACCCGGGGAGTTTCACCGACGACGATTTCGAATATGCCCAGGAGCATCTGAACATCACTTCGTTTCTCTACGGGCTGCTCCGCCCGCTGGATGCCATCCGCCCCTACCGGCTCGAAGGCGACACCATCCTGCCGGGCGAGGAGGAGCAGACGCGCTTCGACTTCTGGCAGCAGCGGCTCACCGAGCCTTTCATCCGCAAAATCCAGGCCGACGGCGGCGTGCTGCTGAATCTGGCCAGCGGCGAGATGAAACGCCTCTTCGACTGGCGGCGCCTCGCCCGCGAGGTGCGGATCATCACCCCGGAGTTCCGGATCCGCGAAGGCGACCGGCTGAAAACCATCGTCATCTATACGAAGATGTGCCGCGGCGAGATGGCGCGGTTTGCACTGAAAGGCCGAATCGCCGATCCCGAATCCCTGCAAACCTTCGAATGGGAGGGATTCCGGTTCGATGCGGCCCGGAGCCGCGGCGACAACTGGATGTTCACAATGTAACCGACCAACGCGACAACAACCAACGAAAAGTCCGGGCACAATACCCGGACATCTTTTTTTGACAGGAGCACTACAATTTTACAGGCCCACCGTTTTTACGGACCGCTTAATTTCTTTGAGTCCCCCCCGACGGACTATTCGGAGACACTGTCCGCCGGACGTGCGGCCAGCAGCGCCCGGAGGATCCCCTCCTCGTCGTAGCCGCAAAAGGCCTTCAACTGGGCAGGGGTGCCGTGTTCGACCCATTCGTCGCCGATGCCGAGGCGCGCAACCTGCACGTCGTATCCGCGAGAGGTGAAGAAGACCGTGACGGCCTCGCCGACCCCGCCGCGCAGGCAGCCGTCCTCGACGGTGATGACCCGCCGGAAGCGGCGCCCCACCTCGTCGAGCAGCGCCTCATCGAGGGGTTTCACGAAACGCAGGTCGTAATGGGCTGCTTCGACGCCCGCTTCCGCAGCGCGTTCGGCGGCCCGGGCCGCGGCATTCCCGACCGTTCCGACGGTCACTAACGCCACGTCGCTCCCCTCGCGCAGCTTCCGCCCCCGCCCCACCGGCAGCGTCTCAAACGCTACACCGCGCCACGGCAGTCCTTCGCCGCACCCGCGCGGATAGCGGATCATGAAGGGATGGCCGGACTGGAGTGCCGTATACATCAGGTTGCGGAGTTCGGGTTCGTTCATCGGAGCGGCGATCGTCAGCCCCGGGACGGCCCGGAAGGCCTCCATGTCGAAGACACCGTGGTGCGTCACGCCATCCTCCCCGACCAGGCCGCCCCGGTCGAGGCACATCACCACCGGAAGGTCCTGGATCGCCACGTCGTGAATCACGTTGTCGTAGGCACGCTGCATGAAGGTCGAGTAGATGTTGCAGAAGGGTACCATCCCCGCGGCGGCAAGTCCGGCCGAGAAGGTCACGGCGTGACCCTCGGCGATCCCGACATCGAAGCAGCGGTCGGGCATCTCGCGCAGGAGGATATTCATCGAGCAGCCGGTCGGCATGGCGGGCGTGACGCCCACGACCCGCCTGTCGCGCCGGGCCAGTTCGAGCAGTGTCTCGCCGAAGACGTCCTGGTAGCGGGCCGGGCCCTCCGGGGGTGCGATACGCTCGCCCGTATCGGGATTGAAGCGCCCGGGAGCGTGCCAAACCGGCTGGTCGTGCTCGGCGGGCAGGTAGCCCTTGCCCTTCACCGTCAGGACGTGCAGCAGTTTCGGCCCCTCGATGTCGCGCATCGCACGAAGTGTCCGCACCAACTCCTTGAGGTTGTGGCCGTCCACCGGTCCGAAGTAGCGGAAATTGAGGCTCTCGAAGAAGTTGCTCTTGTTCAGCAGCCCCTGTTTGACGGCGTTGCCCGCCTTCTGGCAGAGGCGCAGCAGCCGCGGCGTATGCGACAGGATGCCCCACAGCCGCTGTTTGAAGCGGTTGTAGTGCACCGACGTGGAGATCTTCAGCAGGTAGTTTTTCAGTGCTCCCGTGGCCTGGTCGATGGCCATGTTGTTGTCGTTGAGAATCACCAGCAGGTTCGTCCGTTTCGAGGCCCCGGCGTTGTTCAGACCCTCGAAGGCCAGGCCGCCGGTCATCGAACCGTCGCCGATCACCGCCACGACGTGGTGTTTCTCACCCCGCAGCTCGGCCGCCTTGGCCATGCCGAAAGCCGCCGAAATCGACACCGAAGCGTGACCGCCCCCGAAGGAGTCATACACGCTCTCGGACATGCGCGGGAATCCGCTGATCCCGCCCAACTGCCGCTTGGTGCGAAACGCTTCGCGCCGCCCCGTGATGATCTTGTGGGCGTAGGTCTGGTGCCCGACGTCCCAGACGATCCGGTCCTCCGGCGTATCGTAGACATAGTGCAGGGCCGCAGCCAGTTCCACGACCCCGAGGCTCGACGCCAGGTGTCCCGGATTCACCGAACACTCCTCGATGATGTAGTGCCGCAGCTCGTCGCAGTAACGACGCAACTCCTCCGGCGTGAGCTGCTTCAACTCCCGCGGCGACGAAATCCGGTCCAGCAGTTTATGATCTTCGCACGACATTGGAGAGACAAAGATACGAAATAATAGGGAATTTTTTCGAAAATTTTCCTATCTTCGCATAACGGTTAAATCATACGCGCGATGAAATACAAACGAATACTCCTGAAATTGAGCGGCGAATCGCTCCAGGGTGCTCAGAAATACGGGCTCTCGCCCGAAGTGCTGCAATCCTACGCCGAGCAGATCAAGGCCGCGGCCGCCACGGGCGTCCAGATCGGAATCGTCATCGGAGGAGGCAACATCTTCCGCGGACTCTCCGGTGCCAAAAAGGGCTTCGACCGCGTGAAGGGCGATCAGATGGGGATGCTCGCCACGATCATCAACTCCCTGGCTCTGCAATCCGCACTCGAAGACAACGGCGTCAAGTGCAAGGTCCTCACCTCGATCCGCATGGAACCCATCGGAGAATACTTCTCCAAGGCCCGCGCCATCGAGTACCTCCAGGCCGGATACGTCGTCATCATCGGCGGAGGCACCTCCAACCCCTACTTCACCACCGATTCCGCATCGGCACTGCGCGGTATCGAGATCGAAGCCGACGTGCTGCTGAAGGGTACCCGCGTCGACGGCGTCTACACCGCCGACCCCGAAAAGGACCCCACGGCCACGAAATTCGCAGAGATCTCCTTCGAGGAGGTCCTCGACCGCCGTCTGAAAGTCATGGACCTCACGGCCTTCACCCTCTGCCGCGAAAACGGCCTCGAAATCATCGTATTCGACATGGATACCCCGGGCAACCTCGGACGGGTCCTCGCCGGAGAACCCATCGGAACCCTCGTAAAACACTGACGTCATGGCCATCCGAAAACCCCGCAGAAAAAGCAACCGGCAGTTGTGGATCATGCTCGCGCTGATCGTCGTCATCGTCGCCGTCATCGCCCTGCTCCCCTCCGGCAACGAAGCCGACCGCGAAGAGAATGAAATCGAGGCCACGACACTCGTCAAGGCCGGAGACGTGGCTCCGAACTTCACCGTCGAGATGTTCGACGGAAGCACGGTCTCGCTCGCCGAACTCCGCGGAAAGGTCGTCCTGCTCAACTTCTGGGCCACCTGGTGCCCGCCCTGCCGCGAGGAGCTGACACATGTCCAAAAGGAGATCATCGACCGATTCGCCGGACGACCCTTCGTCTTCCTGCCCGTCTCGCGCGGCGAAAGCCGGGCCGACGTCGCCGCATTCCGCGAAAAGACCGGATACGAATTCCCCATGGGACTCGACTCCACACGCACCGTCTATGACCGCTTCGCTTCGAACTACATCCCCCGCAACTTCCTCATCGATGCCAAGGGCAGGGTCGTTACGGCAACCGTAGGTTTCGACAACCTGGAATTCGAAGAACTGATCCAGACCATCGAAGCCACCCTCGAAAAGGCCGAATAATCCCCCGACCGAGAGAAAACGACAATAAATCAAACCGATACTTGCAATATGGATACCAAGACTATTCTCAACGACGCTTCGTCCCGGATGCAGAAGGCCATCGACCACTTCGAAGAGGAACTCCTCAACGTGCGCGCCGGAAAAGCCTCGCCCAATGTCCTCAACGGCGTGATGGTCGACTATTTCGGTTCGCAGGTACCCGTGTCGGGTGCCGCCAGCGTCACCGTCCCCGACGCCAAGACCATCCTGATCCAGCCCTGGGACAAGAAGATGCTCCGCCCCATCGAAAAGGCAATCCTCGACTCCAACATCGGGCTCACCCCCTCGAACAACGGCGAAACCATCCGCCTCACGATCCCGCCCCTGACCGAAGAGCGCCGCAAGGAGTTGGTCAAACAGGTCCGCGGTGAGGCCGAAACCGCCCGCATCAGCCTGAGGAACGCCCGGCGCGACGCCGTCGACGCCTTCAAGAAGGCCCAGAAGGAGGGTATGCCCGAGGATGAATCAAAAGACGGCGAAACCCAGTCGCAGAAACTCCTCGAAAAGTTCTCCAAGACGCTGGACGAAATCCTCGCCAAAAAGGAGAAGGAGATCATGACCGTCTGAGGCACGGACACAAACCGCCTTTCACGAAAAATCCGACCGCTCACCCGCGGTCGGATTTTTCGTAAAGAAGGGGGGGGGAAAGGGAGAAGACAAGAACAGGAAGAGGCGCTGAGAGCGTGGGGACAAAAGGCGAAAGCCTCAGGATAGAGGCAGAAGAGGTAAAGGTAATAGCCGGTTGGAAGGTGAAGGATGGGGCAGAGACGACGGGACAGAAAGCGAAAGAAAAGGTAAGGGTAAGGAGGACGGCAGAATGGGCGGTGGGAACGGAGCAGCGTCGGGAAAGGCGGAAGCAGGAGTGTATCCCGCCTCCGGTTGATCCCCGCCCCGCCTACTCGCCGAGCGACCCGATCCAGGCCGCCAGATCGGCCAGCACCGCGGGAGAAAAGGTCTCTTCGATCGTCTCGTACTCCGCGACGTCACCCGTCGTACAGGGCTGGAACAAATGGTTCAGACCCGGGTACTCCTTCACCGTGAGGAGTTTCGAGTCGCCGAGCAGCCGCCGGACCGCCCCGAGGTTCTCCCCGGCATCGACCTGGCGGTCCAAAGCCCCGTTCAGAGCCAATACGGGACGGTCACCCGTACGGCGGATCGCTTCCGAAGGATCGAACGTCAGAAAATGGTACACCCACGGCGACGCCGCAGCCCCGTCCAGCAGCCGGAGGATACTCGTGCGGAGCGTCTCCGGCAGGGTCTGCACCTCCGGATCAGCCGAAAGTCCGGCCTTCAGCGCCGACAGCCGTCCCGGCAGTTCCGACAGAGGTGTCGACCGCAGCGCCGCGTGGCTCCGCTCGATCAGGCGGCAGCAGGCATCGATCGTCGGAGCATCCAGCCCCTGCAGCTCCATGGCCCGGCGGTTCTGAAGCAGGCTCAGCCGACCGCCCGGCACCAAACCGCCCGCCAGCGAAACCACAAACGCCACTGCAGGCTCCTCCGCAGCCGCCAGGAAGGCGATCGTCCCGCCCTCGCTGTGGCCGAGGATCCCGATCCGCACCGCATCGAAACCCGGTTGCGCCCGCAACCAGTCGACGGCTCCCAGGGCATCCAGCGCAAAATCCGCCGTCGTGGCGTCCGCCAGCAGCGCCCGCTGCTCCGCTTCCGGAGCACCGAAACCCCGATCGTCGTAACGCAGCACGGCAATGCCCCGGCGGGTCAGGCAGTCGGCAATCACCCAGAACGGCTTATGGTCGAAAAGCTCCTCGTCGCGGTTCTGCAGGCCGCTGCCCGTCACCAGCACAACCGCCGCCCGCAGCGGCAGCGAGTCGGGAAGCGTCAGCGTCCCCGCAAGCGTCACCCCCGCCGCCCGGCTCGGGAAGGTCACCTCTCGGATCGCATACGGAAAGGGCGGCTGCGGGGTCTGAGGCCGTTGCGGAGCCGGTCGCCGCGTGAACAGCAGCATCGAAGAGCGTCCGAACTGCGTAAACTCCCCCATCAGCATCCCGCCCGGCAGCAGATTCCCGCGGAACGAAGCGTCCAGGGCCCCGATCCGGAACGTCAGCTCCCCGCCGCAGAAGGCAACCGAATCGACCGGGATCCCCCGCACCCCCTGGTCAGGGCTGTCCAACGCCGCCCTATAGCCTTCGGGCGATGCCGCGAGGCGGAGAACGAGCCGCAGGCTGGCGGCATTCATCGAAAGGGTCCCCTCCCAGACCCCGGCAGGGCTCTGCGCCGCACTGCCCAACGGCAGCAGAAGCAGCAAACCAACAAGCAATTGCAACCTTTTTATCATAGCGTCTTTCTCGGAAAGGAATGTTCCCGCAGGAGCGGTTTCTGTCAAAATTACGAAAAATTCCGGCTCACACGCCCCCGACCGCACAAAAAAGCGGGAGGCCGTTATCGACCTCCCGCACAGGTTCTTCGGTATGCGAAGATTAGAGCTTCGGACCGGCAGCCACGAGGCTCTTGCCCTCCTCGTTGCCCGTAAACTTCGTGAAGTTCTTGATGAAGCGGCCGGCAAGATCCTTGGCCTTCTCATCCCAGTCGGCTGCGTTTGCATAGGTGTCGCGCGGATCCAGGATCTTCGGATCAACACCCGGCAGCTCGGTCGGAACCTTGAAGTCGAAGACAGGAATCATCTTCGTGGGAGCCTTGTCGATCGAACCATCCAGAATGGCGTCGATGATACCGCGCGTATCCTTGATCGAGATACGCTTGCCCGTGCCGTTCCAACCCGTGTTCACCAGGTAGGCCGTAGCGCCCGACTGCTCCATCTTCTTCACCAGCTCCTCACCGTACTTCGTCGGGTGCAGCGACAGGAAGGCGGCACCGAAGCAGGCCGAGAAGGTCGGAGTCGGCTCCGTAATGCCACGCTCCGTTCCCGCCAACTTGGCCGTGAAGCCCGACAGGAAGTAGTATTTCGTCTGCTCCGGAGTCAGAATCGATACCGGGGGCAGCACCCCGAATGCGTCGGCCGAGAGAAAGATCACCTTCTTGGCGGCCGGAGCCTTCGATACAGGTTTCACGATGTTCTCGATGTGGAAGATCGGGTACGATACGCGGGTGTTCTCCGTCACCGACTTGTCGGCGTAGTCGATCTTGCCCTTCTTGTCAACCGTCACGTTCTCCAGCAGCGCGTTGCGGCGGATCGCGTTCCAGATGTCCGGCTCGTTCTCCTGCGAGAGGTTGATCACCTTGGCGTAGCAGCCGCCCTCGAAGTTGAAGACGCCGTCATCGTCCCAGCCGTGCTCGTCGTCACCGATGAGCTGGCGCTTCGGGTCCGTCGAAAGCGTCGTCTTGCCCGTACCCGACAGTCCGAAGAAGATCGCCGTCTCGCCCTTCTCGTTCGTGTTCGCCGAGCAGTGCATCGAAGCCATGCCCTTCAGCGGAAGCAGGTAGTTCATGTACGAGAACATACCCTTCTTCATCTCACCGCCGTACCACGTGTTGATGATCACCTGCATCTTCTCCGTCAGGTTGAACACAACGGCCGTCTCCGAGTTCAGACCCAGCTTCTTGTAGTTCTTCACCTTGGCCTTCGATGCGTTCAGAACCACGAAGTCCGGCTCACCGTACTTCTCCAGCTCCTCGTCCGTCGGACGGATGAACATGTTCTTTACGAAGTGGGCCTGCCAGGCTACCTCCATGATGAAGCGGATCTTCAGACGCGAGTTCTCGTTCGCACCGCAGAACGTGTCGACCACGTAGAGTTTCTTGTTCGAAAGCTCCTCGGAAGCAATCTTCTTCAGCTCCTTCCAGGCGGCCTTCGTCACGGGCTTGTTGTCGTTCTTGTACTCGTCCGACGTCCACCAGATCGTATCCTTCGTGGTCTCGTCCATCACGAAGAACTTGTCCTTGGGCGAACGGCCCGTATAGACGCCCGTCATCACGTTCACGGCGCCCGTTTCGGTCAGCTGGCCCTTCTCGTAGCCGCGAAGGCCCTTCTTCGTCTCCTCACGGAACAGTTCGTCGTAGGAGGGGTTGTACACGATCTCGGTAACGCCCGTGATCCCGTACTTTCTCAGATCCATCTTGTCCATAACTTTTTTTATTTTAATTAAACCTCAATCCCTGATCAAACGTCCGGATATCCCGAAAAAGTACACACCCGGACGGCACAAAGGTAAAAAAACTTTTAGAATTGTGAAAAAAATAACAGTCAAAATTACGAAAATTTTTTATTATCGCGCTCCGGGCTTTCCGGGACCCCTCCCGAAAGCGTTCCGAAACCCTCTGAAACACCCGCCGGAACCTCCGGAAACAACCCCTGCGAAAACCGGGCCGGAATCCGGATTCCGGCCCGGAACAATCCGCCGGGGCTCCCGGCAGGACGCTCCGCCCGGACCGAATCCCCGCCCCCAGGGTTCCGAAATGACAGCCCCGAAAAGAAAAAAACTTCCATTCCGAAAAAAATTTCGGCCGATCCGATTATTTTTATTAACTTTGGATGTTATGGCCGGACTCTACCTCCATATCCCCTTCTGCAAGCGCATCTGCGCCTACTGCGACTTCTTCAAGGAGGTCGGGACGGCCCGTATGCCCGCCCTCGCCGATGCCATGCACCGCGAACTCGAACACCGCAGGGAATATTTGGGACAGGAGCCGATCCGGACCCGCTATTTCGGCGGCGGAACCCCCTCGCTCTGCCCGCCCAAGCTCCTGGGCGGACTGCTGGAACACGCCGCCCGGATCTTCGACTGCTCACACGTCGTGGAGACCACCCTCGAAGCCAACCCCGACGACCTCACACCCCCATACCTCGACGCCCTCCGGCGCATCGGCATCGACCGCCTCTCGATCGGCATCCAGTCCTTCGACGACGACTGCCTGCGCCTGATGAACCGTCGGCACAACGCCGCACAGGCCCTTCAGGCCGTCCGGGATGCCCGGAATGCCGGATTCGAAAACATCACCGTCGACCTGATCTTCGGCATCCCCGGTTTCGGCGGCGACTCGCTCCGCAGGACCCTCGACCGAACCCTCGAACTCGGCGTGGAGCATATCTCGGCATACCACCTGACCATCGAGCCCGGAACCGCGTTCGGCCGCCGGGCCGAACGCGGAACCTTCGCCCCGGTCGACGAGGAGGTCAGCGAAGCGGAATTCGCCCTCGTGCACGAAACCCTCACCCGCGCCGGATTCGAACACTACGAGGTCTCGAATTTCGCACGCCCCGGATGCCGCGCCCGCCACAACGCCGCCTACTGGAACGGCTCGAAATACCTCGGAATCGGCCCCGCCGCCCACTCCTTCGACGGCCGGGAACGACACTGGAACGCCGCATCCGTCGAACGCTACATCAACGGCGAAGCCCCCGAAACCGAAACCCTCTCCGACCGCGACCGCTTCAACGAATATGTCATGACCCGGCTCCGAACCGCCGAGGGAATCGACCTCCACGATGCGGAAGCCCGTTTCGGTTCGGAACGGACCATCCGGCTGAAAAAACTCGCCTCCGCCTGGCTGCAATCAGGAACCGTAGCCTTTTCCGACCGGCGTCTGAACATTCCGGCCCCGAAAATGCTCCTCTCCGATGCCGTGATCGAAGCGCTCTTCGAAACGTAACCGAAGATGCAACCAAGTGAAACAGAAATGTTAAGTTATTCTTAAATATTTTTAGAAATTAAAATTGGAATTGTTTTATCTAAATATAAGTATTACCTTTGCGGCCGGATTCAATTCCGTTCGTCACGAATTACAAACAAGCGATTAAGTATATGAGCAACGCTAAACACACTCCCGATTTCCTGTTCGAAGTAAGCTGGGAGGTATGCAACAAGGTGGGCGGAATCCACACCGTCATCTCCACCAAGGCACAAACCGTAACCCGAAAATTCGCAGACCGATACCTCCTGATCGGACCGGACCTCTCCCACGAAGGCGTCAACCCCGAATTCGAAGAGGACCCCAATCTGCTGAAAGCCTGGAGACAGGGCCTCTACAATGAAGGTATCCGCGTGCGCGCCGGACACTGGAAAATAAAGGGCGAACCCAAAGTCCTCCTCGTCGACTTCTCCTCGCTCATCCCCCGCAAGGACGAAATCCTCAAAAGCCTCTGGGAATCCTATCACGTGGACTCCATCTCCGGACAGTGGGACTATGTAGAACCCGTACTCTTCGGCTGGGCCGCCGGCGTCGTGATCGCTTCCTACGCCGACACCTTCGGAACCCCCACCGAAAAGGCCGTGGCTCACTTCCACGAGTGGCAGACCGCAGCCGGAGGCCTCTACCTGCGGAACCGCTCCCCCTATGTGGCCACCGTATTCACCACCCATGCAACCGTCATGGGCCGCTGCATCGCCGGAAACCGCCTCCCGCTCTACAACGACCTCACGAAATTCAACGCCGACGAACTCGCCCGGCGCTTCAACGTCGTGGCCAAACACTCCATCGAAAAGATGGCCGCGGCATACCACGACGCATTCCTCACCGTCAGCGACATCACCGCAAACGAGTGCAAATACCTCCTCGGACGCGAACCCGATGCCGTAACACCCAACGGTTTCGAAAACGACTTCGTCTGGTCCGGCGACGAATACTACGCCAAACGGGACGAAGCACGCAAAGCCATGATCTCCGTCGCCGAAGCCTGCCTCGGAGAGAAATTCAACGGAGATCCCCTGATCGTCGGAACCAGCGGACGCTACGAATTCCGAAACAAGGGTATCGATGTCTTCATCGAGTCGCTCAAACTCCTCGCCCAGTCGGACAAGTTCCAGCGTGAAATCCTCGCATACATCACCGTCCCGGCCGGAAACCGAGGACCCCGCGTCGACCTCCAGGCACACCTGGCAAACCCCGAGAACCCCATCGACGAAAAACAGTACAAATACTCGACCCACTATCTGGAAAACCAGACCTGGGACCCCATCGTGAACGCACTCAGGGAGAGCCCCCTCACTCAGCCCGGTTCGAAGGTAAAGGTCATCTTCGTCCCCACGTACCTCAACCGCGCAGACGGAATCTTCAACAAGGATTACTACGAGCTCCTCGTCGGAATGGACCTCACGGTATTCCCCTCCTACTACGAACCCTGGGGATACACCCCCCTGGAGTCCGTAGCATTCTCCGTCCCGACCGTCACCACAACCCTCGCCGGATTCGGCCTCTGGGTCGACAAGCAGCGTGAACACGCCGGCGTCGAGGTCATCCGCCGCGACGACTACAACGACTCCGAAGTCGAGAATAAAATCGCAGAATTCCTCCTGCGGTTCAGCCTTCTCGACGAAAAATACGTCAACGAAATCCGCACATCGGCCTTCGAAATCTCGATGACCGCCCTCTGGGAGCACCTCTTCGCAGCCTACGAACAGGCATACTCCGAAGCCGTCAAAAGCTCGATCGTCCGCACCAACCGCACCATGCTCGACGACGGAGGCGCAAAAACCGAACAGATCAACTTCGTCCGCCAGCAGCTCTTCGTCGAAAAACCGAACTGGAGCCGAATGATGGTCGACAAGACCCTCCCCAAACGCCTCCACGCCCTGGAGGAGCTCTCCAGGAACCTCTGGTGGTGCTGGAACCCCGGAGCCCGCGACCTCTTCGAGGGCATCGACCCCGCTCTCTGGGCCGAATGCGAAAGCAACCCCATCGCATTCCTCGACAAACTCAGCGTCGAGCGGATGCGCGAACTCGAAAAGGATACCAACTTCCTCGCCATGCTGGATGCCGTACACACCCAGTTCCGCGACTACATGAACGAGAAGCCCGACCCCAAGGCCACCACGATCTCCTACTTCTCGATGGAGTACGGACTGCACTCCTCGCTGAAAATCTACTCCGGAGGCCTCGGAATCCTCGCCGGTGACTACCTCAAGGAGGCTTCGGACCGCAACGTCCCGATGGCTGCCGTAGGCCTGCTCTACCGCTACGGATACTTCACACAGCGGCTCTCCGCACAGGGAGCCCAGGAGGCTACCTACGAAGCCCAGAACTTCTACAAACTCCCCATCTCGCCCGTGCGCGACGAGGCCGGAAACTGGATGACCGTATCCATCGCATTCCCCGGACGCACGCTCCTGGCCCGCATCTGGAAATGCCAGGTCGGACGTACCGACCTCTACCTGCTCGACGCCGACATCGAGGACAACCTCGAAGAGGACCGTCAGGTAACCCACTACCTCTACGGCGGCGACTGGGAGAACCGACTCAAGCAGGAGATCCTGCTCGGTATCGGCGGTATCCGCGCCCTCAGAAAACTCGGAATCAAGCACGACGTGTACCACTGCAACGAGGGTCATGCCGCATTCATCGGCATCGAGCGAATCCGCGACCTGGTCAACCACCGCAAGCTCTCCTTCTCGGAGGCCCTGGAGGTCGTCCGCTCGTCGTCGCTCTTCACCACCCACACCCCCGTGCCGGCCGGGCACGACGCATTCCCCGAGTCGATGATCCGCCAGTACATGTCCCACTACCCCGACGTGCTCGGAATCACCTGGGAACAGTACATCAACCTCGGAAAGACGAATCCCAACGACCCGAACGAGAAATTCTCGATGTCGGTGCTCGCCTGCAACCTCTCCCAGGAGGTAAACGGCGTGTCGTGGCTCCATGGCGAGGTCTCGAAGGACATTCTCGGAAACATGTGGCCCGGATACTTCAAGAACGAACTCCACATCGGGTACGTCACCAACGGCGTGCACTTCCCGACCTGGATCGCAACCTCCCTGCGCCGGCTCTACGCCCGCTACTTCGCCGACGGGTTCGAAGGACATACCTATGATATCCCCGCCTGGCAGAAGGTCCACAATATCCCCGATGCCGAACTCTGGGAGGTGCGCATGAAACTCAAGAACCGGCTCATCAAGCATATCCGCAAACGCTACAGCGACCCCAAACAGGTGCGCCTCGACTCCCCGAAGCAGATGCTCCAGGTCATCGAGGGTCTGCGCCCCGACGTCCTGACCATCGGTTTCGCACGGCGGTTCGCAACCTACAAGCGCGCATACCTCCTCTTCACGAACCTCGACCGCCTCGCCGCCATCGTCAACAACAAGGAGCGCCCCGTACAGTTCATCTTTGCGGGTAAGGCTCACCCCAACGACAAGCCCGGCCAGGACCTCATCAAACGCATCGTCGAAGTCGCCGCCATGCCCCAGTTCGTGGGAAAGATCCTCTTCCTCCAGAATTACGACATGGAACTCGCCCGCCGCATGGTACAGGGTGTCGACGTCTGGCTCAATACCCCCACCCGACCCCTGGAGGCTTCGGGCACCTCGGGCGAAAAGTGCGTCATGAACGGCGTCATGCAGTTCTCCGTCCTCGACGGATGGTGGGTCGAAGGATACAAGGAGGGTGCCGGTTGGGCGCTCCCCATGGAACGGACCTTCACGGACCAGCACTTCCAGGACGAACTCGACGCCGAGATGATCTACAATACCATCGAGGAGCAGATCGCCCCGAAATATTACGCCCGCGATACGGACTACATCCCCCACGAGTGGATCGCTTCGATCAAGAAGTGCATCGCCGACATCGCATCCAACTTTACCACGAACCGGATGCTGATCGACTACGAGGAGCGCTTCTACAACAAACTCGCGGCCCGGAAACGTCTGATGGCTGACGACGCATACCGGATGGCCCGCGAAATCGCGGCCTGGAAACGAAAGGTCTCCGCAGCCTGGGATCAGGTCCGCGCCGTGGACGTCCAGCGCGTCAAGATCGACAAGGAGGCCGTATACGTCGGCGAAAAGTATCGATTCTCCGTGACCGTGGACATCGCAAACCTCCGACCCGAGGATATCGGCGTCGAAATGGTGCTCGCCCGGCAGATCGTCGGTGGTCAGTCCGTCAACGTAACCCGGACCATTCAGCTCGAACGGGCCAAGATCGAAGGAAGTCTGGTTACATACGCCCTCGACTATACCCCCGATGAGGCCGGAACGTTCGATGTCGCACTGAGAATCTATCCCTCCAACCCGAACCTCCCCCACCGGATGGATTTCGCTCTCGTAAAATGGGCTTAAACACATTTTGTGACAAAACGGTAGAAAATTCATCGAATTTCAGCAACCGCGTTGCTATTTTTCGATTTTTTGAATATCTTTAGTGTCGAATAGCATTTTTTTAAGCATATGTCAGCATTAACCTTCGACAAAAGCGAACTCGGGAACCTGGAGTACTCCCTCCAGCGCGAAATGCTCGCTACCGACCGAATCGGCGGATACATGAGCACGACTATCGTCTGCTGCAATACGCGCCGATATCACGGACTGATCGTATCCCCGATCGATACCTCAGACCGGACCTATGTCCTCCTGTCGGCGCTCGACGAATCCATCATCCAGCACGACCAGACATTCAACCTGGCGCTCCACCGCTTCAAGGGAACTTACGAACCCCGGGGACACAAGTACATCACCGACTTCGAGTACACCCCCACTCCCACCATTACCTACCGCGTGGGTGGCGTAATCCTCAAAAAGGAGATGCTCTGGATCCACAAGCGGACCCAGCTCATGATCCGTTACACGCTTGTCGATGCTCACTCCGAAACCCGGCTCAGACTCCGGCCGTTCCTCGCATTCCGCGACAAACATGCCCTGACCCATGCCAACATGGAGGCCGACGGCCACTCATATCCCGCCGTAAACGGTGTGAAATGCAGACTCTACAGCTCATTCCCCTGGCTCTATCTCCAGACAAACAAGCCCGATACGGAATTCGTGCCCGCTCCCGACTGGTACTACAACTTCGAGTACCTCCAGGACATCGCTCGCGGATATGACGGATACGAGGATCTGATGACTACCGGATATTTCGAAACCGAACTCAAAAAGGGCGAAAGCATCATCTTCTCCGCGTCGCTCGACGAAATGGGTTCCGCAAAGACCATCGAGGAGCTCTTCCAGGGTTCCATCGCCCGACGCACGCACAAGATCGACTTCATCAGCTGTCTCGAACACTCCGCACGCCAGTTCCTGATCCGACGCCCCGGAAACCGTACCGAGGTGATCTCCGGATACCCCTGGCACGGCGTCTCCGGACGACAGACCTTTGTCGCACTGCCCGGAATCACACTCCGCCAGAACCACAAGGAGGACTGCATCGATGCCCTCGATACCCAGGTCCGAAACATGTGCAACGGCATGTTCTGCGGAGACTTCTCCGCCGCCGTGGCCGCGGATACGCCCCTCTGGTTCTTCTGGACCCTCCAGCAGCTCGAAGCGCAGATCGGAGCACAGGCCGTCTGGGAACGATACGGCGACGCCATGAAGCAGATCCTCGAATCCTACAGGCTGGGAGTCGCAGGACGGGTCATCCTCAATGACAACGGACTGATCTGGGCTTCCGCGGAACGGACACCCCTGACGTGGATGAACTCCGTGATCGCAGGATCCCCCGTAACCCCGAGAAACGGATACCAGGTAGAGGTCAATGCACTCTGGTACAACGCCGTATGCTACGCCTTGAAACTCGCGGCTGAAAACGGGGACAAGAAGTTCGTCAAGGCCTGGGAGAAACTCCCCGAAAAGACAAAGGCCTCCTTCAACGAACTATTCCACCTCGCCGAAGGTTATCTGGCCGACTACGTGGGATTCGAAGGTCCCGCCAAGGAGATCCGACCCAACATGATCATCGCCTGCGGGCTCCCCTACAAGATGCTCGACGAACAGGCGCAGCTCGAAGTCATCCAGACCGTTCGCCAGCACCTCCTCACCCCCAAGGGCCTGCGGACCCTCTCGCCCCGCAACCCCCTCTACAAGGGTTCGCAGGAGGGTACGCCCGAAGAGCGCGATTTCGCAGGAAAGAACGGCTCCGTTTGGCCCTGGCTCCTGGAGTTCTACGTCCAGGCCTGCTTCGACATCAACGGAGATGCCTTCCTGCCCCAGGCCGAGGAGATTCTCGAAGGATTCGAGGAGGACATCCAGTCCTACGGAATCGGATCCATCGGTGAACTCTTCGATGCGGATCCCCCCTATGCACCCCGCGGAGCTATCTCGCAGGCATGGAGCGTCGCTTCCGTACTGGACATCCACGCCATGATCCAGGCGCGCAAGGCGGACAAGGCCGAAACCCCGAAGAAGAAATCCACCCGGAAACCGGCCGCCAAAACTGCAGCAAAGGCGGAAGCCAAAAGCGAAAAGAAGGCCGAAACAAAAGCCGTAAAGAAAACCGCGACCAAAAAATCCACGGCGAAAAAGGCCGCAACAAAATAGGAGCAAAAACTCGGTTCAACACCCCGGGACCGTTCCTCTCCAGGCTAAGACACCTGGGGAGGACGGGCCAAAGGGAGCCAGCAAGAGGCGCAAGAGAGAGGGGGGGGGAGGGTCACAGGAGAAGGGAAAACCACGTAGAGAGGGGGGGGGCACGAGAGAAAGGAAACCACGAGAGAAGGGAACCCACGAGAGAAAGAGGGACCACGAGAGAAGGAAATAAAGACGCGCAAGAGACACGTGAGAGATGGCTGAGGTGAAAAGAGATGCCGGGAGCAACGACCGCACAGGATGTTGAACGACAATGTGACGAAACACAAGGATACACAAGACAAAATTTAAATAAGACATGAAAGTATTGATGTTCGGATGGGAGTTCCCGCCCCATATCGCGGGTGGTTTGGGAACAGCCTGCTACGGAATGACCCGGGGACTGGCGCGAAACGGCGTGGACGTAACCTTCGTCGTACCCCACGCATACGGCGATGAGGACCAGCGGTTCACTCACGTCCTCAATGCCAGCGAGGTCGAAGCCCTCTACGGTTCTACCGGAAGCGGGGCCGACGACATCCTCGAAAAGATGTCGTTCATACACATCGACTCAAACATGGTCCCCTACATCTCCCCCGAAGAGTATGAATCCTACCACGAGAAATACGTCAAATCGGGACAGCACGTCTGGTCCACGACCGACGCATGGAAACAACGCTACACCTTCTCGGGTAAGTACGGGGCTAACCTGATGGAAGAGGTCGCCCGTTATGCCGTCGTGGCGGCACAGGTGGCCAAGGACCTCGAAGGACAGTTCGACGTAATCCACGCTCACGACTGGCTTACCTACTACGCCGGGATCGCGGCCAAACGTGTCTCCGGAAAACCCCTCGTCGTGCACATGCACGCTACGGAGTATGACCGAAGCGGCGAAAACGTGAATACCCAGGTCCACGCAATCGAGTTGAACGGAATGCGCGCCGCAGACCGCGTGATCGCTGTCTCCAACCTGACCCGCAATATCGTTATCAACCGTTACGGAATCCCCGCGGAAAAGGTCGTCACCGTACACAACGCCGTGCGATTTGCGGAAAAGGATACCGCCGTCCCCGAACGCGGAGTCTCGGACAAGATCGTCACCTTCCTGGGCCGTATCACCTACCAGAAAGGACCCGACTACTTCGTCGAAGCCGCAGCCAAGGTCCTCAAGCGCGTCCCCAACGTCCGGTTCGTCATGGCCGGATCCGGAGACATGATGAACCACGTCATCCGCCGGGTCGCCCGACTCGGAATCGCAGACCGTTTCCACTTCACAGGATTCCTCCGCGGAGAAGACGTACACAAGATGTTCCAGCTCTCCGACGTGTATGTCATGCCGTCGGTGTCCGAGCCCTTCGGAATCTCGCCCCTGGAGGCCATGCGGTCGAACGTCCCCGTCATCATCTCCAAACAGAGCGGCGTCGCCGAGGTCCTCGACTATGCCGTCAAGGTCGACTACTGGGATGTCGATGCACTGGCGGATGCTATCTACGGCCTGATCGAGTATCCGGCCCTGGCCAAAATGTTCGCCTCGAAAGGCCTCGCAGAGGTCACCAACCTCAAGTGGAACGACGCAGCAGCCAAAATCAAAAAGGTCTACGAAGACGCGATCGAAGAGAGTAAGAATCAATCCAAATAGAAATACACCATCATGAAAACCGTTTGCCTCTACTTTCAGGTACATCAGCCCTGGCGTCTGAAAAAGTACCGCTTTTTCAACATGGGCAAGGACCATAACTACCTGGACGACCTCCAGAACCGCGCTATCATGCAAAAGGTCGCCCGCCAGTGCTACCTCCCCATGAACGCCCTGCTGCTGAAACTCATCAAGGAAAACAAGGGTAAGTTCCGCTGCTCGTTCTCGATCACGGGTATCGCCATCGAGCAGATGAAGGCTTTCGCTCCCGAAGTCCTCGACTCCTTCAAGGAGCTCGCCGCAACGGGATGCGTGGAATTCCTCGCCGAAACCTACTCGCACTCCCTCGCGGCACTCGCCTCCAAGGAGGATTTCGAAGAGCAGGTGAAACTCCACACGAACCTCATCAAGAAGGAGTTCGGCGTGAAACCCACCGCTTTCCGGAACACCGAGCTCATCTACTCCGACGAAATCGGTGCCATGGTGGCCGGAATGGGATTCCGTACGATGCTCGCCGAAGGCGCCAAGCACGTGTTGGGTTGGAAATCCCCCAACTACGTCTACGCAAACGCCATCGATCAGAAACTCCGCCTCCTGCTGCGCAACTACAAGCTCTCGGACGATATCGCATTCCGATTCTCCAACCAAAGCTGGGACCAGTGGCCTCTGACCGCCGACAAGTACGTACAGTGGCTCGCTTCGGACGAAACCCCCGGAGAGGTCATCAACCTCTTCATGGATTACGAAACGTTCGGTGAGCACCAGGCTGCCGATACCGGAATCTTCGAGTTCATGCGCGCCCTGCCCAAAGCCATCCTCGCCAAGAAGAACGGGCTGGAGTTCGCAACCGTAACCGAAGCCGCCAAAAAGTATCAGCCCGTTGCCGTGCTCCACTGTCCGCACGTGATGTCCTGGGCCGACGAGGAGCGTGACATTACCGCCTGGCTCGGAAACGAACTCCAGAACGAGGCATTCGCAAAACTGTACGCGCAGAAAGAGAAGATCAGGACCCTGAAAAACCCCGACTTCGACTACGTGTGGAGCTTCTTGCAGACCTCCGACCACTTCTATTACATGGCAACCAAGTGGCTGTCCGACGGGGACGTACACTCCTACTTCAACCCCTACGACTCGGCTTATGACGCCTTTATCAACTACATGAACGTCCTCTCGGACTTCATCATCGAGTTGGACAAGGCCGTAGCTGCCAAAAACGCCCGCAAATAGGGGCAAAAAGTATCTGCAAGCCAAAGCAGCCCAAAACGGGTCCTTCCTCAGGAAGGGCCCGTTTTTCGATCGGGACAACCCGCAATCCGGCTGCCGGAACCCGGTCCGGGACCCTCCGAGGCGAGGGCGAAGCTCCTCGAAAATCCAGATTCGCAGCGGAATTCTTAAAAAAATTTCATATATCACCCCCGAAAAGCAACTTTTTTACTGCAAAATAGTTATATTTGTAGCGGTTAGATTAGGTTGCCTTATGAACAGAGACCACACCATGCAGGACGGAGGACTCTACCGTCCCGAATACGAACATGACGCCTGCGGCGTCGGACTCGTCGTCAACATCAACGGAGACAAATACCACTCGGTCGTCGAACAGGGGCTCTGCGTCCTGGAACATATGGCGCACCGCGGTGCCGAAGGCGCCGACAACAAAACCGGAGACGGTGCCGGAATCCTCGTACAGATTCCCCATGAATTTATCCTGCTCAACGGAATCCCCGTGCCCGAAAAGGGCAGATACGGCGTGGGAATGGTCTTCCTGCCCCGAAACGACGAGGACAAACGGGGCTTCATGCGCCTGATCATCGAGGCTATCGAGGAGCAGGAACTAACCCTGATGGCATCGCGCGACGTGCCCGTCAACAGCAGTATCCTCGGGGCCGACGCTGCCGCCACCGAACCCTGCTTCCGACAGATATTCATCACCGGATGCGACGACCGGCAGCGCCTCGAAGAGTTGCTCTACACGGTCCGAAAACGCATCGAGTTCAAACTCTCAAGCGCCCCGATCCGCGACAAGCAAAGCTGTTACATCGCAAGCCTCTCGACTCGAACGATCGTCTACAAGGGAATGCTCTCCTCCCGGCAACTCCGGCACTATTTCACCGATCTGCAGAGCCCCTACTTCTCAAGCGCCATCGCGCTGGTACACTCGCGCTTCTCCACCAACACCTTCCCCACGTGGAGCCTCGCACAACCGTTCCGGCTCCTCGGACACAACGGAGAGATCAATACCATTCGCGGGAACCGCCTCTGGATGGGAACCCGCCAGGCCGTGCTTCACCCCAATCTCGCCGGAGATACCAAAGAGGGAATCGGCCCGATCATCCAGCCCGGAATGAGCGACAGCGCCTCGCTGGACAATGCCCTCGAATTCTTCCTGCGCGGGGGCATGTCGCTGCCTCATGCGCTGGCCATGCTCGTCCCGGAGAGCTTCAACGAGAAAAACCCGCTGTCGAAAAAACTCAAGAGTTTCTTCGAATACCACTCGATCTTCATGGCCCCGTGGGACGGACCCGCTGCAATCATCTTCGCCGACGGACGGTATGCCGGAGGTATGCTCGACCGCAACGGACTCCGCCCGGCCCGCTATCTGATCACGCACGACGGGCTGATGGTCATCGCGTCCGAAACCGGCGTAATCGACATCCCGGACGAAAACATCGCCTCAAAAGGGCGGCTCGAACCGGGCAAGATCCTCATGGTCGATACCGAACAGGGGCAGATCTTCACCGATGACGAGATCAAACGGCAACTGGCCGAGGAGCATCCCTACGACGAATGGCTGCACGACAACCGCATCGTCCTGAGCCGCATCACCAGCGGACGAAGCGTCACGCACCGCGTGCCGGACTACGCCCGTAAACTGCGCGCCTTCGGATACGACCGGGAAGAGATCGAGAAAATCATCGTACCGATGGCCAAGGCCGCCGCCGGCCCCGTGATGTCGATGGGAGACGATACCCCCATCGCCATCCTCTCGCAGAAACCCCAGCGATTCTTCAACTTCTTCCGGCAGCAATTCGCACAGGTCACAAACCCGCCGATGGACTCCATCCGTGAAGAACTGGTGATGTCGCTGACCAGTTACATCGGCGCCGTCCGCAAAAACATCCTCAAACCATCCCCCGAACTGTGCAAGGTGGTGATGATGTCGTCGCCGATCATCTCGGACCGCGACCTGGACATTCTCCGCCACCTGGAATACAAGGGGTTCCGGACCATCACCCTGCAGATGCTCTTCCCCGCCGGCGGCGACGGAACCGCCCTCGAAGAGAGCCTCGACAAACTGTGCCAGGCCGCCGAACACGCCGTGGACGAAGGATACAACTACCTGATCCTTAGCGACCGGGAGGTGGATGAAAAACATGCGGCGATCCCCTCGCTGCTGGCCATGTCCGCCGTGCACCACTACCTCATCGCACGCCGCAAACGTTCGCAGATCGCCGTGATCGTCGAGAGCGGCGAAGTGTGCGAAACGATGCACGTCGCCCTGCTGATGGGATACGGGGCCAGCGGCGTAAACCCCTATATGGCCTTCGCCATCCTGAAGGAGATGACGACCGAAGGAACGCTGCCCCTCGACTTCGAAGCCGCCGAGAAGCATTACATCAAGGCCATCGACAAGGGAATGTTGAAAATCATGTCGAAGATGGGCATCTCAACCATCCGAAGCTACCGCGGTGCGGCGCTGTTCGAACCCCTCGGAGTCGGAGAGAAGCTGATCAACAAATACCTGGGAGGAGGAATCTCCTCGATCGGCGGAATCGGAATCGGAGAAGTGGCCCGGCAGGAGACGGCCATGCACGCCCGCGGATTCGCTCCGGAGGCCGAAAACGAACCCCTCGAAAACCTGGGCAGATATGCTTACCGCCGTGACGGTGAGCGGCACGGCTGGAACCCGGCCACGGTACTCTCGCTGCAAGCCGCCGCCCGCTCGGGGGATCCCGAACAGTTCGCCGAGTTCTCCCGACATGCCGAACACGCCGACACTCCGCTCTTCCTGCGCGACATGCTCGAAATCCGCAGCGACAGAGACCCGATCGATATCCAGGAGGTCGAACCGGCCGAAGCCATCATGCGTCGATTCGTCGTCGAGGCCATGTCGTTCGGCGCCATCAGCCGCGAAGTCCACGAAACGATCGCGGCGGCCATGAACCGCATCGGAGGCCAGAGCAACACGGGTGAAGGCGGCGAAGACCCCGCGCGGAACACCCCTCTGGAAGACGGGACTTCGCTGCGCAGCGCCGTAAAGCAGGTCGCCTCGGGACGCTTCGGCGTAGACGTCGAATACCTGGTCAATGCCGACGAGATACAGATCAAGGTCGCCCAGGGCGCCAAGCCCGGCGAAGGTGGACAGCTCCCCGGATTCAAGGTCGATGAGATGATTGCACGCACCCGGCACTCGATCCCCGGCATTACGCTCATCTCGCCTCCGCCCCACCACGACATCTACTCGATCGAAGACCTCGCTCAACTGATCTTCGACCTGAAAAACGTCAACCCCCGGGCAATCATCAGCGTGAAGCTCGTGGCCGAAAGCGGCGTGGGAACCATTGCCGCAGGCGTCACGAAAGCCAAAGCCGACAAGATTCTCATCAGCGGATGCGACGGAGGAACCGGAGCCAGCCCCGCCGATTCGATGAAATACGCCGGTGTACCGGTCGAGATCGGGCTCGCGGAGATGCAGCAAACCCTCGTCCGAAACCGCCTGCGCGACCGCGTGCGACTCCAGGCCGACGGACAACTGAAATGTTCCCGCGACGTGTTGATATGCACCCTGCTGGGGGCCGAAGAGTACGGATTCGGGACCGCTGCGCTGGTGGCCCTCGGGTGCCGGATGCTCCGGAAATGCCATACCAATACCTGCCCCATGGGGGTCGCAACCCAGGACGCCGAACTGCGCAAACGATTCACCGGAAAACCCGAACACCTGATCAATTACTTCCGGCTGCTGGCCGAAGACCTCCGGGCCCGCATGGCACAAATGGGATACCGGTCCCTCGACGAGTTGACCGGTCGCTGCGACCTGTTGCATCAGCGCCTGATGCCCGAGGATTCCCCGGCTGCGAAACTCGACCTGCGGCGCCTGCTCTTCCGACCCGAAACCGATGCCGAAATCCGGTTCCGGACGCCGCAGGAAAACACCCTGGACAAGGTGCTCGACAAACAGTTGCTCCCCCTGGCCGACCTCTGCCTGGAACAGGGCAAAAACATCACCCGAACCCATGACATCGCCAACACGGACCGAAGCGTCGGAGCCATGCTCAGCGGTCACATCACCCAGCGCTGCGGAAGCGCCGGACTCTCCAACGGTGCGTTGTCGCTGACCTTCTGCGGAAGCGCCGGACAAAGCTTCGGGGCATTCCTCTGCCCGGGAGTCTCGTTCCGGCTCGAAGGGGATGCCAACGACTACCTCGGAAAGGGCCTCTGCGGCGGGAAGATAACCGTCGTGCCGCCAGCCAGAGCACGATTCGCCGCCGAAGGAAACGTCATCGCCGGAAACACCCTCCTGTACGGTGCAACCGGAGGCGAAGCTTACATAAACGGACGTGTCGGAGAGCGCTTCTGCGTCCGAAACAGCGGTGCCACGGCGGTCGTCGAAGGGGTCGGTGACCACGGCTGCGAATACATGACAGGAGGAAGGGTCGTCGTTCTCGGAAAAACCGGCTGCAACTTCGCTGCCGGAATGAGCGGGGGTATCGCCTATGTATGGAACCCCCGGGGAAACTTCGACTACTATTGCAACATGGAGATGATCGAACTGACGCTCCTGGACAACGACGAGGACCGCAACGAACTCCACGAACTCATTACGGCTCATGTCCGCCATACGGACAGCGCGATCGGACGACGGATGCTCGATGCCTGGGAACTGTATGCCCCCCAGTTCATCAAGGTCACCCCGGTGGAATACCGCCGATATCTCGAACAAAACGGCAAGCATTGAATGCTGCAGCGGGGCGGGTCACACAAGTGACTCGCCCCGCTGCAATCATGCAAACCCCAACCTGTGTCTGAGGCGGGGTTAATGGCGGGAGCGATCCTCGAAAATCGAGCTTTTGTTTGCCTGGGCCCACTCCACCAACCCATAAATATGCGGCAGCAGACTCACGCCCCGATCCGTGAGACGATACTCGACACGAGGCGGGACCTCGGCATAGACCGTTCGGGAGATCATGCCGTCGGCCTCCAGGGTCCGCAATGTCACCGTCAGCATCCGGTGCGAAATATCCCCCAGCGTACGATGTACCTCGTTGAAACGCATCGTCCCGTTGGCATGAAGCGTCAACAGAACCAGCATCGACCACTTGTCTCCCAGCCGACTCAAAACATCCCGAACCGGACAACTGCCCGTAGGTGGAAATTTTTCCAACTTTTTTCCCTTGTCATCCATCTCATTCCCAGCAAAGGTTACAAAGACGTAACCTTCTAACATTCAAATGCCTTCTTGTTTTTGACAGGTTTTAAACATACCTTTGTACACAAAGGTAATAAACTTACTTTAAATAACCATTACTGAACCAAAAAAAGAAAAACATGGCTAAGAAAGTCGCTGTCGTTGCAGTCAACCCCGTGAACGGGATGGGACTGTTTCAGTATCTGGAGGCATTTTACGAGCACAAAATCCCCTACAAGGTCTTTGCCGTAGCCGACTCGCGGGAGATCCGCACCAATTCGGGTATCAAACTGGTTGTCGACGGTGTCATCGCCGACCTGAAAGAGTCTGTGGATGAATACGATGCCCTGGTCTTTGCGTGCGGTGATGCGGTCCCGGTCTTCGCCCAGCACGCCGCCGAACCCTGGAACCGGGACCTGATGGCCGTCCTGAAGAGTTTCGGAGAGAAGGACAAGGTGATGATCGGACACTGCGCCGCCGGACTGATGTTCGGATTTGCTGGCATTGCCGCCGGAAAGCGGGTCGCCGTACACCCGATGGCCAAGGTCGGCGTTCAGGGACCCATTGCCACCGATGCTCCGTCGGAGATCGACGGCAACTACTTCACGGCCCAGCAGGAGCACACCATCCCCACGATGATCGACCGGGTCATCGAGGCGCTCAAATAACTTCCCAACGCCAATAAGGAGCCCCCTCCGGAAAAGCTTCCGGAAACAAAAACGACAGCCTGGATTCAATCCGGCTGTCGTTTTCCCGTATATGGAGTCGTATCGGTTACCCCTTGCGTTTGTAACGCGATGGCGAGGTACCCGTATGCTGCTTGAAGTATTTTCCGAAGAACGACTGCGTCGAGAAGTTCAGATGGTAGGCGATCTCCTGGATGCTCATCCCCGAATACTTCAGCAGGGTCTTCGCTTCGAGAATCACCGACTCGTCGATCCACCGCGCCGCCGTCTTCCCGCTCACCTCCTTCACCATCGACGACAGGTACTTGGGCGTGATGTTCATCTGGCGCGCGTAAAAACTCACGTTCCGCTCCCGCTTGTTATACTGCTGCAGCAACGAGATGAACTGGTCGAACAGAACCTCGCATCGGCCCTGTTTCATCTCCCCGGGCTGGTCCCGCTGGTTGATCTCCGTAATGATATAGAAGGCTGTCGTGAAAAGCGTCCGGATGATTTCGTGACGGTAGCGCTCCTTGTCGCTGCGCAGCATCGTCTTGATCAGCTGGAACAACTGACGGATCTCATCCACGTCCTGCTGGCTCGCCTCCAGCACCGGAGCCTTCCCGAAACGCATGTAGACCGGCAGCGACGTCGACAGGTCGATCTGGATCTCGTTCACGAACGATTTCGAAAAGGCCAGCAGGTAGGCCGCGGCATTCGACGAACACTTCACCGTCCGGATGATCGAATCCGGATTGAAAAAGACGATCGAGTTGGGACGGACCGTGTAATTCTGCATGTCGATCGACACAACGGCCTCCCCCGCCATCATGATGATCGCCGTAAAACCGTCTACCGACGTCGGATAGTCCGCCGTCGTGTTCTTGTCGGCAGTCAACGTCGTGATAACCAAATCGTCCGAAAGGTAAAAGACATCGCTCATCTCCTTCTTGATGCGGGAGATGGAGACTTTGTGCAGGCCGTCCCGCCCGCCGCGCGTCGTTTTGCCGTTTTCAGCCATAGCGCCGTGTTTTTTGACAAAAATAACATTTACCCCGTAAAATCGCAAACCGGGATGCAAAAAACGAAGCCCTCACAAGGCGAAGTGAGAACCCCAAACTCCCGTTGAAACGGAATCAGGAATCCGCCCGATTCGGGACAATCACCCGAAGACCCCCCGCCATACACTCGATATGCAACGGAAATTCGGCGCCCGGCTGTCCGTCGACATCCGTCGGTTCGTTGACCGTCGACTGAATGTCGATCCGACGCGCCCGGAAGTGACGCACGATCTTCGGATTCCCCCCGAGCAGGTAGTGGCCCATGGCCAGCGTCGAGCGGAAAAGATCCTTCTTCTCCAGCAGAATGCAGTCGAACAGCCCGTCGCGGATCGACGACGTGCGCGCCAGACGGAAGCCGCCGGCCGTCTCGCCGTTGAAAATCAGCACCATCAGCGACCGAAGGTCGAAATGCTCGCCGTCGGCCACGATCTCCAGCGGTACGGCATGGATCGTCCGGAACTCCTTCACCCCCTCGATGATGTAGGCCAGCTTGCCCATGAGGTGTTTCCGCGAATTGGGCGTCCGCTGCGAGGTGGTCGTGAAGATCCCGAACGAAAAGATATTGACGAACCACAGGTCGTTGACCCGTCCGACATCGACCCGGTCGATGCGTCCCGCAGCGATCTGACGGGCCGCCTCCAACAGTTCGTTCGACATGCCGAGCGCCCCGGCAAAGTCGTTCGCCGTACCGGCCGGAATCACTCCGAGAGGGATATCCAAGCCCTTGCTTTTCATTGCATTGACCGCAAAGTTGACCGTCCCGTCGCCCCCGGCCACGACCATCAGGTCGATCGTCTCGTGACCGTCGAAGGGATTTACGCTGAAATCGATCGGCTGCGGGACCACCCGGTATCCGTTGGTCCGAAAAATCTCGTCGATCTGTTCGGCCTCGCGGGAGGCTCGGCCTCGCCCCGACTCGGGATTATAGAGAAAAACGGCTGTCTTCATAGAACAATTCGGCTCTTTGTGGATTACTCCATGATCAGGGGTTTCATCGCCGGGGAGACATACTCCTCGTAGGAATCGCCGTCTCCGGCCAGAATAAAATAGACTTTCACGTCGGGCAGCCGCCCGGCGGTCGCCAGGGCATCATCGGCCCCCAGGGCCAGGAACATCGTCCCAAGGGCATCGGCTTCGGCGCACGTCGGAGCGACAACCGTCACCGACAAGAGCCGTGACACCACGCTCCGACCCGTGCGGGGATCGAGCGTATGGGCCACCTTGTTGCCGTCGGCATCGAGGTAATAACGGCGGTAGTTGCCCGACGTGGCAAGCCCCCCCTCCGAAAGCCGGATCCGGCGCTGCAGGTATTCCCCGTCGGTCATGTTCCCGTCGAAGGGGGTCTCGACCCCGATGCGCCACGGCTGACCCTGACGGTTCACGCCCCGGCACCGCACCTCGCCCCCGATATTGACGATGTAGTTCTCGGCCCCGAACCCCTCGACCAGCTCGGCCAGCAGGTCCACCGTATAGCCCTTGGCCACGGAGTTGAAATCCAGCTGCACGCGCGGATCGGACTTCACCAGACGGTTGCCCTCCAGGCGCACCTTGTCGCGACCCACGAAGGCGAGGATCGAATCGATGTTCGGATGCGCCGCAGCCTGCTTACCGGCAAAACCCCACGCCTCGACCAGCGGCTTGACCGTCACGTCGTAGCGCCCGTCGCTCAGCGCCCCGATGCTGTCCGCAAGACGCAGGTTGAAGGCGATATGCCGGTCGACCGTGTCCGTCTCGTTGCGGTTCAGCCGACTCAGCAGGGACCCCTCGTCGAAAATCGACATCGAAGCCTTCGCCTCCCGGTCCAGATCCATGACCGCCCGATAGAGCTCCTGCGAGGTCGTATTCCGCACGTCGGCCACCACATGCAGCGTCGTGCCCAGCATCACCCCGTCGACCGTCGTATACTGCCGACCGCTCCCGCATCCCGCCAAAAGACCCGCCACAAGCAGGATCAGACTGCCGAAAACTCCCTTGTATCCCATAATTTTCACACGTTTAGCCACAAAAATACGATTTTCCCGGCTAACTTTTCATTTTTCCGCCCAAAAGACGAAGAATTTTTAACTTTTCATTCCTAAATCCTAATTATATTCGTACCTTTGCCGAACGCTCTGGCGTTATCCACGGTAAGGGGGATGCGTCGTAGAGTGGAACTTAAATAAACTTTTACACAATGGCTTATTTAACAGCTGAAAAAAAGCAGGAGCTTTTTGGCCAGTACGGCAAGTCTAACACCGACACCGGTTCTCCCGAGAGCCAGATCGCGTTGTTTTCGTACCGTATCAACCACCTTACTGAACACCTCAAAAGCAACAAGCACGACTTCGGTACCCAGCGCGCACTGCTGCGTCTGGTCGGCAAGCGTCGCCAGTTGCTGGAGTACCTCAAGGAGGTAGACATCGAGCGCTACCGCGCTATCGTCAAGACGCTCAATCTCCGCAAGTAATCCCGAGGTAAAAATGAGGGCAATTCCCGCAAGGGGTTGCCTTCATTTTCTTGCAACGATCAATCGAAACATCATAGGTTTAAATTTTTATGGAAGAAAAGAAGCTGTACAACGCAGTCCGCAAGATCATCACCCTGGCCGACGGCCGCCAGATCGAGATCGAAACGGGCAAGCTGGCCAAACAGGCCGACGGAGCCGTCGTCGTAAAAATGGGCGACACCATGCTCCTCGCTACCGTAGTGGCCGCAAAGGATGCAAAACCCGACACCGATTTCATGCCCCTCCAGGTCGAATACAAGGAGAAATACGCCGCCTGCGGCCGATACCCCGGAGGCTTCATGAAGCGCGAAGGAAAGGCCAACGACAGTGAAATCCTCGTCGCTCGCCTCATCGACCGCGCCCTCCGGCCCCTGTTCCCCGCAGACTACCACGCCGAGGTATACGTCACCGTGAACCTCATCTCCGCAGACAAGGACATTCAGCCCGATGCCCTGGCCGGTCTGGCCGCATCGGCCGCACTCGCCGTGTCGGACATCCCCTTCGGAGGCCCCATCTCCGAAGTCCGCGTCGTACGCCGGAACGGGCAATACGCCATCAACCCCAACTTCTCCGAAATGCCCGAATGCGACCTCGACATCATGGTCGGAGGTACCATCGACAACATCCTCATGGTCGAGGGTGAGATGAAGGAGGTATCCGAGGAGGTCATGCTCGGAGCCATCAAGTTCGCGCATGAGGAGATCAAGAAGCACTGCGCCGTACAGATCGAACTCTCCAAGGAGCTCGGCAAGGATGTAAAACGCACCTACTGCCACGAGGTCAACGATGAGGAACTCCGCCAGACGATCATCCGCGAACTCTACGACAAGGCTTACGCCATCGCTACGAGCGGCACCATGAAGCACGAGCGCGAAGAACTCTTCAACGCCCTCGAAGCCGAGTTCGCTTCGCGATACACCGAGGAGGAACTCGTCGAAAAGGCCCCCCTCATCCACAAGTATTTCCACGACGACGTCCAGAAAAAGGCCATGCGAAACATGATCCTCGACGAGGGAAAGCGCCTCGACGGACGCCGAACCGACGAGATCCGCCCCATCTGGTGCGAGGTCGGATACCTGCCCGCCGCTCACGGCTCGGCCATCTTCACCCGCGGTGAAACCCAGGCCCTGGCGACCGTGACCCTCGGCACGAAACTCGACGAAAAGGTCAAGGACGAAGTCCTCGTACAGGGCACCGAGCAGTTCGTGCTCCACTACAACTTCCCGCCCTTCTCCACCGGCGAGGCGAAGGCCGCACGCGGCCTCTCGCGCCGCGAAATCGGACACGGACACCTCGCATGGCGCGCCCTGAAGCCCATGATTCCGCTGGGTGAGGAGAATCCCTACGCCGTGCGCGTCGTGTCGGACATCCTCGAATCAAACGGTTCGTCCTCGATGGCAACCGTCTGCGCCGGAACCCTCGCTCTGATGGATGCCGGTGTCAAGATCAAGAAACCCGTCTCGGGTATCGCCATGGGTCTGATCACAGACTCCGAAACCGGAAAATGGGCCGTACTCTCCGATATCCTCGGCGATGAGGACCACCTCGGTGACATGGACTTCAAGGTGACCGGTACGAAGGACGGTATCACCGCTACCCAGATGGATATCAAGGTCGACGGACTCTCCTACGAGGTCCTCGCTGCCGCTCTGGAGCAGGCTCGTCAGGGCCGTATGCACATCCTCGGCAAAATCACCGAGTGCATCGCCGAACCGCGGGCCGACTACAAGCCTTGCGTACCGAGAATCGTCCAGATCACCATCCCGCAGGATATGATCGGTCCGGTAATCGGCCCCGGCGGAAAGGTCATTCAGGATATTCAGAAGACAACCAACACCACCATCACCATCACCGAGGTCGACAACAAGGGTATCGTCGATATCTTCGGCGTCGACAAGGAGGCCCTCGACGGTGCTCTGGCTCGCATCAAGGCCATCGTGGCCATCCCCGAGGTCGGCGAAACCTATCACGGAAAGATCCGTTCGATCGTCGCATTCGGAGCATTCGTCGAGATCATGCCCGGAAAGGATGCCCTGCTCCACATCTCCGAAATCGATTACAAACGTTTCGAGACCATGGAGGAGACCGGACTCAAGGAAGGGGACGAGATCGATGTCAAGCTCATCGGGCTCGATCCCAAGACCAACAAACTCAAACTTTCGCGCAAGGCCCTGCTGCCGAAGCCCGAAGGTTATGTCGAGCGGGAGCGGCGCCCCAGACCCGAACGCGGAGACCGGGGAGAACGCCGTGAACGCCGCGAACGCCATGACCATAAGGAGGAGTAAAAAGTTTCTGTTTTTGTGATATTTCGGGCAGGAATTTCTCAGCAAATTCCGTCCGGAATATTGCATAATTTGTCAGAGTTTTCTATATTTGCGATGTTTCAGTGCCCGGAATGCGGGGAGCAAAAAAGGTTGAGTTGCAAAAAACTACACGCATGGAGGGAGGAGCCGAGAGAGGGAGAGCGAAGGGAGAGACGAGGAGAGTGACGGAGGCTGACGGAGAGTGACGAGAGGCTGAGGTTGACCGAGGCGGAAGCGGACGGAAGCGGACGGAAACGGAAGTGGAGGCTGACCAATGCGGAAAATGAGACGGTAGCAGAGAGTAGTGAGACGGACAGAAAAAGCGACAGAAGCTGACAAATAAGGCAAACAATTAAATAAACAACTCTAACTTTTACCTAATTATGAAAAACATCATGAGATTGAGCGTTGTGCTCGTGGCTGCCGCTTTGGCATTTTCGAGCTGTAACTGCTTCAAGAAGATGGCCCAGAATCGGGATGACATCAAACTGACGGTGACCCCCGAGATCCTGACACTGAACAACGGCATCGTAGCCGCAGACATCAATGTCACCTTCCCGCAGGAGTATTTCAACAAAAAAGCCGTCATCAAGGTAACCCCCGTGATCGTGTTCGAAGGCGGAGAGGTGGCCGGAACGACCAAATACTATCAGGGTTCGAAAGTCGATGAAAACTACGCAGTCGTAGATCAGTCCAACGGCGGGAATTTCACCCAGCACGTGGAATTCGCATATGACCCCCGCATGGATCAGTGCGAACTCCAGATCCGAGCCGAAATCAAATGCCCCAAGGGCAAGTGCAAGGAGTTCACGCTCGTGAACCTCAACAACGGTGCAATCCCCACCAAGGAGCAGGCTGCCGTCCTCGCCGGTAACGATGCCGCCGCAAAGGCCGCTATCGCCAAGGAGTTCGGTCTGACCGTCGCCTACGGACTCAACACCCTCCAGAAGGACCTCAAGTACGGAGACCTCATGCAGCAGATGAACAACGACTACAAGAAGGTAACCACCGTCGTTGACAAAACGGACCTCCTCTATGCTATCAACTCCTCCGTCGTAACGAAGAAGAACGAGCAGAACGCAAACCTCGACGCATTCAAGGCCAACGTCGACAAGAACCTCGAAAACGATCGCGCAACCCAGAACATCGCCGTGAAGGGCTATGCTTCCCCCGATGGACCGGTGAAGTTCAACGACAAACTCTCCAAGGCCCGCAGCGAGTCCGGACAGAAGGTCGTTGCAAAACTCCTCAAGGATGCCGGGCTGGAGATCGACGCCGCAGCTTACGGTGAGGACTGGGACGGTTTCAAGGAACTCGTTGAAAAATCCGATATCCAGGACAAGAACCTCATTCTCCAGGTTCTCAGCCTCTACAACTCCCCCGCAGAGCGTGAGGCCGAAATCAAGAACATGTCCTCCGTATTCGAGGAGCTGAAGAAGGAGATCCTTCCCGAACTCCGTCGTTCGCAGATCGTCAACAGCACCGATCTCCAGGGCCTGACCGATGCCGAAATCATGGAGGCTTACCGCAACGGCGGCGAACTGACCGCAGAGCACTACCTCTATGCGGCTCAGGTTCTTGCAAAGAACCCTGCCGAGCAGGTTGAGATCCTTACCGCCGCTTCGAAGAAGTACAACGATGCTCGCATCTGGAACAACCTCGGTGTTGCCCAGACCCAGGCAGGCGACAAGGCTGAGGCTCTGAAATCCTTCGAAAAGGCTGCAAAACTCGACTCCTCGAAGGAACTCAACAAGAACCTCCTGCTGGCCAACCTCGCAAACGGCAACACCGCAGAGGCCAAGAAATACGCTGCGGCTGCCGACGCCGAGTCGAAGGCTGCCATGGCGGCTGCCGAAGGCGACTACAAGACCGCTGCCAAGGGTCTGAAAGGCTACAACGAGGCTATCGCACTCGTACAGTCGAACGACCTGGCCGGAGCCAAGAAGGCTATCGCCAAGGACAACTCCGCAGAGGCTGACTACCTGCGCGCCGTGATCGCTGTCAAGGAAGGCGATCTGAAGACCGCAGAGGCTCAGCTCAAGAGCGCCGTCTCCAAGAACCCCGAGCTCGCTCAGAAGGCGGCAAAGGATGTCAACCTGAAGGCGCTGAACAAATAAGGATCCTTCACAATACGGAAAAAGCCCGGATCAAACGATCCGGGCTTTTTTTGCGGGTTCGAATTATTTTCCTATTTTTGTACAAAACCACCAAGGAAAGTATGGAATACGCCAACCATCTGAAAGAGTACGCCCCGGCCTGGAGCCCTGCACAGGTAGACGAGGAGGTAGAACGCATCCGCAAAATCGCGGAATCTCGCAACCACAACACCGAAGTATACAAATTCTGCTATTCGGCCATTGACCTGACAACCCTGTCGTGCAACGACTCGGCAACCTCCGTTACGGAATTCGCGCGAAAGGCGGCCGAATTCTACGAGAAATACCCGCACATCCCCAATGTCGCATCGATCTGCGTCTATCCCGCATTCGTCGATACCGTAGGATTGGCCGTAGACGGAACCCCGATGCGCATTACAAGTGTAGCCGGTGGGTTCCCCGCAGCTCAGACATTCCTCGAAGTGAAGGCTCTCGAAGTGGCCATGGCCGTGGAAAACGGGGCCGATGAAATCGACATCGTAATGAACGTCGGACGAATGCTCACGGGTGAATACGATGAAGCGGCCAACGAGGTCGAGGTGATCCGATCGGAGATGGACAGCGACATCGTATTGAAGGTCATCATCGAGTCCGGAGCTCTCAAAACCCCCGAACTCATCCGCAAGGCGTCGCTGCTATCGATGTTTGCCGGGGCCGATTTCGTCAAGACATCCACCGGAAAGATCGATGTCGCAGCAACGCCCGAGGCTGCCGTAGTGATGTGCCAGGCCATCCGCGACTATTACCAGCAGACCGGACGCAAGGTGGGATTCAAGGCCGCAGGAGGCGTCCGGACCCCCGAGGATGCAGCCCTCTACTATACGATTGTCGAGGAGATTCTCGGCAAGGAGTGGCTCACCACGGACCTCTTCCGCATCGGAGCCTCGTCCGCCGCGAACAACATCCTCTCGGCGATCGAAGGGAAAAGCGTCAAGTATTATTAGCAGTATATCCGGCAGTCTGTTCTGACAGACAAAAAGGCAGCCCCGCAAGGGCTGCCTTTTTCGATGGGAGAGACAAGGAGCAACCGGTAGTACCTTGTAAAATAAGCGGGACACGAAACTCCGCCCGATCGCGGCCGCTACTCCCGGAGCGAATCAGGGAGTTCCGGCGCCCCGGAGAGTGAATCGACGCCCGCACCGGACTCGCCGGAAGCAGGCCCAACGGGGGCAGGCAGGGTCTCCCGAACCGGAACGGGTTGTTCTACGGTTTCGCCGAAATGCAACAGCGTCCGGAAACGGTCGCGGTGCAGGAACGTCATCACCACCACGGCAAGGACCGCTACGGTCACCAGACTGCCAATCAATCGCTTGATCATCGTTCGTCCTCCTCTCCTTTCAGAATCCCGATGGCACGCATGATCACGTTATCCACGGGATAGATGTTCGCATAGAATCCGTTGTCCTCAAGCTGCGTGTTCCGGCCGATATAGGCCCGGAGCTGCGCCTCGATCAGTCGCCGGGAGCGGGCGATGTCGCCATAGCGCGGAGCAACGCCCTTCCGGGCCGCATAGCCGATAAAATCATCCACCAGCGTCCGGTCGCTGTCAAGCAGCGCTTCCAGCTGGTCGAGCGTCTGCACGGCATTCAAGGCCTCGCGGTGGCGGTCCGCATACTCGATCGTATAGCGGTAGAGGATGTTCCGTCCCACCACCTCGATGAAGTATTTCGTCACGTCGGTCGTATCGGCCGGAACAAAGACGTCCGGCATGATGCCCCCGCCGCCGTAGACCACCTTCCCGCCCGGCGTCACCCGCTTGAGCGAGTCGGCGAAATGGATGCTGTCCGCCGAGAAGAACTCGTTGTTCCGGTAGCGGTTCACCAGGTCCTCCTCGTAGCTCGCATCGTCGCCGATCGTGTAGGGTTTCTGGATCGAACGGCCCGTCGGCGTATAGTAGCGTGCCGTCGTCAGGCGTAGCGCCGAGCCGTCGCTGTAGGGGATTTGCCGCTGCACGAGCCCCTTGCCGAACGACCGTCGGCCGATGATCGTACCCCGGTCGTTGTCCTGCAGCGCCCCGGCCAGGATCTCGCTCGAAGAGGCGCTTCCTTCGTCGATCAGCACCGCAACCGCCATCTCCTGGGCCGTACCCGTTCCGTCGGCGTATTCCCGCAACTGGCGGTGGCGGCGGTCCTCCGTATAGACGATCAGCTGGCCTTCGTGCAGGAACTCGTTGGCAACACCGATAGCCTGATCGAGGAAACCGCCCGAATTGCCACGCAGGTCGAAGATCAGTTTCGTGACACCCTCCTCGCGCAGTTTCGCCAGCGACTGCCGGATCTCCGCGTGGGTGGTCCGCGCGAACTGACCCAGTTTGATATAGCCGATGCTGTCGGCGATCCGGAAGGCCGACTCGACGCTCTTGATCGGAATCACGCCCCGTTCGACCTCAACCCGCACCAGATCGGAGATCCCCTGCCGTTCAAGCCCCAGGTGGACCTTCGATCCCCGAGGCCCCCGCAGGAGTTTGACGATCCGGTTCTGCGGAATCCGGCGCCCGGCAACCAGCGAATCGTCGATCTCGATGATCCGGTCCCCGGCCTTCACGCCCGCCTTGTCGCTCGGACCCTGCGGGATGACGTTCAGCACGATCACCGTATCGGTGGCCATGTTGAAAACCACGCCGATGCCGTCGAACTCCCCTTCGAGCGGTTCGTTCAGCTCGGCCATCTCCGATGCCGGGATGTAGACCGAATGCGGGTCAAGCTCGCGCACCAGCAGCGGAATCACATGCTCCGAAAGCGAATCCATCGACACCGAATCGACATATTCGTTCTCGATCAGCGAAAGCGTATAGGTGAGTTTGTTCGTGGGAAGCGTCATGCGGTCGAGCACCCCCTTGAGTTGCGAAGCCGTGGTGTTGCGACCCAGATACTGTCCGAGCAGCAGCCCCGCGACCACGCCCGCCGCCAGCAGCAGCGGAAAGAGAATCGTCTGTTTCGAATTGCGGTACATCACTTGTTCTTGAAGGTATACGTAAGACCCACGCTCAACAGCGTCTGGGTCTGTACTTCGGTATTCTGGGCCCGGTTATAGTAGAGCTGGAAACTCAGCGTCGTCGTCAGGAACTTCGTGGCCTTGATATCGACCGTATTCGTCCAGCGGACCGTCGGATGAATCCCCAGGCGCGGTTTCGTCTCCGGGTCCTTGCCCTCCTGCTCCCACGCCTCATAGGCGTGGCGGTACTCCGTATAGTCGCCGATCCGGTTCTGCTGGCTGATGTCCGTAATCCATCCGTAGAAGGAGTAGATCGTCGTCCGGTAGCGCAGGTAGCCCGTCTTCCCGAACGTCCGGTCGAAGTTGATCTCCACCGACGAACCCCCTTCGTACTTCGAGGTCTCATTCTCGGAGGCCAGACCGTAAGCCTCCCAGCCCGGCTTGCTGTCCCAGACATTGTTGCGGATCGTCTCGTTCTCCACGAAAACCGCACTCAGGGCCACAGGAGAGATGTTCACCGCAATCGGAAACTTCGCCACGGGGCTCTTGTAGGTCAAACCCAGCGAAACGTCGAGGTAACCCGGAGAGAGAAAGGTGCTCTTCAGGTGATCGATCTCCTGCTCGGTTCGCGACTTGTAGCCGTTGACGAACTGGCTCCGGAACTGGAACGTCGAACCGTAGGTCCAGTTCTTCGCCAGCGTGAAGGCCGGGTTCACCCAGAAAAGGAACTCGTCCTGGTTCTTGAACCAAACCCCGTTGCTCACCGTCTCGCCGTTGTCGTCCGTCGTCTCGACCTTCATGCGGTTGTAGCCGATTTTGGCCGAGAATTTCGTCTCGATCGAGAAGAGGTTCTTCTTGAACTGATGACGCAGGTTGAGCGTCGCAACCAGCGCAATGGAGTTGTCACCGCCCGATACGGCAATCCACGGATCGTTGTAGGACGACAGAGACCCCTGAAGCCCCGAACTGAACTCCAGATAGTTGCGCTCCTTGCGAATCGCGGCCCGCTCGGCCCTGTAGCGTGCCAGGCTGAAATAGTCCACATCCACGGAGGTGGATTTCAGTTCGTCGCGGAACTTCACGTCCCGGGACTCGGCCTTGACCTCGTCGATCGAGATCTGGGCCGCGGCCGGAAGTCCCCCAACCAAAAGAAACATCCCTGCAAACAGCGCATGAAGACTTTTCATATCCGAAGCGTTGACATTAGATTTCCAATTTGCAAAGTTATGAATTTATTTACAAAATCCTTATTTTTGCCCGTAGCTTAAAACACCTGAAAAAAACGTTCGCTATGAAATATTTCGGAGCTCACGTCAGCGCCTCAGGCGGGGTCGAAAATGCGCCCCGCAACGCCCTCGCAATCGGGGCCTCGGGATTCGCGCTCTTCACCAAGAACCAGCGGCAGTGGATGGCAAAACCCCTGACTGCCGCCGAAATCGACGCTTTCCGCCGCGCCTGCGACGAGTGCGGATACTCGGCCGCACAGATCCTGCCTCACGACTCCTATCTGATCAACCTCGGACATCCCGACGAGGCCGGTCTGGAGAAATCCCGCGAGGCCTTCATCGACGAGATGAAGCGTTGCGAACTCCTCGGTCTCGACCGGCTGAACTTCCACCCCGGAAGCCACCTGAAGCAGATCTCCGAGGAGGAGAGCCTCGACCGTATCGCCGCGTCGATCAATCTCGCTCTCGAACAGACCCGCGGCGTCACGGCCGTGATCGAAAATACCGCCGGGCAGGGTTCCAACCTCGGATTCCGCTTCGAACACCTCCGCTACCTGATCGACCGCGTGGAGGACAAGTCCCGCGTCGGGGTCTGCATCGACACCTGTCACGCCTTTGCGGCCGGGTACGACCTGCGGACCGTCGAGGCGTGCGACGCCACCTTCGCCGAACTGGAGCGCATCGTCGGGTTCCGATACCTGAAGGGGATGCACCTGAACGATGCAATGAAGATCCTCGGCAGCCGCGTCGACCGCCATACCCCCCTGGGCGAAGGAATGATCGGCATGGAGTGTTTCCGCTACATCGCCCGCGACCCGCGCTTCGATGCTATTCCGCTGATTCTCGAAACCCCCGACGAGGCCCGCTGGCCCGAGGAGATCGCCCGTCTCAAGGCCTTCGCCGAGGAGGCGTAGGCTGGCGGCACGAAGATCTCCGCCCTCCGCCGGAAACAGAAACGGGAGACCCTTCGCGAAAAGGGTCTCCCGTTTGTTTTACAGTCCAAACCGGGCCGGAGGCATCGGAGTCCGGATCACAGCCGGTCGAGGCACGCCCGGATCAGGGCCGCACTGTCGCGCACCTCCTCCTCGGAGATTGTCAGCGGTGGCGAAATCCGGAAGGCCGTATCGCAGAAGAGGAACCAGTCGCTCAGGATCCCCGCCTCCTTGAAGAGCTCCATGATGCGGTAGAGCCGCTCCGACGCTCCCAGCTCCACGGCCAGCAGCAGACCGCTGCGGCGGATCTCCCGCACGGCCGGATGGTCCCGCAACAACTCCTCGTAAAGAGCCCCCTTCGCCTCGACCGTCCCGACCACGCCGCGGTCCAGCAGGTAGTCGAGCGCCGCCAGCCCCGCCGCACAGCAGACCGGATGTCCGCCGAAGGTGGTGATGTGTCCCAGCACCGGGTCGCGCTGCAGGGTGTCCATCACCTCGTGGCGCGAAATGAAGGCCCCGAGCGGCATCCCCCCGCCGAAGGCCTTCGCCAGGCAGACGATGTCGGGCGTAACCCCGTATTTCTGCATCGCAAACATCTCGCCCGTGCGTCCCAGACCGGTCTGGATCTCGTCGAAGATCAGCAGCGCACCCGTTTCGTCGCACCGTTTCCGCAGCGCTTCGAGGTAGCCCGCGTGCGGAGGCCGCACCCCCGCCTCGCCCTGCACCGGCTCGGTCAGCACACACGCCGTGCGGTGCGTGATGCGCTCCAGCTGCGCAAAGTCGTTGAACTCGATCGCCTGCACGTCGGGCAGCAGCGGCCGGAACGCCCCCTTCCACTCCTCGCCCTCCGGAGCTCCCATCATGCTCATCGCACCGTGCGTCGAACCGTGGTAGGCCCGCCGCATGGAGATCATCTCCGTGCGGCCCGTGAAGCGTTTGGCCAGTTTCAACGCCCCCTCGACCGCCTCGGCTCCCGAATTGACGAAATAGACGCTTTCGAGCGGCGCCGGAAGCAGCGAGGCAATCTTCGTCGCATAGGCCACCTGCGGAGTCTCGACCAGCTCGCCGTAGACCATCACGTGCATGTAGCGCGCCGCCTGCTCCTGAACGGCCCGCACCACCGCCGGATTCGCATGTCCGACGTTGCTTACCGAAACCCCCGCCACCAAGTCGTAATAGCGTTTCCCCTCGGGCGTATAGAAAAAGGTGCCCTCTCCCCGGGCCACCTCCACCAGCATCGGCGAAGGCGATGTCTGGGCCACATGGGCCAGAAACTGTTTTCGAAGAATCGTATTCATGGATTTTTTCCGTTTGCCGGGTTTATTCCGTCCCGCCGAAGCGCCGCTGCAGAATCGCATCGGCATCCTTCACGCTGCGACGCATCCAGCGCTCCATCAGCGCAGCCTGCTCCCGAACCGGAAGCGCCCAATCCGGAACCGTATGCCGCACCCGTTCGGAGAGCTGGTAGATCAGAATTGCCGCCGAAGCCGAGACGTTCAGGCTCTCGACCAGTCCGCACATCGGAATCCGCAGGAATTCGTCCGCCCCGGCGATCGCCTCGTCCGAAATCCCGGCGTGCTCCGTACCGAACACCAGGGCAAAAGGACCCTTCGTCACGTCGAAGGTCTCCGGCGTCGTATCCTCGCGATGGGGCGTCGTGGCCACGATGCGGTACCCTTCGCGCCGCAGCGCAGCAATCGCCTCCGCCGTCGAGGCGTGGCGCCGCACGTCGACCCACCGCTCCGAACCCCGTGCAATCACCGGATTCGGCTCGAAACGGCACAGCGTCTCCACCGTATGCAGCTCCTGCACCCCGAAGGCGTCGCAATGGCGGATCAATGCCGCCGCATTCTGCCCGTGGTACAGGTTCTCGGCCAGCACCGTCATATAGCGCGTACGCATCGACACGCTCCCCCGCAGCACGCCGTAACGCTCCGCCGTCATGAACTCCGCCAGGCAGGCGACACGCACCCCAGCCGGACCCGCCTCGGGCCCGAACAACGCATCGCTGCGCGGGGTCGTATCGTTACTTGCGGTACTTCTCATCTTCGTCGAGGATTTTCAGATAACTCTCGTAGCGGGCCAGGGAGATCTCCCCCCGCTTCACGGCTTCGATCACCGCACAGCCCGGTTCGTGGGTGTGCGTACAGTTGTAGAACCGGCAGCCGGGCGCCGTGCGCATCATCTCCGGAAAGTAGTGCCACAGTTCGGCATCATCGATGTCGATCAGCCCGAAACCCTTGATCCCCGGCGTGTCGATCACCGCACCGCCCCCCCGCAGCGGATACATCGTCGAAAAGGTCGTCGTATGACGGCCCTTGTGGTGGCTCTCGGAGATCTCGCCCGTGCGGATCTCCAGCGACGGGTCGATCGTCTGGATCAGGGTCGACTTTCCGACCCCGGAGTTTCCCGAGACAAGGGTCGTCACTCCGCTCAGCAGGCGGCGGACCTCCTCCATGCCGCGCCCTTCGGGAGCCGAAACCTCCAGCACCTCGTAACCCGCCCCTTCGTAGACCGTGCGGAACGCAGCAACGGACTCCGCATCCTGCAGGTCGATCTTCGAAAGCAGGATCGTAACCGGAACCTTGTAGGCCTCGCACGTCACCAGAAAACGGTCCACGAACTCCGGAGGCGTCTCCGGCGAACGCAGCGTCACCATCAGCAGCGCCCGGTCGATATTCGCGGCGATGATGTGCGACTCCTTCGAGAGGTTCGAGGCCCGGCGGATCACGTAGTTGCGGCGAGGGGCGATATCGACGATGACACCCTCGCCCTCCGGATCTTCCGCCTCGCACGTCACCACGTCGCCCACGACTACCGGATTGGTCGAACGCACCCCTTTCAGGCGCAGCCGCCCCCGGATCCGGCAGCGAACCGCCGCACCCGACTCCGTCACGACATCGTACCAACTTCCCGTCGCGCGGACCACCGTTCCCGTAAACCGTTTATACATCGAATGCCTCCTTTCCCGTATCGGCAGACCGCTCAGGCTCTTCCTCCCGCGCCTCCGAACCCGGAACCCGGTCGCCGACCCATTCCAGGAACGGGAAAAGCGATTCGGAGAGCCGCATGACCGGCCTATAGGTTCGGGAACGTTCGATCGTCCGGGGCCCGACCAGGCTGTAATCTCCGTTCAAACGGTCAAAAGCCGAGAAGAGCACGCCCAGCACCAACAGGAATTTCAGCAGCGAAACCACGATGCCCAGCACGATGTCCGCAACCCCGAAGCCTGCAAAACGGAAGAGCTTGCGCGCCAGACGCGCCCCAACGGCCACGCCAAGCACCACAACCACCAGCACGACGACAAAACCGCCCGCGGCAGCAATCTCCTGATCGAGGCGGAGCCAGCCGCCCACCTCTGCCCCGAACCGTGCCGCCAGCCAGATCCCCGCGACAATCCCCGCCAGGGAACAGATCTGCACGATGAAGCCCTGGCGCCAGCCGTTCCAGACGGCCAGCACCACCACCAGGCATACGATCAGGTCGATACTATTCAAACTTCCGCTTCAAATTGGCGCCGAAAGATACAAAAATTACCTGAACGTGCCAAAAAGCATCATCCCGGCCTCCGGTATATATAATAATAAACAGAGGTATCGATCCAGGCTGTCTCTCAGCGGATCACATCCCGAAGTTTGACCCCCAAGGCATTACAAATAATACAGAGCGTTTTCACCGTCAGGTTTGTACGGCCTGCTTCGATTCGGCTCAGATTGGATCTCTCCATGTCACAACGATAAGCCAGTTCCTGAACCGTCAACCGGCTCTCCTTACGCAACGTCCGGATCCGTTCCGAAATATAAAGAAGCTCCTCTTGATAGTCCATACTCCCAAATTTGCGATTCCCAACCCCAAATGTACGACTTTTCGGCAAAATACGTGTCACATATCCCGAAAATAGAAGTCCGCCGCCCGCAGAATCCCGACATCTTTTCTGAAAACAGGAAACGGTTCGGCTCAGTCAACCCGAAAACTGCGTTTTCATTTGCCTCTGCGCTCCTCTTTCACTATCTTTGCAGAAACCGACAAAAATATGCTCTCCATGAAACGATACATAACGCTGCTCCTGCTCGCCGGACTCGCCGCATCGGTCCAGGCCCGGGAAATCCTCCCTATCAACGAAGGCTGGAGATTCTTCTTCAAGTCCGAACGAACCTCCGACAACGCCCGACATGTCACACTCCCCCACAGCTGGAATACCGACCCCCTCACCCAGGGATACTGGCTCGAAACCACAGGAAACTACCAGAACGGCATGTATATCCCTACGGAATGGGCCGCAAAACGCCTCTTCGTAAAATTCTACGGCGTACAGAGCGTCGCAGACGTTTTCGTGAACGGATACCACGTCGGAACACATCGGGGCGGAGGAACGGCTTTCACCTTCGAAGTCACGGACAAAATCCGCTTCGGAGCCGACAACGCCCTGCTCGTCATCGTCAACAACAGCTCCCGAAACGACGTGCTCCCCACATCATCCGACATGAACCTCTACGGCGGAATTTACCGCGAAGCCGAACTCATCGTCACCGAAGCTACCGCAATCTCTCCCCTCTACCTCGGATCGGACGGCGTGATCGTTCACTCCCGGGAGGTCTCGGCTGAACGCGCCGAAGGCGAAATCGAAGTGCACCTCACCTCGAAAGACCAGAATGCCTGCACGCTCAATATCGAAATCAACGCCCCCGACGGTCGGCAGGTCTTCGCAAAACGCCAGAAAGCCAAAATCGACGAAAGACCCGTCGCCATACCCTTTACAATCGAAAAACCCGAACTCTGGAGCCCCGAACACCCGGCACTCTACACCGTCACGGCTGCCATCGGAGAGGACAGCATCGCAGACCGGGTCGTTGTCCGGACCGGATTCCGGGCTATCAGCGTCTCCACAGAAAACGGGTTCTCGATAAACGGAGCGCGCATTCCCATCCACGGCGTGGTGCTCCACCACGACAACACGCTCTCCGGCGGAACACTCGTCGCCGAAGACTACAATGCAGACCTCAGGCAGATCCATGACATCGGAGCCAATGCCATCCGCTCGGCCGTATTCCCCCATGCCCAGTATCTCTACGACCGCTGCGACGAGCAGGGACTGCTCGCCTGGATCGACATGCCGCTCCATCGCGCCCCCTTCCTGGGCGATATGGCCTATTTCGCAACACCCGGATTCGAGGAGAACGGAATGCTGCAGCTCCAGGAGATCATCGCTCAAAACATCAACCACCCCTCGGTGGTCATGTGGGGCATCTTCTCACAACTCTGGATGCGCGGGGATGACGTAACACCCTATCTGCGACGGCTGAACGAAACCGCCCGGACGATGGATCCGTCACGGCCCACCGTCGCGTGCAGCGATCAGGACGGAGCACTGAACTTCATCACCGACCTGATCGTCTGGAAACAGGCCGTGGGGTGGAGACGAGGTTCGACCGACGACGTGATCGTCTGGCGCGACCTCCTGCGGAAAAACTGGTCATACCTGAAGTCGGGGGTCTGCTACGGCGGACAGGGATTCCTCGGGCACAAAAGCTACACGACACAGTACGAACCCCGTTCGAACTGGCTCCCCGAAGAAAAACAGACCCGATTCCATGAAGAGTATGCCCGCAACCTGCAGAACGATTCGCTCTTCTGGGGCGTCTGGATCGAAAGCCTCTTCGACTACGGCTCCGCACGCCGGCCCTACGGCGTGAACGGATCGGGACTCGTCACCCTCAATCGCCGTGAACACAAGGATGCCTTCTATCTCTACAGGGCCATGTGGAACCGGCAGGATCCCACGCTGCACATCGTCGACAAACGACGCAGGCTGCGCGACGGAAACAAACAGGTGTTCAGGGTCTATTCGTCGCTCGGAATGCCCCTGCTCACGGCAGGAACCGACACGCTCGCCATGAACGAATATGCACCCTGTCAGTACCGGACCGATTCGGTGGCGCTGCGGGGCGTCGTCGAGGTGAAGGCGGCGGCGGGGAATCTGCGCGACAGCGTGACTATCCTCGTCGGCAATGTCCTAAAACCGAAACAGACGCAGGCCCCTCGGCGAACAACAGGTCCGCAAACGACAAATTAGGCGCAAAAGGCATCCGCTCGGAAAAGACCTGAAAATAGGACTCGGCAGCAAAGGCCGGGTCCTTCGCGTATCGGGGGCGCAGGTCCAGATCGCCCGGCCGGGCCTCGACGTAGGTCTCGCAGAGGCGCGGAAACGGAATCCGGGTCAGCGTGCAGAGCATCTCCAGCAGTTCGAGGTCGTAGTCGACAAGGAATTCGTACTCCCGGCGGTAGAAGGGCTCGAAACGGGAGGCATAGTGGTCGAAATAGGGCGACGAACGGTAGGAGGCGACCAGCGCCCCCCAATGCTGGTGCTGCCAGCGTTTCGAGTAGTCGAGGCGGACGGTGCGCATGGGCTGCCGCGGCCGGTTCGCGTGGCAGACGTGTGCCGTGAGTTCCATCACGCCGTCCGTAGCCAGGATCCGGGCCCGGTTGCGCTCGGAGCGCTTCACGAAGTGCTCGCCCAGGTCCACGACGCACTCGTCGTGCAGCAGGCAGGTGAAGTACGACACCGAGGGAAGGTAGGCAAGGGGAAGAATCGTCATATCCGGAGAATTTTTTCAAATAGGAAGAAGCCGGGATCCCATGCGACAGAGGGTATCCCGGGCTCTCAAAAGGCGGAAGCGGGCGGCAAAGCGGGTCCGGCTCCCGGGAAGAAGAGGCGAGGCGGGCTCGCGGACACTGCCGCTTATCGGACGTCGGCCGGGGCGTCGGTCCAGTCGCCGTTCTCGCGGATCAGCGCGATGAGCCGGTCGAGCGCCTCCTCCTGCGGAATGTTGCGCGCAACGACCTCGCGACCCTTGTAAAGCGTAATGCGTCCGGGGGCTGCACCCACGTAACCGTAGTCGGCATCGGCCATCTCCCCAGGGCCGTTCACGATGCAGCCCATCACCCCGATGCGGAGGTTTTTCAGATGCGACGTGCGGGACTTGATGTCGGCCAGCGTCTTTTCGATGTCGTAGAGCGTCCGCCCGCACGAGGGGCAGGCGATATATTCGGTATGCGAGAAGCGCACGCGCGCAGCCTGCAGGATCATCAGCTCCACGTCGCGGATCGCCGCCGCGGAGTGGCCCGGAGCGTCGATCCAAAGCCCGTCGGCCAGCCCGTCCAGCAGCAGCGGACCCAGGTCGGCGGCCGCCTTTACGGCCACGGCCTCCAGCGTCGGCTCCTCGTAGCGGCGTTTCACAATCACCGGGCAATCGGGCGTGTCGAGATTCAGGATCGCGGCGCGCAGTTCGGCTGTCGGATTCCCCGAAGCGGATTCCAGAACGAGGAATCCGTCGTGCGGCTCGTCGTGCGTCACCGGCACGGTGACATGCGAACGGCGCCGGTAGGCGGTCGGGGAGTAGCGTTCGGGGTGAAGGACCTCGAACTCACCGGGCCGCGAGGCGAAGTGCGCAACCAGCATCTGCGCCACGGGAATCTCATTTTCAGGCGCTTCGGTGAGCGACACGCGGATCGTATCGCCAATGCCGTCGGCCAGCAGCGCCCCGATGCCCACGGCGCTCTTCACGCGCCCTTCGAGGCCGTTCCCGGCTTCGGTGACCCCGAGGTGGATCGGGTAGTGCATCCCCTCGGCATCCATCGCCCCGACCAGCAGCCGGTAGGCCGCCACCATCACGCGCGTGTTGCTCGACTTCATCGAAACGACCACCTGGTCGAAATCCCGATCCCGGCAGATCCGCAAAAACTCCATCGCCGAGACGACCATCCCCTCGGGCGTATCGCCCCAACGGTCGAAAACACGCTTCGCAAGCGACCCGTGGTTCACCCCGATGCGCAGCGCAACTCCCCGCTCGCGGCACTGCTCGATCAGCGACTCGAACTCCCCGTGGTCGTTGCGGTAGTTGCCGGGGTTGATCCGCACCTTGTCGACATGTTTCGCGGCAATCGAAGCCACTTCGGGAACAAAGTGGATGTCGGCAACCACGGCCGTCGCAAAACCGTCGGACCGCAGCGCCCGGACAATATTCGCCAGGTTCTCGCCCTCGCGCCGACCCTGGGCCGTCAGACGCACGATCTTCCCCCCGGCCCGGTCGATGCGCTCGATCTGGGCAACGCTCGCCGACGTGTCGTTCGTATCCGTATTGGTCATCGACTGCACGGCCACCGGGCGGTCGCCGCCAATCGTCACACGCCCGATCCGCACCTCGCACGTCGGGCGTCGTCTGAATGTCGTCAAATCCATTTCCTGCGCAGTTTTCGACAAAGATAGTACAAATTTAACTATCTTTGTAGAATACAGGATGCGGTTCGGCCGAGTCAAACCTGAAAACTTCGTTTTCGTTTGCCTCTGCACTCACCTTTCATTATCTTTGTCTTCGTGGAGATACTCGACAATGACATAAAGTACGTCGCCGGGGTCGGAGAGGCCCGGGCCCGGCTCCTCGACCGCGAACTCGGAATTCGGACCGTGGGCGACCTGCTCTCCCACTACCCCTTCCGGTACATCGACCGAACGCGAATCTACCGCATCGCGGAGATCACCGATACGGCCGGGCTTACCTATGTCCAGTTCCGGGCCCGCGTCACCGGCGTATTCTATGCCGGAACCGGTCGGAAACGCAGATTCTCCGTCCAGGTCCAGGACCCCTCGGGATCCGCGGAACTCATCTGGTTCCAGGGAATCAAGTGGATCGAGAAAAAAGTCGAGGTCGGACGCGAATACCTCGTCTTCGGCCGCCCGAACTTCTTCCGCGGCGAACTCTCCATCGCACACCCCGAACTGGAAACCGTCGAACAGGCCCTCTCCCGCAAACCCGAAAGCGGTATGCAGGGAATATACCCCTCGACCGAAAAACTGAGCAACGTCCTCGGAACCAAGGGCATGTATCAGATCATCTGCAACGCCTGGGCCCTGGCCCGCGACCGCATCTCCGATCCGCTGCCGGAGGCCCTGCGCGCCCGGTACGGGCTGGTTTCACGGCGCGAAGCGCTCTACAACATCCACTTCCCGCAGTCGCAGGAGGCCCTCCGGCAGGCCCAGTACCGGCTCAAATTCGAAGAGTTGTTAGGCGTCCAGCTCAACATCCAGCAGCGGAGATCGGCCCGGCTCTCGAAAAGCGACGGATTCCTCTTCCCCAAGGTCGGAGGCGTCTTCAACACCTTCTACCACGAAAAACTCCCATTCCCCCTGACCGGCGCCCAGAAGCGCGTGATCCGCGAAATCCGCAAGGATACCGTCTCGGGATTCCAGATGAACCGCCTGCTGCAGGGTGACGTCGGAAGCGGAAAAACCCTCGTGGCCCTGATGTCCATGCTGCTGGCCGTCGACAACGGATACCAGGCCTGCATGATGGCCCCCACCGAGATCCTCGCCCGCCAGCACTTTGCGACCATTTGCAGGATGCTCGACGGAATGCCGGTCCGGGTCGCCATCCTCACCGGCGCCTCGAAAACCCGCGAGCGCCGAGAAGCCCTCAATGGAATCGCCTCGGGCGAAGTCGACATCCTGATCGGCACCCATGCGCTGATCGAGGACCGCGTGCAGTTCGCAAACCTCGGGTTCGTCGTCATCGACGAGCAGCACCGTTTCGGCGTCGAACAGCGCGCCCGCCTCTGGACCAAAAACGCACAGCCCCCCCATATCCTCGTCATGACCGCTACGCCCATCCCCCGCACGCTGGCCATGACCCTCTACGGCGATCTCGACGTCTCGGTCATCGACGAACTCCCGCCCGGACGCCGCCCGATCAAGACCTACCACTATACGGATGCCGCCCGGCTGAAACTCTTCGGATTCATGCGTCAGGAGATTGCCAAAGGCCGGCAGGTCTATGTCGTCTACCCGCTCATCAAGGAGTCCGAAGCCATGGACTACAAGGACCTTACGGACGGTTACGAGGCCATTTCGCGCGACTTCCCCCTGCCGCAGTACGTCACGGCCATCTGCCACGGCAAAATGAAACCCGCCGACAAGGAGGAGTCCATGCGCCAGTTCAAGCAGGGCGAAGCGCAGATCCTCGTCGCAACCTCCGTCATCGAGGTCGGCGTCGACGTCCCCAACGCCACCGTCATGGTCATCGAATCCGCCGAACGGTTCGGACTCTCCCAGCTCCACCAGCTGCGAGGGCGCGTCGGACGGGGCGGAGAACAGTCCTACTGCATCCTCATGTCCGGCGAAAAACTGTCCCGAGAATCCCGCGCCCGGCTCGACGCCATGTGCGAAACAAACGACGGATTCCGGCTCGCGGAACTCGACCTCAAACTGCGCGGTGCCGGAGACATCAACGGAACCCTCCAAAGCGGCATGGCATTCGATTTGAAGATCGCAAGCCCTACGGCCGACGTGCAGATCCTCACCGTCTCGCGAGATGCCGCCGCCGAGATCCTCGCCGAAGACCCTCCACTCGCCCTGCCACAAAACCGCGGGCTGGAAATGCTCCGCAGACGCTACTCGGGACGCGAAGAGATCGATTTTTCCCGTATCTCGTAATATAAAACCCCAAAAAATCGTTAACCTGAAAAACAAAACTTCCCCGATGAAACGGTTCCTTCTCGCCATACTCCTCCTTGCAGCGGCCTCGCCCGCCGCCGCACAACTCTACCATCCGGGCGAACAACTCTTCTACCGCGTCAGCTACAAGGCCAAGATGTTCCCAAACACCGAGGTCGGAGCCGTCGAAATATGCACCTACGAAGAGCAAATCGATGGAAAAGCAAAATACCGCGTCGAAGGTATCGGACGAACCCTGCCTACCTATCGCTGGTTCTACAACCTCGAAGACATATACCGCGTCTGGATCGATCCCGAGATCCTGCGCCCCGTCCGCTTCGTAAGCGATATCCACGAAGGAGACTACACCTTCGAAAGCTCCTACTCATACATCTGGCCCGACTCCACGATCCATACCCGCTGGCGAAGCCGACAGAGACCTTTCCAGGAAAAACAGATGAAACTGACGGCCGAAAGCATGGATCCCATCTCGCTCTTCTTCACGCTCAGATCCGCCGAAGCCGAAGACTTCATCGTCGGGGAACCCGCAACCCTCCAGATGGTCCTGCAGGATACCATCAAACTCATCAGATACCGATATCTCGGACGCGAAAACAAGAAAATCAGAAACATAGGACGATTCCGAACCCTGAAGTTCGAATGCCAGCTGGGGACCACCGAAGGTTATTCGTTTACCGACGGAACCATCTTCACGCTCTGGATCTCCGACGACGACAACAAAATCCCGCTCTACATCGAGTCGCCCGTCAAAATCGGAAGCATTCAGGCCTACATTTCCGGATACAAGGGCCTGAAATACCCCCTCGACAGCCGGATCAAATAAGCCGCCGGACTCCCCCCCAGAAACCGGAATTCCGCTCTCCGAAAACTATGTCGGATGTCCGGCTTCGAAATTCCGGTTTTTTTCCTATCTTTGCCCAAAATAAACCCGGTCGGAGGCTACGCCCCGGCGGCCCCGGAGACAACAAACTCCGCCCCACCCGCCGATACGCCCCCGCACCGCCAAAACAAACCCCTCTATGGAAAACAAACAGGGTTACGATCCTGCGGAGTTCGAAGACGACGACTTCTCGACCCCGCAGCCCGATGCCGGAAAATCCATCCGCGGATACCGGATCGTCATCATCATCCTTTCGGTCATCCTGGTGGCAATCTCTGCGCTCTACTTCAGCATCCACCACCAGCAGATGCTCGACAACGAACTCCTGAAGGCCGACCGGGACTCGATTCAGAACGATCTCGGACGACTCATGACCGATTACGACAACCTCCAGATCTCTAACGACTCCATCTCACGAGGTCTCGACATCGAGCGCGAACGCGCCGATTCGCTCATGACCCGGCTCAAAAAGGAGCGCTCCTGGAACCTCGCGAAAATCAAACAGTATGAAAAGGAGGTCGGAACCCTGAGATCCATCATGAAGGGATATGTCCGGCAGATCGACTCCCTCAATACGCTCAACAAACAGCTCATCAAGGAGAACGTAGGATACCGCAAGGAGATCTCCTCGGCCAAGCTGCGGGCCGAAATGGCCGAAGAAAAAGCCGCCGAACTCGACAACAAGGTCAAGGTCGGCGCCGTGCTCCGCGCCCGCGACATCCGACTCGCCGGACTCAACGACCGCGGAAATCCCGTGTCGAGAATCAAAAACGCATCCCGGCTCCGGGTCGACTTCGTGCTCTCGGCCAACGAACTGGCCACCCCAGGAAACAAGGCCATCTACATGCGGATCACATCCCCGGACGGATATGTGCTCACGACCGAACAGATGCCGACCTTCGAATTCGAGGGTGAACGCCTGAGCTATTCCGCCATGCGTGAGGTCGATTACCAGAATCAGGACCTCGAAGTCGGCATCTACTTCAACTCCTCGGGATTCGCACCCGGAACCTACTCGATCGAACTCTACTGCGAAGGCCGGCTGATCGGCCAGACCCAGGTGGTGATGAAGTAACCCCCGCTGCCGACATGGAATCCCTCAAACGCTGGTGCTATCGGCCCGGAATGGCCGGTAGCACTTTTTCACGACTGCTGAAACCCATCGGAGAACATCCCGGATTCTTCCTCTTCGCAGCGATCGTCCCCACGTTCCCCGACATCCTCTATGCCGTCAGCCGCGAAATGACCTTCTTCGTCTGGAGAAATCTCATCCTCGCGCTGCTCCTATCCCTCTTCCGCGCCTATCTCCTTACCCTCCCGCTGTGCCTGCAACGGCACCGCCATGCAAACGGGGGGGGGTCCACGGCCTGGCAAATCATCCGGACCGGATACATCTCAGCCATCCTGCTGATTCTCGGCGTGGCATCCTATGCCGAAAGTTTCCTCCAGATACACTTCGGAACACTCTGCTCCGCATCGGTCCTGCAGGTCCTCTGGGAAACCAATGCGCAGGAGAGCTCCGAATTCCTCAAAACATACTGCGCATCCACCTCCTTCATCCTGCTGACCATCTTCTTCGCGCTGATCGTCGCCGGATATGTCGTGCTGCGAAAACATGCCCCGAAATTCAGATTCCGGAACCGCGCAGTACGCACCACGCTGGCCATCCTCCTCCTTATCGGACTCGGAATCTCCGTCAGCCGAATCCAGATCTTCTGCAAACTCCTCCTCGCCGAGCACGATACCCCGGCCATCGAAGCCCCGAGCACCCCGATCTCGACCTTCGAACGAATCCATACCGCCCTCGCCGCAAACAACTTCTCGCCCGAACGCGCCGAACGGCTCCTGCAGATCCTCGATTCGGCCCGCGTGGAGGGATGTTCGTTCCGGTCGCCCTGCATCGTCGTCGTCATCGGAGAGTCGTTCAACAAACACCATTCGAGCCTCTACGGATACCCGCTGGAGACCAATCCCCGCATGGAGGAGCGCCGCAACCGGGGCGAACTGTTCGTCTTCAACGATGTCATTTCCCCGGCCAACCTCACCACCTCGGTGCTGAACCAGATCTTCTCCCCCGCCAGCCTCGACGCCGGTGAACACTGGGACGAAAAACCCCTCTTCCCGGCCCTGTTCCGAAAGGCCGGATACGCCACCTACCACATGGACAACCAGGCCGCAGGTACGGTGACCAATTTCCACGACCTCGGTTTGAAAAATCTCTTCAATTCCCGAAGCAACCCCCTGCTGTTTACCGCCGTCAACACCCTGCGCCACCCTTCGGACCTCAACCTCATCGACGACTACGACCGAATCGTCCCGAAAACCGATTCCGCCGAGCTGACGATCTTCCACCTCATCGGACAACACCTCCACTACCGGGACCGGTTCCCCGCCGACGAGGCGCACTTCTCGCCCGAAGATTACGACCGCCCCGACCTGAATGCCCGGCAAAAACAGATTCTGGCCGACTACGACAACGCAACCCGTTACAACGACCGCGTCGTGGATGCCATCCTGGAACACTTCGCCCGGCGGGACGCCATCGTCATCTACCTCTCGGACCACGGCGAGGAGATGTTCGACTACCGCGTCCATTTCGGCCGCACCTACACCCCGCTCACGGCCGGAATCTGCAAATACCAGTTCGAAATCCCCTTCCTGATCTGGATGTCCGACTCCTACCGCAGCAACCATCCCGAAATCGTGGAACAGGTCGCCCGGGCCATCAACCGCCGCTTCTCCTCGGATGACCTGCCCCATCTGCTGATGGATCTGGCCGGAATCCAATGTCCGTGGTACGACCCCACGCGCAGCCTCGTCAACGACCGATTCGACAATACCCGCCCCAGGCCCCTGCTGCTCGGATACGAACCCGCCGGAGACTACGACGTGCTGATCCGGGAGTAGCCCGCCGGAATCATCCGGCGGCTGCCGACGAAAAATCCCTGCCTCCTGAAGGTGGCAGGGATTCTTCGTCACGGGCCAAAGGCCCCCCGGATCAGCGAATGCCGCACTTCCGCAGCACCTTCAACAGTTCCGGCTGCAGATTCTGCGCCCAGCGCCAGTAACCCAGATCCGACGGATGGGTGCCGTCGGCCGAAGTGGCATGGTCGGTGCCCGTCAGATTCGCCTTGTCGATGAAGTAGATTCCGTCGAACTCCCGCATGGCCTGCGCCATCATCTCGCGCGCCGCAGCCTGCTTGGCCTCCTCCCGCGCCCGAACCGCAAGGTTGAAGTTGCAACTCTCCCGATAGATCGTCTGCACGAAAATCAACGGAGTCGTCGGCAGCTTCTCGCGGATTCGCGCAATGAAGGGGATCAGGCGCTCGCGGATCATCTTCGCATCCGGATTCGAAAACCCGTCGAAAACCATCGCGTCGGCATCCTTCACATCCCCCAGATAATCTGCAAAGTAGGGCTGGAGCTTGCAATTCCCGCTGCAGGCAATACTGCAGAAATAGAGACCCGTATTGCGCTCGATCTGCATCGGATAGCTCATCCCTGCACGGCTCGTGCTCACGCCATGCGTGAAACTCGACCCGAAAATCACGATCTTGTGCCGGAAGGGATTCTCCAGAGGGGTGATCGAGGCGCCTTCGTCCACCCCGATCTGCAGAGACAGCAGCTCGCTGTAGTTCGGAAGGTACAACAGGCACTCCTTCTCCGAGGTGTCCATCCCGGAGATCAGCGTAAAGGACTTGCCCCGCTTCCCGGAGTCCCGCGATGCCGCATAAAGCCACTCCCCGTCCTGGCGGATATAAAGGTCGAAACCCTCCGAAGCCACCCGGGGCGTACTACCGCCCCGGTAGACGAACGACGAATAGTGCGGAAACAGATCCAGACGCGAAGTGTTGGTCCGGAAAACAATCGCAAGACCCGCCGAACAACGGATCTGCTGGTTCTCGGTCGGCGTAAATCCCTTGTAGACCGCCGTGTCGATCCGATGGTAGGGATGCTCGGTGGGAAGGGCCTTGCCGATCAGCGTCAACTCCCCGGCATCCACAAACCGGACCTGAGCCCCGGCAAAACCACCCGTCAGCAATACGAAAATTCCTAATAACAGTTTCTTCATGACTCTTTTCATGGGTTATTCGTTGAAAATCCTTTCAAAAAGGGCGGAGTCCTCGGACTCCGCCCGCAACTGCCGCCCGGCAGACGGTCACTTGACGTGCCCCTGCTCCTGCCAGATCAGCGCCGAAGCCCCGAGGATCGCCGCATTCTTCCCCTGAATGCCGCTCGGAAGCAGTTTCACCTTGTTCTTGAAGACGAACAGCATGTTCTCCTCCATGTACCACTGCGTCGGCTCGAAGAGCAGTTTCCCCGCCTTCGAAAGCCCCCCGAAGAGGAAAATCGCCTCCGGAGAGGTCACCGTAACCACGTCGGCCAAAGCCCGGCCCAGCATCTCGCCCGTGAAGCGGAAGGCCTCCTTGGCAATCGGGTCCCCCTGCTCGGCCGCAGCCGAGATCATCGAGGCGTCGAAGTCGTCGAACGCAATGCTCCGCAGTTTGCTCGGCGCATTCATCTTGGCCATCAGCTCGAACGCCGTGCGCTTGATACCCGTCGCCGAAACGTAGGTCTCCAGGCAGCCCCGCCGTCCGCAACCGCACTCCCGGCCGTTGCGCTCGACAATGACGTGGCCGAATTCCCCCGCAAAACCGTCGTGACCGTAGATCATCTCACCGTTGGCCACAAAACCCGAACCGAGTCCCGTGCCCAGCGTAATCATCACGAAATCCTTCATCCCCTTGGCGTTGCCGTAGATCATCTCACCGATCGTCGCCGCATTGGCATCGTTCGTCACCAGCGTCTTCACCCCGTCGAAATGTCGTGAAATGTCATCCGCCAGCGGGAAAATCCGACGGGATTCATCCGGATTCGGATCCCCTTCCCGGAACTTCCACAGATTCGCGGGATTCTCAATCGTCCCCTTGTGGAAATTCGCATTCGGAGCCCCGATGCCGATGCCCGCCAGTTCGTAGTCGAACGACAGGCTCCGGGCCAAAGCCCGCAGCGAATCACACAACTCCTCGACATAAGTCGGATAGTCGTCTACATAGGGATACTTCTTGGTCGATATGACCGATTCGGCATACAGATCGCCGTTCTCATCCACGAGACCAAATGCGGTATTGATTCCGCCGATGTCCACGCCGATAGCGAGTTTTTTCATGGCTCTATCTATTTAAAAGTTGATTTCATCCTTTCAAAGTTAAGCGAAAATTCGGCCACTCCAAAGTTTTTTCGTAATTTTGGATCGGTTTTTTTACCTAAAACACCCCCCCGGACCATGCAAAACAACGAGCAACTCCTGCAAGCCATCGAAAATTACCTCGCACAAACCGAATTCCCGGCCGAACCCGAACTCCTCTATGCCCCGATCGGCTATTCGCTGGCTGGCGGCGGAAAACGGCTCCGACCCATGCTCCTCGCACTCGCCTGCGGAATCTTCTCCGACGACCTGCAGCGCGCCATGCCCGCGGCCGCGGCCGTCGAAGTCTTCCACAACTTCACACTCCTGCACGACGACATCATGGACAATGCCGCCATGCGACGCGGAAAACCTTCGGTCTTTGCAAAATGGGGACAAAACGTCGCCATCCTCTCCGGAGACGCCATGCTCATCTGCGCATACCGACTCCTGAGCGCAATCCCCCCACAACTCCTGCCCCAGGTGCTCGCCACGTTCAATACCATGGCACTCGAAGTCTGCGAAGGACAGCAGTACGACATGGATTTCGAACACAAGCCCAAAGTCTCCGTCGTCGAGTACATGCACATGATCGAACTCAAAACATCCGTCCTCCTGGCCGGGGCCGTCGTCATCGGCGCCACCCTCGGAGGCGCCTCCGACGAGGACTGCCGCAAACTCCGACGTTTCGCCATCGAACTCGGACTCGCCTTCCAGCTCCAGGACGACCTGCTCGACAGCTACGGAGACGAACGCCTCGGAAAGGCCATCGGCGGCGATATCCTCGAAGGAAAGAAAACTTACCTGATGATCACGGCCATGAGCCATGCCGACGAGGCCACCCGAGAGGTGCTACGCACCACCTACCGCAATCCCGGACTCTCCGACGAAGAGAAAATCAACACCGTCAAGGCCATCTACGACCGTCTCGATATCCCACGCCTGACCGAACAGCAGATATCCCTGCGATTCGAACGCGCACTGGCGATCCTCGACACCCTCTCCGTGGAGCCCGATCGCACCAAACGGATGCGCGACTACGCCGCCAGCCTGATGGGCCGAAAACACTGAACCCGGCATGAAGCGTTCGGAAATCGAAATCATGGCCCCCGTGGGGTCCTACGAATCCCTCGCCGCAGCCATCCAGGCCGGAGCCGATGCCGTCTATTTCGGGGTCGGAAAGCTCAACATGCGCGCGGCTTCGGCCGCCAACTTCTCCCTCGACGACCTCGAACGAATCGTCGAAAAAGCCCACCGGGCCGGAGTCAAAACCTATCTGACGGTCAATACGATCGTCTACGAGGAGGAGATCGATGACCTCCACGCCGTCCTCGACCGCGCCAAACGCGCCGCAATCGACGCCGTGATCGCCTCCGACATGGCCGCCATCCGCTATGCCCGGCAGATCGGGCTGGAGGTCCACATCTCCACCCAGTGCAACATCTCCAATTCCGAGGCCGTGCGTTTCTACGCCCAATGGGCCGACACGGTGGTACTGGCCCGCGAACTATCCCTCGAACAGGTCGCGGCGATTCACCGCCGGATCATCGAGGAGGAGATCTGCGGACCGCGCGGCGAACGGGTCCAGATCGAGATGTTCGCACACGGAGCCCTCTGCATGTCGATCTCGGGGAAATGCTACCTCTCGCTCTATGAAACCGGCTGCTCGGCAAACCGCGGCGCCTGCCGCCAGCTGTGCCGCCGCAAATACACCGTCACCGACAGGGAGACCGGCGCACAGCTCGATATCGACGGACGTTACGTCCTCTCGCCCAAGGATCTCTGCACCGTCGACTTCCTGGACAAGATGGTCGCGGCCGGAGTCCGGGTCCTGAAGATCGAGGGCCGGGCTCGCGGCGCCGAATACGTGAAGCGCGTCGTGTCGTGCTACGACGAGGCCCTGAAGGCGATAGAGGCCGGAACGTACACCCCGGAGCTGGCCGCCGGGCTCAAGGAGCGGCTCCGCGAAGTCTTCAACCGCGGATTCTGGGAGGGTTATTACGCCGGACGGCCCGTCGTCGAACACAGCCCCGCCTACGGATCTTCGGCCACCAAACGCAAGGTCTATGTCGGCAAGGTCGTGAACTTCTACAAGAAGCTCTCCGTCGCGGAGGTCGCCGTCGAAGCGTCGACGGTCAGCGTCGGAGATGCAATCTTCTTCCTCGGCGCCACGACAGGCGTGGCCGAACAGCCCCTCTCCGAACTCCACGGACCCGACGGGAAACCCTGCGAAACCGTCGCCCAGGGCGAACTCTGCGCCATCCGCACCCCGGGGCTGATCCGACGCGGCGACCAGCTCTACAAGTTCGTCGACGCCGAATAGCCGGGCTGACAGATCATGTATGCCACACCCCACATAACAGGCCCCACGGACGGGATTCCGATGCCCCGACGGCTGGGAGCCATCCTCGCCGTCGCTTTCGGCGTCTCGCTCTCGGTCATCGACGGGACCATCGCAAACGTCGCGCTCCCCACCATCGGCACCCAACTCGGCATCTCCGCCGCAGACTCCATCTGGATCGTCAATGCCTACCAGTTGGCCATCATGATCTCCCTGCTCTCCTTTTCGGCCCTCGGAGACGTGATCGGATACCGGAAAGTATACATCGCCGGTCTGATGCTCTTCACCGTGGCGTCCGTCGGATGCTCGCTGTCCGGATCGTTCCAGGCTCTCGTCCTGGCCCGCGTCATGCAGGGATTCGGAGCCGCAGCCATCACCTCGGTCAATACCACCCTCATCCGGTTCATCTACCCAAAGGCCCAACTCGGTCGAGGTATGGGAATCAATGCCACGGTCGTCGCCGTCTCGTCGGTCGCAGGACCCACCATGGCCGCCGGAATCCTCGCCGTAGCCGACTGGCCCTGGCTCTTCGCCGTAAACATCCCCATCGGACTCGCGGCCCTCGCCCTCAGCCACCGGTTCCTCCCCCAGAATCCCGTCCGGGACGCCGCGCACCGGTTCAGCTGGCGCGATGCCGTGATGAATGCACTCACCTTCGGGCTCCTCATGGCTTCGGTCGAGGGATTCTCCCACGGAATCAACCCAACGCTCCTCTCGCTCGGTGTCGCCGCCCTGCTCGTCATCGGATTCTTCTTCATCCGCTCCCAGTTGCGCGAAACATACCCGATCCTGCCTTTCGACCTGCTCCGAATCCCCATCTTCTCGGTTTCGGTCCTCACCTCGATCTGCTCGTTCCTCGCCCAGATGCTCGCCATGGTCGCTCTCCCGTTCTACCTCCAGCACGCCTGCGGATACAGTGACGTACAGACCGGACTGCTGCTCACCGCCTGGCCCGCCGTCATCATGGTCGTCGCTCCCGTAGCCGGAATGCTCGTCGAACGGATCCATGCCGGCCTGCTCGGTGGAACAGGGCTTACAGCCATGGCAACAGGTCTCTTCCTGCTGGCCTGGATCCCCGAGCACCCCTCCGATTTCGACATCATCTGGCGGCTGCTACTCTGCGGCGCCGGATTCGGACTCTTCCAGTCCCCGAACAACAGCATCCTGATCGCTTCGGCTCCTCCCTCCCGGAGCGGCTCCGCAAGCGGAATGCTCGCTACCGCCCGGCTCATCGGACAAACAACCGGAGCCGCTCTGATGGCCATGCTCTTCCATTTCGTCCCCCGGAACAGCACCCATACCGCCCTGATGATCGCCGGAGGCTGCGCCGTAACGGCCGCCATCATCAGCTTCGCACGCATCACCCTGCCCCTGCCCGAAGGACTCGAACGCAAACGAAAACAAAAAGCATGAAACGCCTGATTCCGTTGCTGCTGTGCCTCCTTCCCCTCGGCGCCGCAGCACAGGGCCCCGACTCCGTCCGATTCATCCGTCCGCCCTATCTCCACCGCGGAGACACCGTGGGAATCGTATCCCCCGCCGGAAAACTCCCCAAAAAAATCGATACGGCCAGGATCCGCGAACGCTTCGAGGCCTGGGGCCTGCATCCGAAATTCGGAAGGTTCTGGAGCTGCCGCGAACACCCCTACTTCGCAGCCACGGACCAACAGCGCGCCGAAGACCTCCAGCACATGATCGACGACCCTTCGGTCAAGGCGATTCTGGCCGGACGCGGCGGATACGGATCGGTGAGACTGCTCCCTCTCGTGGACTTCTCGCCCCTGCGCGAAAACCCGAAATGGATCGCCGGATTCAGTGACGTCACAACCCTGCACCTCGTCCTGCGGCGGCTCGGCATCGAATCCATTCACGGCCCGATGCCCTCCGGATTCCGGTTCGACGACGACGGGGAGGACGACTCCGCCGAGTCGCTCCGCAAGGCCCTCTTCGGCGAAACACTCCGCATCGAGATCGACCCCCACCCGCTGAACCGAACCGGAACGGCCCGCGGACGCCTGGCCGGTGGGAACCTGACGGTCATCTGCGCCGCAAACGGAACCCCCGAAGCCCTCGAAACCGAAACGCCGACCGTCCTGCTCATCGAGGAGATCGGAGAATTCGCCTACCGGATCGACCGCATGATGCAGAGCCTCGAACGCTGCGGCGTGCTGCGAAACGTCCGGGCCGTCCTCGTGGGGCATTTCTCGAAGACGATCGGATGCGACAAGTTCGGGGTCCCCGACGCCGAGACCATCATTGCACGGTATCTCCGGGATCTGAAGATTCCCGTCGTATTCGGATTCCCCGCCGGGCACGAAGAACCCAACCTCGCCCTCTACATGGGCCGCGAAGTATCCGTCCGGGTCGACAAAACAGGAGCCTCGATCGATTTCCATACCGCAGAGTAACGGGTTTTCCCGTTTTTTCCTATATTTGCAGGAAACAACATGTACCTATGTTTTCTGCCAAAACCTATACCGCACGCCGCCGCGAGCTGCGTACCAAAATCGGAGAGGGCATCATCCTCCTGCCCGGAAACCCCCTCTCACCCAACAATTACCCCAACAACGCCTACTATTTCCGCCAAGACTCCTCGTTCCGATACTATTTCGGGCTGAACGTCCCCGATATCGTCGGAGTGATCGACGCCGATTCCGGCGAAGAGGCCCTCTACGGCGACGACTTCACCGTCGAGGACATCATCTGGACCGGGCCTCAGCCCACCCTCCGCGACATGGGTGCCGAGGTCGGCGTGACGAAGACCTTCCCGATGGCCGAACTCGCCGCACGCATCCGCAAGGCCATCGCCCTCGGGCGCAAGATCCACTACCTCCCGCCCTATCGCGGCGAAACCAAACTCCAGCTCTCGGAACTCCTCGGTATCAAACCCGCCGCCCTGCACGACTACAAGTCCGTCGACCTGATGTTCGCCGTGGCCGAAATGCGCGAGAAGAAGAGCCCCGAGGAGATCGAAGCCATGGAGCGCGCCTTCCGCATCGGATACGACATGCACCTGCTGGCCATGAAGATGTGCCGCCCGGGAATCATCGAGCGTGAGATCGCCGGGGCCATCGAAGGGATCGCCAAGTCCTGCGGGCAGGGCGTCTCGTTCCCCTCGATCGTCTCGCAGCACGGCGAAACGCTCCACAACCTCAACGCCGAAGGCGTGCTGGAGGAGGGTCGGCTGCTGCTGTGCGACGCCGGAGGCGAAAGCGTCGAAGGGTACTGCTCGGACCACACCCGCACCTATCCCGTCAGCGGGCGCTTCACCCAGAAACAGAAGGATATTTACAACATCGTCCTCGCGGCCCACGACCACGTGGCACGCATCGTCAAGCCCCACATGATGTACACCGAGGTGCACAACGCAGCCTACATGGTCCTCGCCGAAGGTTTGGTCGGATTGGGCATCCTCAAGGGTTCGCCCGCCGATGCCGTGGCCGCCGGAGCCATGACCATGCTCATGCCCCACGGACTCGGACACGGTTTGGGTATGGACGTGCACGACTGCGAGGCCATGGGCGAACGCTCGTTCGACTTCTCGACGATCGCCGAACGCGCCGCACAGTCCGGAACCTGCATCTACCGCGCCGCCTGGCGGCTCGAACCCGGGACCATTCTGACCGATGAGCCGGGACTCTATTTCATCCCCGCACTGATCGACAAGTGTCGCGCCGAGGGACTTTACAAGGGAATTGTCGACTACGACGCCCTCGACGCCTACCGCGATTTCGGCGGAATCCGCATCGAGGACGACATCCTCGTCACCGAAACCGGAAGCCGCGTCCTCGGAGACCGCAAGATCCCCGCAACGGTCGAAGAACTGGAGGCCGTCGTCGGAAAATAGGCCTTAAAGGAGGCCCGGATCCTGATGAAAACCGGAACCCGGGTCCCGTCCGAAAACTGAAAAACAGATCGATCCGATAAAGATGAAAAAGATCATTTTCGCGCTGCTGGCGGCCACCCCGCTGCTGGCTGCCGCACAACCCAAGGATTGGGCCAACTACGGCCGCTATGCCGGAGCCAATGCCCAACTGACCCAGGCCCCCGACGTCGTGTTCATGGGAAACTCCATCACCGACGGCTGGGACGACGCCCATCCCGAATTCTTCTCCGAAAACAACTTCGCCTGCCGCGGAATCAGCGGGCAGGTCACCTCGCAGATGCTCTGCCGCTTCCGCGCCGACGTCATCAACCTCCGCCCGAAGGCCGTCGTGATCCTCGCCGGAACCAACGACCTGGCTCTCAACAACGGTCCGATCGAGATGGAGCATATCGTCGAAAATATCGTCTCGATGGCCGAACTCGCCCTCGCTGCCCGGATTCAGCCGATCATCTGCTCGGTGCTCCCCGCCGGAAAATACGGCTGGAGACCCGAGGTCGAGCAGGTCCCCGAAAAGATCCGCGAACTGAATGCACGGCTCCGCAAATACGCCCTGGAGCGCGGGATCGCCTGGGTCGACTACCATCCGGCTCTCGCGGCCGAGGACGGATCGATGCGCCCCGAATACACCCGCGACGGCGTACACCCCACCCGCGCGGGATACGACGTCATGGAACAGGTGATCGCCCCGGCACTCGAACCCTACCAATCGACAAAGCCGTAGCCGCCGATCCGCCCAAAGTCACGAAAATCGCCCCGCAAGGGCGATTTTTTTCTCCCCGAAAGTTGTTTTTCCCGATTATTTCGTATATTTATAGTCGCGCAAAAAAACGGGCCCGAATCCCGCCCGCCCAAATGCCGCCCAAAACGAAACAAAATACCTAAAACTATTCGGAATATGAAAAACTATTCAGCCAAAGAGATCAAGAACATCGTCCTCATCGGTGCCCCCGGCACGGGTAAAACTACCCTTGCCGAAGCGATGGCCTACGAGGGGAAAGTCATCGACCGCAGGGGTAGTATCGAGACCAACAACACACTCTCGGACAATACGGATATCGAGCACGAATACAAACGCTCGATCTATTCCACGATCCTCTTCACCGAATTCATGGACCGAAAACTCAATATCATCGACTGCCCCGGATCCGACGACTTCTGCGGAAGCCTCTTCTCCGCATTCAAGGTCGGCGACGTCGGCGTATTCCTCTTCAATGCCCAGAACGGATGGGAGGTCGGAAGCGAGATTCAGGCCCGTTACGCCCGCCTGCTCCAGAAACCCGTCATCGGTGTCATCAACCAGCTCGATGCCGACAAGGCCAGCTTCGAAGCCACGTTCGACTCCATCAAGGCCGCCTCGCGCGTGAAACCCGTCATCGTACAGTACCCCGTCAACCAGGGTCCCGAATTCAACGCCTTCATCGACGTCCTGCTCATGAAGATGTACCGCTTCAAGGACCACGACGGTCACCGCGAAGAGCTCGAAATCCCCGCCGAGGAGATGGAACGTGCCATGGAACTCAACAAGGAGCTCGTCGAAATGGCCGCCGAGCACGACGAAGCCCTCATGGAGCTCTACTTCGACAAGGGAACGCTGACCCAGGACGACATCCGCGCCGGTCTCAAGATCGGTCTCTCGAAGCGTGAGGTAATGCCCATCTTCTGCACCAGCGGAAAACGCGATATCGGAACCAAACGTCTCATGGAGTTCATTATCAACGTCGCTCCCGGACCGCTGAAGGCCCCCGCATTCCTCTCCACCGAGGGCGAAGAGATCGCAGCCGACGAAACGGCCCCCGCCGTGGCCTTCGTATTCAAGAGCCAGGTCGAACAGCACATCGGTGAAATCTCCTACTTCCGCGTCATCCGCGGCAAGATCACCGAGGGTACCGAACTCGTCAACACCCGCACCGGGAACAAGGAGAAGCTCTCGCAGCTCTTCGCCGTCGCCGGAAAGAACCGCATCAAGGTCACCGAACTCTCCGCAGGAGACATCGGCTGCACCGTCAAACTCAAGGGTACCCGCACGAACGACACCCTCTCGGCTGCCGCCGCGCCCGTGACGATCGAACCCATCGTCTTCCCCGAACCGCGCTACCGCGCCGCCGTCAAGTGCAAGGAGCAGAGCGATGAGGAGAAGCTCGGCAAACTGCTCAACGACGCCAAGTTCGAAGACCCGACGATTCTGGTCGAATACTCCAAGGAACTGAAGCAGACCATCATCCAGGGCCAGGGCGAACACCACCTGAACATCCTTCGCTCGCGCATCGAAAAGGAGAACAAACTCGCATACGACTACATCGCACCGAAGATCCCCTACCGTGAAACCATTACCAAGGTCGCACAGGCCGACTACCGTCACAAGAAGCAGTCGGGAGGCGCCGGACAGTTCGGTGAGGTTCACATGATCATCGAACCCTACTACGAGGGGATTCCCGAACCGAAGAACTACAAGGTCCCCGGAAAGGGAGACATGGTCGTCAATGTCAAAACCAAGGAGGAGTACGACCTCGCATGGGGCGGAAAACTCCAGTTCTATTCGGCCATCGTCGGCGGCGCCATCGACGCCCGCTTCATGCCCGCCATCCTCAAGGGTATCATGGAGAAGATGGACGAGGGCCCGCTCACGGGTTCCTACGCCCGCGATATCCGCGTGGTGATCTACGACGGCAAGATGCACCCCGTGGATTCGAACGAAATCTCCTTCAAACTCGCCGCCCGAAACGCATTCAAGGAGGCATTCCGCAACGCCGGTCCCAAGATCATGGAGCCGATCTACAACGTCGAGGTCCTCGTCCCGAGCGAGTACATGGGTGCCGTGATGTCCGACCTCCAGAACCGCCGCGCCATGATTGCCGGCATGGAGTCCGACAAGGGTTTCGACCGCCTGAACGCCCTCGTGCCGCTGGCCGAGCTCTACCGCTACTCGACCACCCTCTCGTCGCTGACCTCCGGATCGGCCACCTACACCATGAAGTTCTCATCCTACGAGCAGGTGCCCGCCGACGTGCAGGACAAACTGCTCAAGGCATACACCGATACCGACGAGGAGTAATCCCCCGAATCGGACTGAATTCACAGAGACGGGCCCCTTCTCAGGCGGCCCGTCTCGTTTTTGAATGGTCCGCCCCGATCCTGGACGGCCCGCCCGTTTTTCAGGCAGCACGGCCCGTTTTTCACGAGGCCCCGGCTTGCTTTGAACGGCCGGTCCGTTTTCAGACAGCACGGCCCGTTTTTCAAGCGCCCCGCTTCGTTTTCGCGGGTCGGAGCTCCCGGAACCAAAGGCCCCAAAGGCCGCTCCAAAGGAGATTTCGGACAAGGCCACGTTAAATTAACGTTAACATTCAGTGTCAATTCCGTTTCATCGGGAAATTTCAAGTAAATTTGTTCAGCATTTGCACTGAATTTCAGCATGAGTGACATCTACACCTTCATCGTCGGAATCCTGGGAATTCTCGCTGTTTCCGGGCTATTTGTCGGCGTGACAAACGACGCCGTAAACTTCCTGAACTCCGCAATCGGTTCGAAAGCCGCTCCCATGAAGATCATCCTTGCCGTCGCATCCTTCGGCATCATCATCGGAGTCGTAACATCCAGCGGAATGATGGAGGTCGCACGAAGCGGCATGTTCAACCCCGGACTCTTCACCTTCCACGAGGTGATGATGCTCTACCTCGGCGTCATGTTCGCAAACGTCATCCTCCTCGACCTCTACAACTCCTGGGGGCTCCCCACCTCGACCACCGTATCCCTCATCTTCTGTCTGCTGGGATCCGCAATCGCCGTATCCATCTACAAGATCTCAAACGACCCGGCTCAGGGCATCACAACCCTCGGACAGTACATAAACACATCCCGGGCAATGGGTATCGTCTCCGCGATCCTCCTCTCCGTGGTCATCGCATTCACCTGCGGAACCATCGTCATGTACATCTCCCGGCTCATCTTCTCGTTCCGATACACCGCAATATTCCACCGATACGGGTCCCTCTGGTGCGGAGCCTCGCTCACGGCGATCGTCTATTTCGCCGTCTTCAAGGGACTGAAAACCATCCTCGCAGGGCATGACTTCATCAAGTGGATCGACAGCCACCTGCTCCTCGCCCTCTTCATCTGCTGGATCGCCTGCTCCATGATCCTCTTCTTCATCCAGCGCCTCAAGATCAACATCCTCCGAATCACGATCCTCTCCGGAACCTTCGCGCTCGCACTCGCATTCGCAGGAAACGACCTCGTCAACTTCATCGGCGTGCCCGTAGCCGGATTCGACGCATACTCCATCACCCGACACTCCGGAGACGCCGGAATGCTCATGGAGGCTCTCAACGAAAACGTGCCTGCAAATTTCCTCATCCTGCTCGCGGCCGGAGCCATGATGATCCTCACGCTCTGGACCTCCAAGAAGGCCATGCACGTCACCGAAACCGAACTCTCGCTCTCGGCGCAGGGCGATGAAGGACAGGAACAATACGGTTCGTCGCTCTTCTCCCGCACGATCGTACGCGCTGCTCTCAACATCAATGCGGGAATCGAGCGGGTCATCCCCCCGAAAGCCCGGGAGGCGATCTCCCGTCGTTTCGAATTCGAGGATGTCGAGCACAGCGGGGCCCCCTACGACATGATCCGAGCCACGGTAAACCTAACTACGTCGGCCCTTCTGATCGCCATGGCCACCTCGCTGAAACTCCCCCTTTCGACCACCTACGTATGCTTCATGGTCGCCATGGGTTCCTCGCTCGCAGACCGGGCCTGGGGGCGCGAAAGCGCCGTGTACCGCATCTCAGGCGTCATGACCGTCGTCGCAGGTTGGTTCATCACCGCGCTCGGAGGATTCCTCATCGCACTGGTCGTCGGTTTTGCACTCATCTACGGCGGAACACCCGTGTTAATCATCATCACGATCCTCTGCGGATGGATGCTTATCCACAGCAACTTCCTCAAGAAAGACAAGGAAAGTACCGCTGTCCGCCAGCAGATCCGAACCAACGAGGACATCATCACAGACCTCCGCGACGAAGTCTGTGCCACGATGGAGTCCGCCACGAAGATCTACGACCGCACGCTCATCGCCGTATTCAAGGAGAACAGAAAGGTCCTCCGCGACATGGTCAAGGAGTCCAACGACCTCTTCTACCACTCCCGCGAACGCAAATATTCGCTCCTCCCCACCCTCAAGAAGCTCCAGGGCGAGGATGTCAATACCGCCCACTACTACGTCCAGGTCGTCGACTACCTCAACGAAATGACCAAAGCCCTGATGCACATCACCCGCCCGGCATTCGAACACATCGACAACAACCACGAAGGCATGTCGATGGAGCAGACCCGGGACCTGATGTCGATCAACGACGACGTGGAATCGATCTACCGACGCATCAACCAGATGCTGCGCGAGGGCGACTTCTCCGAAATCGAAACCGTACTCACGATGCGCGACCAGCTCTTCGAGTCGATCGCCGAGGCCATCAAGTCCGAACTCACCCGAATCAACGAGGCCAAGTCCAATACCAAAGCCTCGATGCTCTACCTCACGATCCTGACCGAGACCAAGAACATGGTGCTCCAGTCGCGCAACCTGCTCAAGTCCCAGCAATACTTTCTCAAACACCTCTCGGGACCCAAAACCTGGATCAAATAGAGTGCGGAGGGGGGGGGTAGCGTGGAGAGAGACGAGTGGCGACAGGAAAAAGGGGAAAGAGGGGAAAAGAGAGGAAAGATGCAGGAGACGGGAAGCGGGAGACGAAAAGCGGGAGACGAAAAGCGGGAGACGAGAGGCGGAAGGCGGGAAACGAAAGAAATGGGTAAAAAATAAACAACATGGATATTGCCAAAGCCAAACGGCGCGAGAATATCGCTGAATACATCCTCTACCTCTGGCAGCTGGAGGACCTGTTGCGGGCCCTGCAGTTCAGTCCCGAGGCTATCTTCTCGACCCTGATCGCGCCCCGCAAGGATATTGCCGAAGAGCAGAAACACATCTTCCTGCTCTGGTACCTCGACCTGGCAAACCTCCTCCAACAGGAGGGCAAGGAGGAGAAGGGACATCTCGAACACACGCTGCATCTGATTCAGGACCTGCACGACCTCCATCTCCAATTGATGAAACTACCCGTCGGGGAGCATTACCGACACACGTTCGCACGGCTCGAACCCGAATTGCCGCGCCTGCGCGCCGTAATCGGGAATCCCGGCATGAGCGATACCGAACTCTGTTTCCGGGCCCTCTACGCCGCCATGCTCTACCGTATCAAGGGTGAAGGCAACAAATCCGCCGTCACAGACACGTTGGAGTTCATCTCGCCGGTGATTGCCGAGTTGGCCGATCTCTACGGAAAGGTCGAGCGGGGTGAAATCGACCTCTTCAAAAACGACCCCGAGGCATAACCGGGGGGGGGTGGAGAGAGGCACAATCCGAGAAGAGGCCGTAACCCGAGAGGGGCGGGACAGAGAGAGGCACAACCCAAGGGAGGGGCGTAACCCGGGGAGAGGTACAGCCCGGGGAGGGATATATGAAAAGCGGAACGGTCAGACCGTTCCGCTTTTTCGTATGCCGGGGAGATGTCGACCGACAAGTATGCCCATCGGTTATTCGAGATCCAGCCCCATAATGTAGTCATTCATATAAAAACCCTCGCCGATCGGGAAATCCCCTTCGCGCAGGCGGCGCATCCCCATCCGTTCGTAGAAATGCAGCGCCCGGTTGTGACGGTTGACGTTCAACTCCATGCGGCAGGGACCCGGACAGTTCGTCCGGACATGCTCCACGGCCCGCTGGAAAAGCCGTCGCCCGATACCGGAACCCTGGCAGCGGGGCAGCACGTAGATCTTCTGCAGGTGGAAAAGGCGCTCGCCCTCCCGTTCGACCGACACGTAGCCCACCGGATCGCCGCCCTCAAAAGCCAGGTAGAAGCAATGCCCCTCGCGGAACTGCTCTCGAAGGCTCTCCTCGGAGTACATCCACGCCATCATGTAGTCGAGCTGCGCCGGGGTCAGGATCTCCCGATAGGTCGCCGGAAAGGCAACTCCGGCAACCTGCCGGATCAGCGGAATGTCGGATTCGGCGGCCCGGCGCAAGGTAATGCCCTGCGAGGCCCGCCACGCCTCGCGCGTCAGGTGCCAAAGCTCTCCGGTGTGTTGCGATCCGTCGGAGCAGACCGGCAACGCCGTTTCGGTCCGTACGTAACCGAAACCGCACTTCTCCAATACCCGCCGCGAAGCACGGTTGTCGGGAAAGCAGCTGCCCCACAATCCCGTAAGGCCCAGCGTCCCGAAGGCATGGCGCATCAGTTCGCTCAACGCTTCGGGGATCAATCCCCGGCCCCACCAGGGGCTTCCGAGCCAGTAGCCGACTTCGGCTTCGGATGCTCCGATCGGGAAATGGGCCGATGCCGGGAAGAGCAGACCCACGCATCCGATCGGACAATCCGTCCCGCGCAGAGCCACGGCATAGGTCTCCGGAGCCGAAAAGACCGTCCGGATCACCTCGCCACTCTCCGCCTCACTCCGGTGCGGAGGCCATCCCGCGGCAGGACCCACCTGCGGATCCCGAGCCACGGCAAAAAGCGCCGCGGCATCCTCCGCCCGCCACGGGCGCAAAACAAGTCGTTCGGTCGAAAACTCAATCTTCATGATTCGGATTCCCTGCAAAATTCGGAAAAATCAAAAAAAGCCGGCTCCCCGCGGAACCGGCCTGTCGCTCTCTGCCTGCAACAAACTATGCGTACTTGAACGTCGACTCGTCCGATACCGTCAGCTTCTTGCGGCCCTTTGCGCGGCGCGCTGCCAGCACCTTGCGTCCGTTGGCCGTAGCCATACGAGCACGGAAACCGTGCTTGTTGATCCGCTTCCGACGCGAAGGCTGGTAAGTTCTCTTCATTGCCATAGCTATCTGTTTTTTGTTGTTTCTGACATTTTTACGGATTGCAAAAGTACAACAAAAAAATGATCCGCAAAAATTTTTCACGAAAATATTTCATCCGGACAGGCAAAAAGCCCGAAATCCTATTACCTTTGTAGAAAAAGCAACAGTTCCGGAAACCGTCGGCAATCCGGCCGCCGCTCCCGGAACCCGTGGTTTCAAAACCCATTAACCGAGATCCGAAATGGCTATATTCAAGGTCGAAGGAGGCCACCGTCTCCACGGGGCCATAACCCCTCAGGGCGCCAAAAACGAAGCCCTCCAGATCCTTTGCGCGACGCTGCTAACACCCGAGCGCGTCGTCATCCGGAACATCCCCCGCATCCTCGACGTCCTCCAACTCATCGAACTCCTCCGCCGAATGGGCGTCATCGTCGAACAACTCGCTGACGATACATACGCCTTCCAGGCACGCGACATCGATTTCGAATACCTCCAGACCGACGACTACCGCCAACGCTGCTCCCGGCTGCGCGGATCCGTCATGCTCATCGGACCCATGCTCGCTCGGTTCGGGGTCGGGTACATTCCCAAACCCGGTGGAGACAAGATCGGCCGACGGCGCCTCGATACCCATTTCCTCGGATTTCAGAAACTCGGAGCCAGGTTCAATTTCGACATCGCAGACGAGTTCTTCATGGTCGAGGGCCGGGAACTAAAGGGCACCTACATGCTCCTCGACGAGGCGTCCGTGACCGGCACCGCCAATATCGTCATGGCCGCCGTCATGACCCCAGGCGTCACCACCATCTACAACGCTGCCTGCGAACCCTACGTGCAGCAGCTCTGCAGGATGCTCAACCGCATGGGCGCAAAAATATCCGGAATCGCATCGAACCTGCTGACCATCGAGGGCGTCGACTCGCTCGGAGGCACCGAACACACCCTCCTGCCCGACATGATCGAGGTCGGAAGCTTTATCGGAATGGCCGCCATGAACCGCTCGGAGCTCACCATCCGCAACGTCTCCTACGAGAACCTCGGAATCATACCCGCCCAGTTCGCTCGCATGGGCATCCAGTTCGAACAGCGCGGAGACGATATCTACATCCCCCAGCAGGACCATTACAGCATCGAAACCTTCCTCGACGGATCGATCATGACCATCGCCGACGCCCCCTGGCCCGGGTTGACCCCCGACCTGCTGTCGATCTTCCTCGTCGTCGCCACGCAGGCAAAGGGCGCCGTGCTGATCCACCAGAAGATGTTCGAAAGCCGACTCTTTTTCGTCGACAAACTCATCGACATGGGGGCACAGATCATCCTCTGCGACCCCCATCGCGCTACGGTCATCGGGCACGACCACCGCATCAACCTCCGCGCCACACGCATGACTTCGCCCGATATTCGCGCCGGAGTCGCCCTGCTCATCGCCGCCATGTCCGCCGACGGGGTCTCCACCATTCAGAATATCGACCAGATCGACCGCGGATACAAGGACATCGACCTGCGGCTCAACGCCCTCGGCGCCCGGATCGAACGCATCGACGAATGCGCCGTCCGCAAGTAGCCCGACATCCGGACCAAACAATCCGGGGCCGGCATCACAGCCGCCCCGGGATTGGGGTCACAGCCGCTCCGGGACCGGCATTGCAGCCGCTCCCGCCCGGAGAGAGCCCGACGATTGAAAAAAGAATGTCATAATACGCTCAATACCCTATGTTTCTCGAAAATGCCAGCCGCAAGGGCTGGATCGAAATCATCTGCGGATCGATGTTCTCCGGAAAGACCGAAGAGCTGATCCGCCGTCTCAAACGGGCGCAGTTCGCCCACCTCAAGGTCGAAATCTTCAAACCCCGGATCGACGTCCGCTACTCCGAAGAGGAGGTCGTCTCGCACGACGCAAACGCCATCCGTTCAACACCCGTCGAATCGCCCCAGAACATCCTGCTGATGACCGCCGACGTCGATGTCGTCGGAATTGACGAGGCCCAGTTCTTCGACGACAGCATCGTGGAGGTCTGTCGGCAGCTGGCCGACAGCGGCATCCGCGTCATCGTCGCAGGACTCGACATGGATTACACCGGCAAGCCCTTCGGACCCATGCCCGCACTCATGGCCACGGCAGAATACGTCACCAAGGTCCACGCCATCTGCGTCCGCTGCGGAAACCTCGCGCACCATTCGCACCGCCTCACGGCCGACGAAAAACAGGTCCTGCTCGGTGCGCAGGACAGTTACGAACCCATTTGCCGCCACTGTTTTCGGGAGTTGCGACTCGCGGAAGAGAAGTGCCGGGAATAATCCCGCACCGAAATCGGAAGAAACCCGATCCATCCAAAAAATCCCTGACGCAATCGTGCGTCAGGGATTTTTCTCGCCAATGGCAGGCGAAGCCTCGTCAGGCTTCCGGGAACAAAGCCCAGAACCGGCTATTTGACCGTCGAAGCCACCGCTCCGCGGACTTCAGCCAAACGGGCTGCCAGTTCGGCAACCACTTCCGGATGCTCCGCAGCCACGTTATGCTGTTCGCGCGGATCCTCGGTCAGATCGTAAAGCTGCGGCTCCGGAGAGTTCCCGAGTTCGGTCTTCGTCCAGAACTCCAACGCCGGACCGTCGCTCGGCTCCAGGTACTTCCACGGTCCCGAAATGATCGCAAGCGTATTGTTCAGGTTCTGCTGCACTACATACTCCCGGTCGCTTTGGGCCTCGCCCAGCAATACCGGCAGGCAGTCGCGGCTGTCCGGAGCTGCCGTCGCAGGAATCTCCACTCCCGTCAGCGAGGCCAGCGAACGGTAAACGTCGATCTGCGAGAACAAGGCAGGCTGCTCGCCCGGCTGCACACGCGCCGGCCACCGGACAATGAACGGAATGCGAGTCCCCGCCTCGTAGAGACTGTACTTCCCGCCCCGGTAGATCCCCATCGGGGTGTGCCCGTTCAGCAGTTCGAACGCCTGATCCTGGTAGCCGTCATCGATCACCGCCCCGTTATCCGACGTGAAGATGAACAGCGTATTGTCGGCGATCCCCAGGCTGTCCAGCGTCCGCATCACCTCGCCGATCGTCCAGTCCAGCTGCAGAATCACGTCCCCGCGCGTACCCAGGCCGCTCTTGCCCGCAAAACGAGGATGCGGAACCCGCGGAACATGCACGTCCTGCGTACCCATATAGAGGAAGAAGGGCTCGTCCTTGTGCTGTGCGATGAAGCGCGTGGCCTTCGCCGTAATCGTATCGGCAATGTTCTCGTCGACCCACAGCGCAGATTTGCCGCCCGTCATCCAGCCGATGCGCGGAATGCCGTTGATGATCGTATTGTTATGTCCCTGGCTCGGTTTCAGCTTCACCAGCTCGGGGTTCTCCTCGCCCGTCGGCCAGTCGCCCACCTTGTGGTCGTAGCTAACCGTGATCGGATCCTCCGGGTCCAGCCCAACCACATGGCCGTTCTCGACAAAGACGCACGGAACACGGTCCACCGTCGCCGGAATCAGAAATTCATAGTCGAAACCGATGTCGCGGGCACCAGGTCGGATCTCCGTATTGAAATCCGTACCCCCGACCGGTCCCAGGCCCAGATGCCATTTCCCTACGGCCCCGGTCGCATAACCCGCATCATGCAGGGCATCGGCCAGCGTATAGCAGGCCGTATCGATGATCAGTTCCGAGTTTCCCGGGGCAATGCCCGTATTCTGCTGGCGCCACGGGTACATGCCCGTCAGCAGCCCGAAACGGGACGGTGTACTCGTCGCAGAGGTGGCGTATGCGTTCGTGAAACGCTGGCCCTGGGAGGCCAGACGGTCGAGATTCGGGGTCGAGATCTTCGTCGCTCCATAGCAACTCAGGTCTCCGATCCCCAGGTCGTCGGCGTAGATAAAAATCACGTTCGGACGGCTCGGCGACGTATGCGGCGCGTCCCCGCAGCCCTGAACAAGAGCCGCAGTCGGCAGGACAGCCAACAGACAGCAGTTTCTGGTTTTCATAATTTCTTAAGTATTAAGGTTTGTTCACATTCTCTCCATCGGAGATTCGGAACGCCCCGGCTGACCGACAGGATGCACTCGTTGTACAGGTTCGGATCTCTCCCGCCTCGTCCAACACACCTCCCGGCCCGACATCGGGGCTCTTCATGCTCGATATCCAAACCTTCTGTCCTCAAAACCGGGCTCCAGCGACACATAGCACCCTTCCACCCTCACGCCTCTGCACTCTCCCATATTTCTCTCGGCACGGCCTCAACGGGAGGCCCGCAGCGCTTCGATAAAGACCGGCCACAACGACCACAGATTCTCGGTCTGAAGCCACAACTCCCGGGCCTGCGCCGCGGCCGTAGGGTGTTCGCTCTCGATGTCCCGCAGGTACTCCGCGTCGGCCGGATGCTCCGCAACCGTAAACTCCGCAAACCACGGCGCAAAATGAGTCCGGAAACGTTGCAACTCCCCGGCGGGCAGGACGCCGTCCCGCCGATAGGCCGACCACAACAACAGGATCTCCCGGGCCGGAGACTTGTCCGAAACATCGTTGATCACCTCGTCGAAAAGTTCATCCTCGCCCATGGCCAGATAGTCGAAGGCCAACAGCTGGCTCCCCTCCAGGTGATCCTCCGGATCGAGATCCAGCAACATCTCCAGCAGGGCCGCCGACATCTCGAAGTCATTGATCAGAAAATGGTCGATCGCCGTAGCGCGGATCAACTCCAGAGCCGCACGCGAATTGCGGTGCGTCCATTCGAGATTCACCTCCTCATCCTCGGGAATGAGCTCCGCAAGGCGCTGGAAAGCCTGAAAACGGGCATTACAGGCACCTTCGACATTCCCCTCCTCCTGCATCCGGCGCGTCTGGTCCAGCACCTGTCCGAAATCGTAGGGCCCGCTCCCCACCACCTCGAAAGTCTGGTCGGCCGTGGGTTCAAGCCTTGCCCTTTGCATCTCTCCGCAGTTTGAGTATGATCAGAACAAAGACCAACAGGGTAACAACTCCGCCCAGCAGATAGGCTGCCGGTCGATCGGTCATCCCGAACATCAGCGGGGAGACAAACACGTAACTCCCGCAGACGTAGGTCATGACAAGAGCCGGAATCAACCCTACCCAGAGGCCCCGCTTCCGACGTCCCAGATACACGACGATCATCCACAGCGTGACGGCCGCCAGCGTCTGGTTCATCCAGGCGAAATAGCTCCACATCGCCTGGAACGGAAGCGCAAAGATAATCAGCAGCCCCAAGACGAACAGCGGAATGCAGATATAGATCCGCTTGCGCAGCGAGCGCTGTTCAACACCCATGAAATCCGCCACGATCAGACGGGCCGACCGGAATGCCGTATCTCCCGAAGTGATGGCGCAGGCCACGACTCCGAAAATCACAAAGCCCGCCAGAACCGGCCCCAGGGTCTTCGTGGCAATGATGTCGATCAGGATCGCCGCAGAACCCTTGTATTCGGCAATGGCGGCATTCAACCCCTCGACGCCGCCCCAGAAGGCCATGCCGATGGCTGCCCAGATCAGGGCGATGATCGATTCGGAGATCATGGCCCCGTAGAATACCGAACGGCTCTCCCGTTCGTTGCGCATACAGCGTGCCATCAACGGCGACTGCGTGGCATGGAAACCCGAGATCGCCCCGCAGGCAATCGTCGTGAAGAGCATCGGCACAATCGGGAAATTCTTGGCGTCGGAGATGCAGTTCCGCAACGAGGTCAGTTCCGGAATCGTATAATCCCCGCTGAACAAAAGCACGAAAAGGATACCCAGGGCCATGAACAGCAGCGCAAATCCGAAAATCGGGTAGATCCGTCCGATGATCTTGTCCACGGGAAGCAGCGTCGCGGCAATGTAATAGATCAGGATAACGCCCAGGATGATCAGCAGCAGCCACGAAAAATCCCCGAAGGCATGAACATCCAACGCCGGAATGTCAAGCCGGTTGGCGATCAGTTCCGCAGGCTGCGAAAGAAAAACCGCACCCACAAGGATCATCAGCCCCGCGGAAAAAAGCCGCATGACGATCTTCACCTTGTTTCCGAGGTAATGCCCCGTGATTTCCGGAAGGCTCGCCCCGTCCTGACGCAACGAGATCACACCCGCGATGAAATCGTGCATCGCACCCATGAAAATACCGCCCAGGGTAATCCACAGAAAGGCTACAGGACCATAGGCGGCGCCGAGAACCGCACCGAAAATCGGACCGAGACCCGCAATATTGAGCAGTTGAATCAGGAAAATTCGCCACCGGGGAAGCGGCACGTAATCCACACCGTCGTAGAGCCGACTGCACGGAGTCTCCGCCGAGGGGTCGATTCCGACCAAACGCTCCAAATAGCGCCCATAGGTGAAATAGGCTCCGATCAAAAGAGCCAGACAAATCAGAAAAGTAATCATAAACAGCGATCAGGGTCAGTTTTACCGCGAATATAACAAGAATTGAGAGAATTTTTACAAAATTGTTGCGAGAAAAAATTTTTTTTCTGATATTTGCAGTCCCGAAGAGAACGGTAGAACACAAAACCGAAGTTCTCCCGGGCAGTTGAAAGCCGAATTAGCTCAGCGGTAGAGCACTTCACTCGTAATGAAGGGGTCCCGAGTTCAAATCTCGGATTCGGCTCGAAAGTCCGAGGCCGCAAGGCCCGAGACGCAAAAGAAAACCGCCGCAAAGCCATTTACAGGCGGTTTTTTCGTGGCGGATCGTGGCTCGCGAAAGCGAGGCGGACTTTCGAAAGCGCCCCTGCGGCAAGCAGCCGAGAGAAGACGAGCGAAGCGATGTCAAATTCGGATTCGGCTCGAAAGTCCGAGGCCGCAAGACCCGAGACGCAAACGAAAAACCGCCGCAAAGCCATTTGCAGGCGGTTTTTTCGTGGCGGGCAAAGGAAGTCTGCGGAAGATAGAGAAAAATAAAAGAGGATTAATCCCGCCCGGGCTATTGTCTCAAAACGCCATTTCCCCTATCTTTGAAAGAAAAATCCCTCCATGAAAATCGCACCCAACCACATCGTCGCCCTCCAGCCCGACGAAATCTTTGTTTTCGGAAGCAACCTCGCCGGAATGCACGCCGGAGGCGCTGCACGGACCGCCTGCCAACAATTCGGCGCCGTCTGGGGTCAAGGGGTCGGACTCCAGGGACAAAGCTACGCCATTCCAACCATGCAGGGTGGCGTCGAGACCATTAAACCCTATGTCGACAAATTCATCCTGTTCGCAAAACAGAACCCCCGCTTGACATTTCTCGTCACCGAGATCGGATGCGGAATCGCCGGCTTTACACCCGAAGAGATCGCACCGTTGTTCGAAGAGGCCAAAACCGTGGAGAACATCGCGCTGCCCCGACGCTTCTGGGAGGTGCTGAACCGTTGACCGACAGCGCACAATCCGGCCACGCGGCACGAAAACCCCGCCTTCGCTCCACACCCTTCCCCGAACATCCCGAAAAGCCCGGACGACCGCCGGTTCAAGCCCGGCAGACTACTCCCCGGCCAGGGCGTGACGATAACCCGGAATCTTGTCCCAGTCTCCCCGCGTAAAGTCCGGAACGGCAACCGGAGCACTGTTGTGCTCCAGCGACAAGGCCGTCAGGGCCCCGATGCACGACCACTCGGCCGCATCGTAAACGTCCTGGTCCAACGGCAGTCCGTTGCGCAGGCAGTAGATCAGCCGGTAGTCCATGATGAAGTCCATACCGCCGTGGCCGCCCACCTCCCGGGCCTGAGACTCCAGTTCCTTCGTGATCGGATGCTTGTACTGCTCCATCAACGCCCGGCGGACCTCCTCCGGAACAAAACTGTGCGCACTCAGATTTTCGTGGTCCGGAACCCCCGTATCGGAGAGCTGTTCCGGCTCGAAGGCGTAGCCCTCGATCGGATATTTGTTCGCAAAACCCTTCGTGCCCGTCACCTGGTACATCCTGCTGTACGGACGAGGCGTATAGACGTTATGCTCCAGCAGGATCGTGCGGCCCCGTTCGGTCTTGATCAGCGTCAGCGTCTGGTCGCCGTTGGCGAACGTCTCCGCACCCATCTTCTCCCGGGCAAGCGCCAGTCCGTTGACCGACGGCGTGTCCATCGACACCAGGTAGCGCATCCGGTCCCCGCGATGGATGTCAAGCAGCTGGCACGCCGGGCCCAGTCCGTGCGTGGCGTAGACGTCGCCCCGGTGCTGCTGGTTGAAATCCAGCCGCCAGTTCCCCTGGTAGTAGTTCCAGAAGGGTTCCAGATTGTGGATATAGGAGCCTTCGGCATGGAGAAGCTCCCCGAAAAGGCCCTGTTGCGCCATGTTCAGCGTCGTCAGCTCGAAGAAGTCGTAGACGCAGTTTTCGAGCATCATGCAGTGGCGCCGGGTCTGTTCGGCGGTATTCACCAGCAGCCAGCACTCCTCCAGCGAGGTGGCTGCCGGGACCTCCACGGCGACGTGTTTGCCGCACTGCATGGCGTAGACCGCCATCGGAACATGCAGCTGCCACGGCGTGCAGATATAGACCAGATCGAGGTCCTCGCGTTCGCAAAGCCCCTTCCACCCCTCTTCCCCGCTGTACGGGGCGGCCGTCGGAAGGCCCCGGCGTGTCAGGATCGCCTGCGCACTGTCGACCCGTTCGGGGTAGAGGTCACAGAGGGCCCGGATCGAGACCCCTTCGAGGTGGGTGAAGCGCTCCACGGCGCCCGGACCCCGCATCCCCAGACCGATGAAGCCCACACGAACCGTATCCATCGGGGCCGTCCGAAGACCCAGGACGGAGCGTTGACCTTCGGCCCGGGCCGGAGCCTCCGGAACGAGAATGCCGTCGACAATCCGAAACTCCTTCGATCCGCAGGCCGAAAGCAGCAGACCCGCGACAAAACCCCAGAAAATCATCTGTTTTTTCATCTTTCAAACCGTTTGGTGCAGTAGGACAAAAATAGAAAATATTTTGAAATATGGACACGTTTAACTACTTTTGCGCTCATAAAAATCTCCTTCCATGTTGCGCAGATTTGCAGCGGTGATTCTTTCGGCCATTCTGCTCGCCCCGGGGTGGCTCGGGATCTCGGGAATGACGCTCTTCGCGGGGCTCGTGCCCCTGCTGTGGATCAGCGACTCCTGCCAGGATTCACGACGCGGCTGGTGGAGCATGTTCGGGTGGGCGGCGCTCGCTTTCGCGCTCTGGAACATCCTGACCGTTTGGTGGATCTGGTTCGCAACGCCCGTCGGACCCGTGGCCGCGACCCTCGCCTCCACGACCGTGAACCTCTTCGCCTTCATGCTCTTCCATACCGTCTCCAGAAAGGCGCACAAGGCCCTCGCCTACGTGACCCTCGTCTCGGCATGGATCGCAGCCGAATACTGGTACACCGTCGGCGACTTCTCCTGGCCCTGGCTCATCCTCGGAAACGGATTCTCGCACGAAGTCTGGGCCGTACAGTGGTATGAATACACCGGAGTGTTCGGAGGTTCGCTCTGGGTGCTGGTGGCCAACATCCTGATCTTCGAGGCCTGGAAAGAGCGCCGCAACCTCCGGAAATGGATCGCCCCGGCCCTGGCCGTCGGGCTGCCGATCATCGCGTCGCTTATCATCCGCAGCAGCTGGTCCCAACCCGACGAGGGAACGGTCCGCGTCAGCATCATCCAGCCCAACGTGGACTGTTACGACAAGTTCCACGGCGATGCGGAGCGCCAGAAGCAGAACATCCTCGACCTGCTCGCACAGGTGCCGCAGGATGCGCAGTTCATCCTGCTGCCCGAAACCGCCGTCCCGGGATACTACCGCGAACCGGCCCTGAGCGACTCCCCGTGGAGCGACGGACTCCCGGGGACATTCTGGGAACAACTCACCGACTCGCTCCGCAGCCGTCATCCGAACGCCCTGCTCATCGCCGGAACCAACACCATCCGAAGCTATCCCGCCGGGGCCCAGACCGAAACGGCACGGCCCGACCGCTTCGGAACCGGGTATTACGACGTCTTCAATACGGCTGTCGGGCTCGACTCCGCAGGGAGAATGCAGCTCCACCACAAGGGACGTCTGGTTATCGGCGTCGAGAATACCCCCACGTGGGTATTCGACGTGCTGCGCTTCCTGGTCATCGACCTCGGAGGCGTCGTCGGACAGATCGGAAAAGGTCTCCACGGCACGGCATTCGAACACAACGGTGTCACGGTCGGACCCGCCATCTGTTACGAAGGCCTCTACGGCGATTTCTACGGCGATTTCGTGCGGCGAGGAGCGCAGTTCATGGCCATCATCTCCAACGACGGATGGTGGGGCGACACACCCGGATACAAACACCTCTTCTCCATCTCACGCCTGCGCGCCATCGAACACCGCCGCGCCATCGCCCGCTCGGCAAATACCGGAAAATCCGGATTCATAGCCCCACGCGGCGAGGTCGGCGAAACCCTCGGATGGGAAAAGCGGGGCGTCCTCTCCGCCGCCGTGCCGCTCAACTCCGAAACAACCTTCTACACCCGATACGGCGACTATCTGGCCCGAATCGCCGAGTATGTCCTGCTGCTCTCGCTGCTCTACTTCATCGCCTACCGCGTCAAACGAAGGAACCATCTCGTGAAATAAATCCATCTTGCTGTCATGAACTATAACCAGACTCTCGAATTCCTCTTCCAGTCGCTGCCCGCCTTCGAAACCCAGGGCGCAACGGGATACAAACCGGGATTGGAGCGCATCTCCGCATTCTGCCGACACATCGGAAACCCCCAGCGGAACTTCTTCACGATCCATGTCGCCGGAACAAACGGAAAAGGCTCCGTCGCACACATCATCGCCTCGGTGCTCCAGCAGGCCGGGTATCGAACCGGACTCTTCACCTCGCCCCACCTCGTCGATTTCCGCGAACGGATCCGCGTCGACGGCGAGATGATCCCCAAACAGAAGGTCGTCAACTTCGTCGACAAGCACCACGACAAGATGGTCGAACTCGAACTCTCGTTCTTCGAAATGACCGCAGCCATGGCCTTCGACTACTTCGCACAGAGCGATGTCGAGGTCGCCGTTATCGAAACCGGACTCGGAGGTCGGCTCGACGCCACGAACATCATCGTCCCGATCCTCAGCATCGTCACCAACATCGGGCTCGAACACACCGCCCTGCTGGGCGATACGCTCCAGAAAATCGCAGCCGAAAAGGCCGGAATCATCAAGAAGAGCATCCCGGTGATCGTCGGAGAGGCCGACAACCGCTACAACGAAGTCTTCGAACAGGTCGCTGCCGCCAACAAGTCCCGCGTAATCTATGCCGAAAAGGCCTTTCTCTGCGAAGAACAGCATTCCGAAGGGGAACACCAGCACTTCCGCCTCCGCAGGACCCGCGACGATCAGGACTTCGAGGTCGAACTCGACCTGCAGGGAGACTACCAGCGCCGCAATATCGTGACGGCATCCGCCGCCGTGGATTTCCTCCACGAAGAGACCCCGCTGACGATCTCCCGCCGCGCCTATCTCGAAGGCTTGAAAAATGCCGCCGCAAACACCGCGCTGATGGGCCGCTGGCAGAAGCTGGCCGACACTCCCCTCACCATCTGCGACACCGGACACAATGCCCACGGAATCGCCTGGGTCGCCCGACAACTCAAGGAGACGCCACACCGGGAACTCTACTGCATCATCGGATTCGTCCGCGACAAGGACCTGGCGCACATCCTCCCGCTGCTGCCCCACGACGCACACTACATCTTCACGCAGGCCCGTTCCGAGCGAGCCCTCCCGGCCGCCGACCTCACCGCCAAGGCCGCCATTTACGGATTGCACGGTGAAACCGTCGAGCAGGTCGCCGACGCCCTGGCCCGCGCCCGGGAACTGGCCTCCCCCGAGGATATGATCTTCATCGGAGGAAGCACCTACGTCGTAGCCGAGGTGCTGTAATTCCCGGCTGACGGCTCTGCGGCAACCGCTTCCAGAAGGCAGGAGGGGAGGGGAGCGAAAAGAGCTACGCCCGGGTTCGGAACCCCGAAATGAAAGCGCCCGGAACCGACTGGTTCCGGGCGCTTTGCGTCAGGCCTGGCCCATCTTGGGACCCGTATCCGGAATCGGAGTCGGGGTCGGAATCTCGATCTTGCCCACGTTGCTCTCGTAACGGACGATGTTGTCCTGCAGCGAGCGCAACAACCGTTTGGCATGTTCCGGCGTCAGGATGATGCGACTCTTGACCCGCGCCTTCTGCACCCCAGGAAGCACCGTCGCAAAATCGATGATGAACTCCGAGGTCGAGTGCGATATGATCGCCAGATTCGAGTAGTGACCCTGAGCCACCGCATCGTCCAACTCCAGATCTATGCCGAATTGTTTCATCTCTGCCATCTCCTTCGGTAAATTGGTTTTCTGCAAAATTAACCGCTTTGACGCTCCGATATGCAAGCCTGAAGCCAAAGTTTTCGATATTTTATCAACAATACCCGCCAATCGAACAATCCAACCTCCTGTTTTTTTATCCTCCCATGCCGCAGATGTTGCGGCTTTTTCGTATCTTTGTCATCTAAAAACCGTACTCCGACAAAATGGCATTCGAGATCCTTGAAACCCTGTTCCGGGGTATCTGCGTCGGCGTGGCCGCCTCAATTACCGTCGGCCCCGTCGCCGTACTGTGCATCCAGCGGACCCTATCCAAAAACAGACGCTCGGGGATCATTTCCGGTATCGGCGTCGCCTGCGCCGATACATTCATGGCCATGATCGCCCTGTTCTTCTACTCCATGCTCCAAACCCAGATCGAACAGTACAATACGCTCCTGCGCGTCATCGGAGGCATATTCGTCGTTATCGTCGGCGTTTTCATATTCGCTCAGAACCCCGTCCCCCAGATCCGAAGAAACCGCGCCGGAAAAACATCACTCTGGCAGGACTTCGTCTCCATCTTCGGACTCACCATCGCAAACTTCATCATGGTGGTCCCTTACATCCTCGCATTCTTCGCCGTATTCAAAATTTCCGGCGGCGAAATGACAGACCATACCGTCGGCGGATTCATCCGCGCAGTCTTCGTCATCGTGGGATTCTTCTGCGGGGCCGCGGCTTGGTGGACTTTCCTCGCCTGCGTCATCAACCTCTTCCGCCGGAGATTCAGACCCCGGCACATGCTCACAATCAATCATGTCGCAGGGCTGATCATCGGTATACTCGGTATTTACACCATATTATCCACCTTCTTTGACATATTCCCAAATGTCGGTCACTAAACAAATCCCTAAAATCATAATCGCCGTCGACGGATTCTCCTCCTGCGGAAAAAGCACATTCGCAAAGGCTATCGCCGCACGGCTCGGATACATCTTTATCGATACCGGCGCCATGTACCGCGCCGTAACCCTCCATGCCCTCGCCCACGGGGCAATCCAGTCCGGGATCGTCGATGAAGAGGCCGTCGTCAAACTCCTCCCGGAAATCTCCATCTCCTTCCGCTTCAACCCGGAACGCGGGGCCAGCGATATCTACGTAAACGGTGACCTGGTCGAAGGTAAGATCCGAACCATCGAGGTCTCGAACTGCGTAAGCCAGGTCAGTGCCATCCCCGAAGTGCGGCAGAAACTCGTCGCCATGCAGCAGGAGATGGGAAAACGCCGCGGCGTCGTCATGGACGGCCGGGATATCGGAACCGTCGTATTCCCGGATGCCGAACTGAAACTCTTCATGACCGCAGATCCCGCCGTAAGGGCACAGCGCCGATACAAGGAGTTGCAGGAGAAGGGAATGCCGGTCTCACTCGAAGAGATCGAACGAAACGTCCGCGAACGCGACAAGGCCGACATGAGCCGCGCCGTCTCGCCGCTCCGACAGGCCGAAGATGCCATCGTCCTGGACAACAGCCACATGACCGTCGAGGAGCAGATGGCGTGGTTTCTGGAGAAATTCAACGAAATCACCGCCCGGCAGTCCGGATGCTGAGGAGGGACAGGCCGGAGGGCAAAGTGAAAAAACGATCACCATGCGTATCGAAATAGACGACAAATCGGGCTTCTGCTTCGGGGTGGTCCGCGCAATCACGCAGGCCGAACAGGCCCTGGCCGACAGCGGAACGGTATACTCCCTCGGGGATATCGTACACAACAGGATCGAGGTCCAGCGCCTCGAACGCCTCGGGCTGAAGACCGTGACCCATGCCGAAATGCCCGCAATCGCCGGAGGTCGTCTCCTGATCCGCGCCCATGGAGAACCCCCGACCACCTATGAAGAGGCACGGAATTTGGGAATCCGCGTCATCGACGCCACCTGTCCGGTCGTGGCCCGGCTCCAGCGCCGCGTCATGCAGGCCCATGCGGAGATGCGGCCCCTCGGCGGGCAGGTCGTCATCCTCGGAAAGCGGGGACACGCCGAAGTCGTAGGACTCACCGGCCAGGTTCAGGACCCCACGATCGTGATCGAAAGCGCCGACGACCTCCGGACCATCGATTTCAACCGCCCGATCCACTTCCTCTCCCAGACCACCCAGAGCATCGCCCTCTTCGAAGCGCTCGGCGCCGAGATGAAACGACGGGCCGCGGATCCCGAACAGGTGCGGATCGACGATACGATCTGCCGCCAGGTCGCCAACCGCGAACAGTATCTCACGCAGTTCGCCGGACGGTTCGACGTCGTGGTCTTCGTCTGCGGGCGCAAGTCCTCGAACGGAAAGGTCCTCTCCGAAGTGTGCCGCAGGGCCAACCCCCGGACGCACGTCGTCGAAGAGGCCGCGGAGATCGAACCCCGCTGGTTCGAGGAGGCGGAAAGCGTCGGGATTTGCGGCGCAACCTCCACGCCCGGATGGCTCATGCGCGAGGTCGCGGACCGAATCGCCGCATATGCAAAAAAATAGACGGTCCCAAGCCCGCGATCCGGATATCCGAAGGCGGTCAATAAATAGACAAAGGTCGGCAGGCTCGGACAGCCGCCGCACGAAAAACCTGAAAAACAACAAACAAACGTCACTTGTCATGAAATACTTCATTCGCTCGTTAAAATATTTCTGCGCGCTGTGCGTTCTTTGTGCAGCGATCATGTATCTGAACCGCCTCGCAGGAACCGCACGACTCTCCATCCCGGAGACCCTCTACGTGATGTTCCACACCCCGAGGGGAATGCTGCTGCCCGGAGCGATCCTCCTGCTCGCGGCATTCTACCCCAAATTCGGATTCATCATGCGGCAGGTCGAGGGTGATGTCGTCGAAAACCGCGAACAGATCCTCAACGCCTTCCGATCCGAGGGCTTCTCGCTCCGCAGCGAAGCCGACGGCGTGATGACCTTCCGCGCCGACAACTGGGGCAAAAAACTCTCGCTGCTCGGGGAGGATGAGATCAAGGTCGAACAATACGGACAATGGATCCGGATCGAGGGTATCCGGCGCGGCGTGGCCCGCGTACAGTACCGGCTCGATTCGTATCTCAATATGATCGGACACCATGAATAGAAAATACCGCCCGCTGGCCGCAGCCGCCCTTGTCGCCGCAGCCGCCATCACGATCTTCGCCGCCCGGAACGACTTCGGACTCGGCCGGAACATGGAGATCACCGTCAACATGATGCGCGAACTCTCGCTCAACTACGTCGACGAGGTCGATCCCGACAAACTGATGGAGGGGGCCGCTGCCGGAATGGTCAGCGACCTCGACCCCTACACCGAATACATCCCCGAAAAAGGGATGCAGAATTTCGAGCTCCTCACCACCGGCAAGTACGGCGGAATCGGAGCCCTCATCCGGCAGAAGGAGGACTACGTCCGCATCGCACAGCCCTATCAGGGCTCGCCCGCCGACCTCGCGGGTCTCAGGATCGGAGACAAGATCCTGGCCATCGACGGAAAGGATGCCAAAGGGTTCACCACCGAGGAGGTCTCATCCCGCCTCAAGGGTGAACCCGGCAGCAAGGTCCGCGTCGAGGTCGAACACCTCGACGGCTCGAAACAGACCGCCCTCATCCGCCGCGAACGAATCGCCATCCCCGGGGTGCCCTATGCCGGACGGGTCGCCGACGGAATCGGGTACATCCGCCACAGCGACTTCACAGAAGGGTGTTACGAGGAGATGAGAGCCGCCGTCGAACGCCTCCGAAAGGAGGGCGAACTGAAGGGACTCATCCTCGATTACCGCTCGAACGGTGGCGGAATCATGCAGGAGGCCGTCAAAATCCTCGGCATGTTCGTTCCCAAAGGCACCGAGGTCGTCAGCACCAAAGGCCGCTCCGAAGACTCGAAGCAGGTATTCCGGACCAATACCGAACCCGTGCTCCCGGACCTGCCGCTCGTCGTCCTCGTGAACGGAAGCTCCGCCTCGGCCGCCGAAATCGTCGCCGGAGCCCTGCAGGACCTCGACCGCGCCGTCCTGATCGGGCAGCGCAGTTTCGGAAAGGGCCTCGTGCAGACAACTCGGCCCCTCGGCTACAACACCATGCTCAAACTCACCACCGCCAAATACTACATCCCCTCGGGCCGCTGCATCCAGGCCATCGACTACTCCCATTCGCAGGAGGGTGACATCCGCACGGTCCCCGATTCGCTGATCTCCGAGTTCTCGACCCGCGCCGGACGAAAGGTCTACGACGGGGGCGGGATCATGCCCGACATCCGCACCGAACCCGAATACATCTCCCGCTTCGCCATGACGCTGTACGCCATGGGATTCATCGAGGATTTCGGTGACGAATACACCCGCCGCAATCCCGGACAGACCATCGATATCCGCACCTTCTCGATCTCCGACCGGGACTACGCCGACTTCGCGGAGTTCATGAAGGATAAAAAGGTTCCCTACGAGTCGGATACCCGACGCGCCCTCAAAGCCTTGAAAAAGGCCGCCGACGAGGATCTGTTCGCCGACCTGAAGGAGAAGTTCGAAAAGGTCGAGGCCGAACTGAAGGACGACACCCGGACCAATCTCGAAACCTACCGCGAACAGGTCATCGAGACGATCAACAACGACATCGTGATGCGTCACGGATACCAGGCCGGCGTGATCGAACACTCACTCCCCGAAGATACCGAAGTGCAACGCGCCATCGACATCCTCAACAACCCGCAGGAGTATAACCGGATCACCTCCGAACAGGATACCGCCCGGAAATAACCGGAAACAAAACGTTCGCAGACATGAAACTCCAGCCCCAGAAATTCTCCTTCCGGAACCGACTCGTCGTCATCGTCGTAGGCATCTCGCTCGGTGCCCTCTCCCTGCTCTACACCAACGACATGGCCCGGAAACTCAAGGGAAAGGAGCAGCATGACGTCGCACTCTGGGCCCACGCCATGGAACGTGTCAGCCGCGACATCATGGGAACCATTCAGGACCCGCTCGTCGCTGACATCATGTCCAACGGAAACAACATCCCCTTCATCATCACCGACGAAAACCTCGAAGTCGTCAATTCTCACCTCGTCCCCGAGAAGATCATCGACCATCCCGACCGCCTCCGAAGGCAGATCGAAAAGTTCATGGCCGAAAACCAGCCCATCCCCGTGCGGTTCCGGTTCTCCTCGGAGCATTACCACCTAATCTTCTACGGAAAATCGGCTCTCCTCAAGTCGCTATACTACTTCCCCTACGTTCAGATCCTCGTCTTCACGGCATTCGTAGCCCTGGGGTTCATCGCCTTCCGCTCGTCGAAACACGACGAGCAGAACCGCGTCTGGATCGGACTCGCCAAGGAGACCGCACACCAGCTCGGAACCCCTACCTCGTCGCTCCTCGGGTGGATCGAGTACCTCCGCTCCCAGGATATCGACCAGACGGCCGTCGAGGAGATGAACAAGGACCTCACCCATCTGATGAAGATCACGGACCGATTCTCCAAAATCGGATCCGAAACGCCCCTCACCCCCGCAAATATCAACGAGGTGGTCGGAGAGTCGGTCATGTACTTCCGCAAGCGGATCCCACGCAACGTCACGCTCGACTACAACGGACTGGCCATCGCCCCCGTGCAGGCAAACATCAACGCCGCCCTGTTCGAATGGGTCGTCGAAAACCTCATGAAAAACTCCCTCGACGCACTCCAGGGCCACGGAGCCATCGACGTGCGCATCTCCTCGGACGACAAGTATGTCATGATCGACGTCAAGGATACCGGAAAGGGAATTCCCAAAAGCAACTGGAAACGGATCTTCGAACCGGGATTCACCACCAAAACCCGCGGATGGGGACTCGGGCTCTCGCTCTCGCGCCGCATCGTCGAGGAGTATCACCAGGGTAAGATCGCCGTCATCGACTCCGAAATCGGAAAGGGTACCACCATTCGGATTACCCTCAAACGCACCTTTGCAGGATGATGCAATCTCAGGAACATATCCCGGGCGAGGCAACGGGGGCACGGATCGGGCGGGAGGCGGCTCCCGGCTCGGAGCATGTCGCACAGAGGCCGGATTCGGTCCGGGAAGGTGCGGATTCGGCCCGCCTTGGAAGCCCGGAAGCGCAACGGAGCGACGGAACGGATTCGCTGCGATACGAAGCGGCTGATTCGCTGTGCCGCGAAACGGACTCCCTCCACTTCACATCGGCCGATTCGCTGCTCTTCGGATGGGGCGCAGGCCCGACTGCCGGTACGGAATCCGAGGCTGCGCACCCCTGGCGCGACACCACCGCCTCGGCCCTCTTCGGCCGGGAATCCTGCACCGTACAGCCCGAACGCTTCGAACGGCACGCCGGGGCGTCCCTGACCGAAAATGCCGTATTCCAGGGCTTCGTCCTCCTGCTCGCCGCAACCTACGCCACACTCCTGTACCGGAATCTCGGAGACGTAAAAACACTCCTGAAACGGATCTCCCGCGACAATACCTCCGGAGAACGACTCTCCGAAGAGCCCGGAGGAAACAGTTTCTCCCGCTTCCTGAACGTCACAACGGCAATCGGAATGCTCTTCATGGGGGTCATCGCCGTCAAGTACGGAGATACGCTCATGACACCCCGGTTCGGCCAGACTCTCTCCCACGCTGCCGTCCTCGCACTCAGTCTCCTCGCTACGGCAGCCTGGTGCGCCGTGGTGCTCTTCCAGTCCTCCCTGATCCGGATCTCCGGAGCCATCACCCTCTCGCAGCCCTTCACCTCCCATCTCGCCCTCCTCCGTAGAACATACTTCGCGCTGGCCGTCATCATCACATCCCCGACACTCCTCCTCTTCGCCCTCTGCCCTCGCGGTACCGGAGGCGTCTGGTTCTTCGTCGGGGCCGTGGAATTGATCATTACGGCCGTTTTATACCTTAGAGAATCCCTCAACCTCTTTATTTCTAAAAAAATTTCGATTTTGCATTGGTTTTTGTACCTTTGCACCGTGGAAGTCTTCCCAATCAGTCTCTTATGGCTCCTTGCGGCAAGATAAACACCACTTAAGACAACCCTAAACATCCGTAACGTTGAAAGTAAAGAGCGTATTGGTTTCACAGCCCAGGCCCGCTGTCATCGAAAAGTCCCCGTTCCACGAACTGGCCCAGAAATACCAGGTCGAAGTGGCATACAAACCGTTTATCCGGGTAGAAGGCGTATCCCTGAAGGAATTCCGCGCCCAAAGAGTCGAGATCCTGTCCCACTCCGCCGTCATCTTCACTTCCCGGACCACCGTCGACAGCTTCTTCCACATCTGCGAAGAGGCCCGCATATCCGTGCCCGAAACCATGAAGTACATCTGCCAGACCGAAGCCGTGGCGCTCTATCTCCAGAAGTACATCGTTTACCGAAAACGTAAAATATCATTCGCCGACGGATCATTTACCTCCCTCGTCGAACTCATCATCAAACACAAGGAGGAGAAATTCCTCCTCGCCCTGAGCGAACCCCACAAACCCGAACTCCCCGAAACACTCGCAAAACTCAAACTCGCCGTCGATCCCGTCATCCTCGCACGGACCGTCGCCAGCGACCTCGAAGCCCTCAAAATGGAGGAGTACGACCTGTTGGCCCTCTACTCCCCGTCGGACGTGAAGGCCCTCGTCGAAAAGTTCGGAACAGAAGGACTGCCCCCCGTCGCCGTTTTCGGCGAGGGAACCCTGAAGGCTGCGCTCGAAGCCGGAATAACCGTCCTGGCCAATGCACCCACGCCCGAGGCGCCCTCGATGGTGAAGGCCATCGACCTCTTCCTCCAGAAGGTTCGCAATGGAGAGGAGATCGCCCTCGTGGAGATGGTGACCGACGCCCGCAAAGAGGAGTTTATCCGCACCCAGCAGCATAAACTCGCAAAAAAAAACCGGGCTCGCCGCGCCCCGGCCCCGGAAACCAAAAGGTAAAAGGCCGGAAACCCAACCCCGAAGAGCCGACCCTTGACGCAAAACCCCACGAAAATGGCTACGCACTCGCTCCCACGCAATGAAAGACTGCGCTCGCTGGGTGCAGTGCGCAGACTTTTCGAGGCCGGAGAGAGCGGCTTCATCTTCCCGTTCCGATACGTCTGGTTCGCAGAACCCGATACGGAACGTAGCGTCGAGGTGCTCTTCTCGGTCCCCAAAAAATTCCACAAACGAGCCAACAAACGGAACCTCCTCCGCCGCAGAACCAAGGAGGCGTACCGTCTGCAAAAGCAGATCCTCACAGAAGGTCGGCCCCTGAATCTCGATCTCGCCCTCATCTACGCTTCCAAGGAACCCCTCTCCGCAAAAAGTATTGCTCATGCCGTCCACCGGATTCTGGAATCGATTGCCGGGAGCCTGTAAACGGATCTGTGCCTGGCCGCTGATTCTGCTCGTGCGCTTCTATCAGCTCTGCATATCGCCCCTCACGCCGCCTTCGTGCCGCTTTACCCCCACCTGCTCGCAATATGCACTCGAAGCCCTGCGCAAATACGGACCCCTCAAGGGTCTCTGGCTCACCCTGCGACGACTGGCAAAATGTCACCCCTGGGGCGGAAGCGGGTACGATCCCGTTCCGTAATCCCCGAGAAACCCGGTCCGAAAAAGAGGTAATGACGCCAAAAGAGACACAAAAACGGCCGACCTGAAGACAGATCGGCCTGAAAAGTTGCGTCACTCCCACTAATCTCAAATTCATTACCTGATAGGGACAAAGATCGCCGTCCTGCCCGAGAAAAACAATCCCGACCCCAACTGTTCGGATCGAAATTTCAGAAAACCCGGAAATATCGACTCCCGCTCCGGCTCTTCCCCGGCTCTCCTCCGGGGATCCCCGGCCCGCTCCGTCGGCAGCTCCGTCGGCAGCAGGGCAATCAATCGCGGAGATCGGGGCAGCGTTCCGACCGGGTTTCGAACTCCAGCGTCGCATGGCAGATACCGGAATCGGCCGCCAGCGCCTTCAGATCCCGCTTGATCCGTTCCAGCTCCGAGAAGTCCGACAGAACAACATGGGCCGTCAGGGCATTTTCGGTCGTGCTGAGCGCCCAGACATGGATGTGATGGACGGCCAGGACCCCCGGGACCGTTCCCATACGCCGCTCCAGATCCGCAACGTCGATCCCCGCAGGAACCCCGTCCAACGAGAGCCGCAGGCTGTCGCGCGTCAGCGACCACACCGATGCCACGATCACCCCCGCAACGGCCAGCCCTACGATCGGGTCGATCAGCGCCCAGCCCGTCCACGAAATCACGACGCCCGAAACCAGCACCCCGACCGACACCAGGGCGTCGGCCGCCATGTGCAGGTAGGCGCCCTTGACATTCAGATCCCGCTCCTTGTCCTTCAGGAAGAGCCACGCCGTAAAGCCGTTGACCACGACGCCGATCCCCGCCGTCCAGGCAATCGCCCCGCCGGCAACCGCTTCCGGATGCAACATCCGGCCGATACTCTCCGTAATGATCACCCCCACGGCGATCAGCAGGATCACCGAGTTGAGCAACGAAATCAGCACCGTGCTCTTTTTATAACCATAGGTATATTTCGGGGTGGCGTGCGCCTGCGCCAGCCGGAAGGCCAGCATCGCCAACAGCAGGCTCGCCACATCCGAGAGGTTGTGGCCCGCATCCGAAAGAAGACCCATCGATCCGTACCAGAGCCCCACGGCGAACTCCACGACGACAAAGCCCGCATTCAGGGCAATCCCCCACAGAAAGGCCCTGTTCAGCGACGATACCGCCGGGTGATGGTGATGATGGTGGTGGGGATGGGAATGAAGTTCAGGTTCGGGTGTCATGGCTTGCTTATGATTCGGGCAGGGTTTCCTTGATTTCGGAGAGCTCGACCAGTTTGTTCACAATGGCGTAGATCGTCAGACCCGCCGCCGAGTGGATCTGCAGCTTCGCAGCGATGTTCCGCCGGTGCGTGATGACCGTATGCGCCGAAATGCACAGCGCATCGGCGATCTGTTTGTTCGTCATACCCTTCACCACGCAGACGATGATCTCCTTCTCCCGCGTGCTCAGCGGTTCGGGCTTCGCCAGACGCGGACCCGTTGCCGCCAGCCGCTCCACCGCAGGAATGAAGATCTCATCCTCCACGGCGTTGTGCGACGCCAGCTCCTGCTCGCAGGTAAAGATGTCGAACAGCACGCCGTTCAGTTGGTTCGTGCTCCCCGAAGGGTAGTATTTGATGATGATGTTCTTCAACTCGCGCAGCTTCGCATCCACCTGGTCGTGCTGCCGCCGGAAGATATCCATCGAATAGCTCGTGTTCTTCTCCCCCGCAAGCAGCGACTCCACATACGGAAAGACCGTTTGCTCCTCGTAGGCCATGTGACGCTGGACCTCGGCCACGTACTCGTCGAAAAAACGCATGATGGCAAACGACACGTCGCTCTGCGAGCAGTCCACCGCCTCGATCAGTTTGCGGCGGATCGCCGGGAGCCGGAAGTCCAGAAAATAACCGTGCGAATTGTGCAGGTAGTCCGTCAGGGCCCGGACCGAAACCTCTCCGGCCAGCTCTTCGCCGTTGCCGAAATTCATCAGCAGGTTCACAACCGCCAGGAACGTCGCCGTATCGACCCGGTTGTCCGTGCAGACCTCCGCAATCGTCTTGTCCCCGAAACCCAGCGCGATGCCGAAACGGCTCATCACCTGCAGCACCGGGTAGCGGTCGCAGACCAGATCGCACATGCGGTCATCACCGCCATATCCTCCGGATTTATACATAGAAACAGGTATTTTTTTTCATCCGCCGCAAATATAACGCCCGCAACCCCCGTACCGCAATACCTAAAATGAGGTATTTTCAGCGCCGCCCGATATCCGTATAGGTCGTCTGCAGCATCGTCCGGCCTACATCCAGCAGCTCGGGATTCGTCGCCGTCACCACCCGGTCGCCCGTCGCGTCCCAAATCACCGCACCCAGCGAGTCAACCACGCCGAAACCCTCGTTGAACGTATAGTAGGCAAACTTCCGGGGTGGCGCCGGAGCAAAAATATCCTTGCTGTAATCGAAATCGGCGTGCGAAAGATCCATCTGACCCAGCAGCGTAGCCGCCAGGTCGATCTGCGAAGCGTAGGTCTCCACCACCCGGGGTTCCGACACCGCACCGCCCGTCCAGATCATCGGGATCCGGTGGCGAAGCGGCTCGTTGTAGATCAGCGTCCGCGGGTAGGGATAGCCGTGGTCGGCAACCAGCACCACCAGCAGATTCTCCCACGCCGGAGAGGCCTTCAACCGGTCGAGCATCCGCCCCACGCAGTCGTCCGAAAAGGCCATGGCGTTCAGCACCGGATCCTCGAACTTCGAGTAGGGAACGTCGAAGGGCTTGTGGCTGCTCAGCGTCAGCAGACCCGCCAGGAAGGGTTTGCCCGCCGCATCCAGCGAGATCACCCGATCGGCAAACCAATCGCACATCAGCGCGTCGTCGTAGCCCCAGTCCGAAGGCCGCGCATCGAACCGGAGGTCCTTTTGCCAGATCAGCTCCTGCCAGCCCGTCGCGTACATGTACGAAGCCTGGTTCGTGAAGTTCAGGTCCCCGCCATACGAAAAACTCGTCGCGTAACCCGCCGCACCCAGCGTGCGCGCCACCGACGGCAGATTGTGGCTCTTCGACGGGAGCTTCATGATCGACAGGTGCGTCTGGGCCGGAAAGCCGCTCAAAATCGCAACCTCCCCGCGGTCCGTGCGGTACGAATTGGCAAAGAAGTTCTCGAACCAGACCCCCTCCCGCTTCCAACGCTGCATGTTCGGCATCACCGCCTCACCCTCCACCGTCTCGTCCATCACCGTGCGCGCGAAACTCTCCAGGATCACCAGCACCACGTTCGGACGAGCGTCCTTCAGAAGCCGCTCCGTCGGGCCGACAGCCCCCGGGGCATTGCCCCGCAGCGCCTCGAAGCGCGCCGCACGCTCCGCCTCCCCGTAGAAGGGGTATTCCGAAGCGTAGTCCGCGTTCTGGTCCCCCAGGCTCGAAAGAAACGAAAAAACAGGGTTGATCGCCGCATGGTTCAGGAACATCGTGGAACTGAAGTAGACCTTCGAGACGTTGGCCGTCGAGGCTCCCGTGCCGCCGCGGATGGCCAGGAAATCGAACCCCGCCAGCAGGAGCAGCGCCAGACTCCCGGGAACCGCAACTCGCCAACCCGTCGGTTCTCCGTCGAAAAGACGGACCACCCGACGGTAAAGTACGATCATCAGACCCGCATAGACCGCCGCCAGCAGCGTCTGACGCACCCCGAGCCAGAAATCCACACTCGCCATCGCCTCCTTCGGGTCCGAAAGGTAGATCAGAATCGTGGAGTCCAGACGGAAGCCCCAATGTTCGTAAAGCGCCACGTCCACGGAGAAGATCACCGCCGTGAGAAGGGCTACCAGCACGAAATAACCCGTCAGGATACCCCGCCAGAGCCGTTCAGGAAAACGCACCCACAGCGTGGCAAGCGTTATGAGCAGCGGCAGGGCCGTCACATAACCCGCCACGGTCAGATCCAGCGACAGCCCGTGCCACAACACCGCCAGCCAGCTCCCGGATCCGGCACCCGACGCTTCCAGGGCGTACCACGCCATGAAAACCGGCTTCTGAACCGCCATCACCGCCACCGTGGCGGCAAACGTCGCCAGAACGAACACGATCTTCCGTTTCATCACTCCGTCAGATCTTCTCACCGTAGGCCAGATCGCCCGCATCCCCGATGCCCGGAACAATATACGACCGCGAGGTCAACTCCTCGTCGACAACCGCCGTCCAGATCGTCGTCGTCTGATACGGCATGTGCTTCATCGCGTAGTCGACGCCCTGCTCACTGGCAATCACTGCCGCCACATGCGTGTGCGCCGGAGTCCCGCCCTTCTCGCACAGCGCATTGTAGGTCAAAACCAGCGACGATCCCGTCGCCAGCATCGGGTCCACCAGCAGCAGCGTCTTGCCCTCCAGGCTCCCGCACGAGATATACTCCACCTTCACCTTGAACTTCCCGTCCTTCGTGCTCTTGCGGTAGGCCGATACAAAGGCGTTCTGCGCATCGTCGAAATAGTTCAGGAAACCCTGGTGGAACGGAAGTCCCGCCCGCAGGATCGTGGCAATCACCAACTGGTCGTCGATCATCTCCACGGTCGCCTCGCCAAGCGGCGTCTCGACAACCTGAGGCCGGTAATTCAACGCCTTCGAAATCTCGTAGGCCGTGATCTCGCCGATCCGCTCCATATTCCGCCGGAAACGCATCGAATCCTTCTGGATCTCACGGTCGCGGATCTGCGCAATGAACTTGTTCAGTACGGTGTTCTGTTGGGAAAGAACGTGAAGTGTCATATTTTCGGTTTGTTGGTTGGTCAATAGAGAAAATTGTTGAACGGATAACGCCCGGCATGAATCTCTCGCACCATCCCGTACAGATCCGAGCGGAATTTTTCCAGGTTGATCTTCTGCAGCGCCGAGAGGAAAATACACGGCGTATTGGCCTGTGCGATCCAGCTCCGTTTCAGATCGTCCAGCGAAAGGTTCTCCCGCGTGGCCGGCGTCAGATCGTCTTCGGGCTTCTCGACCCACGTGTAGGCATCCACCTTGTTGAAAACCAGATAAACCGGCTTGTCTCCGGCCCCGATCTCCTGCAGCGTCTGCTTGACCACCGCGATCTGATCCTCGAACTGAGGATGCGAAATGTCCACCACATGCACCAGCAGATCGGCCTCGCGTACCTCGTCGAGCGTCGACTTGAACGACTCGATCAACTCCGTCGGAAGCTTGCGGATGAAACCCACCGTATCCGAAAGCAGGAACGGCAGATTGTCGAAGACCACCTTCCGGACCGTCGTGTCCAGCGTCGCGAAAAGCTTGTTCTCCGCAAAGACGTCGCTCTTCGAAATCAGGTTCATCAGCGTCGATTTCCCCACGTTCGTATAGCCCACCAGCGCCACGCGCACCAAAGCCCCGCGGTTCGAACGCTGTACGGCCATCTGACGGTCGATCTTCTTCAGATCCTCCTTCAGCTTGGCGATGCGGTTGCGGATGATACGCCGGTCGGTCTCGATCTCCCGTTCTCCCGCTCCGCCGCGCGTTCCCGTACCGCCGCGCTGCCGTTCGAGGTGCGTCCACAGTCCCGACAGCCGCGGAAGCATGTATTCGTAGTTGGCCAGCTGCACCTGCGTCTTCGCATAGGCCGTCTGGGCCCGCGAAAGGAAGATGTCCAGGATCAGCCGCGTGCGGTCCAGCAACCGGCACGGAAGCTCCTTCTCGATATTGCGCGTCTGAGACGGAGAGAGTTCGTCGTCGAAGATCACCACGTCGATCTCCTCCTCCCTGCAATACGTCACGATCTCCTCCAGTTTGCCAGGACCCACGTAGATGCGCGACGACGGCTGCGGAAGACGCTGCGTGAAGCGTTTCACAGCCCGGATGTCGGCCGTCTCGGCCAGAAACTCCAGTTCGTCGAGATACTCCTCGGCCTGACGCGCTTCCTGGTTGTCCCGGACAACGGCTACCAATACGGCCCGCTCCCGAAAATCCGCAGGCAATGCCTCCGTCGGGCTGTTCGATTGTCTCTTTTCTTCCAAAATCCTTTCGTTCTGTGCCGCCCCGATCCCGGAACAGGCCTCTCTGTCCCGGCAGCGGCTGAATTTCATGCTACAAAAAGGGTATCCTCCACGAAGCAGGATACCCTATATAAAAGATCCGAAAAGCCGCATCAGTTCTGTACGCGGAAATCAACCGGCAACGTGTACTTCACACGGACAACCTGGTTGCGCTGCTTGCCCGGCGACCATTTCGGGGACTTGCTCAGCACGCGGATCGCCTCCTCAGAGAGCGAACGGTCCGGAGTCTGCAGCACCTGGATGTTCGTCAGACGACCGTCCTTCTCAATCACGAACGACAGAACTACACGTCCTTGGATGCCGTTCTCAAGGGCAATCTGCGGGAATTTCACATTCTGCTGGACCCAGGCACGGAACGTATTGAGGTCACCGCCCTGGAACGAAGGCATCGTCTCGGCAATCAGGAACGGCTGGTCATCCTCGATGACCTCCTCCTTCACGGCTACCTGCTGTACGATCTCCACATCGTCGTCGAACTCCGTGAAGTCCACCTCCGTGGTGATCTTCGTGTCGTTGGTCACAACCTGCAGCAGGTCCGCAATCACCTTCACCTCCACCTTCTTGGGAGGCTCGGGCGGCTTCTGGTCCTGACGTGTAATCTCTACAATCTGCTCCTCGACGATAGCCGTCTGAAGGTCGATCTTCTCGACCCGCTTCTCTTTCGGCGTGTATGAGAAGGCCGCAATCACGAGCAGCAGCGATACGACAAGGCCGATCTCAAGCAGAAGGCCCCGTTTGTTCTTAAGGTCTGCTTTAGGATTTTTTTTGATTTCCATCTATCTCCGGTTTTAATTGTTCCGACTTTTAATGGTTCCGACACGACAGAACCTGCACAGGCGTACTATGCTCCACAAATATAGAGATAAAAATTCAAAATCGTGCGCCCCGCCTCAAAAATCTTTATTTTTTGCCTATTTTTGTCTCCGGGAACAAACCCCGAACCCCTAAAATGACCGATCCGGAATACCTGTACGGAAAAAATCCCGAGGAACTCGCCGTCCTCTGCAACGAACTGGGGATGCCGCGGTTCGCCGCCCGGCAGATCGCCCGTTGGCTCTATGTCCGCCACGTCGAGGACCCCTTGCGCATGACCGACATCGCCGCCGCACACCGGCAGCGCCTCGCCGAACGGTTCGCCCCCGCACTCCGCGCCCCGGAGCACGAGAGCCGCTCCGCAGACGGAACCAAAAAATACCTCTTCCGAACCCTCCAGGGCCATTTCATCGAGTCGGCCTACATCCCCGACGGCGAGCGCGCCACGCTCTGCGTCTCCTCGCAGGCCGGATGCCGCATGGGATGCCGCTTCTGTGCCACCGGACGCCAGGGGCTCCAGCAAACCCTCTCCGCGGCCGAGATCCTCAACCAGATCGTCTCGCTCCCCGAGCGCGACCGGCTCACAAACCTCGTATTCATGGGCATGGGAGAGCCCCTCGACAATGCGGACAACGTCCTGCGGGCCCTCGAAATCCTCACCGCCGAGTGGGGATTCGCCTGGTCCCCGACCCGCATCACCCTCTCCACGGCCGGGGTCGTCCCGCAGCTCAGGCGCTTCCTCGACGCATCGAAGGTCCATTTAGCCGTGAGTCTCCACAACCCCTTCCCCGACGAGCGCGCCGAGATCATGCCCGTCGAAAAGGCCTGGCCCATTGCCGAGGTCATCGACATCCTGCGCGAATACGACTTCACCCACCAGCGCCGCGTCTCGTTCGAATACATCGTCATGAGCGGCCTGAACGATTCGCCCCGCCACATCCGCGAACTGTCACGGTTGCTGAACGGCATCAAATGCCGGATCAATCTGATCCGTTTCCACAAGATTTCCGGGTCGCCCTACTTCTCGCCCGACGCCGAGGCCATGATCCGATTCCGCGACGCACTCACCGCCCGCGGCATTCAGACCACCATCCGCGCCTCCCGCGGCGAGGATATTCAGGCCGCCTGCGGACTGTTAAGCACCCGAATGAAAACCGATCCCGCTTAAAAAGCGGGCTTTAGAGAGCAAAAGAAGACTTGTTCGGACGGTCCCGTTCTGCAAGGAGAGACAGGGGGGGGGCAGGGCAGAGACTGAGAAGAGGCAGGGAGAGGCAGGGAGAGGCAGGGAGAGGCTGAGAAAAGACTGAGAAAAGACAGAGAAAAGGCGGGGGGGTCAGTTCCTCGAACGGCGGCGGAGCGTTGCAGCCAAAGCGTGCATGGTCCACAGATTGACCCCGGCGATCAGGCAGCCCGCCACGGCGCAAAGCATGTATTCCCGAAGGGAGAACATTCCAAGTTGAAGCAGAGTCCGCAATCCCCATCCGCAATAGAGCAAACCGATCAGGGAGGTGGCGACAACCGGAACGTAACGCCGGATCAAGAGCCCCTGCAGCAGATGAACGACAAGGTGCACGCCAAAGGCGAGGAACAGCGCCAGCCACGGATAGCAAACATCCGCCCATGACGCCCATGCCGTGACCCCCAGCACCAGCACGAACTCTTCGGCTGCGATTCCGGCAAAGGCCGTGCGGGAAATTCCGTCGAAAAACGAAAGCAGGCGGGAAGACCCGCGCGGAAAACGATTCAAGAGCCACTCCCGATGGCGTTGCAGCCAGGGCGGCAGGAAGAGAATCTCTTCGGCCTCATGCAGCACGAACACCGCAGGAAACAACCATAGAAGCGTTTCGGAACGCAAAACCGTCGCTATTTTTTCGGGGTGTAAACCACCTTCTTGGTCTCGAAGAACTCCTCGTCGAAGAACGTCCGGATATCGTAGAGATCCCACCGTTTGCCCGTGCGGGCCAGCTCTTCGGCCAGATCACCGCCCTTCAGGTAGAGAATGCCGTTCGGAAGCGTGCCCCGCTGACCCCGGTCGATCTTCGACCAGATCCATCCCACGAACTCCGGCATCGCCGTCACGGCCCGCGAAACCACGTAGTCGTAGCGTTCCGGCAAGGTCTCGACCCGCACGCAGCGCGGCGTCAGGTTCGTCAGCCCCAGGCTCTGCGAGACCCCCTCGACCACCGTGATCTTCTTGCGGATCGAATCCGCCGCCGTGAAGTGCGCCCCCGGAAAGAGAATCGCCAGCGGAACCGACGGAAAACCGCCCCCGCATCCCACATCCAGAATCCGCGCCCCGGCATCGAACCGGCAAACCTTCGCAATGGCCAGCGAATGTAGCACGTGCCGGATGTAAAGCTGGTCGAAATCCTTGCGCGAGACGACGTTGATCTTCGCATTCCAATCGGCATAAAGGCCGTACAGCGCGGCAAGGCGCTCCCGCTGCACCGCATCGAGTTCAGGAAAATAACCGTATATCTTCTCCAGGTCGCTCATGGTCGTTTCGATTTTTTTGGAGGGGGGGGGTCGCCGCCGGGCCGCCTCAACGGTTCTCGCCCTCGGCAATCAGGCGGCACATCTGCTCCCGCGCCCGGTGGATCTGCGTCTTCACCGTACCCAGCGGCAGCGAGAGTTTCGCCGCAATCTCCTCGTAGGAGTATTCGTCGAAAAAGCGCATCACGATCAGCTGCCGGTAACGCGGGGCCAGCCGTTCGAGGTAGTGCTCGATCTGCGTCCGCTGCTGCAGGTTGATCACGCTCTCCTCCGGAGTCGGGGCGCTCGATGCCGGAGCCGCAAAACGGTCGTCGATCGACAGGTCCTCCTGGCGCCGGCGCACGAAGTCGATGAACGTATTCCGCGCAATCGTATAGACCCACTGTCCGAACGTGTACTCCCGGCTGTAGCGGTGCAGGTTGATATAGACCTTGATGAAGGTCTCCTGCAACAGATCGTCGGCGTCGTTCGTGCCCCCGAGCCGCTGCACGAAAAGTCGGTGGATCGCATCCCGGTAGCGGTTGAACAGGTACTCGAAGGCCGTATCGTCGCCCTGAAGCACCAGCCCGACCAACTCCCGGTCCTCGGCTACGATATAGTCGGCTATCTCCATACCCGTTCGTCCCGGCGCAGCAGCAGCACGCCCAATATTGCCGACCACAGCGGACTCAGCAGATCATACAGGAAGTAGCGGCCCAGAATCCCCTCTTCGCCCAGGCGGCGCGCCACACGACGCACCCCGAAAAGAACGAAACCGTAACGGGCCAGCGCGATCAGCACCGCACCGAGTTTATACTCCACGGGCATGACAACCAGGGCGCAGAGCAGCGTCAGGAAGAAGAGAACCCGCGAACCCAGTTCCCAGCGGACATGGGTCTTCACGGACTGCGGGTAGAACCGGAACGACGACCCGTAATAGCGCAACTGGCTCATCCACCAGCCCAAACCGCCCCACGTCTTCTCGCGAAGCGTCGCCCGCGGCGAAAGAATCACGCTCACGTTGTCGCGCGTCATGACCCGCTGCATGAAAAGGTCGTCTTCGCCGATATTCATGTTCAGGTGGTCGAAGCCGTTCACCCCGAAATAGAGCCGCTTCGTGAAACCGAGGTTGTGGAGCGTTCCCCGGTAGGCCCGGCGCCGGACGGCCCGCGCAATCCAATCCGCGGAGTGCATCAGCCGCCACGTCCGCATCAGGTAATTCGCAAAACCCTTCCCGCGCTCGATCCCGCAGTAGCCCACGACGATCTCCCCGCGCATGAAACCCTTGGCCATCAAAGACAACCACCGGTCCGTCTGCGGCACGGCGTCCGTCGAGGTGAAGATCAGGTGTTCGTAATGCGCCGACTTGATGCCCACGTTCAGCGCCATCTTGCGCGAAATCGGGAATCGCGGGTCCAGGTGGATTTTCGTGGTCGTGATCTGCGGAAACGACTGTTTCAGGCGCGTAAGATCCTCGTAGAAATCCGTATCGTGGCCCACGTAGACGATCACCACCTCGAAATCGGGGTAGGCCTGGGCCAAAATCAGCGGCAGGCGCTCCTCGACAAACGAATAGTCCTCCGAAAACAGCGGAACAATCACCGAAACCGGCGGCTCCACGTCCAGCGTCACCGCCCGGCGGTTGTTCTTGTAAGCGGAGATCCGCCCGTAAACGAAAATATAGTAGTAGAGCTGTACGCCGAACATCAGAAGCAGGGACCCCGCAAGCGCAAGACCCTCCCAGCCATACGAGACCAGAATTTGTTCGAAGAATCGCATATTGACAAAATATGCGCAAAGATACGAATATTTTATGTATTTTTGCCGAATAGATGCGTATGAAATTTACCCTCCAACAGAAAGACCCCGCCTCGCAGGCCCGCGCCGGTGAACTCCAGACCGATCACGGAACGGTCCGGACCCCGATCTTCATGCCCGTAGGCACCGCCGCTACCGTCAAGGGAATCTTCCACCGCGACGTCCGCGACGAAGCCCGCGCCCAGATCATCCTGGCCAATACATACCACCTCTACCTGCGACCCGGCATGGAGATTCTCGAACGCGCCGGAGGCGTCCACCGCTTCTCCACCTGGGACGGACCCATGCTCACCGACAGCGGAGGATTTCAGGTCTTCTCCCTCGCCGCGTGCCGAAAACTCAAGGAGGAGGGGTGTTACTTCCGTTCCCACATCGACGGGTCGAAGCACCTCTTCACCCCCGAAAGCGTCATCGATACCGAACGCACCATCGGCGCCGACATCATGATGGCATTCGACGAGTGCCCCCCGGGCGACGCACCCCGCGAATACGCCGCCAAATCGCTCGACCTCACCGAACGGTGGCTCGACCGATGCTTCAACCGCTACCGGCAGACCGCACCCAAATACGGACACTATCAGGCGCTGTTCCCCATCGTACAGGGATGCACCTATCCCGACCTGCGCGTCCGCGCCGCCGAAAACGCCAAACAGTACGATGCCGACGGATATGCCATCGGAGGCCTGGCCGTCGGTGAACCCACCGAGGTGATGTACCGCATGATCGAGGTGGTAAACGCCATTCTCCCCGAAGACCGGCCCCGCTACCTGATGGGGGTCGGAACGCCGGTCAACATCCTCGAAGGAATCGAACGCGGCGTCGACATGTTCGACTGCGTGATGCCCACGCGAAACGGCCGGAACGGACAGCTCTTTACCGCCGAGGGCGTCATCAACATCCGAAACAAGAAGTGGGAGGACGACTTCTCCCCGATCGACCCCGACGGTACGGCCTTCGTCGACACGCTCTACTCGAAGGCCTATCTGCACCACCTGGCCGTCTGCGGCGAAATGCTCGCCGCTCAGATCGCTTCGCTCCACAACATCGCTTTCTACCTCCGGCTCGTCGGCGAGGCCCGCAGCCACATCCTCGCCGGAGATTTCAAACCCTGGAAAGAGACAATGGTCCAAAAACTCACAAGAAGGCTCTGATCGATGAAAATTCGTTTCCCCGGGTTCAAGATTCTGGACCGGTACATACTCGGCAAGTTCCTCGCAACCTACTTCTTCGCCATCGCGATGATCATCGTCATCGTCGTGATCTTCGACTACGCCGAGAAAATCGACGACTTCACCGCCACACACGCCCCGATGAAGGCCATCCTGCTGCAGAACTACCTCAACTTCATCCCCTTTTTCATCAACCAGTTCAGCGGTCTGTTCACCTTCATCGCCTGCATCTTCTTCACCTCGAAGATGGCCTATCAGACCGAAATCGTCGCCATGCTGTCCGGCGGCATGTCCTTCCGGCGACTCATGTGGCCCTACTTCCTCGGGGCACTCATCATCGCGTCGCTCTCGCTCACCCTCAACCTCTGGGTCATACCCCTCTCCCAGCGCCGCGTCATCGCCTTCCAGCAGGAGTACATCCCCAAAAAGCAGAATACCCGCTACGACCGCCATATCTACCGGCAGATCGAACCCGGAACCTTCGCCTATATCCGGGGTTACAACGGCAATTCCCGACAAGCCTCGTTCTTCGTCCTGGAACGCTATGAAAAGGGATCCATGGTCCGTTCCCTCGAAGCCTCCGACGCCAAGTTCAATCCCGACACCAAACGCTGGACAGCCCCCCGATACACCAAACGCGAATTCGCGGCCGACGGCAGCGAAACCTTCGAACAGTTCCGCAACCTCGATACGCTCATCAACCTCGAAGTCGCCGAACTCGGAGCCATCAACGACCTGATCCAAACCATGAATATCACGGAACTGAACCAGTTCCTCGAACAGCAGCGCGCCAAAGGGTCCGACTCGATCAACATCATCGAGGTCGAAAAACACGCCCGCTACGCATACCCCCTCTCGACCTTCATCCTCACACTCATCGGTGTCTCGCTCTCCTCACGCAAGGTCCGCGGTGGAACCGGACTCCACATCGGTATCGGTATCGCCCTCTGCTTCTCGTACCTCCTCTTCAACCGGTTCTTCGAAGAGTTCGCAAAAAGCGGAACAATGCCAACGGGACTCGCCGTCTGGCTCCCCAACATCATCTACCTCGGCATTGCCGTCTACCTCTACCAAAAGGCGCCGAAATAAATCCATGACCATGCAGAAACCTGCCAGCTTCCTCGCACGGATCCGGGAACACAAACTCCTCTGGAACCTCCTCATCATCGCCGCGATCATCCTTGCAATGGCCGTCGCCGCACATCTGCTCATGCAGATCGGAACCCGCCACGGAGCTCGACGAACCGTCCCCGACTTCTCGGGGATCCCCCTCCCCGAGGCACAACGCATCGCCCGAAAGAACGATCTCAAACTCCATATCAACGACTCGCTGTTCGTACCCGCATACGAGGGCGGAATCGTCCTCGACCAGCTCCCCGAAGGAGGCGTCGAGGTAAAACCCGGACGGACGGTCTACATCACGATCAACTCCTTCCGCCAAAAGATGGTCCCCGTGCCCTACGTCGCCGGACGGTCGCTCCGCCAGGCCAAGAACATGCTCGAAATCGCAGGTCTCGAAATCGCGGAACTCATCTACCGGCCCGACATCGCCACCAACTACGTCCTCGAAGAGTTCTGCGACGGAAAACCCGTCCTGCAGAACTCCCGGATCGAGGCCGAAATGGGGTCGGGCGTCACGCTCTACGTCGGCGTCGAGGAGGGATATGCCTCGACGATCGTCCCCCAAGTGGTCGGACAACCCCTCGCCCAGGCCAAAGGACGCCTCTGGGAACTCGGGCTGAACATCGGACGCATCGATTTCGACGAAGGGGTCAATCTCCTCAACCAGAAGGATGCGCGCGTCTACATCCAGATCCCCGGAGCCGAGCACGCCACAACGCTCGGGTCCCGCGTCGACCTGCGACTCACACTCGATAACGAAAAACTCGCCGAACATCGCGCCAATGCCGAAAAACAGGCCGCCGAGGCTGCCGAGGCCCGGAAACGCGAAGAGATGGAGGAGAGCGATTCGCTGGCCCGGATTTCGCTCGAAGAGGCCCTGGCCGATCCCGCCCGGGAGCCGGAAAGCCCCGAGACCCATCGCACGAACGACGACAACGAAGGATTTTTCGACTGATGAGTGCCGAACAACATACCGACGATTCCCTGCTGGAGAGGCTTCCCGAGGATCCCGAAACGTTGGCTGCCGAATCGGAAGACGAGGAGGAGGCCGGGCTCTACGAGCACTTCGCCGTGACGGCCGACAAGGGACAGACCCCCATGCGGTTGGACAAGTTCCTCACCGTAAGGATGGAGCACTGCTCGCGCAACCGCATCCAGGCCGCCGCCGACAGCGGGAACATCCTCGTCAACGGAAAGGCCGCCAAGTCGAGCTACAAGGTCAAACCCCTGGACCGTATTCAGATCGTGCTGCCCTACCCGCGGCGCGAAACGGAACTGGTGGCCGAAAACATCCCGCTCGACATCCCCTACGAGGACGACCACCTGCTGATCGTCAACAAACCCGCCGGAATGGTCGTCCACCCCGGGGTGGGGAACTACACCGGAACACTCGTAAACGCCCTGATGTATCACCTCAACGCCCAGGGAATTCCGGCCGAGGAGCAGAACCGCGCCGGGCTGGTCCACCGCATCGACAAGAACACCTCGGGGCTCCTCGTCATCGCCAAGGACGAACAGACCCATGCCCGGCTGGCCAAGCAGTTCTTCGACCACACGATCCAGCGCCGATACGTCGCCCTCGTCTGGGGCAATTTCGATGAGGACGAGGGGACCATCACCGGGAATATCGGCCGCAGCCCGAAAGACCGGCAGAAGATGTACGTTTTCGCCGACGGCTCGGACGGCAAGCACGCCGTAACCCACTGGAAGGTGCTGCGCCGATACGGTTACGTGACGCTCGTGGAGTGCCGCCTCGAAACGGGCCGCACGCACCAGATCCGCGTCCACATGGCCTGGATCGGGCACCCGCTCTTCAACGACGAGCGCTACGGCGGTGACCGCATCCTCAAGGGCACGACCTTTGCCAAGTACAGGCAGTTCATCGAAAACTGCTTCACCCTGATGCCCCGTCACGCCCTTCACGCCCGCCTGCTGGGATTCGAGCACCCCGCCACGCACCGCGACGTCCTGTTCGACAGCGAACTGCCCGACGATTTCAAAACCCTGCTCGCCAAGTGGGACACCTACATCGCCGGAGGCCGGGGCCAGGAGACGGCGGAATAGTCCAACTCCGAAGAGAAAGCCCGCCCCGGTGAGCCGGGGAGAGACGGCCGCCCTTCAAAAAACAAAAGACAAAATGAATCGAACGGGAGGGTGAGTCTCCCGCAAAACCTGTTCCTGAAAAATGTTTCTGCCGACAACCGTCAAGGAGGTCCGCGAACGCGGATGGGATCAGTTGGACGTGATCCTCTTCTCGGGCGATGCCTACATCGACCACCCGGCCTTCGGGGCCGCCGTCGTGGGGCGCCTGCTCGAAGCCGAGGGCTACCGCGTGGCGATCGTCCCCCAGCCCAACTGGAGGGACGACCTGCGCGACTTCACCAAACTGGGTGCCCCGAGGCTCTTCTTCGGCGTATCCGGAGGCGCCATGGACTCGATGGTCAACCACTACACGGCCAACCTCCGCCTGCGCCACGACGACGCCTACACCCCCGGCGGAAAGGCCGGATTCCGGCCCGATTACGCCGTGACGGTCTACTCACAGATCCTCAAACGGTTGTATCCCCACGTCCCGGTCGTCGTCGGAGGCATCGAAGCCTCGCTGCGCAGGCTCACCCACTACGACTACTGGAGCGACCGGCTGAAGCCTTCGCTGCTGGTCGAAAGCGGCGCCGACCTCCTGATCTACGGCATGGGAGAGGGCGTCGTCCAGCAGGTCGCACGCGCCATGCGCAACGGATACAATGCCAAACTGCTGCGCAAGATCCGACAGGTGGCCTTCCTCGCCGACGAGGGCTATGTCTCGCGCCTCGATCCCGAGCGCACGATCCGCCTCCATTCGTTCGAGGAGTGTCTGCACGACAAGCGCGCCTTCGGCGAAAACTTCACCGTCATCGAGACCCAGAGCAACCTGATGACCCCCGAAGCCACGCTGGTCGAGGCCGTCGGCAGCCAGTATGTCGTCGTAACGCCCCCCAATGCCGCCCTCTCGACCGAAGAGCTGGACCATTCGTTCGACCTCCCCTACGAGCGGGCGCCTCATCCCCGCTACACGGGTCGCGGGGAGATTCCCGCCTGGGAGATGATCAAGTTCTCGGTGAACATCCACCGCGGCTGTTTCGGCGGATGCTCGTTCTGCACCATCTCCGCCCATCAGGGCAAGTTCATCCACTCGCGCAGCGAACGCTCGATCCTCGCCGAAGTCGAACGCATCACAAAAATGCCCGGGTTCAAGGGCTATCTCTCCGATGTCGGAGCCCCGTCGGCCAACATGTACCGCATGGGCGGCCGGGACCGGGCGCTCTGTGCCCGGTGTCGGCGTGCGTCGTGTCTCCACCCCGCGAAATGCCCCAACCTCGACAACGACCACCGGCCCCTGCTCGATCTCTACGCGAAGATCCGCGCCGTGAAGGGAATCAAGAAGGCATTTATCGGCAGCGGGATCCGTTACGATCTCTTCGACGACTCGCCCTATCTGCGCACCGTGCTCGTCCACCACACCTCCGGACGGCTGAAGGTCGCCCCGGAGCATACCGAGGATCGCGTGTTGCGCCTGATGCGCAAGCCCCCCTTCGCGCTCTTCGAAAAGCTCAACGCGGACTTCCATCGCATCTGCCGCGAGGAGCAGCTGCCCTATCAGTTGATCCCTTACTTCATCTCCTCGCATCCCGGATGCACGGAGCCCGACATGAAAGCCCTCGCGGAAAAGGTGCTGGGCAGGCTCCATTTCAATCTGGAACAGGTCCAGGACCTGACTCCCACCCCCATGACCCTCTCGTCGGTGATATTCTACACGGGCGAAAATCCCTACACGCACGAACCGGTGTACGTCGCACGATCCCAGGAGGAGAAGCGACGACAGAAGAATTACTTTTTCGGGTTCGGAGGGAAAGCTGCATCCGGAGGTGGAAAAGGTCCCGGAAACGGAGGAAAGGAGTTCAGAGGCACCGAGAGGGTCGGGCACAAGGGCGCCTTCCGGAAAGAGCCCGGAAAAGGGACGAATCCTCCGTTTCGAAAAGGAGCGAAAAAAGGCTGATTCGACATCGAATCAGCCTTTTTCATATCCGGTCGGGGAGAGAGGTTACGACCACAGCGGTTTCAGCACCCCGAAGAGCAGGCACGCAATCAGGAACGTCGCCACGATATTGAAGGTCTGGGCCGTCAGGAACGCCCGCAGGATGTTGCGGTTCTCCTTCGAGACGATCTCCTTCAGCCGCGTGTCGAGCCCGATGCAGACGAAGGCCAGCGAAAAGAAAACCGACGAGAACATCTTCGCAACGCCCGGTTCGAGCAGTTTGCCCTTTGCTCCCGGCACGAAGGCCCCGCTCGACTGCAGCACACTGAAGACCAGCGAGGCCGCCACGAAGCCCAGGATGAATTTCGGAAACTTCTCCCAGACGATGCCCAGCGACGGCTTCTGGCCGCCCTGACCGCCCCGGGCCGAGAGGTACAGCGCGATGAAGAAGGCTACCACGCCGATCAGCACGTTCTGGGCCGCCTTGATAATCACGGCGTGCTGGTTGGCAACCTCCCCGACGATCAGACTCGATGCCGCAACGCCCGACGTCGTGTCAATCGTACCGCCGATCCACGCCCCCGCGACCTCCTCGGCCACCTCCGGAGTGAACAGGTGCGGAAGAATCCAATGGGCCAGCCACGGCATCAGGTAGATCATCGGAACCACCACGATCAGCACCAGCGAGACGATGTAGGAGAGCTTGCGGTCGTCTCCCCCGGCAACACGCGCCGCCGTGATACAGGCCGAGACCCCGCAGATCGAAACCCCGCTCGAAAGGACCATCGCCGAGCGTTCGTCGACGCCCAGGCGCCGCGAAACCCGGAAGGCGAGGAACCAAACCACGGCAACCACCAGGCAGGCCTGCAACAGTCCGAAGATGCCCGATTTCATCACGTCGCTGAAGAGGATCGTCGCTCCGAGGCACACGACCCCGATCTTGATGAAGAATTCGCCCTGGATCGCCGGTTTCATCCATGCCGGGACCCGCCACACGTTCCGGACCAGCAGACCGAAGAGTACCGAGAAAAAGACCGATTCAAAACCGTAGTACGAGACGGCCGGGAGTTTGGCCACCATCTGCGCCAGCAGCGACAGCGCAAAAACCACCACCAGCGACGGCAGCATCCCCCGCAAGGGGCGGCGCAGCAGCAGGCTCCCGACATAGAGAACCACCAGGACAATCAGAAACAGGTAGGCGATGTTGTACCACGCCACTTCGCCGATCAGCGTCGACGGCACGGAGGGCAGGTCGGAGGGAATCAGCGCAGCAAGCGCCAGCAGCGGGATCGAAACCCACACCACAACCCAATCCTCGGTTCGGAGTTTTTCAAGCCGGTTTTTCATTCGTTGTTCATCGGTTGCATGAAATACGGGCCCCTTGCGAAGTCCCCGACGCTGCGGAACCAACAATCCCGGAACATCGGGCGGACGATCGAAGAGGCGGCGGGAAACACCGGCGCCGGGCTGGATTCCCAAAAACGGGAATCACGAACGGACCGAAGGCCAAAGCCCGCCGTCAGCATTGGAAAAAGCCGTTTTCCCCGATGCAAAATTCGGAATTTCAACGCTGCCCGTCAATACGCGAAAATACCTATATTCCACGCATCGGGCCGCCGTTTTCAACAACAAGCCCCTGCCGCCAGGCGACAGGGGTGAAGTCAGACGCCCGGGAAGGGCATTGGCAGGGAAAAGCCGGATCCTCCCGGACCCTCAGCGCGGCATCGGGAACGAAAGCGTCCGGGCATCGAGGTAAGCATCCGGAAAAGGACTCCAGTTCCAGGCCTGGCCGTTCGAAAGATTGAAATGCGGACCCAGACGCAACGTGTTGTTGTCGATCACCGTAACCCGCGAAGGCAGATTCTCCCGCTGGATCACCACGACAGAGGTCATCGAAACCGCAGGCTTGGTCCTCAGCGGCGCCATCGTCCGGTAATCCGGCTTCCAGGGGGACATGTGCGCCAAAGAATCCGGAAGCGTAAAACCCGGGGTCGTATGACGTACCGTATCCGGTTTGAACTCGATGATCGGCTCCGGATGCCGGGCCGCGGCGGCCAAAGCTGCGAAAAGAGCAACGGCCGCCAAAAGTGTGTGTCTTTTCATGGTTTGCAACGGTGTTTTCCTATTGATAAAACGTCAAAAAACCTCCCGTAGTATGCGGATCGACTGCACGGAGTTGATCCCTTCGAGATGATAGCCGAAATAGGACAACATCGCACTCAAAAAGTCCGACCGCTGCCGCCGGTTGAGCTCGATCTCCCCCAGCCGCCGAACATCCAGCCCCAGCATCCGGTCCAGCAGCGCCGCACACTCCTGCGTCATCGAACCGGGATGGACCGGGCACGTCGGCGTGTAAAGGCCCTCCCGGATGTCGAACCACCACCCGCTCCGGTAGTCGTTCCCTGGGCGGAAACCCAGCAGGCGGCTCAGATTCGCCAGAAACCACAAGTGGAAATTCGGAACCCCCTCGTCCAGTGCATCCAAAGCCGCAGTCGAATTCCAGACGAATTCGAACAACGCCCCGTTCGGCTCGCTCTCCCGGATCAGGCGATACAAAACTTCGGCCATGAAGAGCGCAATCGTCGATTTCCGCACGTCGAAGGGCAGGCTTTGCAGCAGAAAACCCGAACGCACCTCCTTGAAACGGTCCATCTGCTGCCGCGAAGACTCCAGCCCCTCGAACTCCACCGGAAACAACGGCTGGAACAACGCCAGTTTCGAACCGTGACCCTTCCGGCTCCGGACACCCTGCACCATATAGCTCCGGCGACCTCCCACATCGGTCAGCAGGTAGGCAACCAGCGACGTGTCGCCGTATTTGAGCGTGTGCAGCACGATGCCGCGCCCCTTGTAACTCTTCACCCCCGGCTACTCCGTCTTACGCACATGGACCATCTGCCAACCCTCGCGCGAGGCTGTCTCCACAAGCTCCATCCCCAACTCCTTCGCCCGGGAGACGATCGCCGGAACGTCCGCTTCCAGAAAGCCGCTCATCACCAGGTCCCCGCCCCGCTCCAGCGTCGCGGCGTAGCACGACATGTCCGCCAGCAGGATGTTGCGGTTGATGTTGGCCAGGATGAAGCCGTAGCGGCGGCCCGCAATGCGGCGCACGTCGCCCAGCAAAGGGGTAATCCGATCCGCAACGCCGTTTGCGGCGATGTTCTCCCGGCAGTTCGCATCCGCCCAGTCGTCGATGTCCACCGCGTCGACGTGCAAAGCCCCGCACTTCACCGCCACGATCGACAGCACCCCCGTGCCGCTTCCCATGTCCAGCCCCGCACGGCCCGCCACACCGAGGTCCAGAACCGCCCGCGAAACCAGCCAGGTCGTCGCATGGTGACCCGTGCCGAACGACATCTTCGGCATCACGACCACCTCCAGCTCCCCGTCCGGGGCCGGATCGTGGAACGGTGCCCGGATCCGAAGCCGACCCTCGACGTCCACCGGCGGGAAGTTCCGCTCCCACAGCGCATTCCAGTTCTGCGTCTCGATGGCGATATAGCGCCCCGCAACCCCGAAGCGCTCAAGCAGGGCGTCGACATCCCCCTTGCAGTCCACAAGCCGTTCGCTCGGGATGTAGGCCTTGAGCACCGAGCCCTCGGTCTCGAAACTCTCGAACGGATAGTCGGCCAGTTCCGCCGTCAGGATCTCGCCCTGTTCGGCATCCGAAACCGGAATTTGAAGCGATATGTAATCCATAGGATAATATTATGTAAAATTTTCCGTACCTTCGCTTCGACAAAGTTACGTAAATTCCCCGTTATACGACGCAGCGGATGGCAGAAAATACCAAAAAGTGGGAGGAGGCAGCTCGACGCTACCGAACCTATATCAAACTCGAAAAAAGACTCGCCGAAAACTCCGTGGAATCCTATCTGAGAGACCTCAGGCAGTTCGCGCACTTCATCCTCCGGATGTGGGACCTCCCGCCTCGCAAGGTCGAACCCCAGATGATCGAACGGTACATGGCCTGGCTATACGACCGCGGACGCGAAAAAACTTCCCAGGCCCGGGCCCTGAGCAGCATCAAAAGCTTCTACAACTTCCTGATGATCAACGACCGGATCGAAACATCCCCCGCAGAGTTCATCCTGACGCCCAAATGCGGTCGACAACTCCCCGACATCCTCTCGACCGATGAGATCGACCGAATCATCGCCGCCATAGACACCTCAACCGTCAAGGGAATCCGCGATCAGGCCATGCTCGAACTCCTCTACTCCTGCGGACTCCGCGTTTCGGAACTGACCGGAATCCGGATCCAGGACCTCGTCCTCGGAGAGGGGTATATCCGGGTCATCGGAAAAGGAGACAAGCAACGTCTCGTGCCCGTCAGCACCACGGCCCGGGAACGCATCCAACGATATCTTGACAAACGGGCCGGAAGCCACTCCGGAGAGGAGATCCTCTTCCTGAACAACCGAGGCGGAAAACTTACCCGCGTGATGGTCTTCACGATCCTCAAACAGGCCGCAGAACGGGCCGGAATCGACAAGCGGATCAGCCCCCACACCTTCCGGCATTCGTTTGCAACCCATCTGCTCGAAGGCGGGGCCTCGATCCGGCAGGTGCAGGAGATGCTCGGACACGAAAGCATCCTGACTACCGAAATATACACCCATCTCGACAGCAGCCATCTCCGCCGCACGGTCGAAGAACACCTCCCGATCTGAGGCGGAGAGAAGGGAGGGCAAGGCGGGGCTGGCGGCGGCTACAGCCGCTGGATCCGCGCGTGCGGCGTCAGACGCATCCGGGCATAGTCCAGACCCGAAAGCACCACCCAGATCCCGCCCGGAACAACCGCTCGCGGCAAAGCCGTCAGCAGGTCGTCAGACCCGCTCCGCAGGCGTTCGAATGCCGCCTGGTAATCCTCCGGGAAATCCCCGACCAGCAATCCCGCATAGAACTCCGTGGCCGGAAGACGGTCCGGGGCAGGACAACTCTCCACCAGAAAACGGCCCCCTTCATAGAAGGTCACCAACGGATGGCGGACAAGCCCCTGCGGCGTCCAAAGCAGGTTAGAGGCTATCCTGCGGCGAAAGTGCTCCCCGAAAGAATTCATCGGCAAAAATCCGGATATTGAGCTGTTTCTCATACAGACGCTCCACGGCATCCCGCGTCGGCGGCGTGAACTCCACCTTCAGATCCCGAACCGTAATCGACGGCCGTTGCGGCGTCTCCCCGAAGGTCAGCAGGTGGATGTGCAGCCGACGGTGCGTCGAATCGGCCGTGAAACGGCGCGAAAGCGACTCCTCCCGGTTGCGGCGAAGCGTCGTCGTATAGGGGTTCGACCGCGTGCTGTCCCGACGCTCCAGCCACATCGAACTCCGCAGCCCCCGCGGATTCCGGTCCAGCGAGTCGATCCGGTACTTCAGCGAAACCTCGTAACTCCCCGGCTCCACGTCGATCACGAAACTCAGACGAGACGTGTCCCGCAGCGCCGAAACCCGGATCAGCGTATCCGAAACAACCGGATGCGTGAAGGTCCGCAGTGCCACGTTGTCGATCGTATCCAGAATGGCAACCGCCCGGTTGTAAATCTTGCCCTCGGCCTCCAGAAGGTCGATCGCCTCCTCGACAACATCCCCCAGACGCGCACTCTTCCGTTTCGAAAAGTTGCCGATCGTATAGTGCACGTCCTCGGTCGTGTAGCCGTAATGCGCAAAGATCGGCTCGTAGAGCCGTAGCGAATCCGAACGGACATTCTCCGTATTGAGGTAGGCGTTCGTGAGAAACGCATCGTGGAAAATCAGCGCCAGTTCGTCGTCCGGGATGATCCTGTGGCGGGCACAGCCCCCCAGCAGCAGGCCGCAAAGCACATAGGGTATGAGTCGTTTCATGAACGTGTGGTATTTTTTATCATGCTGCGGACCGTAACATCCGCAAGAAGCAACGAAACCAGCGAAAAGGAGACCGCCACGGCAAACAGATCCGAAAGACGCAATTCAACCGGGTAACTCTTCGTCAGGAACGTCTCCGCAGGGATCTCGATCACCCCGAAATATTGCTGCACGAGGCTCAGCGCAACCCCCAGCAGCAGCCCGATCACCGCCCCCAGACCGCAGATCAGCAGCCCTTCGGTGCGGAAAATGCGGCGAAGCAGCGGGGTGTCCGCACCCAGCGCCCGGAGCGTCGCGATGTCCCGGCGTTTCTCCACGATCAGCATCGACAGCGCCCCCACCACCGAGAACGAGGCGATCACCAGCACCAGCAGCGCGATGAAGAAGATGCCCCACTTCTCGTAGGTCATGATCCGGTAGAACGACGCCCGCAGTTCGTCGCGCGTCCGCACCCGGAACGAATCCCCGACCGCTTCGGACACGGCCTGACACGTCCGCCCGACATCCGCATCCGGCGTCAGCCGGAAAACCAAGCCCGACGCCCGCCCCTCCGCCTCGAAAAGCGACTGCGCCAGCCGCAGCGAGGTCAGCACGTAGGTCCGTTCCGTATCGAGGTCCAGCACGTAGACCCCGCCCACAGGCTCCGTGCGCCGCGTATAGTTGTCCATCGGTAGCAGCGTCGAGAAACTTCCCCGCCGCACCGCGTAGAGCGTGACGTCGGCATCCGCCAGCGTGCGGATCCCCAGCATCCACGCCATCGACTGCCCGATGACCAGCCGTTCCAGGTCACCCAGCCGCACCCGCCATTCGCCCGTTGTGACGGCATCCCCCAGGTCGAAGACCTCCCCGTAGGAGTCGTCCACACCCCGGACCGTCGCCGTGGCCTGACGGCCCCCGTGTTCCAGCAGGGCGCTCTGCTCCAGGGTCCAGGAGAACGATGCAACCCCGGGGATCCGACGCAGAGCCGCCGTGTCGATCTCCGACTGCGCAAAGGTCTGACCCCGCCGCGGCGTGAGCGTCAGATCCGCATCGAAGGCCGAATACATCGACTTCACCAGCGTCTCGAACCCGTTGAAGACCGACAGCAGGATCACCATCGCAGCCACTGGTACCGCCACGGCCGCAACACTCAATCCCGAAATCAGGTTCACAACCGACCGGGAGTGCGGTGAAAAAAGATAGCGGCGCGCGATAAAGCGGGACAGCATGGCTCAACGGATTTCAATCCTCCTTCAACGCCTTCTCGATGTGTTCGATGTATTCGAGCGAGTCGTCCAGGAAGAACTGCAGCTCCGGAACATTCTTCAACTGATTCCGGATCCGCTGGCCCAACGCCCGGCGGATAAACCAGTTCTGATGCTCGAAACGCGCCATCAACTCCTTGCTCTGTTCGAACGGAAAGATGCTTACGTAGATCTTCGCGTAGCTGAAGTCCGGAGAGATCCGCACGCCCGTTACCGTCACCAGCGCCCCGCGGACCAGCGACGCTCCCTCCTTCTGGAAAATATCCGCCATATCCTTCTGGATCTGTCTGGCGATTTTCTGTTGTCGCGTTGTTTCCATAATTTCCTCTGTTTTTTACTGCCCGAACCGGAACTCCTCCCGGTTCTTCTCCCGTTTCGGACGGGGTTTCCACGTCTCGAAACCCTCCTTGTTGAAGCGGTAGCTCACGCCGACCGAAATCGTCAGATTGTCGAGCGGTGACCGCATCGGTGTCGTATAGAACGGATTCTCAGCTCCGTCGTCGCTGTTGTCGTAGTAGCGGTTCCGGTTCCGCACGATGTCCGAATAACCGAAATAGTAGCGCGCCCGGAAGTTCAATTCGAAACGCCGGATCAGAAACGAAATGCCCCCGCCGCCGGCCAGCCCGTAACCCCAGCGGTTGTCGCGGGGAACCTTGAACGAATAGGTCCCCCCGTAGGTGCCCTTCTCCCGCGTCTCCGTATTGACGAAATACTCCTGCTCCCACGTCGACGAAAAGTTGTAGAAGAACGTCGCGGCAGCCTCCAGGTAGACCCGGACATGGTTCTTCAACAGGTAGAAGTGCGGCTGCCATACAACCGGAAGCACCACGGAATTGATCCGCCGCGTATAGTACAGGTAGTTCGCCGTCTCCTTCTCGTCCACCTGCGAGGCGTTCGTCGCAAACGAAAAGGCCTGCTGCTGGAACTCCAGATCCGCACCGAAAGCGCCGACAAAACGCTGCATCCCGTAATAACGCCACGTAAGACCCCCGCTGTAAAGACCCCAGATCGCACGGGTCTCCTGCTTCGGCTCGAAGCGTCCGCTGCCCATGCCGTAACCCCCGATGACTCCCAGCGTATGCTGCGCCAAAGCTCCCTGCACCGCTAAAAAGCCCGCGACGGCCAGAATCATTCTCCGGATATGCCCCTGCTTCGTCATGCTATCTGAAATTACTGAACATACTGCCCGCAGAACTGAAACTGCTGTTGTTCATGTTCTGACGGTTATCCTGCTGCTTCGGGCCCTCCTTGGCCCGCTTCTCCGCCTCCCGCCGCAGACGCTGCGCCTCCCGCTCGTCCAGCAGCCGGGACAGGGACTGCATCGTCACCGGTGCGAAGATCCGGCTCATGTCCATCGTGAATTCGATCTCCCAGTTGGTCTTCGTGGCGAACGTATCCTCGCCTTCGTCATTCACGTACATCTCCGCACGCTCCGGCTGGAGGCGCGCCACCAGATCCCCGGAATCCCACTTCCCGTTGCCGTTCCGGTCCTCGATGATCCGGAACTTGATCTCTCCGGCCGGCACGTAGTTGAACTGGATGTCCCCCACCGTGACGTCGCGACGCTCCTGCTTCAGCGAACCGTTGCCGTCAAGCAGCTGAACGATATACCTCATCTGCGGGTCCCGGCTCGTGACGTGCACCTTCACCGTGGCGAACTTCTCCGGATCGTAAACCGTATATTTCCCCACGATCGAGTCGTTGGCGTAGCCCGCCACGTCCCGGAACACGCTGTCCGGAATCGTCAGCGTGTACTGCCCCCCGGGCACCCACGCCGCACGCAGATACCAGCGCCGGAGCATCGCCGTGTCGCGGACCATCCGAATCGGAACATCCTCAATCGAGTTGTCCTCCAGCTGCCGCGTCAACAGCAGACGCGAAGAGTCCGCCTCCACCAGCGGATAGTCGAAGTCGATCGTCAGGTGGGTTTCCGGGTTCAGGTCCCCCGACGTCGGCATGTTGAACGTAAACGGATTCTCCGCCTTCGGCTCCTCGAAATCCTCGCCCGCGGCCTCCGCCTTCTTCCGGTCCCGTTCGAGCTTCTCGCGCGCACGCTCCTGCTCCTTCGTCTCGATCAGACGCCAAAAGAGTTTCAGCTTCGCCGTATCCGGCTGCAAGCGGTTCAGCGTGTCGTGTTTCAGGTAGACGATCTCTCCCTTGATCGTGTCGGGAAGCGACGCCGAAGGAACATTGAACCACAGCGCAATCGTATCCTTGCCCACCGTCTGTGGGTCCACAATCACCCGATCCGCCGGGATGCTGTCGAAACGCAGCGACCGGATCTCCGGATGCGCCGCCGAAAAGTAGAGCAGCGCCTGGTGCTGCTTCGGACGCTGGCTCTCCGAGAGAACCTGACGCTTGAACGCCTTGTCCATGAACATCCGGAAATAGAGCTGAGGCTCCGCGGAAACGTAACGCCGCACCGAATCGTACCACATCGCAAAATCGGGCATCTCCGCAGGATTCCACGTCCCCTCGATGAACCCAACCTGGTCCGTTCCCGGATCGTACATCTGGTTGTCGTTCTTGTCCTCCACGGCGTAGATACGGTACGGGATCGGCTTGAGATTCTGCGCAATGAAGATCCCGTTGGTCTCCGCACGCGCAATCACCGCAGGCTGGTAGTTGAAGATCGTGGAATCGTACTCCGCCGTCTCCTTCACCGAATCCGCCGGGTAAAACCAGATGAACGATTTCGGAACCGAATCCGCCCTGTAACTGTCCGCCGTATAGCCCGACATCACCATCGAGTCGATCTCCGGACCCGTCGAGAAGACATAACGCATCGAATAGAGCGGGTTGCCCTCGTTGTTGTCGCGGATCGCACTCCCGAAATTCAACGCATAGGTCGTATTCGGGAGCAGCGTGTCGCGCATCTGGATCACGATCCCCCGGCCCCGCATCGTGATCGTCGGCTTCTTCTTCATCTGCGGCGAGGTGAAGAACTCCTTCTGCTGGTCCTTGATCTGCACGAACTCGTCGAATTCGATGTAGATCTTCCCGTGGTTCGTCGTCGGACGGTTCGTCGTGAAGTTGTCCGGGGTCATCGCCACGATCACCGGAGGCAGCGAGTCCCGAGGCCCGCCCGTCGGCGTCATCATGCTCGCACAGCGGCTCAGAAAGGCCGACACGAACAACAGCGCCACGAGCAGACGCAGCACATTCATCTTATGGCGGGTGACTTCTCGATTCATGGTCATTGTTTTTGCGTTTCCGTAGCCTCGGGATCGTAGCTCGGGTTCACAACCGTCCAGCCGTTCGTATCCGTCTTGTCGATCCAGATCCCCCTCCACGGCCGGAAAACCAGTGACGGGAAGGTCAGGGGGGCCGTCTCCGCAAGATCAACCGTCTGCTGCGTATAGGCATACAGCCGGTCGCTGCGGTCCGCAACCACAACCATCAGGTTCTCCGAGCTCACAGACATCTTGTACAGTCCCGTATCCCCGTCGGCATAGGCCTGGAAACTCGGAATCGTCCGCGTCTCCGTCGTATCGGCCTTCGAGGTGATCTTCCCGCTCACCGCATCGTCGTACGACGCAAGGAACCACGACGTCGTGTCCGCAGCATAGGCGTAGACCTCCATCTTCGCGATCGAGGCCGTTTCGCCCCCTTCCACCAGCTGGACCTTCGCATCCACGTAGCAGTCCCGGTAGACCGGGGGCGTATAGTATTCGTTGTAGAAACTCCAGTTCCCGTCCTTGTAGGAGTTGCCCTCCTTCCACACCTTGAACGGCAGAGCCACGTAGAGATTCGGGAGGTTCACCTCCAGCTCCTGCTGCGTATAGGCATACAGCCGGTGCTGCGTGTCCACCGCAACGACCATCTGCGTCGGGGACGACAGGGACATGTGCACCCAGCCCGTCGCACCCTCCTGCCCGTAGGGCTCCGACGTCGCAACGGGGCTCGTGATCTGCTCAGAAAGCTGTCCCTTCCGGCTGATCACGCCGTTCAGCGCATCCTCATAGCTCGCCACCGTATAGAGCGTCGTGTCCGCATCGAAGGCGTAGGCCTTCACCCCTTCGAGCGCCACGTAAGGATCCGTCGAAAGCGTCTGCGTCAACGGCTTGAGGACATAGTCCGTCTTCACGGAGGTCTCCTTGAAGCACCCCGCGGCACAAACCGCAATCCCCGCCAGCAATATGGTCCGTATTCCCTTCATTATCCCTGTTTATTCCTTGCGCAACGCCTCCAGCATCTCCCCGACCGTCAGACCCGTCACCGGATGACGGTAACGGCGCATGATCTCGTTCAACGGCACCAGCGCGAACTCCCGCTCGCCAAGATGCGGGTGCGGAAGCGTCAGACGCTCGTCCGAAAGAACCAGATCGTCGTAGAAAATCACGTCGATGTCGATCGGCCGCGAGCCGTAGGGAGCCCCCGACGACGCCTTCTCAATAGCCTCCGCGGCCCGGTTGCGCCCCAGATCCCGCTCGATCGCCTGGCAGGCGTCAAGCACCTCGTGCGGCGTCAGGTCCGTCGAGACCTCCAGCGCCTGGTTCGAAAAACGGTCCGGACTCCGGAAACCCCACGGTTCGCTCTCGTAACGGTGCGAACACCGCAAAACCGCACCAACCCGCGAGTTGATCAACTGTTGTGCCGTCTGGAGCGTCCGTTTCACATCGCCCTGATTCCCTCCCAATAACAATACCACTCGTGCCATAGCGTCACAAAACTACAAATGTTTTATCATCTTGCTCACCGTGAGCGCAAAATGCGTGAAAACAATCGTCGGATTGCCGTTCTGCGCAATCTGCGCCCCGGCCCGCTCGATCTCCGCAATCAGCGGCTCGATGTTCTGCGTCCCGACGAACGGCGCGAACTTCGTGCAGAAGGCAAGCTCCTCGCCCCACAGGTAACCGATCTCCCGGAGACCCGCATGAAGCATGAAACTCTCCCGCAACAGACGAGCCGCATTGCGCAGGAAGGCCCGCTGCTGCTCACGCGACAACTGCGCCACCTCCTCGGCCCAGCCGATCAGTTCGAGGTGTTTGTCGTTGTAGCTCAGGCGCATCAGACTGCAGAACAGTTCGAAATGCTCCTTCCGAAGCCCGTCGCCCTCCCCGGCCGCCAGGTGACCCAGCTCCAACAGGTCCCCCCCGGCCAGCCGCGCCATGTTCCGGGCCTGCACCGGATCGCTCACGCCCCGGGTCCGCGCCTCACGCTCCAGCACCTCCGGAGCAATCCGCGGCACCGCAACCTCCTGCGTGCGCGACAGAATCGTCGGCAACAGCCGGTCCGGCTGTTCGCTTACCAGTATGAAAACCGTCCGTTCCCAAGGCTCCTCCAGGATCTTCAGGATCTTGTTCGAGGCCTCCTCGTTCATCGTCTCCGGCAGCCACACCAGCATCGCCTTGTAATCCGCCTCGAAACTCTTGAACGAGAGTTTGCGGATGATTGCGTCCGCCTCGCGCGCCGAAATCATCCCCTTGAGCGTCTTCCCCAGGTCCAGCCGGTCATACCACTCCTGCGGGGAGAAATAGCCCCCGCGTTCGGCGAACAGTGCCCGGAACTGTGGCAGGAATTCGTCGCTCAGCATCGCCTCGCCCGACTTCTTGCCCTGTTTGTTGACCGGGAAGACCAGGTGCAGGTCCGGATGCGCCAGCGCCTCGATCTGCCTGCAGTCCGGGCATTCGCCGCACGAATCTCCGTCGTGGCGGTGGCGGCAGCAGAGGTACTGCACGTAGGCCACGGCCAGAGCCAGCGATCCGTAGCCCGACAGGCCCGTAAAGAGTTGCGCATGGCTCACCCGGCCCGCATCCACCGACCGGGTCAGATGCCGCTTCAGCTCCTCCTGTCCGATAATATCCGCAAATCGCATCCCGTTCAACCTCTTTTCACGACCGCGCGGAGCATCGCCCCCACATCGATCCGTTCGCGCCGGATCAGGTAGAGCGCATATCCGCCAAACATCACTATATTAAACGCATAGCTGACAAACATATTGTCCGCAAGGCGTGTCACACCCTCGCACAGCCCGAAGACCGCAAGAGCCGTCAGGACATATTCCCAGATCCGGCCCCACGGATAGGGCGTCGGGAAGAAGCGCCGGTTGAGCCACCAGCTTACGCCGACCATCACCGATTCGCTCGCCAGCCGCGCCCAGGCAGCCCCGTAGTAGCCCCACAGCGGAATCAGCCAGAACCCGAAGGCCGTCATGGCCACCAGCCCCGAACCCGTCACCACGATGGCCAGCGACGTCCGCTCCTCACGCTTGTACCAGAACGAGAGGTTCAGCCACACGCCCGTCAGGACATTCGCCCCCAGCACCACCGGCAGGATGAAGATCCCCTCGCGGAAGTCCCGCCCCACGATCAGCGCGAAGAGGTCGCGGAACAGCGCAATCCCCAGAAAGATCACCATCGAGGCCATCATGTAGTATTTCAGCGCCGCGGCGTTCATCGCCACGAAGTCCGACTTCTTGAAGTTCGACAGGAAGAACGGCTCCGCAGCCAGCCGGTACATCTGGTAGAAGAGCATCATCACCACGGCGATCTTCGTGATCGCGCCGTAGACTCCCAACTGCGCCATCGCCCCTTCGGGAACGAGGTATTTGATCAGCTGCCGGTCGATGAACTCGTTGGCCGTACCGGCCAGGCCGCCCACCAGCAGCGGCAGCGAATAGGCGAAAACCGCCGCCAGCAGCGCCCGGTTGATCCGCGGGACGGTGCGGTCCGTGGTCGTCAGGATCGCCAGCCACGTCACCACGCTCGCCGCCAGGTTCGCCACGAAGACCCATCCTACGCCGAATTCCGTCCGGAAGAGACCCGCCGCCCCGAAAGCAAAGGCCAGCGCCACGTTCAGCACCACGTTCAGGGCCTTCAGCCCCACGAAGGTCATCGCCCGGCCCTGTTCCCGCAGCCGCGAGAAGGGAATGCAGCCCCACACGTCGAAGAGGATGATCAGCGCCACCCACACGACATACTCCGGATGGGCGACATAGGCCTCACCCATCAATCCGGCGATCCCGTCGCGGAAAAGGACCATCACAACGAAGAATATCGCCGCAGCCAGCGACGTGATGCCCCATGTCGTGGCGAACAGCCGCCGTTTGGCACCCCCGACATCGCCGCCCGCCTCCTCGGCCTTGGCCGAAAAGCGGAAATAGCTCGACTCCATGCCCATGGTCAGCAGCGTGAGCGCCAGCGGTATCAGCGCGTAGACGTCCGTGACGATTCCGTAGGTCTCCTGGCCGAACACCCGCGTATAGTAGGGCGTGAGCAGGTAGCTCAGAAACCGCACCACGATGGTGCTGATACCGTAAATGGCAGTCTGTTTGGCCAGCTTTTCGAGCATACTGTGGCAATATAGGCAGCAAAGATACAAATTTTAACCGGATTGCCCGCATCATTCGCCTTCTTTCGTAGAAAGAAGAGCGTAAAAACAGACCCCACATCCCCCGGACGTGCGGAAACCGAAGGAGGCCGACTCCCCGGCAACCGGCTCAAAGCCACTTCTTGTAACGGAAAAACCAGATCGTCAGGATCGAGGCGATGATCATCAGCGCAATGGCAAACAGATAACCCACCGGTACGACCCACCCGTTCGAAAGGGTCCAGGTCCACTCCAACTCGGGCATCGTCTTGAAGTTCATGCCGTAGATCGACGCGATGAGCGTCGCAGGCATGAAGATCACCGCCGCCACCGAGAAGATCTTCACGATGCCGTTCTGCTCGATGTTGATCAGACCCAGCGCCGCATCCTGGATGTAGTCCAAACGCTGGAAACTGAAGTCCGCATGGTTGATCAGCGAATTCACGTCCTTGATCATCAGCTGCAGACGCGGGTAGATATCGTTCGGAAAACGCTCCGAACGCAGAATCCCCGACAGCACCCGCTGACGGTCGAAGATGTTTTCCCGAAGCGACATCGTGCTCTCCTGCAGGGCGCTGATGCGGTGCAGAACCTCCTTGTCGATCGAATCCTCCGAGTTGATGTCCTTCGACAAGGCCGCAACCTGCTTGGCGATCAGCTCCACGAGGTCGGCATCGAAGTCGATGCGCACCTCCAGCAGCGAGATGAACAGGTGGTAGCCCGTCGAATAGCTCCGGTAGTTCATCTGGAGACGCTTCTCCGTCTCGCGGAAGGTCCGGAATTCGGCGTTCCGCACCGAAACCAGCACTCCCTCGTTCGAGATGATGAACGAAACCGGCTCCACGATGAACGAATCCCCCGTCGGAATGAAGAAGTTCGCGTTCGAGACGATCGAATTCTCGTTCTCCGAATACTTCGACGTCGACTCGATCTCCTCGACCTGCTGCTTCGTCTGCAGGCTGATCTCCATGAAATTCTCGACGGCCTTCTGCTCCTTGATCGTGGGGGACAACATGTCGATCCACAGAATGTCGTCGTAGCCCAGCTCGTCGAAGAGCTTCGTATCCGCATTCCGGATGATCTTGTTGTATTGTTTGAGGTAGATGGTTATCATGAAAGGCTCTCTGTAAAGGTTCGTAAATCCGTAATCAAGAGAGGCGGGTCCTGCGGCCCGCTATGCCCTTCAGCCCGGATTGGTCCTCGGACTAACCTTCAGGCCCGAGTCCCAGAACTTCTTGAGTGCCTTGTCTTTCTGGTTGTCGAAAATATAGTCGAAATGGGCCAGCCCCTCGTAGGCGCGGCCCGGATCGTCGGCGAACGAAGACTCCAGAATCGCCTCGTAGCCCCGTTCCAGCCCGTAGGTCAGCGCATACTGCAGCGCCTCGACCGTCTCCGGCTCCACCTCGGGGCGGGCCACCCACAGCGCAAAGGCGCAGGGCAGTTTGCCGTAGGGCTTCCACGCCTCGACCAGCGGATCGTCGCTCGCAAGCAGCGCGGAGAGCGATTTCGGAACTCCGCCCACGCAATACTCCGTGACCAGGCGGGCCTCCTTCAACGTCGGATAGGCGGCAGCCGGGATCAGCGCCAGATCGGCAAGACCGTCGGCAAAGAGGCGGGTGGATTCGGATGGGGATGACAACGAGAGTTCGGCACGCAGATTACCTTCGTGCCGGATACCATAGATGAAGGGCGTCGTGCTGAGGCACGACACGACGGCTATACGGGGAACTTTGACCATCATCCATACGGTATAAAACGTTGGTTCGAGTAACAAAGGTAAGACTTTTTTACGAAAAGTTTTCCATAATTTTTGGAAAAAGTGCGCCCGCCTCTTGACAAGGGGGTATCCGCGGTCGTATATTTGTCCTGAAATTCACAGGCTGCGGCCTGAGACCGGCAAGTTTTCAACATCAGAAAATCGCTGTCCGCGAACCGTTTGCCGGGAGATATTACCAGTTATAAACATCTTTTCGACACGTTATCGACAGGGTGGGGCGTCCGCTCTCCGGGATTGCGACAGCCCCTCGCCGGATCTCCTCCAGGTCCGCTCCGAACCCTTTTCGGACCCTCACCAAACCCGCTTCGATCCTTTCCGGGCATTTCCCGGGCATTTTCCGGACCGCTCCGGACCTGCCGGGCCCGCTCCGGATCCTTTTCGGTTCCTCGCCAAACCCGCTTCGAACCCTTTTCCGGGCATTTTTCGGGCCCGCTCCGG
>CALUNH010000003.1 GCA_944321965.1 uncultured Alistipes sp.
GAAAACAAGAATCGCTATATTTGCATATCTGAAGAATCTGAAGGCGCCTGCCCAGACACACTTTTTGAAACACTACCCAATTGATTTAATATATCATCTTATTATCCGACCAGAAAACAAGGAAAGCATTTAACCTTTTACAGCACGTGTGGGGAAAATGTGGGGAAAATCCGGAAAAACAAAATCGCTTAATTCGTCTGTATCAACAAATTAAGCGATTTTCCTGGTACCCGGAGCCGGGGTCGAACCGGCACGACATTGCTGTCATTGGTGTTTGAGACCAACGCGTCTACCGATTCCGCCATCCGGGCTGATTTCCGCGTCCCGACGTCGATCCTTCCGGTTTCATGGCCTTTCAAAACCACTCCACTTCAAAGCCCCTCCGCATCAAAGTCAAAGTCTCTCCACTCAAAACCTCCTGCCTCAGAGCCTCTCCGCTTCAGAACCTCTTCCATGGTCTCCAAAGCACCCCCCACCGGATCGTATCCACGCCCCCTCGCGGCGAATCGGGTGGACAAAGATATAGGGAAAAATCCACGTTTGCAAGCATTTTCCCCGAATTATTTTCAAAGGACCCCCGCAAAAACCCTCCGGCCTGTCCCCAACCAATCACTTCACACCCCCGAAATAGTCCTGCACCTTGCGCGCCTTCGCCGGACCAATCAGCGCCGACAACTCCTCCCAGTTCGCCGCCCGGACCTTCTCCACCGTCCGGAAATGACGCAACAGCGTCTCAATCGTCTTCGAACCAACCCCCGCGATCCCTTCCAGCTCACTGTGGATAAAAGCCTTGCTCCGTTTCTGACGATGGAACGAAATGGCAAACCGGTGCACCTCCTCCTGGATACTCGTCAGAAAATGGAACACCGGAGAGGTGGGCCGTACCCCCACCAGCAACGGTGGATAACCACAATAGAGTTCCGACGTGCGGTGGCGGTCGTCCTTGGCCAACCCGGCAATCGGAATGTCGAGACCCAGGGCCTCCAGCACCTCGTGGATCACCCCCATCTGCCCCTTGCCGCCGTCGGCTATGACCAGATCGGGCAGTTCCGAACCCTCGGCCTGAAGCCGACTGTAACGGCGGTAGACCACCTCGCGCATCGAGGCATAGTCGTCCGACCCCTCCACCGTCTTGATGTTGAAGTGCCGGTACTCCTTGCGTGCGGGCTTCCCGTCGCGGAAAACCACGCACGAGGCTACCGGATGCGCCCCCTGCAGGTTCGAATTGTCGAAACACTCGATGTGCCGCGGAGGACGGTCGAGCCGCAACTCCTTCTGCAAGGCGTTCATCAAACGTTCGGTATGGCGTTCCGGATTCCGGATTTCGAGGTTTTTCAACTCCTCGGCCCGGTAGATCCGGGCACTCTTGCGCGAAAATTCCAGCAGGTCGAGCTTCTCGCCCCGTTTGGGCACCGTGAAGGTCACGCCGTCGAACAGCAGCGTCGTCGACGGCAGAAACGGAACGATCACCTCCCGGGCCAGTTCGCCTCCCGCCACGTTCTCGACCATGTACTGGATCGCCAGCGTCAGCATGTCGCGCTCATCGTCCTCGATGCCCGTCGAGAGTTTCACGGTCTGCACGCCCACCACCGAACCGTGGCGGATCCGCACGAAGTTGCACCACGCCACATCGTCGTCCGGCAACAGCGAGAAGACATCCACGTCGACGATCCGCGCACTCACGATCACCGATTTCCCGGCGTAGTGGTCCAGCGCGTCGAGCCGCTGCTTGTAGCGCTGTGCCACCTCGAAACGCAACTCCCCGGCCGCCCGCGACATCTCCCTTTCGAGGTACTGGCGCGCCGGACGCAGGTCCCCCTTGAGCACCGAAACCACCATTCCGACCAGCGTCGAATACTCCTCCTCGCTCTGCGCGCCGATGCAGGGGCCCTTGCAATTGCCCAGGTGGTACTGCAGGCAGACCGTATAGCGGCCCCGGGCGATCTGTTCCGGCGAGAGGTTGAGCTTGCACGTCCGCAGCGGGATCACCTCCCGAATGAACTCCAGCACGCTGTGCTGCATCATCACCGAACCGTAGGGCCCGAAATACTGCGAACCGTCGCGCAGCAGCTGCCGCGTCGACTGCACCCGCGGAAAGGGCTCCCGCCGCACGACAATCCACGGATAGGTCTTGTCGTCCTTCAACAGGATGTTGTAGCGTGGCTGCAGGCTCTTGATAAGCGAATTCTCCAGCAACAGGGCGTCCGTTTCGCTCCCCACGACGATATGGCGGATCTCGACGATCTGTTTCACCAGCACCCGGACCTTCGCGCTGTGCTCCTTCGACTGCACGAAGTACGACGAAACCCGCTTGCGAAGGCTCTTGGCCTTGCCGACATAGATGATCGTCCCCGTGCGGTCCACGAACTGGTAGACCCCCGGAGACAACGGAAGCAGCGCAACCTGCTCCTTCAACGAATCTTTGACGCCTTCGCCCATACAGAATGCAAATGTAAAAAATATATCACGAAAATGAAACTTGACAAAAACGTCCGATCTGTTGATTTATTCGTTCGAATCGCTTATCTTTGCAATAGCTTATTTACTCTCATATTCCCACTTGTATGAAAAAATTTTACGCTCTGATTCTGTTATGCGTCGTCTCGTCGACCGCCTGCGTCGACTTGGAGTACGATCTCTCGAAGGTCAGTACCGACGACATCGCAATCGGTGACGAAAGTTCGCAATTCGAAGTTCCACTCCTGAAGGTTTACATCAGCATGGACGAACTCAACGGAACCGACGGTGACGCAATCGACGAAATCTTCAACGAAGCCGATATCTGGCTGCCGAGCCAGCTCGACCAGGACGAGAACGGAAAATACGTACTCGTTCAGCAATTAGTCGAAAACAGCGAATACGTCAACCAGGTGCTCTCCGCCCTGCTCGACCAGATGGCCTCCGACTCCGAAAAACTCAACCAGGTGGCTTCGCTCCTGCAGGAAAAATATTACGCCGAATTCTCGTCGCTGCTCCCCGGCATCTCCGCGGAAGAGTTCAAGGCTGAATTCATCCGACAGTACACCGCCAACGAAACCCTGCGCGTGCTCCTCAATGAAAAGATCGAGGAGCTGGCCCGCGGTTACCTGACGGGACTTGAGGTCAGCCTCCCCTCGCTCACCTATTCCGTAGACCGCATCGACCTCAGTGACGATGTCGTCGACATGCTCATCGAAAACCTCGACGGCAAAGAGGTCGCCGAACCCAAAAATACGCTCCACATGGCCGGGACCATCGACAATCGTCTGCCGGTTTCCATCACCGCCTCGCCGGTCTTCACCCCGACCGAAGTCACCTTCACGACCCAAATCGAGGCCAACCGCGACGGGAACATCCTGCCCGAAACCCGGCTTTTCGCCGAAGACCTGCAAACCATCGTCCGGGGTCTCACGATCGAAATCGTCGTGAACATCGACAAATACTATCCCGACAAAGGGTTCGACCGGTACCCGGAGACCTCCCAGCCCCAACTGGCAATCAATCTCCACCTTATCAAACGCGGAGCCCTGAAGTTCGACCTCTAAACCCGACATCCCCATCATGAAAAAAACATATCTCCTGCTGGCAGCACTTCTGCTGGCCACCGGCCTTGCCGCCCAGAACCCTACGGCCTATTTCATGGAGGGTTCGACCTTCCGTTCGCAGTTCAACCCCGCCTTCGCACCCCTGCGAGGCTACATCAACCTCCCCGGAATCGGCGGTATGAACGTCAACCTCAGCGGAAACATCGCCCTCGACAACATCCTCTTCGCGCGGGACGGGAAACTCGTCACCCTGCTCGACAGCTCCGTAACCCCCGACCAGGCGCTCCGGAACCTCAAGACAAACAACCTCATGGGGCTCGATACCCGCATCAACATCCTCGGATTCGGAAAATTCACCCGCAACCACAAGAATTTCTGGTCCTTCGATGTCAACCTCCGGGCCAACGAGAGCATGAACCTTCCCAAATCGCTCTTCGAATTCCTCAAACGCGGGCAGGAGGGTAGCATCAAAAACTTCGGAGCCGCCACCGAAGCCTATCTCGAAGCCGGATTCAACTACTCGTTCCCGCTGCTTAACGACCGGCTCTACGTGGGTATCCGAGGCAAGTTCCTCGCAGGAATCGCCCGTGCTCAGGTCAACTACGACCAGTTCGACATCACACTCCAGCAGGACCGCTGGGGCGTGGTCACCCAAGGAACCATCGACATGACCGTCGACGGAGCCTCCGTAGAACCCGATCCCGAAACCGGAATCTTCGAGTTCGGAGACATCGACTACAAACCCCGCAAGCCCGCCGGTTACGGATTCGCCGTAGACCTCGGAGCCACCTACGACGTCCTGCCCAACCTCCAGGCATCACTCGCCGTCAACGACCTGGGATTCATCAGCTGGAACAAAAACAGCACCGTCACGGGCGTCTCGACCCAAACGGCCGAATTTACCGGCGTGGAGGTCTCGGGCAGCGGCACCGAAACCGCCCCCGACTTCGACTTCGAAATGATGAAGTTCACACAGACGGAGAGCCAAAACACCTCGAAGATGCTCCGCGCATCAGTCAATGCAGGTCTCGAATACGAGCTCTGGAACCACTGGGTCGGATTCGGACTCCTCTATACGGCCCGCTTCTGGGAGTACAAGACCATGCACAACATCACCGGTTCGGTGAACTTCCACCCCACCCGCTGGTTCACCCTCACGGGAAGCTACTCCGTGCTCAACAACCGCGGCAGCGCCATCGGCCTGGGTCTGAACCTCTGCCCGGGATGGATCAACTTCTTCGTTGCAACCGACCTGCTGCTCACCAAACGCACCCCGCAATGGATACCCATCAAGCAGAGTTCGGCCAACGTAACCCTCGGACTGGGAATTCCCCTCGGAAAGCGCAGCCACCGTATCGCCGCCTACATCCGCGAAAACGACCGAAAATAAATTTTCAGGAGGGGGGGGGCACGAGAAGCGAGGAGGAGGAGAGAGAGAAGGAGAGAGAAGGAGAGAGAAGGAAGGAGTGTAAGTGTAGAGAGAGGAAGAGGAAAGAGTGTGTTAAGGAAAGAGAGATGAGTGTAAGGAAGATTCCTCACCCACCCCGGATACGCAGAACACGAAGCCCTGACAGCTTCGTGTTCTGCGTATCCGTTCCGGACGAAAAAGAGACAAAACGAGTATAAACTGAAGAAATCCGAAAAAAACAGCGCTGAAAGGTCCGACTTTTTCGATATTTTGGACACACCCGTACTACTTTCGGGCAAAGCTCTTGCAAGTCCGGAAAGTTTGTTTATCTTTGTATCGTATGAGTGAATTGCGGACGTGTCCTGAGACACACACTTCGGTCATGCTCGAAAAAATTGCGACGGCCCTAAAAATTTGTGTAAAGTTGCGTCACTGAATTTTTTATTGAATTCTTCAAAACGGGCCGTCGCTTTTTTGCTCCTCCCTTCACACACAAAAACCATACCGTTCCGAATGCCGGGCCCGTGGCATCACGACACCATCGGTGCGTCTAAGCCTGCTCCAACTGCCGGGCCAGAGCCGCCCGCGTCGCGGCACGCCCCGCCTCGACAAGCTCCGCCGAACGGTAGAATTCGAACATCCCGTAACTGTCGGCAGGCATCTGAACCAGCACGTCGGGACGGTAAAGCCGACACATCAGCTGCGTGATGTGCTGCTGCATGATCTGCGACGAGGCGATCAACACCTTATAGTAATTGAGCGAAGCGTTGGCCCGCGTAGTCGGGTCGGCACCGAACGGCGCACTCACGTCCACGGCAACCAGCAGGTCGCCATCCTCGCGCCGGACCCGGTTCAGCGGCAGCGGATTCACCGTCCCGCCATCGATGAGGACCATCCCGTCGCGGTGCACGGGCCGGAAGACCGAAGGCACGGAGATCGAGGCCCGGATGGCATCGTAAAGCCCCCCGCGGTCGAGAACCACCTCGTGCCCCGTAAGCAGATCCGCCGCCACGGCGGCAAACGGGATCGGCATCTGTTCGATCCGCACGTCGGGAACCAGTTCCTGCATGGTCTTCATCACCCGGTCGCCCTTGACCAGGCCTTCGGAACTGAGAGTGAAATCCACCAGCCCGAAAACCTTGTACTTGTCGAGCGAACACATCCACTCCTTGAACTCCGTCAGATGGCCCGAGGCGTACACCCCTCCGACCAGCGCACCCATCGAAGTCCCGGCCACCGCCGCAATCTCGAATCCCTGACGCTCCAACTCTTCGATGGCGCCGATATGCGCCACTCCCCGGGCTCCGCCTCCGGCCAGCACCAGGGCCACTCGTCTCTTTTCCATACGTTCCGTCTATTTATTCCGTTGCAGACGCCGTTCCGATTTCACAACCGGCCGCGGCATCCGGATTATTCCACAAAAACCAGACCGTCCATCCGCACGTCGTGCGCCTCGACAGGCAGGTCGGCAATCACCTGATGGGCATAGCAGATGCCGATCTTCACGCCCCGAAACCCGGGCTGCGAGAGATAACGGTCGTAATACCCACGGCCACGGCCGCAACGCGCCCCCTCCCGGGTAAATGCCACGCCGGGAATCAGCAGCAGGTCGATCTCCCCGGGCGGGCAGAGGCGGGCCTCAGGCCCCGTTTCGAGAATCCCGAAGGCGCCACGGACAAGGGTCCGGGGATCGTAGTCGAACAGGCGCATCGCATCGCCCTCGACCCGCGGAACCGCCAGGCGTTTCGAAGCGCTCCACCGCCGCAGACCTTCCGACAGGTCCGGTTCGTCGGGCAGCGCACAGTAAAGACCCACCGTGCGGGCCTGCGCAAAATACGGAAGAGACTCCACCCGGGCAACAAGCTGCAACGACACCGCAGCCCGCCGTGCGGCCTCCACACCCCGGTTCAGGGAGCGCATCGCTTTCCGAAGCTCATTTTTAGTCATAAAACCCGCTTGCAACCAGTAAATTTCCTGCCCCTTCCTATTGTTATTCCACAAACAATGGCTATCTTTGCGCAAGCATTCCCGCCGCAAAGATCCATCGTTCCGGCCTCCGCTCCGAATTCCGGTCGAAAACGGCGCCATCTTTGCCGGGAAACAGCAGAAACGCACAAATCATTAACAAATATAACAAATTTCAAAAAATTATGAGCTGTTTCCTATCCAATTCCTCGCTCGGCAAGAAGTTAGTTATGAGTGTGACGGGCTGCTTCCTCGTGCTCTTCATCCTCTTCCACATGTCGATGAACGTCACGGCAATCATCTCGCCGGAGGGTTACAACGCAATCTGTGAATTCCTCGGGGCCAACTGGTATGCCCTGGCCGGTACCGTCGTCCTGGCTGCCGGTGTCCTGATTCACTTCATCTACGCCATCATCCTCACGCTCCGGAACTACAAGGCCCGCGGCTCGCAGCGATATGCCGTTACCGTCCAGGAAGAGGGCGTGGCCTGGGCTTCGAAAAACATGCTCGTCCTGGGATTCATCGTCCTGGCCGGTCTGCTGCTCCACCTCTTCAACTTCTGGTCGAAGATGCAGCTCGTCGAGATCATGGGACAGCACACCAACTCCCTCGGATACAGCCCCGCAGACGGCGCGGCCCTCATCCGCTACACCTTCTCGCAGTGGTATTACGTGGTCATCTACCTCGTATGGTTCGCCGCCCTCTGGTTCCACCTCACTCACGGCGTATGGTCCATGTTCCAGAGCGTGGGTTGGGCAAACGACACCTGGTATCCCCGGCTGAAGTGCATCGCCAACATCGTTGCCACGATCATCTTCCTCGGATTCGCCGCCGTGGTCCTCGTCTACTTCTTCTGCCCCTGCATCGCGGGCGCCTGCTGATCCAATCCTGCACAAATTGTAGAACAATAAACACACAAACGATATGGCTTTAAAATTAGATGCTAAAATCCCTGCCGGACCGCTCGCCGAAAAATGGAGCAACCACAAGGCAGCTATCAAGGTCGTAAGCCCCGCCAACAAGCGCAAGCTCGACATCATTATCGTCGGTACGGGTCTCGGAGGCGCCTCCGCAGCCGCTTCGCTCGGTGAACTCGGCTACAACGTCAAGGTGTTCTGCATCCAGGATTCGCCCCGCCGTGCACACTCCATCGCCGCACAGGGCGGTATCAACGCAGCCAAGAACTACCAGAACGACAACGACTCCGTATATCGTCTCTTCTACGATACGATCAAGGGCGGCGACTACCGCGCCCGTGAGGCCAACGTCTACCGTCTGGCCGAGGTCTCGAACCTGATCATCGACCAGTGCGTCGCCCAGGGCGTACCCTTTGCCCGCGAGTACGGCGGTCTGCTGGCCAACCGTTCGTTCGGCGGCGCGCAGGTTTCGCGTACCTTCTACGCCCGCGGCCAGACCGGTCAGCAGCTCCTGCTCGGCGCCTACGCCGCCCTCAACAAGGAGATCGCCGCAGGGTCGGTCAAGAGCTACCCGCGCCACGAAATGCTCGACATCGTCATCGAGGACGGTGAGGCCCGCGGTATCATCGCCCGCAACCTCGTCACGGGTGAGATCGAGCGCCACGGAGCCCACGCCGTCGTGATCGCCACGGGCGGCTACGGCAACGTCTTCTTCCTCTCGACCAACGCCATGGCCTCGAACGGCTCGGCAGCCTTCCAGTGCTACCGCAAGGGAGCCGGCTTCGCAAACCCCTGCTTCACGCAGATCCACCCCACGTGTATCCCCGTCCACGGCGACCAGCAGTCGAAACTGACCCTCATGTCGGAGTCGCTGCGAAACGACGGCCGTATCTGGGTTCCCAAGAAACTCGAAGACGTCAAGGCCATCCGTTCGGGCGCCAAGAAGCCCTCGGACATCGCCGAAGAGGACCGCGACTACTATCTGGAGCGCCGCTACCCGGCCTTCGGTAACCTCGTGCCGCGTGACGTGGCGTCGCGTGCCGCCAAGGAGCGCTGCGATGCCGGTTACGGCGTGAACGAAACCGGTCTGGCCGTCTTCCTCGACTTCAAGACCGCCATCGAGCGCCTCGGAAAGGAGACCATCAAACAGCGTTACGGAAACCTCTTCGACATGTACGAGGAGATCACCGACGTCAACCCCTACGAGCAGCCGATGCAGATTTTCCCCGCCGTGCACTACACCATGGGCGGCATCTGGGTCGACTACAACCTCATGACCACGATCCCGGGTCTCTACGCCATCGGCGAGGCCAACTTCTCGGATCACGGAGCCAACCGTCTGGGTGCTTCGGCCCTGATGCAGGGTCTGGCCGACGGATACTTCGTCCTGCCCTACACCATCGGCGACTACCTCTCGCACAAGATCCAGGCCCCGAAGGTGAAGACCGACACCAAGGCCTTCGACGAAGCCGAGAAGGGCGTGCGCGAGAAGATTGCCAGACTGCTCTCGATCAACGGAAAGCAGTCGGTGGACGACATCCACAAAAAACTCGGACACATCATGTGGGAGAACGTCGGAATGGCCCGCACGAAGGAGTCGCTCCAGAAGGCCATCACCGAAATCCAGGCCCTGCGCAAGGAGTTCTGGAAGGATGTGAAGGTCGTAGGCCGCGAGAACGATTTCAACGTCGAACTCGAAAAGGCACTGCGTCTGGCCGACTTCCTCGAACTGGGCGAGCTGATGGCCCGCGACGCCCTCCTGCGTGAGGAGTCCTGCGGCGGTCACTTCCGCTCGGAGCACCAGACCGAAGAGGGCGAGGCCAAGCGTGACGACGAGAACTTCGCCTATGCCGCCGTCTGGGAGTACAAGGGTATGGACCAGGTCCCGGAAATGACCAAGGAGCCCCTGAACTTCGAGTTCGTACACCCCGCACAGCGCAACTACAAGGACTAAGCCCATTTTGACGTTGAACTTTAAGATCGAAAAACAATGAATTTCACATTAAAGATATGGCGTCAGAAGGACGCTAAATCCAAGGGAGCCTTCGAAACCTACAAGGTGGAGAACATCTCGGCCGACACCTCGTTCCTGGAGATGCTCGACATCCTGAACAACGACCTCGTACACCAGGGCAAGGAGCCCGTGGCCTTTGACCACGACTGCCGCGAAGGTATCTGCGGCATGTGCTCGCTGCACATCGACGGACAGGCTCACGGTCCCAGCAAGGGCGCTACGACCTGCCAGATCTACATGCGCAAGTTCAAGGACGGCGCAACGATCACCATCGAACCGTGGCGCTCGGCCGCATTCCCCGTCATCAAGGACCTCGTGGTGAACCGTTCGGCCTACGACCAGATCCTCCAGGCCGGAGGTTTCATCTCCGTGCGCACCAACTCGGTGCCCGATGCCAACGCCATTCCGATTCCGAAGAAGGATGCCGACGAGTCGATGGATGCCGCAGCCTGCATCGGTTGCGGAGCCTGCGCCGCAACCTGCAAGAACGGTTCGGCCATGCTGTTTGTGGCAGCGCGCGTCTCGTCGCTGGCCAAACTGCCCCAGGGGCGCGTAGAGGCTACACGCCGTGCCAAGGCGATGGTTGCCAAGATGGACGAGCTCGGATTCGGCAACTGCACCAACACCGGTGCCTGCCAGGCCGAATGCCCGAAACAGATCTCCATTACGCATATCGCCCGCCTGAACCGCGAGTTCCTTTCGGCGAAGTTCAAAGACTAACGGTTGCGAGAACGTCTGACAGAAAAGCCCTCCGAAAATCCGGAGGGCTTTTCTATTGCCGCGGGCGATCTGCGTTGCACGCAACCGTTGTTCACAATCCCTCCCGACCTCCCTTTGGAAAAGGGAGGAGCCGGGCCCGCCTGAACCGCGAGTTCCTCTCCGCGAAATTCAAGGACTAACGGTTGCGAGAATGTCCGACAGATAAAGCCCTCCGGAAATCCGGAGGGCTTTTCTATTGCCGCGGGCGATATGCGTTGCACGCTTCCGCCCCTACTCCTTCGGGCGCTTCGGGCGGATCGTCGACAACCGCGAAACCTGTTTCAGATCGAATTGCCCGTAGATATTCACCGCAACCGTCTCCTTCGGTCCCGAGGTCAGCATCACCAGTTCCGAATATCCCGGCGGTATGGCATCCCGCAGGTAAAAACGGGTGACCTGACCGTCCCGACTCTCCGACATGACCATCTGGAAATGGTAGTTCGCATGGTTCACCAACGCCTCAGCATCCGCCATAAACTGCTGACCGTCACCTCCATCCAGCGCCACAATCCGAATGGATTCAAGCCCTCTGAACAGTTCGGAGAGTTTCTCGTCGCCCCGCTCGGAGGCCTGGCGGCTCATCATCCGCATCATCTTGCGCTCCAACTGTACGCTGGAGAAACCTTCGGCCTTCGAGTAGCGGTCGAAGAAGCGCCACGACACGTTCTGCGCCCGCGCCAGGAAGGGCAGAACAACCAACAACAAAATCAAAATCCGTTTCATGACACAAACGGTTTACATGTCCAGACAAAATCCGATCGAAAGCGGGTGTACCTTCGGGCCAACTCCGGTCTTGAAAAGCGGCGTAACACCATAGCGAAGATAGATCCCGACATTGTGATAGCCGACAGCAACTGCCGTACTGAACTGGAACGCATTCACGCCCGAAAGCGTGTTTTTCTCCTTGGGGCGCTTGTAGATGGAGTTGACGCCCATCGTGAAGTCGAAGAAGCCCGACACGGCCACCTTCAGATTCCGAGCCACCCGGTACGAAAAGGTCAGCGGAATGCCGAGCGACGTAATGCGCAGCTTCGATTTGTCGGCCTTCTCATCGAGGGTGAGGGGAACAACCATCCCGTTCTCGTTGCCGAGCGTTATCGAGTTGTCCGACAGGCGGTAGTTGTCAATCGTATAGCGCAATCCGGTCCTCAGATTGAATTGCCGCATTCTGCCGAACTCGCAATTCAGGCCGACAAGCGTCGTCGAGATGTGCAGCGACTTGCCGTTGCGCAAATCGAAGAAGTGGTCGCTGCCGGCCGGATAGGCTCCGTAATCGAGACCCGTCGGGACAATGAACCCGTACTCCGATCCAGCCAGAAACAGCAGGGAGAAGCGGGAACGGTTCTTCACCGAGTCCGCGGATCGGAACCAACCGTCGGAGGAGTTGGAGAGCGTAATGCCGAATCCCGCCACCTCAATAACCATCTCCTCGCCTCCGGCCGAACGCCGCAATGTCACGAGATCCGTATCGACCGGGTCGAGGCGTTCGAGCGTGTCGACCGTGAGCGGTTCGGGGCTCACCGTCATCCGGGCCGTCGTATCGCTGTCGGCCGACGGCAACCCGGCCGGTCTCTCCGCAGCCGTCGAAAAGGCCATCGCCAAAAAGGTTGCCATCCATCCCAAAAAGAGTTTCTTATCCATTGTTTCGCATATTTATTGATTTTCAATCAGTTCGTCGACCAGACGGTCCGGGGCTTCGAGGATCGCAAAGGAGTCGAAATAGACGGTCGCCTGCAGGGCGATCTCCCGGTCGTAGACGGGTTTGCCGTCGATATAGCAGTAGGGTTTGCGCAGCAGCTCCGCCCCGAGGAAGAGCCCCAACACCACGACGGCCGCCGCGGCAACGCTCCAGAAGAGCCGTCTCCGCCTTCCGAACGGGTTGCGGGCGGACGACCGGGCCAGGGTATCGGGATCTCCGGCAAGCGCGGGTTCAGGGGGACGGTCGGGCCCCTCGGCAAGCGGCCGGAGCGGCTTTTCTTCGGAGAGGAGCGTCAACTCCCGGTCGGGCGCCTCGCTACGGGGCATCTGCTCCCCGGCAAGCGCCCCGAACCCCTCGAAGAGCAGCGACAACTCGCGCAGCGACTCCGGCAGTTCCTCCGTCGTCCGCAACAGTTCGCGCAGCTCCTGCTCCTCGGCCTCGGTCGCCCGGGCCTCCAGCCAGCGTTCCGCCAGCCGTTCAATCCGTTCAATCCGTTCGTGTCGTTCGTTCATCGTTTCTCATTTTTTGCAGAATACCCCGAAGGGCCATCCGTCCCCGGGAGAGGATCACCCGCACCTGGGCCTCGTCGCAACCGATCATCGCCGCAATCTCCCGCGTCGGATACCCCTCGATCTCCTTCAGATGGAGCACCTCCCGCTGGCGATCCGGCAGGGCCGACAGCGCCCGCCGCACCAGTTCGCGCACCTCCCACCGGTCGCAGTCCGCCGCAACCGAGCGTTCTCCCGTCGCGGCAACCGCCTCCCGGCGCCGTTCGTCGGCCTGGCGCCGCCGCAGCAGGTCGCAGCAGCGGTTGCGCACGGCCGTCATCACGAACGACTCGACCTTCCGGGGCATCTCCCACCGCGCGTGTTCGCTCCACAGGCGCATCAGCAGGTCGTGGACCACATCCTCCGCCTCGGCCGGCGAGAGCAGCAGGCTTTGCGCATAGCGGAACATGCGGTCGCGCAACGGCAGGACAAAAGCGGTGAATTCGGATTCCTTCATGGTATCTGTAAGACGAAGATGCGCGGCAAAACGCAACATCAGAACTCCAAATATCGCCATTTTCCCGGCAAAAATCCGAGAAAAAGTACATTCTTGCGGAATTTTTCAAAAAACAGGTACTTTGTATTGCATAATACTAAAAAGTGTTTTATATTTGCATTGTCAAAATAGTAAAACCCGCAAGAATCAACCGGCAAAAGCCGTTACGACCATGAAAGAGACTGTAAACGTAAACATCGGCTCGATGGCCTTCACCCTCGACAAGGATGCGTGCCGACTTTTGAGCAGCTATTTCGACGACATCCGCCGCCGACTCCCCGAAGACGATGCCGAGACAATGGCCGACATCGAGGCCCGCGTGGCGGAGATCTTCCGCGAACGGGTCGCATCTCCCATGCGGGTCATCTCCATCGAGATCGTCCGGGCCACCATGGCTCAGATGGGAGCCCCCTCCGATTTCGGCGAGATCCGCCGCCCGGACCCGCAGAACGGCGAGTCGCAGGCGGCACCCGACAATCCGCAACTCCCGCCCCGAAAACTCTACCGGTCCCGGACCGACCGCTCGATCGCCGGAATCTGCGGCGGACTGGGCAAATTCTTCGACACCGACCCCACGATGATCCGGCTCGTCATGCTGCTGCTGATCCTCTTCGGAGGGCTGTCGATCTGGGTCTACATCATCCTCTGGTTCGTCATCCCCGAGGAGCCCGCCCCGAAATTCACCCCGTTCCGCAAAAAATCCTGAAACACGATGACTGCAAACAACAACCGACACCTCTACCGCTCCCGCAAGGAACGCATCATCGCCGGTATCTGCGGAGGGCTGGCCGACTACTTCGGACTCGATGTCTCGAAACTGCGCGTCGCGCTGCTCATCCTGATCCTCATCGGAGGACTCTCCATCTGGGTCTACATCATCCTCTGGCTGGTCGTGCCGCAGGACCCCAAAGGTTAAAACTCAAACACCATGGCTGAAGACAACGTAAAGGCGCAAATGCGCAAAGGCATTCTGGAGTACTGCATCCTCGCCATCCTCTCCCGCGGGGATTCCTACGCTCCGAAGATCATTGCCGAACTCAAACAGGCCGAAATGATCGTCGTCGAGGGTACGCTCTACCCGATCCTCACCCGGCAGAAAAACGCCGGTCTGCTCACCTACCGCTGGGAAGAGTCCCCCCAGGGCCCGCCCCGCAAATACTACACCCTCACGGAGAAGGGACACGAATACCTCCGCACGCTCGACGAGGCGTGGGACGAACTCGTCGGACAGATCCGGCGCATCCGTCACGGAAATCCCGAAAACGATTAATCCCTCAACTGCACAAACATGAAAAAGACCCTGTTGATCCTCTTCCCGATCGCGGTTCTGGCTGCGGTCTGCGCCCTGTTCACCTGCCACGCCGCAGTGTGGGGCAAGCACGTCAAGGGCAGCGGGCATATCGTCACCCGCACGCTTCCCGCCATGGATTACGACGCCGTCAGCGCCTCGCGGGCCGTCAAGGTCCTCCTCTCGGAGCAGGCCCCAGAGATCCGCATTGCCGCCGATGACAACTTCATCGACCACGTTGTCGTCAAGGAGAAGGGCGGCACGCTGCAGGTGACCATCGACAAGTCCGTCACGAATATCTCGAACGCCCACATCACGGTAACCGTCCCGGCCCGCGACGGAAAAATCCACACGCTCGAAGCCTCCAGCAGCGCCGAAATCATCAGCGAAACGCCTCTCCACGCCGACCGTGCCCACCTCGGCGCGTCGAGTGCCGCGAAGATTCAGGCCGATTACCGTGCCGACCGATGCACGGTCTCGTCGTCGAGCGCCGCAAAGATCGTCACGAAGATCGAAGCCTCCGGCGCCTGCAGCTTCGAAACGTCGAGCGCCGCCGACATCGAGGCCGAGGTGCAGGCCGCCTCCTGCATGTTCAAAGCGTCGAGTTCCGCGAAGATCAAGGCCGACATCGAAACCCCGGAGTGCTCGGCGACAGCCTCCAGCGCCGCGAAAATCACGCTCGCGGGACGAGCCGCCGAGTTTGAGGCCCACGCCAGCTCGGCAGCCGGGATCCACGCCGAAAAACTCGCCGCAACCCGCGCCGAAGTCGAGGCGTCGAGCGGCTCCGGCATCTCGGTAAACTGCACCGGGCAGCTCAAGGCCCTGGCTTCGAGCGGTGCATCGGTCCGCTACGCCGGAGACTGCCAGGTCGAAGCAACGAAGTCCAGCGGCAGCATCCGTAAAAAATAACCCCCACCCAGAAACCCCACACACAACCATGAAAGAAGTCAAGAAATGCAGCATCTCGGGCGTGGCCTTTACGATGGACACCGACGCCTACGAAGCCCTCGATGCCTACCTCGAAAGCCTCAAGAATTTCTACAAGGAGACACCCGACGGCGCGGAGATCGTCGCCGACATCGAAGCCCGCATCGCCGAGCTGATCCTCTCGACGCAGGACAACACCCGGGTGGTCGAAAAACCCCTCATGATGAACATCATCGCTCAGATGGGTTCCGCCGAGGACATCTCCGACCAGAACGCCGACCGCGACCTGCAGTATGAAACCCCGCGCATCCCCCGCCGCCTCTACCGCGACACCGAAAATGCCAAACTGGGAGGCGTCTGCGCCGGAATCGGCAAGTATTTCGACATCGATCCAGTCTGGGTACGGCTCGGGCTGTTCCTGCCGCTGGTGCTCTCCTGCTTCAGCGGGATCCCCTTCCTCTTCTGGTTCGGGCCCCTCTTCGGCAACCTCTTCGGCATCTTCCTGATCTGCTACTTCATCATGTGGTTCGCCGTCCCCGCAGCACGCAGCGCCCGCCAGAAACTCGAAATGAACGGCGAAAAAATCACCGTACAGTCCATCGGCGAAGTCACCGCCGCAAACAGCAACAACGAACCCGACTCGAAGGCCAAACCGATCGTCGCCGAAGCCGTCTCGCTCTTCGGAAAGATCGTCCTGATCCTGCTGAAGATCTTTGCCGGAATCCTCGTCTTCGGGCTTATCATGGGCGCCTGCGCCCTGATCATCGGACTCTTCGCCGTCGTGATCGGAGGCACCGAACAGATCCATCTCGGAAGCCTGAGCGACTTCTCGCCCTGGGTCTCGATCCTCGGCATCTTCATCGTCCTGATTCCCGTCATCCTGCTCATCTACGTCCTGATGTGCCTGATCGCTTCGCGCAAACCCGGCGGAAAAACCGTCCTGGTCATCTTCCTGCTCTGGATCCTCTCGATCATCGGCTGCTCGGTGATCGCCATCCGCGAGGATGTCAGCGACAAGATCCGCAAGAAAAAGGCCGCCGTGGAGCGCGTCCTGCGCAGCGAATTCATCATCGACGGCGACACCACCACCCTCGAAAAACTGCTGGAAGACTACGACGAGGAGAGCGTGATCGAAGAGGGGCGCCAGACCCTCCACATCGCCGTGCCCTCGAAATCGATCGACATCACCGTGGACAAGGGACAGGGCGAACTGAAGGTCAATGCCGACGGCAAGGAGGTCTCGATCCGCGCGGGCCGGGACGAATACAACCCCGAAGTCACCGTCCGCGACAGCGGCGAAACACCCGAAAACTACGAAACACCCGGAAATTAGCCGCGCGGCACTTCCCGGCGACGGACGGCAACAGACGTTTGCCGTCCGTCGCCGTTTCGATCACATTTGGCCGAGTTTTTGAAAATCCTGAAAAAATTCACTAACTTTGACCGGTTTTGTTGTTTTAAACAAATGTGATATGGCTGGAATCAAATGTATCGGCATCCTGACATCCGGAGGCGACGCCCCCGGCATGAATGCCGCAATCCGCGCCGTGACCCGCAGCGCCATCTACAACGGGTTTGCCGTAAAAGGCATCATGCGCGGTTACAAGGGACTCGTATTCAACGAGATCGTAGAATTCAAATCGCAAAGCGTCAGCAACATCATCCAGTTGGGAGGTACGATCCTCAAAACCGCCCGCTGCAAGGAGTTCATGACCCCCGAAGGCCGCAAACAGGCCTACGACAACATGGTCGCGGCCGGAATCGACGCCCTGGTGGTCATCGGAGGCGACGGCTCGCTCACCGGAGCCAGCCTCTTCGCTTCGGAATACAACGTCCCGATCGTGGGCCTGCCCGGAACCATCGACAACGACCTCGGAGGCACCGACTCCACCATCGGATACGATACGGCACTCAATACGATCATGGAGTCCGTCGACAAACTCCGCGATACGGCGTCGAGCCATGAACGCCTCTTCTTCGTCGAGGTGATGGGACACACGGCCGGTTACCTGGCCCTGAACAGCGCCATCGCCACGGGCTCCGAAGCCGCCATCATCCCGGAGATGGAGACCGAAGTCGACCAGCTGGCCGAACTCATCAACCACGGATTCCGCAAAAGCAAGAACTCGGCAATCGTAATCGTCGCCGAGAACCCCAAAACCGGAGGCGCCACGGCCCTGGCCGAACGTGTGAAGAAGGAGTTCCCGCAATACGACGCCCGGGTGACGATCCTCGGACACATCCAGCGCGGCGGATCCCCGACGGCCTTCGACCGAATCCTCGCCTCGCGCATGGGTGAGGCCGCCATCGAGGCACTCCTCGACGGACAGCGCAACGTCATGATCGGCACGATGAACGGAAAAATCGTCTACGTACCCTTCACCAAGGCCGTCAAGCATGACAAGGGAATCGACCGCGGCGGACTCGAACTGGTGAAAATTCTCTCGATCTAACCGGCCGCCCTCGCGCGACCTTGCAGAAAAACCTCATGAACTTCAACGAAAGACCCGAACACAGACGCATCAGGCGCGTCATCGGAATCGGCAATGCCCTCACGGACATGCTGGTCAATCTGAAAACCGACTCCGTACTGGGGAGGTTCAAATTGGCGAAAGGCTCCATGAGCCTCGTGGATACCCGGCTCCAGACCGAGATCTCGAAATCGGTTGCCGGACTCCCCTACTCGCTCTCGCTCGGAGGCTCGGCCGGAAATACGATCCGCGCCATGGCGCAACTGGGCTGCAGCGTGGGATTCATCGGCAAGGTCGGGCCCGACACCACGGGCGACTTCTTCGTGCAGGCGCTGGACAACCTCGGGATCGAACCGATCATCTTCCGCGGCAAGGAGCGTTCGGGAAAATGCGTGTCGCTGATCTCCGCCGACGGCGAGCGAACGATGGTCACCCACCTCGGCGCCGCCCTGGAACTGGCGGCCGAGGAGATCGAACCGACGATCTTCGACGGGTATGACTGCCTCTACGTGGAGGGGTACCTGGTCCAGAACCACGACCTGATCCTCAAGGCTGCCCGCACGGCCAAGGAGTGCGGACTGAAGGTCGCCATCGACCTGGCCAGCTTCAACATCGTGGCCGAGAATCTCGAATTCCTCCGCGGGCTGGTCCGCGAGCACGTCGATATCGTCTTCGCCAACGAAGACGAGGCCAAGACCTTCGCCTGCGAGGCCGAACCGCTGAATGCCCTGCAGGCCATCTCGGAGATGTGCGATCTGGCCGTCGTGAAGATCGGCACCAAGGGCGCGATGATCAAGCGGGGCGACGAGGTCGTACACGTTGGCATCATGGCCGCGGCAAAGCGCGTCGATACGACCGGTGCGGGGGACTTCTACGCTGCAGGCTTCATGGCGGGGCTTTGCGACGGCCTGACCCTGCGCCAGTGCGGGACCATCGGCGCCATCACGGCCGGCAAGGTGATCGAAGTCGTGGGCACGACCTTCGGCGAAGAGGCCTGGGAGGACATTCACCGGCTGGTCAGCAAGGTCAAGCACGAAAAGTACCTCTTCTGACCCACAACAGAAGCGTTTGAAAATGAGAGAACGGACCTTTGCGGGTCCGTTTTTTTGCCACAGTCGGAGGGGGGGGGCAGCGCAAAGGAGGCAGGGAAGGGTGTAGGGAGAGTCGGCGGCTCGGGGGGGGGTTATGCCTCGCGCTTCCCTCCGCCGAAAAGGCCTCGGGAGATTCCACAGCGCAGGCGCAGCAGCCAGAGTGCCTTGCGGGGCGAGAAGCGAAGCAGGTATCCCAGGGCCAGCAGCAGCGTTACCGCCCATTTGGCGATCTCGGCGGCAAGGGCCTTCGGCAGGCGGCGGTCCCGCTGCGCCCGGAGGCGCTGGCTTGCCCCGACGTTCCGGCTCAGGCGCCGGAAATAGTCGAGCGTAAGTTTCTGCGGCGGGATGATGTGCCACATCACGGCGTCGGGAACGTACCAGAGCGTCTCGCCGCCCCGCTGCAGGCGTTGGAAGAAGTCGGACTCCTCACCGCCGGTCAGTTTGCCGTTCACGCGGCCCAGCACCGGGTCGAAATCCCCGTATTTCGCCACGACCGAGCGGCGGAAAGCCATGTTCCCGCCCCCCGGGATCCGTCCCGCAGGGAACGGACGCGGCTCCGGTCCGAAATCCATCGGATTGGCGATGGGCTGCTCGGTGTAGTGCGACATCCACACCGGACGCCCGGCGGGATATTCGGCAATGATCCGCCCCCCGGCCACCGCGGCGTCGGGGTGCGTATCGAAAAACGAGGCATAGGCCCGCAGAAATCCGGAATTGACACGTTCATCGTCGTCGATGATGGCCACCAGCGGCGCCGCGATCTCCCGAAGGCCCCGATTGCGGGCGTGCGAGAGTCCCGGATTCGATTCAAAAACCATGCGGAGGTTCAGTTCCGGGCAGTGCGCGGCAAAAGCAGCAAACCGTTCCCGGGTGTCGTCCACCGAGTTGTTGTTCACCACCACGCACTCCCACTCCCCGGGCGGGAGATCCTGCCGCACGACCGATTCCAACGCCTCGATGAGTTGTTGCGCCCGATTGTGGGTGGCAATTATGAGCGAGATGCGAATCATCGTGCGAATATAACAATTTATCCGTAAAAAACCGTATATTTGCACAAATATAAAGCCTCACGAACATGCAGAAACAAATTCGCAACCTCCTGTCGATTCTGGCGATCCTGACCGCCGCAACAGCCTTCGGGCAACAGGTCACCTGGACCGGCACCGCCGAACCGCTCGAAAACGACGAATACCGAATCGTCCTCAAAGCGGAAATCCCCGCGGGCTATCACATGTACGACATGGGTCCCTATGAAAACGGAGGCCCGAATGCCACGGTCATCACCTTTGCCCCTTCGGAAGGAATCCAGCTCGAAGGCCAGGTCGAGCCCCTCACGACTCCCCACCGCTATTTCGACGAGATGTTCCAGATGGAGATCGGGACCTTCGAGGGCAAGGCGCAGTTCGCACAGCGTGTGCGGCTCACGGCCGAACAGGCTTCCGTCACGGCCCAACTCGAATGGATGATCTGTGACGACCGGAGCTGTATGCCCCCCGAGGATACCGAACTGACGATCGCCGTGCCGGCCGCAAGCGCCTCGACGACCCCCGCCGAGGCCCAGATCACGGAGGCTCCCGCGGCTCCCGCAGCCAAGGATGCCGCCGGAAGCAAAAGCATCTGGGGTCTGATCATCGAGGCGATCCTCTGGGGATTCGCCGCCCTGCTGACCCCGTGCGTCTTCCCGATGGTGCCGATGACCGTCTCGTACTTCCTCAAGGGTGAGGGCGGACCCGCCATGGGACGCCTCCGTGCCTCGTTGTACGGCCTGTTCATCGTCCTCCTGTACACGGTGCCCATCGCCGCCATCATCCTCATCACGCGCATCGTCGGAGGCGACGCCGTCACGGCCGACATCTTCAACTGGCTCGCCACGCACTGGCTCCCGAACATCCTTTTCTTCCTCGTTTTCATGGTCTTCGCAGCCTCCTTCTTCGGAGCCTTCGAAATCACCATGCCCTCGTGGATGGTCAACAAAACCGACTCGAAAGCCGACACCAAGGGCATCGGAGGCATCTTCTTCCTCGCCCTGACGCTCGTGCTCGTCTCGTTCTCCTGCACCGGGCCCATCGTCGGGTCGGTGCTCATCAAGTCCACCTCCGGCGAGTTCTGGACCCCGATCCTCACCATGCTCGCCTTTTCGGTGGCCTTTGCCCTTCCGTTCACCCTCTTCGCCCTCTTCCCCTCGGTGCTGAAGAAGATGCCCAAGAGCGGCGGATGGTTGAATTCCGTAAAGGTCGTCCTCGGATTCATCGAGGTCGCACTCGGCATGAAGTTCCTTTCGGTCGCCGACCAGACCTACCACTGGGGACTCCTGGACCGTGAGATCTACCTCGCCGTCTGGATCGTCGTCTTCTCGCTGCTCGGGCTCTACCTCCTGGGCAAACTCCGCTTCGCCCACGACGACGAAATGAAACACCTCGGCGTCGGACGCCTCGCACTGGCCATCATCGTGCTGTCATTCGTCGTCTACATGATCCCCGGCATGTGGGGCGCCCCCCTCAAGGGCCTTTCGGGATACCTCCCGCCCATCACCTCGCAGGACTTCGTACTCGGGGCCAACACCGCAGCAGCAGCTCCTGCCGCCACATCGGACGCCACCGTCGGAAAGGCCAAATACAGCGATTTCCTCCACCTCCCGCACGGGCTCCAGGGATTCTTCGACCTCAAGGAGGCCGAAGCCTATGCCGCCAAGGTCGGAAAACCCATCTTCATCGACTTCACGGGCCACGGATGCGTCAACTGCCGCGAAATGGAGGCCCGCGTCTGGTCGGACCCCCAGGTGCTGGAGATCCTGCGCAACGACTACGTGATCTGCGCCCTCTACTCGGACGACAAGAAGGTCCTCCCCGAGAGCGAATGGGTCACTACCGAGACCGGAAAAGTCTTGAAAAGCCTCGGGAAGATCAACTCCTACTATGCGCTGAAGACCTACGGCGTCAATGCCCAGCCCTACTACGTCCTGCAGGGCGCCGACGGGCAGCCGCTCGTCGAACCCCGCGGGTATGATCTCGACGTCCAGGCCTTCGTCGATTTCCTCCGAAAAGGCGTCGAAGCCTACAAGAGTCGGCAATAACCCGGAAGGGAATCTCACAAAAAGAATGGTCCTTGCTGCCGTTTGCAGCAAGGACCATTCTTTTCAACGTCCTGTCAGACAGGATTCCGGAGCGGCGGAGCGCTATTTCCTGGGCTTCGACTCCTCGAAAGCCGCCTTCACCTCCTGTTTCCTGTCATGATGCTGTTTCGAGGTCGGGGCTTCGCCCTCCTTGACCAGCTGGTGAATGTTGCGCTCGAAATTCGCCTCGCAGGGCGTGCATTTTTCCTTCTCTTTCATACGCGGATGTGTTTTGGTTACAAACACCCCGCCTGCAAATTGCGGGCCGCAACCGTCCGGACGGCTCCGCCAGCCTCATCGCAACCGCCCCGGACGAACGCCGCCAGCCTCAACGCAACAGGCGTGTCGGAGCAAGCCGGAAACGGAACGTCAGATCCTCATAGGGAATCCGGTATTCGTGCCGCGGCAGCGCACCCCAGGAATCCACGCAGCCAAGCCCCATCTGCACGCCGTCGATGCAGAGCCATACGCACGTGTCGGGCTCGATCTCCGGGAAATGGAGCTGCTCCTTCTCGGCCCCGCAGCTCAGCGACTCGGGAGAATAGTGCAGCGCCGAAGCGGAGAACGGAGCATCCGACGTAATCCGCAGCCCCCAACCGCCCGGACGGCTCTGCTGCCACCAGCGCAGGTCGCTCTTCGTGCCGGTCTCCTGCGGACGGATATAGGGATAGGGCTGTTCGTCCACCGTCTGTCCGTACACCCCGAGGAAAGCCGAGGATTTCCGGTCCGCATAGTTCTCCACGGGACCGCGGCCGTAGTAATCGATGCGGTCGAAATCCCCCGGCAGGGCCATCAGCATTCCGAAACGGAAGAGACGCGGCAGCGACTTGTCCGCAGCCTCGCCCTTCACCGCCACGGATTGCTCCACGGTGACCTCCCCGACGTTGTTGATCGCATAGCTCACCGTCAGCGTCGCGGCATAGGCCGGGAAGTCATACTGCGCACGGACACAGGCAATTCCCTCCTTCAATTCATACTCCAGTGCGGTCAAACGCAACTCCGGGTTGCGGATCGCCGCATATTTCCGATGCAGCCCGGCTCCGAAGTCGTTGTCCGTCGGGGCGCGCCAGAAGTTCGGACGCAGCACCGCCCCCGGCTCCAGATACGGCACACCCCCGACCTCGTAGCGGGTCATCAGACCGTCCCGGCGCCGGAAATCGATCGAGAACTCCGACGACGAGATCCGCAGGTAGTTGCGGTCGGCATCCGAAAGCGTCACGACGGGTTGCGTGAAGCGGTTCACGGCCCGGTTTGCCGGGGTCAGCGGTTCGAACTGCCAGTCGGCAATCGCCAGCTGCGCCCGGGCAATGCGGAAGCCCGCCGGAAGGGCCGGTTCGGCACGCTTGAGGCGGTACTCCACGTTCAGCAGCAACTCACCCTCCAGTCCGGAGAGCTCCAGCGGCAGCGTATACTCCCGCTCCTGCTGCGGGGCCACGTCGAGGCGGTCGACCACCCCCGACTGCACGGCACGTCCGTCGGCCAGCAGCGTCCACGTCAGCGAGTAGTTCGACAGGTCGCGGAAGAAGTTTTCGTTATACACGGCAACACGGCCCGCGTCCAGATCCACGGCCCGCGTCCAGATCGACTGGTGCTGGAAGGCCACCTCGTCGTAGTGAGGGTTCGGACGCCGGTCGGGCGAAATCAGCCCGTTGTCGCAGAAGTTGTTGTCGCTGGCGTCGTAGGGGTTGAAATCACCGCCGTAGGCGTAGATCCAGCGGCCGTTGCGCTTCACGCGCAGCGACTGGTCCACGAAGTCCCAGATGAAACCGCCCTGATACGACGGATATTTGCGGATCAGGTCCCAATACTCCCGGAACCCGCCCTCGGAGTTCCCCATTGCATGGGCATACTCACACTGGATCAACGGTTTCCGGGGATTGTTCGCAGCATACTTCTCGCAACGTTCGTAGCCCCAGTACATCGGGCACATGATGTCCGTATTGTCGCCGCCGTGCGCCTGCTCGAACTGCACCGGACGCGACGCATCGAACGACTTGATCCACTCGTAGCAGGCCGTGAAGTTCTCGCCGTTGCCCGCCTCGTTGCCCAGCGACCAGACGATCACCGACGGATGGTTGAAGTTCCGCACGACATTGCGGCGGTTGCGTTCGAGGTGCGCCTCGCGGAAGAGCGGGTTGCGCGCCAGGGTCTGCTCGCCGTAGCCCATGCCGTGCGACTCGACGTTGGCCTCCGCCACGACGTAGAAACCGTATTCGTCGCAGAGTTCGTACCAGCGGCTGGCATCGGGATAGTGGCACGTCCGCACGGCATTCACGTTGGCCTGCTTCATCAGCCGGATATCCTGCAGCATCCGCTCCTCGGTGACGTAGTAACCGTTGTCGGGATCCATTTCGTGGCGGTTGACACCCTTGATCAGCACCGGCCGGCCGTTAACCAGCAGCTGTCCGTCGCGGATCTCCACGTTGCGGAACCCGACACCCAGATCGACCGCCTCGACCTCGCGGCCCGCCGAACGGAGCGAAACTCCCAGGCGGTAGAGTTCGGGCGTCTCGGCCGACCACAGCCGCGGCGACTCCACCTCCAGCGTCATCCGCTCCCGGGCCGAAGCGATTTTCCGGGTCTGTTCCGCCACGACACGGCCGTCGGGGTCCGTGAGCGTAAGAGTCACCTCGTCGCCACGGGCCGCGGCCGAGAACTCCAGGTCGGCACTCAGCACCCCGCGCGAGAAATCATCCTCCAGCGAGGCCGTATAACGCACATCCTCGACATGTTTCCGCTCCCGCGAATAGAGGTAGCAGTCGCGCCCCACACCGCTCAGGCGCCAGAAATCCTGATCTTCGAGATACGAGCCGTCGCACCAGCGGAAAACCTGGAACGCAAGGAGGTTGCGACCCGGCCGGACGTAGCGCGTGATGTCGAATTCGGCTTCGAGTTTGCTGTCCTCGCTGTAACCAACGAACGAGCCGTTGACCCACAGCGAGATGTTCGACGTCACCGACCCGAAGTGCGCAATGATCTGACGCCCCTTCCACGAATCGGGGATTTCGATCTCCCGGCGGTAGGAGCCCACATGGTTGTTCTCCACGGGCACCTCGGGCGGATTGTTCGAAAACTGCTCGCGCCACGCATATCCGATATTCACGTAGAGCGGGTCGCCGTAGCCGTTCACCTCCCAGAGCCCCGGCACGGGCATCGTCGCCCAATGCCCGTCGTTGTAGTCCGTGCGGTAAAAATCCGTCGGACGCTCATCGGCATCCTTCGCCCAGGAGAAGCGCCAGTCGCCGTTGAGCGACAGATAACGTTCCGAAGCGCACTTGTCGCCCCGACGGGCCAACGCCGCATTTTCGTAGGCGAAAAACGAAGCGTGCATCGGCAGGCGGTTGATCGCATTGACCTGCGCATCGCGCCAGGCATCTCCGGGAACAGCCCCCCGGACGGTCGCCAGTCCCCCGGCGCACAGCAGCACAAAAGCGGAAAGGGTTTGTAGTTTCATCGGTTTTTAAGGATATTTTATGAAGAAGATGTATAATCACAGGCACACTCCCAACGGCAAAAGGTTCCGGACCTCCGGACCTTACCGACAAAGATAGGAAAAAATACCTGTTTTTGTATATTTCCTGCCGGAATCGCCTCCGGACGAATAAAAACAGAAAACTTTATTCGGTTTTCCGGCACAAAATCGTATCTTTGTCAACAATCTCCAATTCCAAAGCTCTCTTACGGCAATGAACAAAAAGAAGAAATGGATCATTACGGCCATTATTCTGGCGGTATTCTGTGCGGCACTGGGAATCTATAACTACTATGCCAACCGTTCGACAAACGAAGAGGAGGTCACCCGGACGGCCTCTCCCCGCTCGAAAAACATCCTCAATGTCAACGGCGTCATCATCCGCCCGCAGTCCCTCACCGACGGAATCACCACCGTCGGCAACCTCCTGCCCGACGAGGAGGTCGACCTCTCGTTCGAAACCTCCGGAAAGATCGTCGCCATCAACTTCCAGGAGGGCGCCGCCGTCCGCAAGGGAGAACTGCTGGCCAAGGTCAACGACAAGCCCCTGCTGGCCCAGCTCTCGCGCTACGAAGCCCAGCTCAAACTCGCCGAAGACCGCGTCTACCGCCAGAGCGCCCTGCTCGAAAAGGATGCCGTGAGCCAGGAGGCCTTCGAACAGGCCCGCACCGAACTGGCCATGCTCAACGCCGATATCGATATCGTGAAGTCCAACATCGCCCTGACCGAACTCCGCGCACCGTTCGACGGAATCATCGGCCTGCGCAACGTCAGCGAAGGAGCCTACGCCTCGCCGTCGGTCGTCGTGGCCAAGCTCACGAAGATATCCCCCCTGAAGATCGACTTCTTCGTCCCGGAGCGCTACGCCAGCCAGATCCGACCCGGAACAAGCCTCTCATTCACCATCGAGGGACGTCAGGAGCGCTTCGAGGCCGAAGTCTACGCCACCGAGACGCAGGTCGACGTCACAACCCGCACGCTCGCCGTCCGCGCCCGCTACCCGAATGCCCGGGGACGACTGATGCCCGGGCGCTTCGCCACGGTCCAGATCCGGATGCACGAAATCCCCGACGCCATCGCCGTGCCCACCGAAGCCATCGTCCCCGAAATGGGCATCGACAAGGTATTCCTCTACCGCAACGGAAAGGCCCATGCCGTCGAAGTCACCACCGGACTCCGCACCGAATCGAGCATCCAGATCATCAACGGCCTCAGCGTCGGAGATACGCTCCTCACCTCCGGAACGCTCCAGCTGCGCGAAGGACTGCCCGTCACCCTCGACCACATCGACTAAAACTTCCGCCGCATGAACATTTCCGAACTCAGTATCCGGAGACCCGTGCTGGCGTCCGTGATGACGATCATTATCCTCCTGTTCGGCTTCATCGGATACAGCTCCCTCGGCGTGCGCGAATACCCGAGCGTCGACAACCCGATCATCTCCGTGCAGTGCTCCTACCCCGGGGCCAATGCCGACGTGATCGAAAACCAGATCACCGAACCCCTCGAACAGAACATCAACGGTATCCCGGGCATCCGCTCGCTGTCGAGTACCAGCCAGCAGGGACAGAGCCGCATCACCGTGGAGTTCGAGCTCTCCGTGGACCTCGAAACCGCCGCCAACGACGTGCGCGACAAGGTCTCGCGCGCCCAGCGCTACCTGCCCCGCGACTGCGACCCCCCGACCGTGACGAAGGCCGATGCCGACGCCACGCCGATCCTGATGGTCACGATCCAGAGCGACAAGCGCTCGCTGCTCGAACTGAGCGAGATCGCCGACCTCACGGTCAAGGAGCAGCTGCAGACCATCAGCGACGTCAGCGGCGTGCAGATCTGGGGCGAGAAGCGCTACTCGATGCGCCTGTGGCTCGACCCCGCGAAGATGGCCGGATACGGCATCACCCCCTCGGACATCAAGGACGCCCTCGACCGCGAGAACGTCGAACTCCCTTCGGGCAGCATCGAGGGTAACACCACCGAACTGACGATCCGCACCCTGGGACTCATGCACACCACCCAGGAGTTCAACGACCTGGTGGTCCGCGAAGAGGCCGACCGCATCATCCGCCTGAGCGATGTCGGACGCGCCGAACTCGGCCCGCAGGACACGCGCAGCTACATGAAGATGAACGGTATCCCGATGGTGGGCGTCGTCGTCGTTCCGCAGCCCGGCGCCAACCACATCGAGATCGCCAATGCCGTCTACGAACGCATGGAGACCATGAAGAAGGACCTCCCGGACGATGTGGTCACCTCCTACGGCTTCGACAACACGCGATTCATCCGCGCCTCGATCGACGAGGTGAAACAGACCGTCTACGAGGCTTTCGTGCTGGTGATCATCATCATCTTCCTCTTCCTCCGGAACTGGCGCGTGACGCTCATACCCTGCATCGTGATCCCCGTCTCGCTGATCGGTACGTTCTTCATCATGTATGCCGCGGGTTTCTCGATCAACGTCCTCTCGATGCTCGCCGTCGTACTCTCGGTCGGTCTGGTCGTCGACGACGCCATCGTCATGACCGAAAACATCTACATCCGCATCGAACGCGGCATGACACCCCTCGAAGCCGGTATCGACGGCGCCAAGGAGATCTTCTTCGCCGTGATCTCCACCTCCGTGACGCTCATCGCCGTCTTCTTCCCGATCGTCTTCATGGAGGGTACCACCGGACGCCTCTTCCGCGAATTCAGCATGGTGATCTCCGGCGCCGTCGTCATCTCGACCTTCGCCGCCCTGACCATCACCCCGATGCTGGCCACCAAACTCCTCGTCCGACAGGAGAAGAAAAACTGGTTCTACACCAAAACCGAACCCTTCTTCGTCTGGCTCAACCGTTTCTACAGCTCGACGCTCGCCTCGTTCCTGCGCCGACGCTGGCTCGCACTCCCGATCGTGGCGCTGACCTTCGCGCTCATCGGCTGGCTCTGGAGTTCGATCCCCGCCGAGATGGCTCCCCTGGAGGACCGCTCGCAAATCACGATCAACACCCGCGGTTCGGAGGGCGCCACCTACGAATACATCCGCGACTACACCGAGGATATCAACCGGCTGGTCGATTCGCTCGTCCCAGAGGCCGAATCGGTCATGGGCCGCGTGTCGAGCGGTTCGGGAAACATCCGCGTCTCCCTGACGGACATCGCCACCCGGGAACGTTCGCAGATGGAGATCGCCGAACAGGTCTCCGCCGCCGTGCGCTCGAAGACCAAGGCCCGGGCCTTCGTCCAGCAGCAGAGCACCTTCGGAGGACGCCGCAGCAACATGCCCGTACAGTACGTGCTGCAGGCCACCTCGCTCGAACGCCTGCAGGAGGTGCTGCCCGAATTCATGCGCAAGGTCTACGAAAGCCCCGTGTTCCAGATGGCCGACGTCGACCTGAAGTTCAGCAAACCCGAAGTGCGCATCGAGGTCAACCGCGACAAGGCCAACCTGCTGGGCGTCTCGACGCGCAACATCGCACAGACCCTCCAGTACGGGTTGAGCGGACAGCGCCTCGGCTACTTCTACATGAACGGAAAACAGTATGAGATCCTGGCCGAAATCAACCGCCAGCAGCGCAACAAACCCTCCGACCTGCGCTCGATCTACGTGCGCAGCGACAAGGGCGAGATGATCCAGATGGACAACCTCATCTCGCTGGTGGAGAACGTCGCCCCGCCGAAACTCTACCACTACAACCGTTTCCTCTCGGCTACCGTTTCGGCCGGTCTGGCCAAGGGAAAGACCATCGGACAGGGACTCGACGAGATGGACCGCATCGCCGCCGAAACACTCGGCGACGACTTCCGCACGGCACTGGCCGGCGACTCGAAGGAGTTCCGCGAAAGTTCGTCGAGCCTGATGTTCGCCTTCATCCTGGCCATCGCGCTCATCTACCTGATCCTCGCGGCGCAGTTCGAGAGTTTCAAGGACCCGCTGGTCATCATGCTCACCGTGCCGCTGGCCATCGCCGGAGCTCTGGTCTTCATGTGGAACGCCGACCAGACCATGAACATCTTCAGCCAGATCGGCATCATCATGCTCATCGGCCTGGTGGCCAAGAACGGTATTCTGATCGTCGAGTTCGCCAACCAGAAGCAGGAGGCCGGCATCAACAAACTCCTCGCCATCGAAGAGGCGGCCCAGCAGCGTCTGCGCCCCATTCTGATGACCAGTGCCTCGACCATCCTGGGCATGTTGCCCCTGGCCGTCGCCTCGGGAGAAGGAGCCGCGGGACGTGTCGCCATGGGTGTGGCCGTCGTGGGCGGCATGGTGGTCTCGACGCTGCTGACGCTCTACATCGTCCCGGCCATCTACAGCTACGTCTCGACAGACCGGATCAAGAAATCGAAAAAGCAAAAGGCATGAAACGCATCATTCTGACAATCGGGCTGTTGGCAGTCTGGAGCGCCGCGCTGGCCCAGGAGGCCCCGGGGCTGGAGACGAAAAATGCTCCGGACTTCCCCGAAAACGAACCCCTGACGCTGCGCCGCTGCCTGGAGATCGGACTCGAACGCAACTACGACGTGCGCATCGTCCGCAACGACGAACGCATCAGCGACAACAACGCCACGGCCGCCAATGCCGGGATGCTGCCCACCGTGGACCTCTCGGCCGGATACACCGGAACGTGGGACAACACCCGCTCGACGACGCTCCGCGACGGAAGCGACACCTCCGAAACCAATGTCTACGACCAGACGGCCAGTGTGGGCGTCACCGTAAACTGGGCGCTCTTCGACGGATTCCGCATCCGCACCAACTACAAACGGCTCAAGGAACTGCAGCAGATGGGAGCCCTGAAGACCCGTATCACCATCGAGGACTTCATGGCCAGCCTCACGGCCGAATACTACAACTACCTCCAGCAGACCCTGCGGCTCCAGAACTTCCGCAATGCGGTGATGCTCTCGCGCGAGCGCCTGCGCATCTCCGAAGAGCGCTTCCGCGTCGGAAACTTCTCGCGCCTCGACCTGCTGCAGGCCCGGGTGGACTTCAATGCCGACAGCTCGCAGTACATGTCCCAGCAGGAGGTTGTCACCGCCTCGCGCATCCGCATCAACGAACTCCTGGCCCATGAAAACCTCGACCGGAGGATTGCCGTCCAGGATTCGGTGATCCGCGTCAACGATGCCCTCGACTGGGACGAACTCCTCGAACGCACCCTTTCGACCAACGCCTCGCTGCTTATGGCCGGGCATGACACCGCCGTGGCGGAACTCGACCTGAAGATCCTCCGGGCCCGGAACTACCCCTACGTAAACCTCTCGACCGGATACGGATACTCCTACAACCACTACGGAACGGGAACCAACCGTTCGCGCGGAACCCTCGGGTTGAATGCCGGCATCTCGGTGGGATTCACGCTCTTCGACGGAAACCGCCGACGCGAACAGCGCAATGCCCGGATCGATGTCGAGAATGCGGAGCTGACCCGCCAACAGTTGGAGTTGTCGCTGCGCGCCGACCTGTCGAACTTCTGGCAGGCCTACCGCAACAACCTGGAGGTGATCCTGCTGGAGGAGGACAACCTCGTGGCGGCCCGCGAGAATTACGAAATCGCCATGGAGCGCTACCGTCTGGGCGACCTCCCGGGTATCGAGATGCGCGAAGCGCAGAAGAGCCTGCTGGATGCCGAGGAGCGAATCCTCACGGCGCAGTACAATACGAAACTCTGCGAGATTTCCCTCCAGCAGATCAGCGGGAACGTATTGATCTATCTGGAATAGGCATTTCGGGAACGGCTCGGCCAGGGGTGGGGCCGCGGGGCTTCCGAAAAGCACTCCGTGGAGGATCGGCCCGCCCAGGATTTCCGGTCTCAACTCTGATTGGTCGGCCCGCAGAGCATCCGAAAAGTTCCCCGCGTAGGATCGGTCCCGCCCTGGATTTCCGGTATCACCTCTGACTGGTCGGCCCGCAGAGCATCCGAAAAGTTCCCCGCGTAGGATCGGCCCCAACCAGGATCTCCGGTATCACCTCTGACTGGTCGGCCCGCAGAGCTTGCGGAAAAGTCCCTTCACATGAGGGGATTTTTTCACGCCTTTCGGAAATATTTTCCTATGGAGATTTGTTTTATTGGAAAATAATTACCACCTTTGCATCGTTATTGATACGGAAACCGGCAAAACACTTTTGAGAATGGAGAATGGAGAATGGAGAATTGAAAATGGAGAATTGGAAATGGATAGAAAAGAGACAGCAATAAAGAATCAATAAAAAAAGCAAATTCACGGAACAGACAGAAAGGTCAGGAATACCACGAAAACCATGAAAAAGCTGCTTCTGATGATCGGGATGCTTGCGGTCGTGACGACCGGGTGTGCCCGCGACAACGACAAGCGAAAAGAGAAAAAAGTAGAAAAAAAACAAAAAACAGAGACTATGAACACGATTGCATTGACCAAGGCCGACTTCCTGAAACGGGTCGCCGATTATGAAAAGAGTCCCGCGGAATGGAAATATCTGGGTGACAAACCCGCATTGGTCGACTTCTACGCCTCGTGGTGCGGACCCTGCAAGGCGCTGGCCCCGGTCCTGGAGGAGCTGGCCGCCGAATACGGAGACCAAATCTACATCTACAAGGTCAACACCGAGGAGGAGCAGGAGCTGGCCGCGACGTTCGGCATCCGTTCGATCCCGACGCTGCTCTTCATTCCGATGGAGGGCAAGCCGCAGATAGCACAGGGAGCCCTGCCCAAAGCCATGCTCAAGAAGGCCATCGACGACGTAATGCTCGGCAAGTAATGGCACTCACGATCGATCCGGGGCGCTGCCCCCAGAACCACCGCTGCCCGTTGATTGCGATTTGTCCCGTGGGGGCTATCTCGCAGGAAGGATTTTCGCTGCCGAGGATCGACCCGGCGCTCTGCATCGAGTGCGGCAAATGTATGGAACACTGCGGCAGGCAGGCCGTCTACAAAGCCGAACGGCATGGATAGGCTCTGCAAGATCCGCGACCTGCAGCGGGCCGTCATGCGTTTCGAAGCCGATTTCGAGGCGCATTACGGCATCTCGCTGAACGAAGGAATGACGTTGTGCACCCTCTCCGGAAGGGAGCGGATGTGCCCCGGCGAGTTGGGCGAGGCCCTCGGGCTCACCCCCTCGAACATGTCGAAGGTGCTCCGCACGGTCGAATCGAAAGGGCTGGCCGTGCGTGAAATGTGCTGTCGGGACCGGCGGCAGATCTTCTATTCGCTGACGCCGCAAGGCCGGGAGTTGCTGGCATCGATCCACTCCTCGGAGGTGGAGATGCCCGAACTGCTGGAAACATGGCTCCGTACGCAATCCGAAGCATAAGTCCGGATTCAAACAAATCCCATGAAAAACGGAGTGCCTCTTGACAAGAGACACTCCGTTTTTCTGTTCCGGTCCTGCGTATTCCCGGTCGGTATCCCGGCGTCCAGGCTCCCAGTCATCCCAACCTCCTGGCTCCGCGATTTCACGGCTTCCCGACCACCTGGCTCCGCAATTCCCCGACTTCATCGGCTTCCTGGCTCCGCAATTCCCCGACTTCACCGGCTTCCCGGCTCCGCAATTCCCCGGCTTCCCGGCACCCCCCCCCAGTTTCTCGGCCCACGGCTCCCCGGCCCCCAGTTTCTCGGCCCCCAGTTTCTCGGCCCCCGGCTATTCAAGAAAATGGTTCTGGTCGTTGCTTGTCGCCGCGAACTCCCGCAGCGATTTCAGGTGTCGCCGCAACATCTCGGCAGCTCCCTCCGCGTCCTGTTCGCGCACACAGCGAAGCAACTCCCGGTGCTCGAAGCAAACCTCGTCCGAAGGCACCGAGCAGACCCTGTAACGCTGGTAGTAGCGCAGCACATCGGGCGTAATGACGAGCAGCAGCGACGCAATCACCGGATTGTGCGCCCCGCGGGCCAAAGCCTGATGGTAGGCGAAATCCTTCGAAACCCGTTCATCGGTATAGAACTTCTCCTCGCACTCCTTCAGGGCCTCCTCGATAACCGCCAGGTCCTCGACCGTCCGGTTCCGGGCGCAGAGCTTTACAGCCTCGATTTCGAGCAACTCCCGGACATAGACCAACGACGCGAAATCGTACTGTTCGATCTGCAGGGCATCGGTGATCATGCGTTCCAGGACCTGCATCTTCTCCTGGGCGACGACCGTGCCGCTCTGCGGGAAAGTCTGCACGATACCGTAAAATTCGAGTTTCTGGAACGCCGCACGCACGTGGGCACGTCCTACCCCCAGTTTTTCGGCCAGACGACGTTCGGCCGGCAAACGCTCTCCAGGTTGAAGACGCCCGGAGTAGAGTTGCTCCTTGATATATTTGAGAACAGTTTCCACTTGTTTGATATTGGGCGAATAATTCATGGTAGGGTTGATTTTCTGTTTGCAGCGCAAAGGTCGTAAAAAAACCAATCAAACCAAAATTATCTGACAACCTTTTCGACAGAAAAATCAGCAAATCGCAAAATTTCATCCCGCAGATCGGGTTTCAACGACCCATCGGTTCCGATGCTGCGGTAGATGCCCCACTTGGGACGCATACCCGTCGAGCCCTCACGCCAGACAGCCCGCGTCTGACGGGGGACCGAGATCAGTTCCCTGCCGTCGGAGAGCCGTTTGACCGTCACTTCGTAGTTGCCCTCCATGCCGCAGACCAGACGCTCCTCGACCTCGACCCACTCTCCCAGGAAATCCGACAGCGGGACTCGTGCCAGATAGACGTTTCCCGTAGCGGCGGAGGTCGGACCCACGTAGATCACCTGCAGTTCCTGCTTGCCGTTCGAGAGCGTGCGGGCCGTAAAGGTGATGAGCGGATTGCCCACATCGGCCGTCCCCTCCGAATTGTCGATGCCCTTGATCTGGTGCACATGACAGAAATTCTTCGTCGTCTGCATCCCCTCCGGCAGGCAGAATTTCCACCGGACAACCATTTCGTCACCCACCTGGCCGACCATCGACTCCGGCGACTTCGCATCGGTCTTGATCTCGTTGCGCTGACGGTCCGTGATGTTGGGTTTGCCGCGGTCGTCGTCGTTCTCGACATGGATGTAGAAATCGAAGACATAACGCCCGAGCGTCTCGTCGTAGGACTGACGGATATGCTGGAACGGCGCCTCGGCGTGCGCACCCGAGGTGTCGGGCGTCTCGTAGTTGTAGCCGCACGAGGTGATCAGCGCATAGGTGCCCGCCGTATTGCCGTCGGCGCGGAGTTCTCCCTCACGCAGCGGTGTTTCGGAATCCGGATCCGAAGGTTCCGACGGCGTCGAGGGCTCCGGTTCATACCCGCCGAAGGTACTCCCCGAACACATCGCGCAGACCGCCCCGGAGAGCAGCAAAGTCAATAAAATTAATCGTTTCATCGCTTGTTTTTTTGGTTGCAATCGGTTATCTTTGTTGGCGTTCAATTTTGGTTAACCAATTTTCAAGCCCCAACAAAAGTAGTAAAAAAAATCTTAATCCCGAACCTGAAAACAATGAAAAAAATCCTCCTGGTCCTACTTCTGGCCACAGTATGGAGCGCTTCGGCCCAGCAGGTCACCAACCGCTACTCGATGAAGCTCTCGAAAAACCCCGACGGCAGCTACTCGCTCATCAACGAGGCCCGTTATGCCAAACTGATCGACCTCTCGAAAGTCGAAGGGCTGCTCGAACCCTATACCTACGAACGCGAACGCCTGCAGACGAACGATTACAAGGGGGTCGAGGTGCGCGAGTTCGTCTACCGCACGCACGACGGCTATGAACTGCAGATGGCTGTGGACATGGCCGTGAGCGAGAAGCCCGCGCCCGTGGTGATCTACTGCCACGGCGGAGGCTGGGCCCGCGGCAACAACGGCGCCCTGCGCACCCTCTCGCAGTACATGGCCAAACAGAAGGGCGTGACGGGCGTGCGCATCGCCTATACGCTGGCCCCGCAGCCGGGCGCTACGGTCGAGGTATCGATCGACGACGTGCTGGCCGCCGTGGAGTACCTGCGCAAGCACGCCGCGGAACTGAACATCGACCCCTCGCGGATCGGATTCGTCGGCAATTCGGCCGGAGCGCATCTCGCAGCCGTGGGAGCCATGCGCACCCCCGAAGCAAAAGCCTTTGTCGGTTACTCGGGCATCTACGACCTCGAAACCGCCGCCATCTGCCAGCGTTCGAAAGACCCCCAGCGCATCGGTTACTTCCGCAACCGCGATGCGAAGGTGCTGCACGCCGCCTCGCCCGTGAACCTCGTCCCGAAAAAGAACGCCCCGGCGGCGCTGCTCTTCTGCGGCACGGCCGACATCACGGTCGAGTGTTCGCAAAGCAAGGCCTTCGCCGAAGCCCTTTCGAAACGAGGTGCGAAGGTCGACCTGCAGGTGCTCGAAAACTACGACCACAACCTGAGCGCCAAGGCTTCGGACAAGATGGAAGAGGTCTTCTTCAAAACGATGGATTTCCTGGCCGGGAACCTCTGAAACACCCCGCTCCCCACCCCTCTGCCGCTCCGGCATCCCGATAAAAATACCGGCAAACCCCTTCGCGGGTCTGCCGGTATTTTCATCTCCGGAGCGGTGCCGGATTACTGCAATTCGAAATGGAGCATCGATTCGAAATCGGTCTTCGAGGTGTGGAAGCCGATCCGGCGGGCCGCCTCGACCCACTCCGCGCGTCCGAGCGCCCGGCCCGCCTCGTAAAGCAGGGCGGCACCGCGGCGCTGTGCAAAGGGTGCGATCTGCGGCCACGGCCACGTTTCGGGATTTTCGTAGTAGGGCAACAGATACGTCAGCGCCCGCTGGGCCTCGGGCATCTCCCACAGCTCCACACCCTCGGTGCGGGCCACGTTGCGGGCTGTCGAGAGGGCTTCGAGCACGAAGGTCGAGTAGTGCAGCGACAGTGTGCGGACCAGCTCCTCGGGAAGCGTGCCGTCCTCGGCCACCTGCCCCGCGAAGCGCGGCTGCACGGACTCCACGGCAATCTCCCGCACCCGGTCGTCGAGACCCGCGGCCCGGGCCGTCATCAGCCGGATGGCATCGTACCACAACCCGTGGTTGTTCGCCGCATGGAGCTCCTTCCGCCCGTTGACACTGTGCTCCAGCCAGTAGAGAAACGCCCGCGCCCACTCGCGCAGCTCCCGCCGGTCGCTATCGGTCCACGACGGCGACGCATCGATCAACTGGGCGGCATTCAGCGCAAAGGCCATGCGCCGCGAATCGATGATTCCCGTTCCGCGGATCGTCGAACGGCCCCGGATCAACTGGGCATAGGTCATATTGGGGTTCATGCCCAGCTCCGGGTCGAGAAACCACGTCCGCAGCAGCTCGGCACACTTCGCGGCATAGCGTTCGTCGCCCGTCACGCGGTAGAGGACCGACAAGGTCCGCGCCGCAACTCCCAGCCGGTCGCCGTTGACCCGTTCGGGACAGTCGTAGACTTCGGGGTTGCGTTCGCCGTCACGCCGGATATAGGGCAGTCCGTCGGGTTTCTCGGGATCGGGCCACCAGTAGGGCGACAACGACATGTAGTCACGCCGGTCACCGCTTGGCGGCAGCGTCGTCTTGGCCGTCACGGTCAGCGGCTCCATGCCGAGCAGCTCCTCCTCCGCAGCCGCGGCAACCGCCCCGACCGCCTTCACGGCCCGCGGATCGCCATCCCTGTAAGCATCCGTCAGGCGGTCGAGCAGCTCCCCGTCGAACGAGTATTGCGCACGGACCGGAAAGAGCGCCGCCGTGCAGAGTGCCAGAAAAAGAATGCGTTTCATCGTTGCAATGGTTGTAAAAAGGGCGGACGAGACCCTTTCGGGAAAGCCCGTCCGCCCTGCTCGAAAAAACTTCGGAATCCGCTACGAGAAGAGCGTACCGCCGTTGATGTCGATGTTCGTACCGGTCAGGTAGCTCGACTCGTCGCTGGCCAGGTAGCATACCAGGTCGGCAACCTCCGAAGCCTCGCCCTCGCGGCGCAGCGGAGCCGTGTGGTGGAGGTTCTCACGAGCCTCGGGCTTCGTGAAGCGGTCGTGGAACGACGTGTTGATCATACCCGGAGCCAGGGCGTTGACGCGGATCCCCTGCGGGCCGAGTTCCTTGGCCATGGCGCGCGTGTGGCACATCACGGCAGCCTTCGCCGTGGCGTAAACCGAAGCACCCGGGCCGCCGCCGTCGCGGGCAGCCTGCGACGAGAAGTTGATGATCGAACCGCCGCGGGGCATCATCGGAACCACCTCGCGCGTGCAGAGGAATACCGAACGCATGTTGACGTCCATCAGGAAGTCATACCAGGCCTCGTCCTGCTCGGTGATGAGTTTGCGGCCCACGATGCCGCCCACGACGTTCACCAGGATGTCCACCTTGCCGCCGAAAGCCTCGCCGGCCTTGGCAAAGAGGTTCTTCACGTCGGCGGCCTTCGTCATGTCTCCCTGTACGGCGATGGCCTCGCCACCCTCGGCCTTGATCATCTCCAGGGTCTTCTGGGCATCGTCCGGATTGTCGAAATAGTTCAGGCACACCTTGGCGCCCTCACCGGCCAGTTTCACCGAAATTGCACGACCCAGGTCGCGCGCACCGCCCGTTACGACGGCAACTTTTCCAGTCAGTCTCATCTTTTTTAATTTAAAAAGGTTTTCGTATATAACATTTTTTTCTTTGGAATGCTCCGGCAGGGCCCCCGCAGGGAGGGTATCCGGCCGGGATTCGTATCACTTCGTCAACTGCTCGATCCGTCCGCCGAAGAGGAAGACGCACAGCAGGCACGCCGGAACCAGGGCCGCTCCGAGAATGAAGAACGCCGTCCAGTCGCCGCTCTGCGTCAGGTAGGGGATGCAGAGAATCGAGATGATGGTGCCCAGCACGGCCGAAGCGCCGCCCAGTCCGGCCAGCGAACCGACGGCCTTACCGGTCTGGAGGTCGCTGGCGAGGGTCTGGATGTTGGTCATCACGAACTGATAACCGCCCAGGATGAAGGCCATCATGATGACGGCCATCGCCGCCGATGAAGCCGTGGCGGCCAGCACCATGCCCGGGATGATGAAGCACGATCCGACGATCATCGCGGTCTTACGTGCAAAGTTAACCGTTTTTCCGCGATTGATCAAGAGTCCCGAGAACCAGCCTCCGGCCACCGAACCGATGGCGGCACCCACATAGGGCACCCAGGCCGACATGGCGATCTGCTTGATGTCCAGGTTGAAGACCTCGATCAGATAGATCGGCAGCCACGTCACGAACATCCACCAGATCGGGTCGAGGAAGAAGCGGCCCAGAATCACGGCGTAGTTCTTGCGCTCACTGAGCAGCTTGCCCCACGACTTGGCCGTATCGCACGATACGCGGCATTCGGGCTGGCCCGTCAGGATGTACTCGCGCTCCCTGTCGGTGATCCACGGATGCTCCTTGGGGCCCTTCTTGTTGATGATGAGCCACGGAATCACCCAGATGATGCCCAGCGAACCCACGATCACGAAGGTCACCCGCCAGCCGAAGGCCAGGAAGAGAACCGGAATCAGCACCGGAGCGATGATCGAACCCACCGATGCGGCGGCTCCGAAGATGCCCTGCGCAAAGGCGCGCTCCTTCTGGGGGAACCACTCGGCGTTGGATTTGGTCGTCCCGGGCCACGGCCCCGCCTCGCCCAGTCCGAGCATCACGCGGAAGAAGGTCAGCGACTTGAGTCCCGAAGCCAGCGAGGCCAGGGCATCGGCACCGCCCCAGAGCAGGGCCGAGAGCGTAAAGCCGCGGCGCGTCCCGATCCGGTCGTAGACCTTGCCCGAAACGAGCTGGCTCACGCCGTAGGCCACCATGAAGAACATCGTGATGACGGCCAGCAGGCTCTTGGCCTGGCGCTGCTGCTCCTCGGCCGGAGCCGACGGATCGATCAGCCCGAGTTCCTTGGCGATACCGCCGTATTTCACATACTCGATGGCGCCGTCGGGGAGTTTCGTCACCTCGTCGCCCGCGAGCGTCAGGGCCTTGCCCTCGGACTCCACCGCATAGGTGTCGGCTGCGGCATCGTAGGTGTAGTCGCCCGCCGCACAGACCACCTTCGTGTTGGCCACCCACATGTAGTTGAGCGTCCCGCGGTCGAGGTAGTTGATGATCGTCACGATGGCGATCAACGCCAGGACGATCCATCTCAATCCTTTGATTTTCATTCAGGCAGCAGTTTTACGGTTACTTTTTCAGAAAATCCTCCCGGTGGGGCGAGAAGGTGTCGATCAGAATGCCCTGTTCGAGGCAGACGCATCCGTGGATCTCGTCCGGAGCCACATAGTAGCCGTCGCCCGCACCCAGGACCTTCTTCTCGTCACCGATCGTGAGCTCGAACTTCCCGCTGGCCACATAGGTCGCCTGGCTGTGGTAGTGGGCGTGCATCGTGCCCACGGCACCCTTTTCGAATTTCACCTTCACGATCATCAACTGACCGTCGTAACCCATGATCTGACGTTGAATGCCGGGACCCGGGGTCTCCCACTGCAGCTCGCTTTCGAGCTGATAGGTTTCACTGCGTGTTTTCATCTTTGCTGATTTTTATAGGTTTGTCATTTCAGTTTCACATCACAGGGCCCGGTCCACTCGAAGCGCCCCTCGGAGGTTTCGACACGGTGGCGGGCCGTCGCATCGACCGAAGCGTTGGCCACGCAGAGCGTCACACGGTGCCCGCCCTTGTATTCGGCCACGGCCACCGTGTACTCCGGCGTATCGGCCAGGAGCCGCACGCCCTCGCACGAGGAGGTCAGATTGGCCGACTGCTCGACCTGCAGGTCATAGGTGCCGTGGGTTTCGAGCGACGAGAAGAACGTATGGTTCTTCTTGCCCTGCTCGCGGATGATATACCCCTTCTCGGTGCGAAGGTTGAAATCGGGGTCCGAAGCGCCCGACTCGACAAGCACCATCTCCGTAGCGGGGGTCGTGGCCGTCGAGAGCGAGTAGAAACGGTCGCCGACGATCCACGTGAAGGTCGTCGTCGCCGACTTTTCGTTGTGGCCCCGGGCCTGGCACCAGAGGTGCTGGTAGCCGTTGGCCGTCCCGAGCGCCGACATCGCCGTCGTGGCCTTCTCATAGGGGAAATTGAGGCTGACAAGGTGTCCGCCGTACCACATCGGATAGTCATAGCGGTGCTCTTCGGCGCTCTCGGCGCGCAGCAGGTCGAGGATCAGCGGGTACTGCAGGAAGGGCGTGATGACGTAGGCCACCGTACGCTGCATCTTCACGCCCGGAGCCGCATGGCACTCCTCCGCCGAGACGATCTGGACGTCCTTGCGCGAGAAATCGGTGAACCGGATCTCCGAATGGTGCTTCATCGACTCTTCATAGTCTCCGTCGAAGTGCGAACGCTCGTCGACGACCAGCGTGTTGTGCGCCACGGTCTGCATGGCGAACGACTTGTTCTCGTGCGTATAGTGTCCCTTGTACTTGGCCTCGATGTTGAGCCAGCGCGCCGCCCCGTAATCGCAGAGCACCTCGTTGCCGTTGTCGTAGTAGGCGAAGGTCAATTTGTCGTAGTGTCCGTGGCTCAGGCCGTGGGCCGTGGCCTTGAAGGAGACGGCGCTGTTCAGTGCGGAGTCCGTCGAGCGGATCACCGCTACCCCGCCCTCGTCGCCGTTGCGGCCGTCGCGGTAGAGCGCGCTGTGGAAGGTCAGCGGCTCGGCCTCCCCGCGGGCGATGTCGCGCGCCACGGCAAAACCGGCATCCGTCGGGAGCACCCAGTCCTGATAACGGGCCGCCACGTCGAGGAGCCGTTTGTTCGACGGATCGGCGTTGTAGGCGATGTTCACGGCATAGACCAGCTCCTGCGCGTCGTAGCCCTTCAGCAGCGCGTCGTTGAAGCGCATGAAACGTCCGTCGTAAGCCAGTTGGAGGAGCGTCGAAACGGCCTTCAGCAGAATTCCGTCACGATACTCGAAGATCTTCAGATCGGGCCGGTTGTGGTCGATGCACTGCGCGAAGACCATGAAGGGCCAGATGGCGTAACGCTGGTAGTAGGCGCCCTCGGTGAAGTAACCGTCGGGCGAGAAGAGGTAGTCGAGCTGCCGGATGAATCCGCCGTTTTTCCCGGTTTCATCCGAGCCGTAGAGGGCCTTGCGCACCAGTTCCCCGTCGCCCATGGTCATGCCGATCATGCCGACGGCCGACGTGGCCCACGTGGCGTGGTTGTGCATCCTGTTGAAGACCTTGTTGTTGCCGCGGTTGCCCTCCATGCCGTTCATCAGGAAGTCGGCCATCGGACGGAAAAGATTCCGTTCCACGTAGGCGCGCTCCTCCGCCGTCATGTAATCGTAGACGCAGTCGTAGGCCATCGAGGTGTGGACCAGCCACACGCTCTCGTTGAGCGTCTGCCAGAAGATGCGGCCCGGGGTCTTCGACAGCGTGACCGGATGGAACCCGAGCGTCGGATAGAGGTCGGCATAGGCCTTCAGCATGTCGGCCACGCGGCGGGCATACTTCTCCTGGCCGGTCACCTGCCAGGCGATGCCGCAGTCGACCATTTCGTAGTAGTTGAGTTTGTGGCGTTCGTGGGTGTAGCCGCCTCCGCCGTCACGGGGCTCGGGAACCACGATCTCCGAAGCCAGCGCGGCATCCGCGCCGGAGAGCGTCCGGGTCATGGCGGCATCGAAGGCCGGAACCTTGCCCCGGGCCTCGCGCATCTCCGCCACGCCCTCGGCCGTCAGCATCAGCGAGGGATGCGCCGCCCAGGCACCGAGCGCCAACAGCGCTCCAAACAGGGTGAATATCGTCTTCTTCATGGTTTTATTCCTTTTTTACGCCGATTTCCAGCCGGGCCAGCGGGCTGTCGGCCTGCTGCGCGAAGTCGAAATGTTCGGCATCGGCATAGGCCGGTTCGAGTTCATAGAGTTTGCCCTTGACGGCATTGCCCGTCATGGAGAGGATGCCGCCGGCATTCCAGAAGTTGCAGTCGGAAATGGAGACCTTCTCCCAGGTGGCCTCGTCAAGGCGGATCGAACGGCCGCCGCGGCCGCTGTTCGAGAAGTTGCAGCCCGTAATGTCGAGCACCTGCGGACCCACGAGCCGCATCACCGAACCGCGCTCCTTGTTGCAGCAGTCCTCGAAGTTGCAGCGGCGGATCGTGACGTACGGCCCGGCGGTCGATTCGTCGCTGCCGCCGCGGTAGATGTTGATCGGCAGGCCGAGGATGCGGTGGAACGAGCAGTTCTCGATCACCATGTCGTCGGCGTTGTAACGCCCCTTGTCGTCGCGCTCGGCAGCGTAGTTGATGGCGTCGCCCGAGAGGTCGCGGAACGACGAATTGCGGATCTCGACCCGCCCGGCAAAGGTGGCCTGCGTACCCTTCACGGCGAAGAAACCGCCCTCGCCGAAGTTATGGAATTCGCAGTTGTCGATCCAGAGGTTGTAGGGGCGGATCATGTCGCGGGCCGTCGAAACACCGGCCTTGGCCAGCGCCTTGCCGTCTTCGAGCACGCCCGAGAAGGCGATCCCTTCCAGGTGCAGTTCGCCGCCGTCGGCGATGGTCACCATGTCGTCGCCCTTCTGCCCGTTGAAGCGCACCACGGGGCGCTCACCACCCTTCACGCCGCGGATCGTCAGCGGAACCCGCACCACCATCGCCCGCTGAATGGCGTAGTCGCCGCCTGCATCCACGAGTTCGACAACCGAACCGGCCTCGGCCTGCTCGACAACGGCCGGGAGGTCCTCACCGGCCCGCACCCGGTAGATGCGGTCGGACGCCGGTTTTGCCTGCGCGGCGGGCGCATACCACGCCGCCCCCTTGTCGGCCCGCATCTCCGCCTCGGAGGGCAGCACCGGAAGCTGCGGCGTCGCATTCTCGAAGCCCGCGACCGTACACGGCGTAGCGAGCGCCACGCGGTTGTCGCGGAACGTGAAGCCGTCGGTGCGGTCCACGGCGATGAACGGCGCGTCGAGCGTGCGGTTGACGATCGTATTGCGGGCGAAGAGCACCCGTTCGGGCGCCAGCGTGCGTTCGAGGTCCTTGCCCGTGCCGAACTCGATGTTCGAGCAGTCGATGAAGGTGTTGTCCGTCACCTCGACATTCTCGACCAGACAGTAGCGGTTGGGCAGCGAATTGGGCACGGCGTCCATCAGCGCCAGCGCCGAGAAGAAGCGCGTACCCGCGATGCCGACCAGCGTGTTGCGGCGCACCTTGTGCCCGGCGTTCACCACGCGGATACCGCCCGTATTGCGTTTGCCGTGGCCCATGAAGAGGTTCTCCTCCACCGTATTGCGGTCACCGTGGCGCAGGGCCAGCACCCCTTCCGACTCGAAGAAGACGTTGCGGCGGATCACGTTGTCGCTCGACTTGATCGAAACCACCTCGACCTCGCCGTTGCAACGGTCGAAGAGGTTCTCCTCGATCGTCGTGTTCGACGACGAGTAGGCCTGCTGCGAAGTCCCCACACGGATCGTCTCGGCACCGTTCGACCCGTAGACCGGGCGCGGTCCGAACCAGTTGTGGTCGATGCGGTGGAAATTCTGCTGGCTCCGCGGCTCGTTGAGTATCACGATGAGCGTCACGCCGAGGTTGAGTTTGCCCATCAGCGAGCAGTGGTCCACCCGGTTGTGACGTCCGTAGAGCAGGATGTAGCTGTAGGCCATGTCGCGCCGCGCAGGGTTGTAGTTGTCGACGACGCACTCCGTCAGGCGGCAATGGTTGGCCACCTCGCGTCCGTTGCGGAACTCGATGACCGAGCCCGAGGGGGCCTGCCCGTCGCGGAAGCAGAGACCGCTCACTTCGAGCCATTCGCCCGCCAGGCGGAGCGTCGAGCCACCGGTAATCTCCACCCCGCCGGGCGTTGCCGCCTCGATGCGGACGGGTTTTCCTTCGGCACCGCGGCCGAGCCACTTCAGCGACAGGTCGCTGTAACGGCCGTTCTCGATGACGATCCGGTCGCCGGGCCGCGCCTCACGCAGCGTCGCAGCCACGTCGCCCAGCGCCACACGGTACTCGCGGGCCGAAACCGAGGCGGTCAACAGCACGGCAACCGCCGCCAAAACAAGTTTGAGGTTCTTCATATCGAAAAGTTCAGATTATTCGGTTTTCCACGAGCAACCCGCAGCCTCGCGGATCGCATCCATGGCAGGTTGTACGTTGGGTTTGGACGGCGCCGAAGTCACCGCAGGCAGCGAAACGCCGCGCTGGCGTCCATAGAGCGTATTGTCGCTCCACGTGATGTCGGGTGCAGCGGGCTCCGTGGCGCAATCCACGGCGTAGCCCGACGAGGTGGCCGAGACGGTATTGCCCTCGATCACGGTCGAAACGACCGGCACCACCTGGTTGCTCGAACTGCTCGCATAGTTGACATTCAGACCGTACTTGCAGTCGAAAACCATGTTGTAGCACACCCGGGCGTTCTTCACCTGCCAGTAGCCGTTCAGCGCCGGGTTCTCCTGCCCGCGGACCAGGCAGATCGCCGAACGGTAACCCGTTCCGGCCAGCCCTTCGAGGTAGTTGCGCTCGACGGTGTGGCCCTCGCCGATCAGGCGGATGCCGCCCGTCCCGGACATGCCGTTTCCGACGAAGTAGTTGCCCGTGACGGTGCAGTTGTTTCCGTGGCGCATGGTCAGCGTACCCTGGCACTCGACAAAGAGGTTGCGGCGGTACACGTTGCCGCACGACTTGTTCGACACGATCTCGGCCTGTTCGCCGTGGCAGTGGTAGAAGTAGTTGTCCTCGACCGTGCAGGCAGCCTCCTGCATCGAGTAGTCGCTCGTGCCGATGCGGATCGTCTCCTGGCCGTTGATCGCCTTGCCGTTGTCGTCGCAGAGCGTCACGGGACGCTCGAAATAGTTTCCGGCAATCGTATGGCCGGGCGTAACACCCGTTTCGAGCCACACGACCAGCAGCGTCCCGATGTTGCGCTTGTCGCGGAACGTGCAACCCTCGACGCGGTGGTCCGTACCGTAGAGCGAGACCCATTTGGTATCGGTTGCTGCATCCTCCTTCGTGCTGTCACCCGTCACGGCACAGTCCCGCACGGTGCAGTGCGAAGAGCCTTTGGCCAGCGTCACGACGGCCTTGCCCGAAACCGGCTCGGGATTCCGCCACCAGAAACCGTTCACCTCGGCATACGTTCCCGATACCGAGATGCGCGAAGCCCCCGTAAAGCAGACCGCACCGGGTTTTTCGGCCCGCAGGATGACGGGATTCTCCGCCGTTCCGGCACTTTTGAGTTCGGCAACCTGGTCGCTGTAAAGGCCGTTTCGCCAGACGACAACCGTCCCGGCCGCCACGGTTCCCAGCGACTTGAGTTCCTCGGCCGAAGAGACATAGACGGTCGTTTCGGAGCCTTGCCCCCCTTCGGAGCCGGTACCCTGTCCGGCATCTCCGGAGCCGGACGGAACCGCTTCGGGAACCTCGCCGCCCGAACAGCCGAGCGTCTGCGCGGTCAGCAGGATCATGAAGATGAATTTGCGCATCATAGTTGTGTTTCGGAGTTTCGAACGGCCCCGGGAACCGTCCCTTGATCGACGGGACAGTTTCCGGGTTCGTTCCCCTATTAACCTACCAAAACCTTATTTATTCGTTCAGCGTTTTCGACCAGTACATATCGAACTCGATATATCCGGCACGATCGGCATTGGCCTGGCCAGTTGCAAGATCAGCGCAAGTAACATCACGGATAATGATGTAGCCAATCTTGGCAAAGTCCGTAACAGCATCCGGCGCAGCACCTTTGGCATACGTTACATAACTCATCACCAAAACACTGCCCCTTACCCAGTTACTGCTAGCTTCTGCCGTACCCAGAGAAGGAGCACCCGAACTGGGCATTGTACCGTCATAATTCATCGAAGTCAGCGTACCGTTGAGAATCGGATCGGGATTCGAGGTGACGACACGATACAATACGATCGGAGTTCCATAGGTCGAAGGCAGCGGCGTAACTTCTGTCTTTCCCTCTTCTTCGTTGAAAATAAAACGGCAGTGCGTCTTGATCTGCGAAGAAGAGTTGGCACATCCCGACAGAGCCAATTTATTTCCAGAATCGCTTTTGAAGAAAATATAAGGCTTCACCGCATAATATTCATCGGCTGTGATTGCTCCCTGATTCAATTTATTATTACCCGAAATTGCCGTATTGTTTCCACTCTTCGCATACGGATCGAGCGCCTCATCATACCAGTCATAGGTCGAAACCACCCGGCCCAGATCCGGATAGAAGAACGCATTGTCCGCGGCATACTCGGTATAGGTTTTTGATGAGTTGGAACCGATTCCCAACCGGATGCCTTTGTAGTAGTAGAACGGATAGACCTTGGCCGTGCCGAAGTCAACCTCGTTGCCGCCGTTGTAGAGCGCCTTGACGGCAACCTCCGTCGCCTCCGTGAAGGTCACGCCCTCCGGAACGATGAACTGCGCCGAAACATCCGTCGGCTCGCCGACCAGGGCTGCTGCCACACCGTCGACCGTGAAGCCCTCGATCGAAGCCAGATTCTCACCCGTGACGGTCACCGTCTTGCCCAGGTAGAACTTGTTGTCCGCGCCACCGTCCTCGGCCTCCATCTTCACCAATACGGGAGTTGCCGGACCTACCGGGGTCGTATCCACCCGCCAGGCCGATGCCACCGGCGTCGTCTGCACGGGCTCGCCCCACTGGGCCGTCAGGGCCGCCTCCGCAACCACCGGATCGGTCTTCTCGATCGACGAGGGGAACCGCACCGTCACGGCCTCGGCCTCGGCCGACACCACGATCAGGTCGTAATCGCCCCACTTCATGCCGCTCACCAGAGCAAGGTTCTGACCCGAGAAGATCACCTCGTCACCGATCAGGCTGTTCTTGCCCGCTTCCTGTGAAACGGCGTCGAACTTCGGCGTATGCAGCGTGAAGAGCGTCTCGCCCGTCACGTCGATCGTCGCCGTGCCCCACTCGGCCGTGATGGCCACCTGGCTGTCACCGGACTCGTACTCACCGGCCGGAACGGCGAACTTCACCTCCCCGGCGGTCTGCTCCGTAAAGTCGGCCGCCTCGACCGTCACCGCTCCGAAGTGTACGCGGGTGATCTGCTCCAGGTTGCGGCCCGTGAGGGTCACCTCCGTGCCGACCGTACCCTCGGCCGGAGCATAGGCCGTAATCAGGGCATCCGTCACCGGAATCGTCACATAGTAGGGATAGTGGAAAATAACGCTTTCACCATCGGCGTCGTAGACATCCAGCCACACCTGATACGGTGCGTCCTGCTGCGCGAGATCCAGGGCCGGAACCCTGAACTTCAGGTTTTTGATCGTTTTTTCGGTGATCTCGGCTTCGAGGTCGCCCAGGGTGACGTGCGACACCCGGTCGAGATTGAAGCCCTCGGCCGAAACCTCCGTACCGACATAGGCGCGGACACTGCCGCTCTCGTCGGTCAACGGCGACAGCGTCGACGAGTTGATCGCCGGGGTGTTCCGGACTTCGACCTCGTTCATTTCGGGGCCGCACGCGGTCAATGCCGCGAGCGAGCCCGTCAGAATGAGAGCCAGATATTTCGTGAATCGTTTCATCTTCGGATGTTTTTCAGGTTAGTTTGCAAGTTTGGAATAGTCGTAGTCGTACTTCTGCCAGTAGCAGTCGAAAGTTACCGTACTGTTGCCGTAGTTGGGCGTCGACGCCTGATAGACCTTGAAGTCGATCGTCCGCACGTGCAGCAGGCCGATTCGTTTCACGTTGGCGGCCGGAGCATCCTTCGAGAAACCGTTGTTGGCGTAGTAGAAGACCAGGAAGACCGCATCGACCGGATAATTCTCCGCATCCTTGAGCTCCGCGGTCTGATAATCGCACCACGTGCTCGACTTGATTCCGCCGCTCACCGACGTAAGGCCGATTCCGCAGCACGTCTGATCCGTCGTATTGAGCGGGAAGGTCTCCTCGTCGATATGCTCGATCTGGCCGTTGAGCACCTTGTCGATCAGGGCCTTTTCGCTGGCATCGGCCGCATTCAGGTAGCGGAAGCCGAGGATCGGAGTACCCGGCAGGGTGGTATTCCCGCCCGGGACACGGTTGTCGTTGCTCGACGTGCCCGAAGGATTCGACGCATTGATGAAGAAGTTCTTCAACTGGCTGTTCGAGTTGGCCGGGGAGTTGATCTGCAGCACGTTGCCGCTCACGGCCGAGAAGAAGAAGTAGGGAACCACCGAGTAGTAATCCTCGTCGGAAACCACACCCGGCTTGGGCTGGTTGGCCGAGCCCCATTGGCTGTTGCAATACTTCATGGCCACGGGATCCAGATCGGTTTTCCATTTTTCGTTGGCGTAGATCTGGCCGTTCTCCGGCGAGAAGAACGACGTAAAGCTGCTCTCCGCAACACGGCCCTGGCAGACCGTCGAGATATTCTCCCAGAACTTCACGAACGGGACATAGACCACAAACGCATCGCTCAGGACGATCTTCTCGTTTCCGTCGAAATACTCGGCAATCGCCGAAGTGGTCGTATCGCCATCCGGGAAATCGCCCGCCGGGACCGTGAAGGTCAGCGACGTGGGCTGTTTCGAAACCACGGCCTCGAACTCACCGACCAGAATCCGGTCAACCTTGTCGAGATTCTCGCCCGTCAGCGTAATGGACCGGCCCACGGCGGTGCGCTCCAGCACGATGGGTTCATCGAATTTCGGGACCACACGCACCACCTCGATCGAGGGGGCCTCGTCGAGCGGCGTGGTCACCGACGACGTACCGTTGAAGTAACGCAGCGTGATGCGCACGTTGCCGTTCTCGACGTAGGGAACCCGGGCCACGATCTCCGAAGCGCTCTGCTCGTAGATTTCTCCCTCATGGCTCTCTTCGCAGCCTTCGGCGGTGAAGAGCACGGCCTCAACGGCCGTAAGTTCCGAGCCCGAGAGCAGCAGCCGTTCGCCCATGACCACCGACTCCTGCAACAGCGCCGGTTTCAACGACGGTACGGCATACGAATAGGTAAACGAAGCCTCCGATTCTCCTTTGCCGACGCTGTTTTCCAGCACGATCCGTCCGTCGCGGCCGTTGACCCCGGCCACGATCGAGAGGCGCGAGTCGGAGACCTTCTCCTTGATGACCATCTCCTGATCGCCGATGTAGGCCTTGGTGACGCCGCTGAGCGATTGTCCGGTGATGATGATCTCGGTTCCGACCGGTCCCGACGCGGGAGAGATGGACTCGATGACGGGGGCCTGTTTCACCACCTCGTCCACATAGGTCTTGTCGCAGCCCGCCGCAAACAACATCCCGGCGGCAGCGGCAAAAGCACATATCTGATTTACGATTCGTTTCATAGGTTTTTGCTGTTATCGGTTTAGTAGCCGGGGTTCTGGGCCACGTCGGAATTGATATTGATCACCGAGATGGGGATCGGGAGCAGGACCTGCCACTCCGAGATGGGATTGACCACGTAGTCATACCCGGAGTAGAAGACTTCCGACGAAAAGTAGTTGTTGACCGTCGACACGGCGACGTCCCAACGCATCAGGTCGAACCAGCGCTGGTTCTCGCAGGCCAGTTCCAGACGGCGCTCCTTGCGCACGGCCTCGCGGAACTGATACTTCGACGAGAGGTCGGCGGAGGTGTAGGCGACCACCCCGGCGCGCTCGCGGATCATGTTCAGATAACGCATCGCCTCGTCCGTGGGGCCCGACGTCTCGTTGATCCACTCGGCCAGCAGCAGCGCCACGTCACCCACGCGCAGCACGGGCCAGTCGTTCTCACCGTCGTACTCGGAGGTGATCGCCGAGAGGAACTTGTCGCACCAGCGGGCCTCGACGGTCTGTTCCGTCGTAGCGTTGTAGTAGCTCTCCTTGAGGGTCACCTCCTTGCGCTTGTCGGGGCTGTCGGCCGTACCGTTGTTGTTGTAGGCCGACACCAGATCGTCCGAAGGATAGTTGTAATGCTTGGGCGAACCCATGATCACGTTGTTGCCGTTGTTCAGCGGGCCGAAGAGCGTCCCGAAGGGGCATCCCAGGCCGACGTTGCCCGAAAGGTAACGCACGGCGAAGATGATCTCCCGGTTCATCTCGTTGTCGATCGAGAAGATCTGGTCGTAGGGAACCAGATCGGCACCGCTCTGCGGATTCCCGGCTGCAGCCAGCACGTCGCGCAGCAGATCGCCGGCCTTCATGTAGTTCTCCGAACCCACCTCGTAGCGGGTCATGTAGACCTTGGCCAGCAGACCCTTGACTGCGGGCATCGTGGCACGTCCCAGGTCGGCGGAGGCCGACTGTTCGGGGAGCATGTTGTTGTCGATGATCGCGTTCAGGTCGCCCTCGATCAGCGCGTAGATATCCTCCACGGGCGAACGCTGCATGTAGCGGGCCTCGTCGGCGCCGGTCTTCTTCGTGACGAGGAACACCGGGCCCCACAGCCGCACGAGATTGAAATAGAGGTGTGCCCGCAGGAACATCGCCTCACCCTCGTACTGGGCGCGCAGCGTCGGGTCGTCCACCACGTCGACATAGAAGATCACCTTGTTGGCGCGGTCGATAGCGGCATAGCAGGCGTTCCAGTAATCCTCAACCCAGGTATGGGCCGTCGTAATGACACTCTGGTCGAGCTGCTCGATGAGCTTCGTATCCTGGGACGTGGAGCCGTTCAGACGCATCCGGGTATTGTCCGAACGCAGTTCGGTCACGGCCCACTCGTAGTACATGACGTCGTGCAGTCCGTTGTAGGTGCCGATCACCAGGTTGTTCACCGCCGCGGCATCCGTCACATACTCGTCGGCCGCCGTCTCGGAATAGGGGTACTGATCCAGGTTGCAGGCGCCGAGTGCCAGTGTCAGGATCACAGAACCGATATATTTGAAAGTCGTTTTCATCTTCGTTCCGGGGTATTAGAAGTTAAGGTCGATGCCGAACGTGAAGGTTGACGTCAGCGGGAAACCGCCGCGCTGGTAGCCGTCGATCAGCGGACTGGAGTAGCTGCCCGAGGTCATGCGCGACTCGGGGTTGATGCCCTTGTAGTCGTTGCTCCAGAGGTAGAAGAGGTTGGTTCCCGTCACATAGAAGCGCAGGCCCCGCAGGCCGAGTTTGGTGGCGGCCTTCTTCGGGAGCGTGTAGCCGACCGTCAGGTTGCGCAGACAGAGGTACGAGGCGTCCTGCAGTCCGAGGTCCGTCAGCATGATGTCGTAACCGTTCTTCGCATAGGGCGTCTTGCCGTCGCCCGGATGTTCCGGGCTCACCCAGCGGTTCTCCATGTAGGCGCGGTTGTACTTGTGCGATTCGGTGTAGAAGACGTCGCCGTTGAAGACCGTGACACCCTGCACGCCCTGCAGAAGGAACGAGACATCGAAGTTCCCGATGCAGAAGTTGTTGGTCATGCCCCACGTGAAGTCGGGATAGGGATCGCCCAGCGCCACACGGTCGTTGTCGTTGAGTTCGCCGTTTCCGTCGGCGTCCCACAACCGCAGACCGCCCGGCACGTCACCGGCGAAGTGGGGATTGGAATTGATCTCCTCCTGGGTGTTCCACACGCCGATGCTCTTGAAGCCGTAGTACTGGATCAGCGGTTCGCCGACCCGGGCGATGTAGCTTTCGGAGCGTTCGCCCTGGGTGATGACCTGCGATTCGCCGCCGATTTCGAGGAGTTTGTTTCGCGTAAGCGAGAAATTCAGGGTCGTCGACCACTCGAAGTTCTTGCGGTTGAACTGGTGCGTGTCGAGCTGAATCTCGACACCGGCGTTGCGGACCTTGCCGATGTTGTTCCAGTAGGACTGGAAGCCGGTGAACGACTGCGTGGGCTGCTCGAACAGCAGGGCGCGGGTCACCGAGTAGTAGCCGTCGAAGGTCAGGGCGATGCGGTTGTCGAGGAACCCGGCGTCGAGACCGAAGTTCCATTCGTCGGTCTGCTCCCAGGTGATATTGGAGTTTGCGAGCGTCGACGAGGTGTTGGCAGCGCCGGGGATCAGCGTCCCGTTGCCCGATCCGGTGGGATAGTTGGCCGGGTTGAGCACTTCGAGGGCAGCGACGTAGTCGATGCTGTTGTTACCCGTCACACCGTACGAAGCGCGGAGCTTGAGGTTCGAGAAGACGCGCTGCTCCTTCATGAACTGCTCCTCGGAGATGCGCCATCCGACCGATACCGACGGGAACCAGGCGTTGCGGTTGCCCGCGGAGAAGAGCGACGAGCGGTCCAGACGCAGCGAGGCCGACAGCAGGTAACGGCCGTCGTAGCTGTAGGAGATACGGCCCAGATAGGATTCGAGCACTTCGTTCGGATAGCGGAACGTTCCGGTTCCGGAGCCGTTTCCGTTGTTTTCGGAGGCCAGTTCGAAGATCGTGGCGGCGTTGAGCGTCTGGATGTTGTCCGTGGGGAATCCCGTACCGGTCAGGGCGACGTTCTGCACGCGGGTCGACTCGGCCGTGTAACCGGCCAGGATGTCGAGGTCGTGACGTCCGAACGTGCGGTTGTAGTTCAGCGTGTTCTCGGAGAGCAGGTCGACGTAGAGCATACTGGTGAAGGTGGCCTCACTGGCCTCGCCGTCCTTCGTCGCATTCTTGTTGGAGTAGCTGTACGAGGGCCGGTAGCGGACGTTCATGCCGTTCGAAGTCTTGAACGTCAGTCCCTTGCAGATATCAACCGTCAGATAGACATTGGCCATGCCCTGGAAATTCTCGTTCCAGCGCGTCGTGTTGGCCATCACGCTGCGGGGGTTGTTGTTCGCCGAGGAGAAGGGATTCACGCCCGACGCATTGTAGGTCGGGTTCCCGTACTCGTCGGGATCGCCGATCGGGCCGAAAAGGCCGTTGAAGTGGCTGCCGCGGGCGAACCCCGTGTAGCCGGTCAGGGCCGTGGTCCAGTCGTTGTGGCGGACGGGCAGGAACGACGGCGTGCGGTAGAAGTCGATGAAGTTGTTGCGCGGGCGCGAGGCCTTCTGGTAGTTGGCCGAGACATTCACGCCGAAGGTGACGGCCTTCGAGAGATTGGCGTCGATCTTGGTGCGGAAGGTGACCTTCTGGACCTCGTTCTGGAGCATGATACCCTGATCGCGGGTCCAGGCGGCCGACGAATAGTAACGGATATCGCGTTTGCCGCCCTGGACGGAGAACTGGGCATTGGTGACGCTGGCCACATCACGCAGGCCTTCGCGCTGCCAGTCCGTCGAGCCGATGTTCTGCTCGATCCAGGCGGCGACCTTGTCCTGGGTCTTCACGGCCGGACCGCCCCAGGCGGCCTCCTTCTCCTGCCACTGGAGGTACTCCGTGGCGGTGAGCAGGTCGTGGAGCTGGTAGGCCCACTTGACGCCCTGATAGAGTTTTACGGAGTAGCGGGGTTTTTCGGAGACGCCGCTCTTGGTGGTGATCATGATGACGCCGTTTGCGGCCCGCGAACCGTAGATGGCGGCCGAGGCGGCATCCTTCAGGACTTCGATGGACTGAATATCCGAGGGGTTGAGCGTCGACAGGCCGTCGGGAACGGGATATCCGTCGATGATGATGAGCGGCGAGCTGTCGGCCGAGATCGAACCCGTACCGCGCACGCGGATCGAGGGTGTGACACCCACCTCGGAGGTCGTGTTGTTGATCGTCAGACCCGGGATCTGGCCCTGGAGAGCGGTTGTAACGTCGGAGACAGGACGGTCGGCGAGCACGTCGCCGTCGATTTTGGCAATCGAGCCGGTGAGGTGCGATTTCTTCTGCACACCATAACCGACGACCACGATCTCATCGAGCTCTGCGGCATCGGGTTCCATTTTCACATTGATGACGGTCTGCTTGCCGACTTTGATTTCGACTTTCTTATAGCCGACATAGGAGAACTCCAGCACGGCCTCTTCGCCCGGAACGGTCAGCGAATAGGAGCCGTCGATACCGGTCGCGGTTCCGGTTGCGGGGGGCGGATTTTTGACCACTACGGAGACTCCGATCAGCGGTCCCTGCTCATCGGAGACCACACCACGGATCGTGATCTTTTGTGCATAGGCGGCCACCGTGCCGAGCAGCAACGCTGCGAGCAACAGCAGTGACCTTGACAGGTAATTTTTAGCCATCATGCAGTTTTAAGTTATAGGTTAGTTATTGATTATGAGGCTATTATATGTGTCCAAAATCGGCAATCTGGTAAACCAAACTGGTGCGCCAAACTGGTAAACCAATTTTGAACCGTGCACAAAGATATAGAAAAAAAGAGAATACGCGCAAATTTCCACGCGATTTTTTTGCCTCCCGGAAGCATTTTTTTCACTTTTCCAGCGCCGAGCCAGAATCACCATATATATATGCGGAAAGAGGGTAAGGATCAGGATGTTGAAAAAGTCGGAAAAAGAGTCCGGATTTCCCCCCCCGAAACGACTCCGCACACCTCCCGGCGGAGGTCAAATACCGCCCGGAAAAGCTACGATGACTCCGGAATCCGGAGGTTCCGGTCCGGCAAGCCCTTAGGATTAACACTTTTACACAAAACCGACGATTTGTGATATAATTTTCGAGTATTTATACTTTATAAATAATAAACAGACGCAAAAAATTGCCTTTTTGCGAAAAATTCGTAATTTTGTAAAAACCGAAGGATAAACCAACTGCTGCTTATGCCAAAACGAGAACTTTTGCTCGGAGACGAAGCCCTCGCGCTGGGAGCACTCCACGCAGGGCTGTCGGGCGTCTTCGCCTACCCGGGCACTCCGTCCACCGAAATCACCGAATATATCCAGGGCCACCCGCTGGCTGCCGAACGCGGCGTGCACCGCACCTGGTCGACCAATGAAAAGACCGCCATGGAGGAGGCGCTCGGCATGTCATTCGTCGGCAAACGCGCCATGGTCTGCATGAAACACGTCGGGCTGAATGTCGCCGCCGACGCCTTCGTCAACTCCGCGATGACCGGTGCCCACGGAGGCCTGGTCGTCGTCGTGGCCGACGATCCCTCGATGCACTCCTCGCAGAACGAGCAGGACTCGCGTTTCTACGGGCAGTTCGCCATGATCCCGATCTTAGAACCCGCCTCCCAGCAGGAGGCCTACGACATGGCCCGGGCGGCTTTCGACCTCTCCGAACGCTTCCAGATTCCCGTGCTGATGCGCCTGACCACCCGCATGGCCCACTCGCGGGCCGTGGTCGAGGTCGCAGCGCCGCGGGACCCGAATCCCCTGAGCTATCCGGGACAGCCCCGCCAGTGGGTCCTCATGCCCGGGAACTCCCGCCTGCGCTACAAGGCGCTGATCGACGACTGCGCCCGGCTGGAAAACGAAGCCGCCCGAAGCCCCTTCAACCGCTACACCGAAGGGTCGGACCGCCGCCTCGGCATCATCGCCTGCGGAATCGGCTGCAACTACCTGATGGAGAACTATCCGGAAGGATGCCCCTATCCGGTGCTGAAGATCGCGCAATACCCGCTGCCAAAGGAGTCGGTGCGGCGGCTGGCCGCGGAGTGCCAGGAGCTGCTGATCATCGAGGAGGGGCAGCCGCTCGTCGAACAGGCCGTGCGGGGCGTGCTGCCCGCACCGCTGAAGATCCGCGGGCGCCTGACCGGCGAACTCCCCCGCACCGGAGAACTCACCCCCGACAGCGTGCGCGCCGCACTGGGGCTCGCCCCGCACCGCGCCCATGCGGCCAGTGAGATCGTCGTACCGCGTCCGCCCGCCCTCTGCCAGGGATGCGGGCACCGCGACATGTACACCGCACTGACCGAAGTCGTGCGCGAATTCCCCAACGGGAAGGTCTTCAGCGACATCGGCTGCTACACCTTAGGGTGGCTGGCGCCGTTCCACGCCATCGACACGTGCGTCGACATGGGCGCCTCGATCACCATGGCCATCGGCGCCGCACACGCCGGACAACACCCCGCCATCGCGGTCATCGGCGACTCGACCTTCACCCACTCGGGCATGACCGGGCTGCTGGATGCCGTCAACGAAGGGGCCGACATTACGGTGGTGATCTCCGACAACCTCACCACGGGCATGACCGGCGGCCAGGATTCCGCCGGTACGGGACGCCTGGAGCAGATCTGCGCCGGAATCGGCGTCGATCCGGCCCACATCCGCGTGGTGGTTCCGCTGCCGAAGAACCGCGAGGAGATGAAGCAAATCCTCCGCGAAGAGATCGCCTACAAGGGCGTTTCGGTGATCATCCCGCGCCGCGAGTGCATCCAGACCGCCAAACGCCACACCGCTGCCAAAAACAAGTAAATCCGCAAACGCCATGAAAAAAGACATCATACTCTCGGGCGTGGGAGGACAGGGGATTCTCTCCATCGCCACCGTGATCGGACACGCCGCCCTGGCCGAGGGGCTGCAGCTCAAGCAGGCCGAAGTCCACGGCATGAGCCAGCGCGGCGGCGACGTACAGTCGCACCTGAGGATCTCCTCCCGGGAGATCCGTTCGGACCTCATTCCGCGCGGCGGGGCCGATCTGATCGTTTCGCTCGAACCCATGGAGGCGCTGCGTTACCTGCCGTGGCTCGCGGCCGAGGGGTGGGTGGTGACCGGCACGACACCGGTAATCAACATCCCGAACTACCCCGACGAGGCGGACCTGAACCGGGAACTGCAGGCCCTGCCGCACGTCATTCTGCTCGACGCCGAAGCACTGGCCCGCGAGGCGGGATCGCCGCGTTCGGCCAACATGGCCCTGCTGGGCGCCACGGCCCCGCTCCTGGGCATCGAGACCGCAAAGCTTGAGGAGGGCATCCGCGCCATCTTCGCCCGCAAGGGCGAGACCGTTGTCGAGGCGAACCTCGCAGCCTTCCACGCAGGCTATCAAACCGCTCAAAAACAGACCGAACGATGAACGCACCTTTCGACCGCCGCTTCCTGCAGGAGGCGCTCAAACAGATGGATATCGCGGATATCGCCCGTGCGACGATCCGCCAGTCGGGCGACATCGCCCGCATCATGGAACGCACGACAGGCGAAGAGTTCCTGCACCTGGAGATGGGCGTTCCGGGGCTGCCGCCCGAACGGGTGGGCGTCGAGGCCGAACGCCGGGCGCTGGACTCGGGCGTAGCGTCGCAGTACCCCAACATGTACGGCATTCCGGAGCTGAAAGAGCAGGCCGCACGCTTCATCCGGGCCTACCTCGACGTGGAGATCGACCCCCGGGGCTGCATCCCGACGGTCGGCTCGATGCAGGGGAGTTTCACGACCTTCCTGCTCTGCTCGCAGCTCGATCCCGCCAGGAGGAAGATCCTCTTCATCGACCCCGGTTTCCCCGTACAGCGGAGCCAGGTGCGCATCCTCGGCATCCCGAACGACTCGTTCGACATCTACGACTTCCGGGCCGAGAAACTCGGGCCGAAACTCGAAAGCTACCTCGCGCAGGGCGACGTGGCGGCCATCGTCTATTCGAATCCGAACAACCCGTCGTGGGTCTGCCTCACGGAAGAGGAGCTGCGCACGATCGGCGAACTGGCCACCCGTTACGACGCCATCGTCATCGAGGACCTGGCCTACCTCTGCATGGACTTCCGCAAGCCGCTGGGGCGCCCCTTCGAAGCGCCGTATCAGGCCACCGTGGCCCGCTATACGAAGAACTGGATCCTGCTGATCTCCGGCTCGAAGATCTTCAGCTATGCCGGGCAGCGGATTGCCGTGGCGGCCTTCTCCGACACGTTGTTCCGGCGCGAATACCCGGCGCTGCGTGACCGCTACGGCATCGGGCGTCTGGGTGACGCCTATGTCCTGACGTTCCTCTATGCCGCCTCGTCGGGCACAAGCCACTCGGCCCAGCACGCCCTGGCGGCGATGTTTCGGGCCGCGGCCGACGGAGAGCTGGATTTCGTGGGCGAAACCGCCGAATACGGCCGCCGGGCCCGACTGACGAAGGAGATCTTCCTGCGCCACGGATTCCGCATCGTCTACGACAAGGACCGCCACGAAAAGATCGGCGACGGATTCTTCTATACGATCGGCTACGGGACGATGACCAGTGCCGAATTGCTGAGCGAGCTGCTGCTGTGCGGCGTCTGCGCCATCTCGCTCTCCTCGACCGGGAGCCGCCAGCACGGAATCCGGGTGTGCGTCTCACAGATGAACCGACCCGAACAGTTCGAATCGCTCGACCGCCGTCTCGCTCTCTTTGCCGAGAACCACCCGCTGCAAGAAAAACCTGATCTGCCATGACATACACGACAGCCGCGGAGGCGGTAAAACTCATCCAATCGGGCCAGAGCGTCTACATCCAGGGCAGCACGTCGATCCCCGAGGTGCTGGTCGCCGCGCTGGCCGAGCGGGGCGGGGAGCTGCACGGCGTGAAGCTCTACTCGGCCTTCGCCGTGGGAGCCCACGAGGCACCCTACTGCCGACCCGAATTCCGCGAATCGTTCCTCGTGAACAGCCTCTTCGTGGCCAACAACATCCGCCGCTGGCTCGCAGACGGATACGGGCAGTCGATCCCGGCCTTCCTGGGCGAAATCCCGGGGCTGTTCCGCGACGGCACCCTGCCGCTCGACGTGGCGCTGATCAACGTCTCGCCCCCGGATGCCGACGGTTACTGCTCGTTCGGGGTCTCGGCCGACCTCGCGGTTTCGGCCGTAGAATGCGCCCGGACCGTCATCGCGCAGGTCAACCGGGCCATGCCCTTCTCCTACGGCGACGCCGTCGTCCACTCGTCGCGCTTCGCGGCGGCCGTGGAGGTCGATTCGCCGCTGGTGGAGGTCCCGACGGCCGTGCCGACCGAAACCGAACTCCGCATCGGCAACTACATCGCCGAGCTGATCCCCGACGGCGCCACGCTGCAAATCGGCGTCGGCGGAATCCCGAATGCCGTACTCGGGGCGCTCAAGGATCACAAACACCTCGGGCTCCACACCGAGGCGATGACCGACGGCGTGCTGCCGCTGCTGGAGAGCGGCGTGATCGACAACTCGCAGAAGGTGGTCATGCCCGGGGTAACGGTGGCGTCGCTGGCCCTCGGGTCGCGCCGCCTGTACGATTACATGGACTACCGCAAAGATCTGGTGATGAAGGATGTAGCGTGGACCAACGACCCGTTCCGCATCCGCCGGAACCCGAAGGTCATGGCCATCAATTCGGCCGTGGAGGTCGACCTCACAGGGCAGGTGTGCGCCGATTCGGTCGGCGAGCGCATCATCTCGGGCGTCGGAGGCCAGCACGACTTCATGTACGGAGGCTCGCTCTCCGAAGGGGGCAAGACCTTCATCGCCATGCCGTCGATGACCCCGAAGGGAGAGTCGAAAATCAAGGCGCTGCTGACCCCCGGAGCCGGTGTGGTGACGACGCGCCACATGATTCAGCACGTCGTTACGGAGTACGGCGTGGCACACCTCCGGGGCCGGAACCTCGCCGAGCGCGCCCGGGCGCTGATCTCGATCGCGCATCCGTCGGTCCGCGAGGAGTTGGAACGCGCCGCTGCCGAGCGTTTCGGCTACTCGTTTCTGCGCATGAAGAGGTAACCGGGCAGGAGCCGACCGGGGAGGGGCCGGACGGGATACGGTCCCCAAAAGGGCAGGCCGGGGCAGAGAAAAAGAGAGGGGAACAGACCGAAAAACAAGCGAAAAAAAGAGAAGGGAGCAGCCGGGAGATACCGGAAGAGAGGATAGAGAGACCGGAAAGGAGTGAAAGAGAGTGGGAACTATTGAAACATCCGAACGCCCGGTAATCCGATCTTCCGGCCGCCCGGCTGCCCGGCCGCCCCAATCCACCCAATCCACCCAATTCGCCCGATTCGCCCGATTCGCCCGATTCGCCCGATTCGCCCGGGGAGCGTCCGGATTCCACACGGAAACCGGGCTTTTTTTATACCTTTGCCGTCAAGAAACCCTTTTCATCCGACCATGCTTCGAAAATACCTCTTCTACGACCTCGACGGCACGCTGACCGACCCCATGGAGGGGATCACCCGCTCGGTGGAGTATGCCCTGCGCCACTTCGGCATCGAGGTGGCGGACCACCGCGAACTCTGCCCCTTCATCGGGCCGCCGCTGGCAGACTCGTTCCGCGAACGCTACGGCATGAACGAAGCCGAGACGGCCACGGCTATCGCCAGGATGCGCGAATACTTCGCCCCGAAGGGGATCTTCGAGAATGAACTCTACCCGGGGATCCCGGAGTTGCTGGCCGACACGGCGGCGGCCGGGTGCGTAAACGTCATGGCAACGTCGAAACCCGAACCCTTCGCCCGGCGGATCGCCGAACATTTCGACATCGCCCGCCACTTCCGCCTCATTGCCGGAAGCGGCCTCGACGGTTCGCGCACCTCGAAGGTCGAGGTGATCCGCCACGCCCTCGCACAGTTGCGAATCGCCCCGGAGGAGGCCGTCATGATCGGCGACCGCCGCTACGACATCGAAGGTGCCGCAGCAGCAGGCCTCGACTCCGTAGCCGTGGGCTGGGGATACGCCGCACCCGGCGAACTGGAGGCCGCACGCCCCGGCCATTTCGCCGCGGATGTCGAGGCCCTGCGGCGGCTGTTGCTCTGAATGCGCCCGGCACCGCACTTTTCAGCCCGAAAACGGCGGCAATCCGGAAAATTTGACCTACTTTTGCAACTGTTTCAACCGCCCAACAGATGGAATGGCTCAAAGACCTGATTCTCGAACCCTCGGCCCTGCAGGCCGTCGTGGTGATATCGCTGATCTCCTCGATCGGGATCGGGCTGGGTAAGATCCGCTTCTTCGGCATCTCCCTCGGCACGGCCTTCATCTTCTTCACCGGCATCCTCGCCGGACATTTCGGGCTGCGGCTCGACCCCGCCATGCTGACCTATGCCGAGAGCTTCGGACTCATCATCTTCGTCTACGCCTTAGGATTGCAGGTCGGTCCCGGATTCTTCAGTTCGATGCGCGCCGACGGACTGCGCCTGCTCTCCCCGGCCATCGGGCTCATCATCTTCGGCACGCTCCTCGCTGCCGTCATGAGCTATGCGTTAGGCATCGCCATGCCCGACATGTCGGGCATCCTCTGCGGCGCCACGACCAACACCCCGGCCCTGGGTGCCGCCCAGCAGGTCCTCAAGCAGCTGGGCATGGATGACAGCGGCGCCGCCCTGAGCTGTGCCGTAACCTACCCGCTGGGCGTCGTCGGCGTAATCCTGGCCATCGCCCTGCTGCGCAAGCTCTTCGTCCGCCCCTCGGACCTCCCCGGACCCGATGCCGAGCACCGCAAGAACGTCTTCATCGCCAGCTACCACATCACCAACCCCGCGCTCTTCGGCCGGAGCGTCCACGACATCGCCGTTCAGAGCCACCACCACTTCGTGATCTCCCGCCTCTGGCGAAACGGGCAGGTCTCGATCCCCACCTCGGACAAAACCCTGCAGCAGGACGACGTGATTCTGGTCATCACCACCCCGGGCGAAGCCCAGGCCCTCGGGATGATCTTCGGAGAACAGGAGCAGAAGGACTGGAACAAGGAGAATATCGACTGGAATGCCGTCGACAGCCAGCTCATCTCGCAGCGTATCCTCGTCACGCGGCCCGAAATCAACGGCAAGAAACTCGCGCAGCTGCGCCTGCGCAACAACTACGGCATCAACATCAGCCGCGTCTACCGTTCGGGCGTGCAGCTGCTGGCCACCCCCGACCTGCGGCTGCAGTTGGGCGACCGCCTCACGGTCGTGGGCGAAGCCCAGGCGATCCGCAACGTGGAGAAGATCCTCGGCAACGCCGTGAAGAGCCTCAACGAACCCAACCTCATCTCGGTCTTCATCGGATTGATCCTCGGACTCACGCTCGGAAGCATCCCGGTTTCGATCCCCGGCATCTCGATACCCGTCAAACTCGGGCTCGCCGGAGGCCCGATCATCGTCGGCATCCTCATCGGCACCTTCGGGCCCCGGCTGCACATGATCACCTACACCACCCAGAGCGCCAACCTCATGCTGCGCGCACTGGGACTCTCGATGTACCTCGCCTGCCTGGGGCTCGATGCCGGGCAGCACTTCTTCGAGACGGTCATGCGCCCCGAAGGGCTCCTCTGGCTCGGGGCCGGATTCATCCTGACCTTCGTTCCGGTAGTGCTGGTCGGGCTCTTCGCACTGCGGGTGCTGAAGGTCGACTTCGGTTCCGTCTCGGGCCTGCTCTGCGGCAGCATGGCCAACCCCATGGCCCTCAACTACGCCAACGACACCATCGAGGGCGACAACCCCTCGGTCTCCTACGCCACGGTCTATCCCGTCTGCATGTTCCTGCGCGTGATCATCATCCAGGTGCTGCTGATGCTTACGCTTTAGGCGTCCCGGCCACACCGGCCCCACCGGTTCCGTCAGTCCCGTCAGCCCTGCCCGTTCCGTCAGTTCCGTCGGTCCCGCCCGTTCCGCCCGTTCCATCCGTTCCATCCGTTCCATCCGTTCCGCCCGTCCCGTCAGCCTTGTCAGCCCCGCCCGAGCCGCCCGAGCCATTGGGGCCTCCGGAAGCATCCGGAACATCGTCGCCCTGCAGGAAATCCCCGAGGGCCGCCACATCCGATCCGGCGGGATTCTGAAAGACCCGCAGCCCGAATTCGGGGATCGCCGCCAGCACATGATCGAAAACATCCGACTGGATTCCTTCATACTCCTCCCACACCACCGTATCGGTAAAGAAATAGAGCTGGAGCGGAATCCCCGTCTCCGTGGGCTGCAGCTGACGGACCATCAGCGTCATCGTCTTGTTCACCGGGACTTCGTTCTCCAGATAGCGCACCAGATAGGCGCGGAATACCCCCAGATTGGTCTGATGCAGGCCGTTGATCTTCCGCTCGCCGGGGGCGATGCCGTGGGCGGAATTATAAGCCTCGATCCGCTCTTCGGTCCGGTCGATGTAGTCGCGCAGCAGGTCAATCTTGCGGAAGTGTTTCAGCATCTCGGGCGTGCAGAAGCGCACGCTGGTCATGTCGATCGACACCGAGCGCATCACGCGCCGCCCGCCCGAGAGCTGCATGGCGTGCCAGTTCGTAAAGGAGTCGGTCGTCAGCAGGTAGGGCGGCAGCATGACCAGCGTATTGTCCCAGTTGCGGATCTTCACGGTCGTGAGCGACACCTCCTCGACCGTGCCGTCCGCGCCGTACTTCGGGACCGAGATCCAGTCGCCGACCTGCAGCATGTTGTTGGCCGAGAGCTGGATCCCCGAAACGAAGCCCATGATGCTGTCGCGGAAAACCAGCATCAGCACCGCGGCCGAAGCCCCGAGTCCGGTCAGCAGTTTGACGGGCGACTTGTCGATCAGGATGGCGACGATCAGGATTACGGCGACGATCGAGAAGAATCCCTGAGCGGTCTGCCGCAGTCCCTTGATGGGTTTGTTCTGCCACGAGGGGCGCAGCGAGACGATATGGAAAGCCGCGCACAGCAGGGCGTTGATCAGCCGCATGAAGGTCACGACGATGCCGATCTGGGTCAGCCGCAAGGCGACGGTCTGCGCCGCGGAGCCCTCGTCGAAGATCATCGGGAGGACGATCGTCAGCAGGATGGCGATCAGGACGTGGCAGCTGCGGTTGAGCACCTGCACGCTGAAGAGTTTGTCGTCCCACTTCACGCGGGTGTGCTCGACCAGGCGGCGGATCGCGCGCACGACGACCAGCTGCAGGAAAAGATCGAGCAGGGCGGCAGCCAGCAGAACCAGCAGGAGTGCCACCCAGCGATCCAGCGTATCGCTGGAGGAGGCCGTGACGCCCAGCCATTCCAACAGGGCGTGCGTCCAACGTTTCAGGAGTGCTTGCATACGCCCGGTCCATGCAATTTCCGGGCCGGAAGCGTACTTATTTCAGGACCAGCCCCACTTCGCCTTCGAAATTGGGGGTGAAAACGCCTTTCCCGAGATTTTCCCGGATTTCGCGCGGCGTCCAGAAACGCCCGCCGTCGAGTTCGTCGCTCGGGCGCACCTCCCCGTCGTAGACCGTGCGGTAGACATGGACGAGCTCGCGTTCGCGGTCCGAGCGGAATTCGTAGACCGCCACGGCTTCGGGCCGGAAATCGACAATGCCCAGCTCCTCGCGCACCTCGCGCCGCAGGGCCTCCCCGACCGACTCGCCGTAATCGACATGCCCGCCGACGGCCGTATCCCAGCGCCCGGGCTGAATATCCTTCCACAAAGGGCGGCGCTGCAGGTAGAGCTCCCCGCGCGAATTGAAGACATGGAGGTGCACCACCGGATGCAGGAGCATCGAACCGTTATGGCACTCGCCGCGCGTGGCGCTCCCGACGACCCGGCCCGAAAGGTCGACTACCGGGAAGAGTTCCGATCGATTGTCTGCAGGCATGGTCCGGTTCAAGAAAGGTAGAAAAGTAGAAAAGTAAAAAAGTTAACAGGATCGTATTTGACGGAATCGTTCCGGCCTCACAGTTCCGGGCCCGACTCGCGGGGCTGCCCCACCTCGAAGCCCAGTGCGTGCATCCACTCCACCGTAGCCGGATCGACCAGATCGTTGCGGTCCGTCCAGCGGCGCTCCTCGATGTAGCGTTTCTTGCGCTCCTCCAGCGTCTGCTGCAACGGGAATCTCGGGTGGGCGAGTTCCGATTTCTCACGCCGCTGCGAGGGCCGGATCGTCCGGTCGAAAACATCCTCCTGGAGCGGCCGCCGGGCCTCCTCCCACTTGAAACCCTTCAGGAACAGTTCCAGATCGGCCGGAATCTTCTCCATCGGGTAGATGTTCCAGACCGGATCCTTGCGGTAGGTGATCGTCACGATCTGCTTCTGTTCGATATAGAACGACGCATCGCCGCTCTCGATCACCCCCACGCCCGTAATCTGCGGCGGTTCGCCATCCTGCATGTAGTAGATCGTCTGGGCATTGCCGTTCACGTCGTCGCGGTAGATCTCATTGTCGCGGAACCACGCCGTCATCTGCTTGCCCGCCACCTGGTTGTAGTGGGCCGTGTCGATCTGCGCGACCATCATCGGGCTCCCCACGAACTCCGCATGGGTAATCTGCTGGTTTGACGTGTAGATGTCCATCACATCCGAAGTGATCTGGTTCGCCTGGTTCCACAGCACAGGGTTGATATAGAGGTGAATCGTCGAATCGGTGCTGATCGAGGTCATCGAATCACATACAGCCTGGAAATCAGAGCGATAAATACGCACATCACGAAAACCCTTCATCAGCCGGTAGATCGAGTCGGCCGGTACGGCCAGCGAATCGACCGTGTCGGGCGGGATCACCCGCGCCGCGGAATCCACGGCCGACAGCGAATCGGCCATCAGCATCATCAGCGAATCCTGCTCCCGGGCACTGCGGTCGATCAACGAATCGAGCTCGCGCAGCGCCGCCAGTTCGGCCGGATCGATCGGGCGCTTTTTGCCCTTGCGGGCGGCCCGGAGCTGCCGTGCCCGGAGTTTCGATTCGAGTTTCACGCGACGGGCCGCCAGGCGTTTCTCCTCGCGTTCCTTCTGGGCCAGGAGTTTGGCCGTCGCCTTCTCCTGACGTTTGGCCGCAATCTCGGCCAGCAGTTTCTTCTTGGCTTCGGCCTTGGCGGCCTTTTCGGCAGCCTTGGCCTTGCGCGCCTGCTCCTTGAGGTAGGCTTTCCGGGCATCCCCGACCAGCGTATCGAGCGGATTGACGGGCATGGCCAGCGAATCGGCCGCCAGCGAATCCTGCAAGCCCCGCAGCGAATCGGGGAGCTCACGCCCGCCCAATGAATCGCGCAGACCGGGATCCGACAGGCCCTCCCGGCCCGGAACGGGCGAACGGGACCCCCGGAGCGGATTCTCACCCGAGTGACGCCCCGGCATCGGAGACTCCGCCGCCGGAGTCTCGCCCGACCGGGCTTCATTGCTCTCCACCGCCAGCGAATCGGCATGCGCCGCCTCGGCGGCCCGCCGCTCCGCCTCGGAGTTGATCGTAAAGAGGTACATCGAGTCGGCCCGCATGAAGAGCGAGTCACCCTGCGAGAGATCGTAGCTGATGACCGCCGGGCGGCGTGTCAGAAAGGCATTCCCCGGTTCCTTCCAATACTCGCCGTAATCCCCGAAACCGATCGCCTTGTGTTCCGTATCGTCGAGCTGCAGGTCGCGGCGCATGATCACATGATCCTTCGCGCGGTAATAGTCGAGGCTGTCGCTCCAGATCTCCTGTTTCTCGGTCAGGATATAGCCGTTGCGCGTGATGATGTAGAGCGTATCGGCCTTGTCGTAGAAGCCCCGGTCGGCATAGAGGTAGTCGCCGTCGCGGTTCCAGATGTTCGTATGTTCGAAGAAATAGGCGTTGTCCGTGGCCATGTTGTAGACCACCGAATCGCCCTTGAGTTCGTACTCGTCGTTGCGCATCTCCACCCGCTCGACGGCCACCAGCTCCTTCGTGTCGGCGTAGTAGTAGCCCCGCACCGCTTCGAGCAGGTTCTCGCGGTTGGTCAGCACCCCGCCGTCCGCGAATTCGCCCACGTTGCTCTTCGTGTTGAAGAGGAACTTATAGGTATAGAGCGTGGCATCGCCGTCGACGACCTTCACGATATCCGAATAGACCCGCGCCTCGTTCACATTTCCGTCGTATTCGGCCCGGTCGCCGTAGATGTAGGTCGTATTCTTGTTGATAAGCACGTTGCCGAAGAACTCGATGCGCATGTCCGAGTAGCGCACCGCCGAGTCGCACGTGATGACCGCACCGTTGTGCTGCGCGGCGAAGTTCCCCACCAGAAAGACCACCGAATCCCCCGGAGCCACCGGCCCCATCAGGTCCGATTTCAGGTCGATGAGCTTCTTCTCGCCTTCGGGCTCCCCGGGAGCCTGCATCGAACTGCGGGCCACCACTCCGGCGACGGCCAGCACCACGGCAACTATGGACAGGAGCCTGCGCACGGACTACTTCACCCAGTGTTTGTTCTCGAACTCCCCGTCCCGGAATTCGGGAATGATATAGACGTACATGGCGTCGATCTTCTTCGTCAGCCACTCCTTGAAGACCCGTTCCTGCTTGTCCTGCAGGGCCATCTCCTCAAGCCGCAGGTAATCTTCGTTGAGCGACGCCGTATGCGTGGGGATCACCTCCACGAGTTTGACGATCTTGCCCATCTGGTTGCCGAGCATGTCCTCCGTGAGGTAGGCGTCCGACACCTCCCCGGGCTTCAGGCGCCGCAGGGCGTTGTAGTCGTCGAGGCTCTTGAAGCGTCCGAAATCCTCCTTGAGGAACTTCGTCACGGTGAGTTTCGCATCGAAGGCGTTGAAACGCTCCAGGATGTCGTGGTTCGAGACAATACCGCCGTTCATCTTCGAGGAGGCGTCGTCCGAATATTTCAGGGCCGCTTTTTCAAACGTAATCGAGTCCTTGTGGATCAGGTCGGCGATGCTGTCCAGCAGGTTGAGCGACTCGCCCAGCTCCTCCGACGTGTAGACCGGACGCAGCAGGATGTGGCGGAAGTGGTAGAGCTGCCCGCGCTTGTCCAGCATCTGAATGATGTGGAACCCGAACTGCGACTCCACAACCTCGGAGATCTGCCCGGGCTTGAGGTTTTCGAGGGCCGCGGCGAACGACGGGTCGAGACTCGCCAGCGGCGAAGGATCCATCTCGCCGCCCCGCATGGCCGTACCGTCCTGCGAATACATCCGGGCCAGGTTCTCGAACTTCGCAGCCCCGGTGATGACGCGCTCGCGCATGTCCAGCAGCCGTTCGCGGGTGCGCTGCTTGGCGGCCGTCATCGACTTGGGGAACTTCGTGATCTGCGCATAGACGTACTGGTCGGCGATCGTCGGCAGGCTGTCCTTCGAGATCGACTTGTAGAAGCGCTCCACCTCGCCCGGGATCACCGAGACCTTGTTCACCACCTCGCTCTGCATCGACTGTGCGTAGGCCTGCTCCTCGTAGCGCTGGCGCATAATCTCGCGGATGTTGAAGATCGGCATGTGGTGCTTGGCCTCCAGGGCCGGGATCGAACCCTCCATGTCGACCATCTGCTGCACCTGCTCCTCGACGCGCGACATGATGTCCCCGTCGTTGATCGCCACGGAGTCGATCTGCGCCTGATTGTAGAGCAGTTTCTGGGTCATGAGCGCTTCGAGCGCCTCGTTCATCGGGTCGCGGTCCGAGGTGTAACCCTCCTGCCGGCGCTGTTCAACCAGCTGACGGGCGTATTCGTCCACCTCGGAATAGAGGATCGACGACCCGCCCACCACGGCAACCACCTTGTCGAGCATCACCTCGCGTCTCTGTGCCACGACGCCCGCGAACAACAGGACGAGGGCGGCAGCCAATATACCTTTTTTCAACATCTTGTATCTGTTTCGTTTATCGTTTAGCTTCGTTTTCCCGGTTCTCCATCGTCTCCGGTGCGGGGTCCTGCGGATCGCGCTTCCCGCCGAAGACCTTCACCTCGCCGTTCTCCTCCGCGCGCATCCGGAGCTCCTCCTCGTGCTGGCGGATGATCTCCCCCTTGCGGCGGTTGAAGAGGATGCGGCGGATGTTCCCCCGCAGGCGTTCGAGCGGGATCGGCTCGCCCTCGCGCAGCACGGCGTCGATCTGGAAATAGTAGCGCGAATAGCTGTCGCGCATCTCCTGCACGGCCGTCGAGGCCAGCACCGAATCGTAATTCTGCGACCGCAGGGTCGGAAGGTAGCTCAGGAATTCGGGAAAGTCGACCCACTGTTCGCGGAAATCGCTCACCGAGAAGTCGTTTTTCTCGCAGATGTCCCGAAAATCCTGCTGCTGGGTCTCCGATTTCGAGGCCATCAGCGTCTTGAGCTTCGCAGCCTGACGGTACCCGGCCCCGAAGCGGACGATCCGACCCTTGACGATCGTGCGGTCGAGTTTGAAATCGGCCTTGTGGGCGTTGTAATAGGCGGCGATCTCGTCGTCGGTGAAGAGCGTGTCGATCGAACGGTCGACGTAATGCTGGTCCAGCTGGCGGATCAGCAGCGCCTGGCGGTACTCCTCGACCATCTTGTCGATATCGCCCGCCGACGAGGAGAAGAGCGTCTCGGCCTCCTCCAGTTTGAGCTGCTTGACGATCCACCGGTCGACGTAGACCTGCATGAAGGCCGCGCTGTCCTCCCCCGAAAGCCCCTTCGGGACGACCGAACGCACGTCCCCCAGGCGCAGCTCCTTGCCGCCGGCCCGGGCGATGGTCGTATCGCTGGCGAAATAACGAGGCAACTCCCGGCATCCCGCCAGGAGCAACACACCCGCTGCGACCGCTATTTTCGCTCGCCAATTCATCATCCAAAGGGCAAAGATAGGGTTTTTACTCGTAAGTAACGCACTTTGCGGCCGGAATATTACGCCCCGGCAGGATTTTTCTCCGCCTTTTGCTCCGGGTTTTTCTCCGTCTTCTTCATGCGGCGCAGCGCCCGGAGCATCATCCACCCCGACACGACGCAGAGGACGACCGCCACGCCATAGATGCACCAATAGAGGGCCGGGCTTCCGATGAGGTTGATCAGCAGGGCGCTCCGGTGTCCGGTTTCGGGCGTAACGAGCAGGATCATGAGCAGATAGGCCGCGGCGTTGTTCAGGGCGTGGAGGATCATGACCGACCACATCGACTCGGTAGCCAGATAGACGTAGCCGAGGATCAGCCCCACGGCCGTGGCATTGACGACCTGCACGGGCTGGACGTGGAGCAGGCCGAAGAAGAGCGACGAAACGAGCCAGGCAACCGTGACACCGTAACGGGCGCGCAGGCTTCCGAGGACCACGCCCCGGCAGAGCAGCTCCTCGAAGATCGGCGCGAAGAGCATCAGCGAGAGCATGGTCCAGACTCCGCGGCCCACTTCGAGCTGGAGTTCGGGCAGCACCCGCAGCAGGGGTTCGAGGGCGATGCCGACGGCGAAGATCAGCACGAAGGCCCACAGCAGCAGCGTCGGGTTGAGGCCCCGGATCGAGAAGCGGGCCCAGCGTCCGCGTCCTCCGCGCGCGTGGCGGTAGCAGAGGACGCCGCCCAGCGCCGCCGACATCGAAACAAGATAAAGAACGGCCATCATCCGCCCCTGCAGATCCGGAGCGGCGGTCCGGTAGTCGATTCCGAATCCGGCCGCCAGGAGTTGTCCGACAACGCCGACAAGGATCTGGGCCACCAGTGCGATGCCCAGCATGGCCAGCACGTCCCCGGCCGTCGGGAAGCGGCTGGCGGTCGGTGCCGACTCCGGTTTCGATTTCGGGTCCTGTTCCGGTTTCGGGTCCGGCTTCGATTTCGGGCCCGGTTTCGATTTCGGGCCCGGTTTCGGGTCCGATTCGGGGAGGGGCTCCGCAACGCGCTTCTGCGGCACGGGCTCCTCCTGCTTATATGCTGTCCTTTCCGTCATAACGTACCTTGCAAGCCGGGCCTTTCGGCCGCCGAGACACCCCGCACCCCCGGGTTCGGCACCCGTCCCGGGGCGTTTCCGGATGCAGGATGCGGGGCTACCGCTTCCCGGCCTTGCAGCCTCCAAAGATACGAAAAATTCGGTTATGCGCCCCCCGAAATCCGAAATTCTTGCCCCGCATACCGCCATCCGCGCCACACCCGTCTGCAGGGGTCATTTTGCGAAAAGCTCCCCTGCGGATTTGCACGGGCGATATTATTTGCGTAAATTTGCCTGCTTATAAACCGAATCTGAAAAAATGGGAAAGGTAATCGCTTTAGCCAACCAGAAGGGCGGCGTGGGAAAGACCACCACGGCCATCAATCTGGCGGCTTCGCTGGCCCTGCTGGGCAAGAAGGTGCTGCTGCTGGACGCCGATCCGCAGGCCAACGCCACCTCGGGGCTGGGATTCGACATCAATCTCGAAGGCATATACGAATGCCTCGCCGGAGAGAAACAGCCCGACGAGGTCATTCTCCGCAGTCCCGATGTGAAGAACCTCTGGCTCCTGCCCTCGTCGATCGACCTGGTGGCCGCAGACACCGAACTGCCGAAAATGGAGAACGCACACTTCGTCATGAAGCGCGTCGTCGACGCCGTGCGTGAACGCTTCGACTACATCTTCATCGACTGCTCCCCCTCGCTGGGATACACCACGGTGAACATCCTCACGGCCGCCGATACGGTGCTGATCCCCGTGCAGTGCGAATACCTCGCCCTCGAAGGTCTCTCCAAACTCCTCAACACGATCCGCAAGGTCAAGTCGAGCCTCAACCCGTCGCTCGACATCGAAGGCTTCCTGCTGACGATGTACATGCGCAACCGCCTGAACAACCAGGTCGTCACCGAAGTCCGCGAACACTTCGGGGAACTGGCCTACGACACAATAATCCAGCGCAATATCCGTTTGGGAGAGGCCCCCTCGCACGGAAAACCCGTCATGCTCTACGATGCCGGGGCCACGGGGTCGGAGAACTACCTGAATCTGGCGCGCGAATTTTTGAAACGCAACCGCAGAAAACAGCATTGAGACGCTTCCGGACCGGGTTCGGGCCCGCTCCGGCACCATAAATAAAAAGGCAAGTTATGAAACCACAGAAGGGATTAGGCCGGGGACTCGACGCCATTTTCGGCAGCGAGGCCGTCGACGTGAAACTCAAGCCGATGAGTCAGATGTCCGAGATCGAGATCGCCGACATCATTCCCAACCCCACGCAGCCGCGGACGCAGTTCGACGAGGAGTCGCTCGACGAACTGGCCGATTCGATCCGCCAGCTGGGGGTCATCCAGCCCGTCACGGTGAAGAAGACCGACGGCGGGAAATACATCCTCATCAGCGGTGAACGGCGCTGGCGGGCGGCGCAGCGTGCCGACCTGAAGACCCTCCCGGCCTACATCCGCGAGGTCGATGACGAGAACCTCCACGCCATGGCCCTCGTGGAGAACATCCAGCGCCAGGACCTCAACGCCATCGAAATCGCCCTGGGGATGCAGCGCCTGATCGACGAGTGCCACCTCACGCAGGACGCCCTCTCGGAGAAGGTCGGCAAGAAACGTTCGTCGGTCTCGAACTACCTGCGCCTGCTCAAACTCCCCGACGAGGTGCAGCTCGCACTGAAGGAGGGGCTGATCTCGATGGGCCACGCCAAGGCCATCGCCGGAGCCCCCGCCGAGCAGCAGCTGCGCGTGCTGAAACGCTGTATCAAGAAGGGACTCTCGGTGCGCCAGGTCGAGGAGCTGGCCCGCACGCTCTGTGAAGCTCCGGCCCGGGCGGCCCGGAACGCCGAGGACGAAGAGTATCCCGAAAGCTACTCGCGGCTGGTCGAACAGCTCGAAACCTTCTTCTCGGAGGATATCTCGATCAAACGCTCGAAGAACGGCGGCGGCAAGATCGTCATCGGCTTCGGCGACGACAGCGATATCGAACGCTTCCTCGAACGATTTGCCAACCGCTCCTGAACGCATTCAAACACCCTCGGAACCCCATGGCGAAGATCCGGTTTCTCCTGTTGCTCGTTGCGGCCGTCGTGCCGGGAATGCACGCCGCCCAGGCCCAACTCCCCCGCGGTGCCCGCAGCATCGTGCGGGGCGGCATGTTCCAGAAACCCGACTCGCTGCGCGCCAAACGCGACTCGATCCGCTTCGCAGAACTCGCCCTGCGGATCGATTCGGCCCAGACGCTCGACTACGCGGCCGACTCGGCCGCCGTTGCCGCCCTGCGCACCGACGACCTGCGCCTGCTCGACTCGATCGCCCTGTCCCGCTACAACGCCGCACTCCAGGGCATCGACACCACCACGAAACGCAAAATCCGGAAGAAAGGATGGCTCATGAGCGACTCGATGGCGCTTTCGAAGGTGTGCTGGGCCTCGACCGTCCTGCCCGGATACGGACAGATCTACAACAAGCAATACTGGAAACTCCCGATCCTCTACGGGCTGGTCGGAACCGGCCTGGGACTCTACATCCACGAAAACAAGATCTACAAGCCCCTGCGCCGCCAGTACAACTCCTATACGGACGTGAGCCTCTCGCGCACGCCCGAACTCGACGCCCTGCAGACGAAGATGATCCGCAGCAACACCCGGCGGCAGGTCTATCTCGGGGTTACGATCGCCTCGTACATCTACTTCATCGGCGACGCCGCCGTGAACTACAAGACCAACGACGTCTCGTCGGTCAAGAAGGCCACCACCCTGGCCTGCATCTTCCCGGGTGCGGGACAGATCTACAACCGCAGTTACTGGAAGGTGCCGTTCGTGGTCGGAGGCTTCGCCTCGATGATCTACTGCATCGACTGGAACAACCGCGGATTCCAACGTTTCAAAAAGGCCTACAACCTGCTGTCCGACTACGAACAGCACCCCGAAAACTACCCCAACGGCCCGACGGACGAATTCCGCGGACGTTATTCGGCCGACTTTATCAAAAACCTCAGGGACAACTACCGGCGCAACCGCGACCTGTGTATCATCCTCTCGGGGGCCTTATACGTGCTGCAGATCATCGACGCCCATGTCGACGCCCACCTGAAGGACTACGACATCTCGGACGACCTGTCGATGAACCTCGAACCGCTGGTCAACTACACCTATGTCCCGACGCTGCAGGGGAACCGCCCGGTCTTCGGGTTCAACCTCAGCCTCAACTTTTAGACGATGAGAAAACTCCTGATATTCACCCTGCTGCTCACCATGGCCGGAACGGCCTCGGCCCTGGACCGCAGCCCCCGCAAGAAGAGACGCGACAAAAAGGCCCGGACCGAACAGACGGATGCGGCAATCGCCCGCGATACGGTGCGCACGGCCCGCCCCGAACCGCTGGCGGAAACCGGCCCCGCACCCGTCGAGACACCCCCGGTCAACGATATCACGCTGGGGCTGACGGCCGAACAGGCCGATTCGCTGCTGGCCGAATGGCGGGAGCGCCAGCGGCAGGACGCCTACGGCGAATTCTTCAAACGCTACGTCCTGGAGGACACCACGGCCGTTGCCGACCAGACGCCCGATTCGGTCTATGCCCGAAGGCTGCTGGACCTCGCCTCGCCGATCCAGCTCCCCTTCAATGCGATTGTCAGGAACTACATCAACCGCTATATCGACCCGCGTTCGGGGACGATCAGCCGCATCCTCGGGATGTCGCAATACTACTTCCCGATCATCGAGGAGCAGCTGCTCCGCGAAGGCCTGCCGGTGGAGTTGCGGGCGCTGCCGATCATCGAATCGGCACTCTCGCCCACGGCCGTTTCGCCGATGGGCGCCGTAGGGCTGTGGCAGTTCATGCCCACGACGGGAAAGAGCTACGGACTGGAGATCAACTCGCTGGTCGACGAACGCCGCGACCCGCACCGCTCCACGGAGGCTGCCTGCCGTTTCCTGAAGGACCTCTATGCGATCTACAACGACTGGACGCTGGCCATTGCGGCCTACAACTGCGGCCCGGGGAACGTCAACAAGGCCATTGCACGTTCGGGCGGCAAGACCTTCTGGGAGATCTACGACTACCTGCCGCGCGAGACCCGGGGCTACGTCCCGGCCTTCATCGGGGCGACCTACGCCTATGCCTACCACCAGCTCCACGGCATCGAGCCCACCGAAGCCCCGATTCCGCTGTCGGTCGACACGCTGCGCATCAACAAACTGATGCACCTGAACCAGATCGCCTCGACGATCGACCTGCCGCTGGAGACGCTGCGCCAGCTCAACCCGCAATACAAACTCGACATCATTCCGGCGACCACGAAAACCTATACGCTGGTGGTTCCGCAGCGCACCGTCACGCAATACATCGCCCACGAGCCTGAGATTCAGTCCAAGGATTCGATGTACCTCAAGGAGTACATCAACCCGGCAAACATCGACAAGAAGCGTCAGGAGCGCAGCGGCACGATCTACGTGGTCAAGAAGGGCGACACGCTGGGGGCCATTGCGCGGCGTTACCGCGTGACGACCTCGCAGCTGATGCGCTGGAACAAGATCAAGAACGCCCACAAACTCCGGATCGGCCAGCGCCTCCGGATCGAAGGCCGATGATGGTATCCGAACACGATACGATTGTTGCCCCGGCGACGGCGCCGGGCGGTGCCATTGCCGTGGTCCGCGTGAGCGGAACGGAGGCTCTGGCGCTCTGCGACCGGATTTTCCGTGGACGGGCTCCGCTGGCGGCCGCGGCCGGAAATACGGTCCATTACGGGCGGATTCTGGACGGCGGGCGCGTGGTGGACGATGTGCTGGCAACCGTTTTCCGGGCCCCGCACTCCTACACGGGTGAGGACTCGGTCGAGATTTCGTGCCACGGCTCCTCCTACATCGTTTCGGAAATACTCCGGCTGCTGATTACCGCGGGCGGGCGCATGGCCAGGCCCGGGGAGTTCACGATCCGCGCCTACCTGGCCGGGAAGATGGACCTTTCGCAGGCCGAAGCCGTCGCGGACCTGATCGCATCGTCGACCCGCGCGGCGCACGCACTGGCCGCGAATCAAATGCGCGGCGGCTATTCCGAGGAACTGGAGGGACTTCGGGACAAGTTGCTGAACCTCACCGCGCTGCTGGAACTGGAGCTGGACTTCTCGGAGGAGGATGTGGAGTTTGCGGACCGGGGGGCGCTGCGAGAGACGATGGAGCGGATCGGACGGGAGATCGACCGGCTGCGGAACTCCTTTGCATTGGGCAATGCGATCAAGGAGGGGGTTGCGGTGGCGATTGTCGGGGCTCCGAACGTCGGGAAATCGACGCTGCTGAACCGGTTGCTGAACGAGGAGCGCGCGATGGTCTCGGAGATTGCCGGCACGACGCGCGATGTGATCGAGGAGCGGGCCAACATCGGCGGCGTGCTGTTCCGGTTCCTCGACACGGCGGGGATCCGCACGACGGGCGACCGGCTGGAACGGATGGGCATCGAACGCACGATGGAGAGCATCCGCCGGGCGCAGGTGGTGATCCATCTGATTGATACGCAGACGATGGCAGGATCGGGGCCTTCGGAGCGGGAATTCACGTTGCGCCCGGACCAGCGGCTGCTAACGGTCTGCAACAAACTCGACGCGGCTCCGGAAGGGTTTCGGCTGCCGGAGGGTGCGATCGGGATTTCGGCCAAACGGGGAGACGGAATCGAGGCGTTGTGCGAAGCGCTGCGCGGGGCGGTAGATACGGAAGGGTTGTATCACGGTGACGCGGTGGTTTCGAACAGCCGCCACTACGAGGCGCTGACAGCAGCCCGGGAGTCCCTGAATCGGGCCCTGGCGGGCTTGGATGAAGGGCTTCCGGCGGACCTTTTGAGTGAAGAGATCCGGCCGGTGATCCGGCATTTGGGAGAGATCACGGGGCGCGGCGCCATTGCCCCGGACGAGGTTTTACAACATATCTTTTCGAAATTCTGCATCGGCAAATAGGAGCTAAAATCGGAAAAGGAACTCAAAGTAAATACGGAGTAAAAACAAACAAATAACTCCAACAAAAACAACCCTTTAACGCTCACGAAAAAAATTCCGTTATTTGTTTTGAATTACTCCCTATTTCCTCTATATTTGTTGCAGGTTTGTTGCTCGCCATAGATTGAACAACAAAAGCAACAAAATAGAAGCAATATGGGAGATTCAAAAGAACCGATACGGCTACGGAAGCGAACGATGAGTACAGGGCGCACCTCCCTATACCTCGACATCTACCTGAACGGGGAACGGTCATACGAGTACCTGAAACTCTACCTCGTTCCCGAGGTGACACGGGCAGACAAAGAGAAGAACCGGGAGACAATGAAGCTCGCCGAGGCGATCAAGGCAAAACGGGTTGTGGAGCTGCGGAACGGAGAGTTCGGCTTCAAGAACGACTACGCTTCCGAGACGCTGTTCTTCGACTATTACAGGGCGATGTGCGAAAAGCGGCTCGGGGAGGAAAGCCGAGGAAACTGGGGCAACTGGTACTCATGCCTTCACCATCTGCGCATCTATGAGAAACGAGAGAAGATAACATTCGCGGACATCACGCCAGAGTGGGTGCAGGGATTTCGGGACTATCTCGACAAACGGGCAGTAGCTTGGGCGCACGACAACAGGCACAGGGAAAAGGAATACCCGCTGTCTCGTAACACCAAGCTGTCGTATTTCAACAAGCTGCGGGCGTGTCTGAATCAGGCTTTCGACGAAAGGATTATCGCCCGCAATCCCATGCGTGGCATTGAGGGATTTCAGGCAGAGGAAGGGACGCGGATGTACCTCACACTCGAAGAACTGCAACGGCTTGTCAATACCCCGTGCGAGTACGACGGTGTGCGGAGAGCCTTCCTGTTCTCATGCCTCACTGGCCTGCGCCGCAGCGACATTCTGAAACTCACATGGGGCGATGTGCATCAGCAGGGCGAATTTACGCGCATCATCTTCCGACAGAAGAAGACCAAAGGGCAGGAATACCTCGACATCACACAGCAGGCGGCAGACCTCATGGGAGATCGTAGAAAGGCCGATGACCCGGTGTTTACTGACGTGTTCACGCCCGACTGCACGAACAAAACCATACAGAACTGGGTACTGCGTGCGGGCATCGACAAGAAAATATCATTCCATTGTGGGCGGCACACTTTCGCCGTGATGATGCTCGACCTCGGAACGGACATCTACACCGTGAGCAAGTTGCTTGGCCACCGGGAACTCTCAACCACACAGATATACGCCAAAGTGCTCGACAAGAACAAACAGGCAGCGGTGCAGCGCATTCCGAACATCCTCCCCAGCCACAAGAATTAGGGCTTCACGGAAATCGGATTTGTGCGGGCGAACATATCTCCGTCGCCCGTCAGTAGCCAACGGGCGGATATGCCGTAGTCACGGACAAGGAATACCAGCCAGTCGAGCTGGACGCTGATCTGTGACGACTTGCCAGTTTCGAGGGCGTTCAGATTCCAACGGTTTATCCCGTATCGGGTAGTAAATGTCTGCTTGCCCCGTATTATGCGGCGATGCTTCAACTCGTACAGAGCCTCGAAGAACCGCTTCGTTATCATTTTGCTTTCTTCTGTCTGCATAAATCGTCAGATTTCCCGCTTGCGGTGGCGAATTTCACGTTCATTTCCTTTTCGTGTTCGTCTGCTCGTCCCTGCCATCCGGCGACCGTATCGGGGCTGAAAACAGGAACTTTGCCCATGACAACGGACTGTTCGAACTCGTGCAGCTCGTTCGGATTCATGTAAGGTAGGAATCTTTCCAATTCGAGCACTCCCTGTATGTGGGCGTACATCTCTTGCCGTATGCCCGTGTACGCTCCTGGAGAAAGCATCCGTCCTTCACCGAGTAGCAGCCAACGGGCATCTATCTCAGGGAAGGCGGCAAGCAGCGTGATGACAGGTTGCAGACCGAAATTACCGCCGCTCAACAGCTTTTTCAGATACTGCGGTGTCCAACCCAGCATCTTTGCAAACGGGGTCTGTTTGCCGCCCGTCTTGTATTCCATTATCTCCTGTAACCGGTCTTTCATTTCCATATCAGTATAGGGGGATTTTGCCTATGAAGGTCATCCTGCAACGGCAGAGGTTACACTGCCGCCCTGCCGGACATCCGTTTTTTTGCTTTCTCGGAGCTGATCTTTCAGCAGTCCGATAAGTTCGTCTATCTGTCTGTCCCGGGCGGATAAGCTCTCGGCCTGCGTCTGTATTACGCTCCATGCTTCGCGGGGTATTTCGACCATCTGTAAACCGTTCGGATTATTCTTAAACATCGAACCCTCACCTTTCAATACCCAAACTTCGTTTATATTTTCATCCAACCCGCAAAGCTTCTTGACAAACTTCTCGGATAGCGGCACTTTTCCGTTCACAATCTGCGAAAACGAGGATTTGGTATACCCCAACAGGTCTGCGAGCTGCTTTTCGCTCTCTGCCACCTCCTGAAATATCAGCCAGTTAATTACTTTTTTAATTCTTTGAATATCAGACATATAACGTAACCTCTTAAAATTTTTCCGAAATTTTGTGTCGATAAAAGTCCGCAATATCGAAACTTTGTTTATATTTGCATCGTGTTACGGTTGAGTAACCGCACAAAGATATGAAATAATAAATAAAATCGGAAATAAACCAATAAGTAAAACCGGAATAAATTTCAAGAGTATGGCTGAAATCAGAAAACAGACAATGGGGCAGGAGCGGCGGGAGAAGCGGGACATCGCCATCTACACCGAGTACAACAGCCTCGTCGCCGTCAAGGGCCAGAGCAAGACGGAGGTGAACAAGTACCTGATGAAGAAGTACGGCATTGAATCCGAAGGGACAATATACGTCATCCGGAAGCGTGTCGAGAAACGTCTGAAAGCGGAGGAAAAACGGATATGAGTACGATGAATTTGAGCGCAGCCGCCCGCCATGAGAAGTACCTGTACGACAAAAAGTACCAGGAAAGATATTGGGAGCGAAGGGCTGCGAAACGACAGAAGACCTCGAAATTGACGGTACGGGAGAAGTCGACTGACACTCTGACGCATCAGAAGAAAATATCGGTCGAGATAAACATCGACGACGAGCTCAAGCCTGAAATTGGAGAAGTGGAAGTCTCTGTAAGACGGACGGGGCAGACACCTGAACGCTATACGCAGGAACTTGAAAGAGCAAACAGAACGCTCGCATCGGAAAACAGGCGGCTGATAAAACTGCTGACGCAGTATCAGGAAATCATACGAATTGGGACAAACAACTGGAAAGGCGATGAAAACAACAAATAACAGGCTATCGGAACTGGGCAAATGGGTGTTGTTCTACACGTTGTTCGGCATCGGATTCTTTGCCTTTATGGTTCTGGCAGGAGAGAGTGACGATATGCCGTTCGGAACATTCTGCCTCTACAAGCTGGGCGCGATGGTAGTTATCGGGCTTTGCGTTCTCACCGGGAAACGCCTTGATAAGCGGGGAATGCTTCCGAAGAAACTTTACGAAGAAATGAAGGACGAAGAGATATGAGCAACATGGAAGACATCAACAACAGGCTCGACCGCATCGAGCGGCTGACACTCATCAGTTCGAAGACGGTACTCGACATCACGGAGGCAGCGGCGTTCACTGGATACAGTGAGAGCCACATCTACAATCTAACGAGCCGGAGAGCCATCCCCCACTACAAAAAGAATCGTAAGCTCTACTTCCGAAAAACCGAACTCGAAGAGTGGCTCCTCGAACGGCAGGTGAAGACCAACCGGGAAATCAGGAGCGAGGCGGCAACCTATGTATCAACCTACAAGAAACAATAATGACCATGGCCGACACAAACTCAAACACTCACAAGAACCTCATCCGCAGACGGCTTACTGAAGGCGGCTCGATAACGCCGCTTGAAGCCCTGCGGGACTTCGGATGCTACCGGCTGGCATCTCGCATCCGCGACCTTCGACGCGAAGGGATGCACATAGCCAAGCGCATCGAGGAGAGCGAGAGCCGGATAACCGGCAAGACCGTCCGGTACTCGCGCTACTTCCTAACGGACGACAAAAGCAATGGGGAAAGCTGTCAGACCCCGCATAATCAACAATAACAGACATGAACGAGATTATCGAAGTGAAGCAAGCCGACATGCTTCAGGCAATCAACCGAGCGGAGGTGGACATACAGGTAGCCACCGCCAAGCAGTACCCGCGTGACCTGAACACTACCCTGAACAAGATTGCGACCTACGCCACGATGGACCGCGAGACGGCGGAGGACTGCTTCTACGTCCTGAGGCGCAAAGGCGCAGACGGCAAGACAAGCGTCATCGAGGGACTATCGGTGCGCATGGCGGAAATCATCGCCGGGGCGTGGGGGAATCTCCGCGTGCAGACGCGCATCATCGGCAACGACGGGCGCATGATAACGGCACAAGCCGTATGCCATGACCTCGAAACGAACTTTGCCGTGAGCAAGGAGGTCAAGCGCCGCATCACAGACAAGTACGGGAAACCCTACTCGGAGGACATGCAGGTCGTGACAGGAAATGCCGCCGCATCCATCGCCTTCCGCAACGCCGTGCTGGCCGTCATTCCGAAGGCCGTGACGAAGAAGGTCATCAACGAGGTGAAGCTGGTGGCCCTCGGGCAGTCTATCGACGTGGAGACGGCACGACAGAACTGCATCGCCAACTACGCCAAGCGCGGCGTGACGGAGAAGATGCTCTGCGATTACCTCGGCATCCGCAGCGTGGCAGAAATCGACAAGGAGCGGCTTTTCGAGCTGAAGGCAACACTCACAGCAATCAACGAGGGCACGACGACAGTGCAGGAGACATTCATCAACCCTGCTGCCGAAGCCCGGCAGGAAGCCGCAGCCAAGAAGAAGGCCGAGACGGCGCAGGACAGGGCCGCAGCAGCCATGGCACAGGCGACAGGAGCAGCGCCAACGACCGCATCAGTTCCCGCCGGAATGGACGCCGAAACAGGCGAAATCAAGGATAACAAGTAACAACCCATTAAAATCACAACAGAATGGAAAAGATTGAGATCAAAAAAGAGAACATCCTCGCAGCATACGCCACGGCACGCGAGGCTGGAGCAGACAGCACGATGAAGGTGCTGGAGCAGCTATTTGGGGCGGAGACTTTCAAGCCCAGGGACATCACGGAGCGCATCAAAACCTTTGATGACGCATTAGATGAACTCGGAGAATGTCACCCGATGGTCGTACAGTACAACGAGATTTTCAACAGTTTCCTTGAGGGCGCTGCAGCTTACAACAGCTGCGATATAGTAGCATATCTGAAACTCCGCATCATCTGCGCCGCCCTGAATGAGGGCTGGGAGCCTCAATTTACGAAGGACGAGTGGCGTTATTACCCATATCTGTGGCTCTACACCAAAGATGAGATCGACCGTATGAGCGAGGATGAGCGAAAGGACATTGTCCTGTTCGGCGGTCACGCGAGGCACGGTGCGCTTGCGGGCTTCGCCTTTGCGAACTCGTATATCGCCCCCTCGTATACGACTGCGTACTTCGGCTCTCGCCTTTGCTTGAAAAGCGACACGCTGGCCGCCTACTGCGGCAGACAATTCGCCGACCTATGGGCCGACTTCTATCTCATTCGCAAGAAGGTTGGGACGACAGACCAAAACGACAGATAACCGTAAAAACAGCAAGACCATGAGTACAACAGTAATCAGACCGAAAAACCGGGCCGAATGGCTCGAATATCGCAAGTCGGGAATAGGCAGCAGCGAGGTGGCCACCATCGTGGGGCTGAACCCTTGGGAAACCCCCTACCAATTATGGAGACGCAAGATGGGGCTCGACGCCCCCAAGGAGGAGACCTTCGCCATGAAGGCCGGGCACTACCTCGAAGATGCCGTGTCGCAGTTCTGGAAGGACGCGACGGGACGCGAGGTCATCAAGCGTTCGACGGGTGACTGGATCATCCGCAATAACGAACGCCCCTACATTCAGGTATCGCCCGACCGTACATACTGGCTGGAGGGCATGAAGCATAACAGCGACAACAAGGGCATCCTCGAATGCAAGACCACACAGATGGCTATCGACGGGGACGACCTCCCTAAGCACTGGTTCTGTCAGGTTCAATATCAGCTCGGGGGTGCAGAGCTGACAACGGGGAGCATCGCTTGGCTTACACAGGGCCGGGAGTTCGGCTACCGCGACCTCGCCCTCGTACCCGACTTCTACGGATGGCTCGTCGAGGAGGTGGAAAGGTTCTGGACGGACAACATCCTCGGGAAAAAGGAGCCCGCCGCCGTATCGGTACAGGACGTGCTGCTGAAATACAACCGCCACACGGACGGCAAGATCGCCGAGGTGAGCGAGGAGGTGTTCGAGGCATACACCCGGCTGAAGGAAATCCGAAGGGACATGGCCGCTCTCGACAAGGAGAAGGAGGCGTTGGAGGAACGCCTGAAGCTCGGCTTCGGAGACGCCGAGGCCATAAGCTACGAGGGGCAGACCCTCGCCACATGGAAGGCCGCCAAGGACAGTGAGAAGTTCGACGCCAAGGCGTTCACGGCGGACCATCCCGACCTCGCGCGGGAGTATACCAAGACTGTAGCAGGAACACGGCGTTTCCTGCTCAAATGACAACAAACAGACATCAACCACACAATCGGAGGAACGGAACATGATAGCCATATCCAACAGCCAGCGGGACGACATCTTGCGCTACATAGATCTGCTTTGCGAGGCTTACGCCGACCGCAAGGACAAAGGCACACGGGCAAACAACGTCGTGCGACGGGCGAAGATTCTGCGCCGCCAACTGATCGCAAAGGCCGAATTTCCAGCTTCCGAATTGCGCGAGAAATGTAAAAATTCCCACGAATTAAGGTGATTATTAAATAATCGGCTTAATTTTGCGATAACCGAAACAAAACAGAGATGGGATTCATCATTGGATATCATACGGAAGCCGTAAACGGGTGGGCAGACCGAAAGGAAGCCCGACGCTGCTGTTATGCGTGGTTAGCCCTGCCTACGGCTTCCTTTTTTACACACGGCAATGATACAGTTACGGTCAAACCAAACCGTCCCCATACAGAAGGCCATCGGATTCTTTAACGAGGCGAAGCCTAAGCCGAGCCTCATAGTTCTGCCTACGGCATGGGGAAAATCAATACTGACAGCCTATGTCGCGCGGAACTGCAAGGACAAGCTGCTGGTGCTCCAGCCGTCGAAGGAATTGCTGGAACAGAACATCAGGAAATACTACGCCCTATGTGACGGCATGGCGGTAAATGCGGGGATATATTCGGCATCGTTCCGCCGCAAGGAAATAGCACAGGTGACATACGCCACGATCGGATCGATAAAGAATCTCGGGGAGAAGTTCCGGGAGATGGGCTTTACGAAGATGCTTATCGACGAGGCACACCTCTACCCCAGGGAGGCTGACAGCATGTTGGGGAAGTTCCTGCGGGATTCGGGCATAACACACGTCCTCGGTATAACGGCCACGCCCGTGAAGCTCCAGCAGAACTACGATCAGAGCGGCAGCACCTATTCGAAGCTCGTGATGCTGACCTCTCGGAGCAAGAAAGGAAATTTCTTCAAGGAGATAATCCATGTAGGACAAGTGCAGGAGATGGTCGAACTCGGCTACTGGAGCAGGCTCCGCTACGAGGCGGCGGACTTCGACGGAAGCCTGTTGGTCTACAACACTTCCAAGTCGGAGTTCACAGAGGAGAGCGTCTTGCGGGCGTACAACGCCAACGGCGGAGCACAGGGCATCGTCGAAGCCCTCGACAACAACACGGACAGGCAGCACATCCTCGTCTTTTGCCCGTCAGTACAGGACGCCATAAACCTATCCGCCCGGTACAGCGGTTCTGCCGTGATTTACGGCGACATGAACGCAGCGGAAAGGACAAGCATAATCGAGGGATTCAAGGCGGGCAGAATACGGGTTATTTTCAACGTGCGGGTGCTCTCGACCGGCTTCGACTATACGGGCATCGACTGCATCATCCTCGGCATATCTACTGCCTCGATAGCTCTTTACTATCAGATCATCGGACGCGCCACCCGTATCGACAGGGACAAGGAGGACGCTCTGATAATCGACCTTGGAGGCAACGTCAGCCGCTTCGGACGTGTCGAAGACATCACGTTCGAAAAGGGCCGAATATGGCGTATGTTCGGATCTGGCGGCCGCTTATTGAGCGGCATACCGATAACGGATATCGGGAAGATAACCCGGGAAGACACGGCGCACATCGACGCAAAGGCGGAGCAGCCCATCGCAACAATGCCTTTCGGCAAGTACAAGGGCGAGCGACTGGCGGACATTCCGTTGAACTACCGCCAGTGGATGCTACGGACATTCGAGTGGAACGCCCGCAACGAGAAGCTCCGACAATCACTCATAGCGACACTTAACAATTAGCGATATGGCAAGACCCAAGAAAAATAATGCGGATTATTTCACTCACGACGCCGATATGCGTAATGACGTGAAAATAAAGGCACTACGCCGTAAATTTTCCCACACAGGGTATGCCGTATGGAATTACCTGTTAGAAACACTCACCGACAGCGATTTTTTCGAGATTGAGTGGGAGGAAATAAACATCGAACTCCTTGCGGCGGATTATGACGTATCGGTTAGCGAGCTGACCGAGATTGTTGAATACTGCGTAAAAATCGGACTGTTGCAGCGGGTTGGGAATAAACTCATTTCCCAGGCCCACCAGCAACGGCTATCCTCTTTAATCGCAAACCGTGAACGGAAGCGCATTTCGGAGGAGCAAAACAAAAATATTACGAGTAATGGCAGAGTTATGGCGAGCCAAAACCCTGTAAAAACCGATGAATCTAACACAAGCGGCAACACAAAACAACATAGTAAAGGAGAGGAGAGTAAAGGAGAGGAAAAGAGAGAAGAAATAAGATATCCTTATCAGGATATTGCCGATAAGTGGAACTCGATCTGTGGGGCGTATTTGCCGAAGGTACTCAAACTTTCGGAGGCGAGAAAGCAGAAAATCAAGGCACGCCTCAAGGAGATAGGAAATCGTGAGGCATGGATGCCGACCATTGAGGCGATATTTGAGGAAGTGGCGGCATCGGACTTCCTCAAAGGCAGGAATGACAAGGGCTGGACGGCGACATTCGATTGGCTGTTCGACAGCCCGAAAAATTGGGTCAAAGTCTTAGAGGGCAACTACAGCAACCACAGAGGGAGCAGAAAGGGCGCACAACAGCCCGAAGTTACACTCGGGATAGGTGAATACATCGATAACACAGGACGGCGCACATACGGCACAGGAAAGGCCACAATCCCCAATGATGCGCCTCCCCGCCCGAGCGAACGTCACTGCTGGAACAGTTCAACGAATCAATGGATACTGCTATGACACGGATGGACTGGAACAAGTACGGCATAGAAATACCCTACGGGCGCACATCGGGTAACATCAAGGTACATTGCCCGCAGTGCCGCGACCAGCGGCATGACAAGCGCGACAAGAGCCTATCGTGCGACCTCTCGACGGGAATGTTCCTATGCCACTACTGCGGGTACAGCGGCTGCGCAGCGGAACGGGATCAAGAGGAGTGGAGGAAGCCGTTCTATAACCCCGCACCGCTCCGGAGGTCGAAGCCCGCATACAAGAAGCCAGCGAAGACCGGCAACACGGCGTTGAGCGAAAAGGCTCTCGCATGGTTTGCCGGGCGAGGCATCAGCGAGCGGACGCTGGCGGAGATGAAGGTAACGGAAGGTATGGAGTGGATGCCGCAGAAGAACGGGCAAGCGAACACTGTGCAGTTCAACTACTACCACAACGGGCAGCTCGTGAACACGAAGTTCCGCACGGGCGACAAGTGCTTCAAGCTCGTGTCCGGAGCGGAGCTCCTCCCGTACAACATCGACGCTATAAAGGGTTGCAAAGAATGTATCATCACGGAGGGCGAGATGGATGCCCTATCGTTCATCGAGTGCGGGCGCAAGGACGTTATCAGCGTGCCGAACGGGGCGAACGCCAACCTTTCCTACCTCGATGACTACATTGAGGAGTATTTCGATGACAAGGAGACAATATACATCGCCTCGGACACCGACACCAAGGGCGTGGCCTTGCGGGACGAACTGTTGCGCCGCTTCGGGCCGGAACGCTGCCGGGTACTGGAGTACGGCGATGGGTGCAAGGACGCCAACGAACACCTGATGAAGTATGGAAGGGAGAGCCTGTTGAAATGCCTCGCTGATGCTCCCGAAATGAAAATTGAAGGAGTGTTCACCGTCTCGGACTTCGAGGATTCCCTCGACGCGCTATTTGAGCACGGGATGCAGAAGGGAGTCACCATCGGCCACGAGAATTTCGACCGTCTGTGTAGTTTCGAGACCAAACGTCTTTGCGTGGTGACGGGCATACCAGGAAGCGGCAAATCGGAGTTCATCGACGAGATTGCCGAGCGGTTGAACATGCGCTACGGCTGGCGCTTCGCCTACTTCAGTCCGGAGAACGCCCCGCTCGCATACCATGCCTCGAAGCTCATCGAGAAGTTCACGGGCAAGCACTTCGACAAACAGCACCTCTCCTACGGGGAATACCGTCAGGTCAAGGAACACCTCGAAACGAATTTCTACTTCATCAGCCCACACAACGACTTCCGACTGGAGACCATACTCGACAAGGCGAAGTCCCTCGTGCGCCGCAAAGGTATCAAGGCTCTGGTCATCGACCCGTACAACCGGCTGGAGAACGAACAGGGACGGCAAAACGAGACGCAGTATATCAGCGAGACCCTCGACCGTCTTACCAACTTCGCGCAGCAGAATGACCTGCTGGTTATCCTCATGGCGCACCCAACAAAGCTCCCGAAAAACAAGGACGGGGTCATCGAGGCCCCTACCCTATACGACATCAGCGGCTCGGCGAACTTCTACAACAAGGCGGATTTCGGTATCGTGATACACCGCAACCGCATTGAGAACACAACGGAGGTGCACATTCAGAAGGTAAAATTCCGGCATCTCGGAGAGTGCGGCATGGCGCAGTTCAAGTACAACATCAACAACGGGCGGTATTCGCCCTATATGGGCGGCATAGACCCCGTGTGGGACAATAGCAATCATCTCATGGAGGAAATGAAGCGGAGGCAGGAGGAAGCAGAAGCAGCGGCGGTATTTGACTTCAACGACCTCCCGGATGACGACTGCCCGTTCTGATAACCTAACCACAAAAAACAGTTGAAAAATGAAACGAGAAATCAAATTCAGAGGAAAACGCATTGATAATGAAACCTGGGAATACGGTTCATTGGTCATTCTTAACGGGCGTTATTTCATCTTCAATGATGAATGCAGGGTAGAAGTAGTACCATCTACCGTTGGTCAGTACACGGGACTGAAGGACAAGAACGGCAGGGAGATTTACGAAGGGGACATCTTCCAAGCGGGATATTTTGGAGGAACCGATGTTGTAATATGGGATAACAAGAATGCCCGGTATATCGGGAGATCACCTCAAGGCTGTATATCCTACGTTGGACGAGAACCGGCCGTCGAAGTTCTCGGCAATACCCACGACACCCCGGAATTACTAAAAACCGTAAGACATGAATGATTTAGTAGAAAAAATCAATCAATGGGTCATTGACAGGAACTTGCATACCCAAGACCCGCGCATTCAGTTGTGCAAAACAATGGAAGAACTGGGCGAATTGGTTCAGGCGATTCTGAAAAGCAAAGATGCTGAAGCCAAGGACGGAGTAGGTGACATCGTGGTTACACTTATCTGTCTGTGCGCCCAGAAAGGATGGGACTTTGAAGAATGCGTGGCGTTGGCATACGATGAAATCAAAGACCGCAAAGGAAGATTGGTAGATGGCGTATTCGTCAAAGAGAAAGACCTACGAATAGAATAGATTAAATGCTTAAAAATCACGATAATACGACATAGAAAGACCCCGAAAAGCGGTGAACGCAAATAAAGAAAACGCACACCTTAAAATCATGATTGAACTAGAATATGTCGACGGATTTTGGGCCGGATGGGTGGACGGCCAGTTCGTGACCATCCACAAAGACATCGAAATACTGATGAGCATCTTGCAGAATTATTGATTATTACAATGAAATGCCACTACATCTATACCAAAGATGGCGAAAAGGTGCTTATCCCGTACTGTTGGCCGGTAGTTCTTACGGGGGATATGTCGCAATGCACCTGCCGCCCTGAAAAGACCTTTGCGGCTTTCGAACGGGAACGGTACAATGAAACCGTCAAGGCACTGCGGGCAGAAATAAAGGATTTGGAACACGAAAATGCCTACCTCAATAGGATAATTAAAAAACTTACAAACCAAAAACGTAAAAATGAAAACTATGACGAAAGAGCAGCTTGCGGAGCTGCTGAACGGTAACGAATACCGTGATGAAATGACAAAGGAACAGGAACAGGTTGCCAAGCAAAACAATCTGTTGGTGCTGTTCGGATCATCGGATGACCTGCTTGAAATGCGAGGGGCTATCAACGATGAAATCGGATCGTATGACGGTGGAGAGTATGCGCTGGCATTGGACGGCGAACTGTATGCTGACGATGAGGAAGAAAACACCTATCACAAGGCCATAGGCAACGAGGTTCTACCCATTTCGGACGAATACGATAATGACGACAATCCCCGCCTCATTCGAGCCGAGTGGTGCCCCGACGACCAACCGGCTTTGAGTTGGCGCATTTCCTCCAATATGCCTTATACGACGTTCACGATCAAGGAGAACGGAGAACCTTACTGCGAGGGTATAATTATCGACATCGACGACATAATCTCCAACAACAAATAACACAGAAGTTATGAGCAATTTTGGAATGAAAATCGACCTCCTGAAGCTCAAGGGAGCGTTCCTGCGGAACTTGCAGGGCAAGACGAGCACGAAACGTTGCATCATCATCCCTGTTGATGACTGCGACGGCATGTACCTCGGGGAAAAAGGCTGCTATCTGAACATGACGGCCATCGAAATGCAGGAACCCAAGTACAGCGACACCCACTGCATCAAGCCGGACATCCCCAAGGAACGGCGAGAGGCGATGAACGAAGAGGAGATACGCAACATCCCCATCCTCGGGGGCATGAGGGCCATCGAGCGTAAACCGCAGACAATGGCCGTGACGGGTACGTTCACAGGCGACAATTTCGCCGATGACGACGACCTGCCGTTCTAACAATCGGTGCGGACAGGCGCGAGGCAGGACAGGGAGCAATCCCTGTTTTGCCGTCCAAGCCCGAATCGGCCCGTACAAAAGACTTTCATCCCATGGATAAGCAAACATACCAATCGAAGAAGAAAAGCCGACAGACGGCGAATCTGACGAAAATAAGGGACATATTCACAACCATCTGCAAGACCGACCTACATGTGGAATGTGTCAAGGAGCACCGCTTCCACCCGAAGCGCATGTGGCGATTTGACTACGCCATCCCCGAACACAAGATAGCCATCGAAGTGGAGGGCGGCGTATGGACGGGCGGTCGCCACACACGCCCGCAGGGCTTCCTCGGAGACATTGAGAAATACAACACCGCCACTCTCATGGGCTGGCGCGTATTCCGTGTCACGCCTGAAGACTTGTACCGGACTGCGACCATCAATCTCATTAAACAGGCCATTCAGGGGGATTATGAGCCTAAAAATCCCGATTTTTGCCCTTGATATGGTTATTTTATAATCGTTTTTACCTAATTTTGTACCAAAATCAATCCTTTAACAGTATGATACGATTTTCAGAATATGTATCGCTCGGACACCCGGACAAGGTCGCAGACTACATCAGCCAGTACCTGCTTGACCGCTACATCGAGCGAGACCCCGACTCCCGATACGCTGTCGAGGTTCAAATCAAGGGGTGGCACGTGTCGCTCGGCGGCGAGGTGACGTCCCGACATAAGATGACGGTGGATGAAATCCGCTCCCATGTTCGCGCAGCGGTAAACAACATCGGCTACACCCGAGCGTACATGGACAAGTGGGGCACGGACAACACCATCTGCGGCGACCTGCTCGACATCGACCTGTACATCGGCCAGCAGTCCCCGGACATCGCGCAGGGCCTTTCGTCTGGATGGGGCGACCAGGGCATCTTCTTCGGTTACTATGCCTACGGCAGCGACACCTGCGGCCTCTCCCCGGAGCACGCGCTCGCCAAGGAACTGTGCCATGACCTTTTCCACAGCGGCATCGGAGGGTTGGACATCAAGACGCAGGTCGTCATGGACGACAACCGGGTCGTCAAGATCATCGTGGCCATTCCTCTGCTGGACGAGGCGGACACGGCGAAGGTCGAAAGCCTCGTCCGGAGGCACAAGGGCTGTGGGAAATGCGAGGTCATCGTGAACGGCACAGGACGCTACGTGCAGCACAGCAGCATAGCCGACTGCGGAACGACGGGCCGAAAGCTGGCGGTGGACTTCTACGGCGGTGCGTGCCGCATCGGCGGGGGCTCTCCGTGGACGAAGGACGGCAGTAAGGCCGACCTGACGTTGAACCTGTACGCCCGTGAGCTAGCCAAGGAGGCGGCAAGGAACTGCCAATGCGACGTGTTCGTGTCACTGGCCTGCTGCATAGGAAAGAAGCAGATCGAGTTCTCCATCTGCGACGCGGCAGACAACATCATCGCGGATGGCATCGAGGAGACAGACCCGGCAGAACTCCGCAGGCACTACAAACTCGACACGCCGATATACGCCTCCATGTGTCGCTGGGGTCTGTTCGGCCGACATCAACTCGATAAGGTATGGGAGCGATGAAGACGGAAATCGTGAACCTGTCGCAGATACAGGTCAACTCGGCGAACCCGAGAACAATCACAGACACGAAGTTCGACAAACTCATCAAGTCGATACTCGTGCTCCCGAAGATGTTGGAACTGCGCCCCATTGTGGTGGACAGCACCTTCACGGCTCTCGGCGGCAACATGCGCTTCCGGGCGTTGTCGGCCATCGCGGACATGGACACGGCGGAGGTGCTGGCCCGGCTGTCGGATGTGCGGGACTTTCAGAAGAAGACACAGGCGGAGCAGGGCAACCTCGTGGCGTACTGGGAGCGGTGGAAGGACAAGCCGACGGCGCACATCATCCGGGCGACCGAGCTGTCGGAAGCCGAGCAGCGGGAGTTCATCATCAAGGATAACGTCGGATTCGGAGACTGGGACATGGATGCCCTCGCCAACGAATGGGACGCGGAGGAGCTGGACGACTGGGGTCTGGACGTATGGCAAAACAAGGAGTGGGAGAACGGAAACGAGAGCGGAGGAACGAACAGCCAGCCCGCCAACGCCTCGCTGAACGACCGTTTCGTCGTGCCTCCATTCTCCATACTCGATACCCGCAAGGGATATTGGCAGGATCGTAAGAAGAAATGGCGTGATCTCATCGGCGACTTCGGCGAGAGCCGCAACGACACACTGATAACCTCTCCCGAAATCAAGTACAAGGATTTGTACCAGCGAACAAGGCAGCACCGCGAGGAGCTGGGCGTATCGTTCAAGGAGTACCTCGACAAGTACGTCCCCGATGAGGTCAAGGAGCATAAGGCGAACAAGGTCCTGTCTGCCGGGGTATCGCTGCTCGACCCCGTCATGGCGGAAATCGTCTGCCGATGGTTCGGGCTGGAAAACTGCAAGACTTTCGATTGCTTCGCTGGGGACAGCGTCTTCGGCTATGTCTCCGCTTACCTCGGCAACGAGTTCACAGGCATTGAACTGCGCCCCGATCAGGCACAGCTCAACAGCGAGCGTGTGGATGGCATGTCCGCACGGTACATCTGCGATGACGGGCAGAACGTTGCACAGCACATCGCCCCCCAAAGCCAAGACCTGCTATTCAGTTGTCCTCCGTACTTCGATCTCGAAAAGTACAGCGACCTCGAAAACGACGCTAGCAATCAGGGAAGCTACGGGGATTTCATCAAGATACTTGAAAACGCCTTCAAGGCAGCGGTTGGTTGCCTGAAGGACAACCGCTTTGCCGTCATCGTTGTGGGCGACGTGAGGGACAAGTCTACGGGCTTCTATTACGACTTCTGCGGCGACATAAAGCGCATATTCCGCGAGGCGGGGATGCCTCTCTACAACGAGATTATCCTCATCGAGACGGGCGCAAGCACGGCCTTGCGTGCGAGCCGCTACATGGAAAGCCGAAAGGTGGCCAAGATGCACCAGAACATCCTCGTGTTCTACAAGGGCAACGCGAAGGAAATCAAGAAACAATTCAAAAAGATAGAGTATGCAAGCGAAGATTTGGAACTATTCAGAATGGATAGCGGAAACGAACCCGGAGGAACTGAGGAGGAAGTTTGACAAGACTCTGAAAGCGTCGGGATTCAATATCCTGTGCTTCACCGACCACCACTTCGATCCGCAGGGATACACAGCACTATGGCTGCTCACGGAAAGCCATTTCGCCGTACACACCTTCCCCGAGTTCGGGAAGACCTACATCGAGCTGTCGAGCTGTAACCCCGACATGTACATGGCGTTTATCGCACTGACCAAAAATATGTAACGATATGAGCGCAGCACAAAGGAAGAGACAGAATCAAGTGAAGACCGCACGCCTGGAAATCGTGGCGAGGCTCTACAAGAGAGGCTACTCCGTAAGGCAGATTCGACAGGAGGTAATGACACGGCTCACGCTCCCCTCCTACAGCCTCGGGACAGTGCACAAGGATATTTCGACACTGCTGGAGGAGTGGCGAGACAACCGCCTCGGGGACATGAACGACGCCCTGCAACTGGAACTGGAGCGCATCGACGAGACCTGTCGTGAGCTGTGGGCGCAGTGGGAAAAGTCCAAGGAGGACTACAACAGGACAACGAACACCCGAAAAGGTGCTCCATCACGCAACAAGGAAACGGGTGAGAATACCGTCAAGACATACAGCATCGAGGAACGCACGTCGAATATCATCGGATTGGGAAACCCGCAGTATATCGCCGAGATCCGCCAGCAACTTGCAGAACGGCGCAAATTACTCGGCCTGTACGCCGCCACAAAGACCGAGGTTACGGGCAAGAACGGCTCACCGCTGATACCTGTCGAAAAGATGACAGAGGAACAGATACGGGCAGAGATTAACAGAATACAGGCGAGCATGAACAGTTAATGAACGGCTATGGGCTACGATACGGCTATGAGGTTGTTGGAACTGGAAAAGGAGTTGCACAGGAGAAGCGCGGCAGAGCGATTCCCCGTGTTTCTCGACTATGTCACGCCATCATACAGCCGACAGTGGTTCCACACGCTTATCGCCGAGAAATGCCAGCAACTTATCGACGGCACGCTGGGCACTGACCGCCTAATGCTGTTCGTGCCACCGCAGCACGGCAAGAGCGAGATAGTCAGTCGCAAGTTTCCGGCGTGGGTACTCGGACGAAACCCGCTGATGAAGATCGTCGGCAGCTCCTACTCTGCCGACCTCGCGCAGCAGTTCTCGCGCTCTATCCAGCGCACCATCGACAGCCCGGAGTATGCCGCTGTGTTCCCGAACACCTACCTGAACAACTCCAATGTACACAGCAACGCCAAAGGCGGATGGCTGCGCAACATCGACCTATTCGAGACCGTGGGTTACGGAGGCTTCTATAAGGCTGTGGGCGTGGGCGGATCGCTTACAGGTACGCCCGTAGACCTGGGCATCATCGACGACCCCGTGAAGGACGCCATCGAGGCGGGTTCGCAGACCTACCGCGATCGCAACTGGGAGTGGTACACGGACGTGTTCCTGACCCGTCTGCACAACCGCAGCAAGCAGATACTCATTATGACGCGCTGGCACGAGGACGACCTCGCTGGGCGGCTCCTCGACCGCGAGGCGGACAAGTGGACGGTGGTGAGTATCCCGGCCATCCGCGAGGACATGGCCCTGTCCGAAGACCCCCGGAAGATCGGCGAGGCGCTGTGGGAGGATCGGCACTCGCTCGCACGGCTCACGGACACCGAGCGGCGCAGCCCCCGGACGTTTGCGGCCCTCTACCAGCAGCGGCCGACCATCGCCGGAGGCAACATCGTCAAGCGCGAGTGGTTCAGAAACATCTCGACACACGAGTTCAAGCGCCTGCACAACGGCGAGCCGGTGGTCTTCTTCCTCGACACCGCCTACACGGACAAGACGAGCAACGACCCGACGGGCATCATCGCCACATGCAAGATCGGCGGCGACCTGTACATCACGCACGCCCAGAAGGTGAACATGAAGTTCCCCGACCTGCTGCGCTTCATTCCGAAGTACGTCACGGAAAACGGCTACACATCCGCCAGTTCGATACGCATCGAGCCCAAGGCGAACGGCCTCTCCGTTATAGACCAACTCAAGGAGAGTACGCCGTACAACGTCGTGTGCACAAAGACCCCAAAAGACAGCAAAGAAACGCGCCTGTTCGCCGCCTCCCCGACGGTCGAGGGCGGGCGTGTGGTGCTCGTGGACGGGGCATGGAACGAGGCGTTCGTGGATGAGGTCTGCGGCTTCCCGACAAAGCCGCACGACGAGTACGTCGACGTGCTGTGCTACGCCATAGACTACCACATCAGCAACCCGTACAAGCCGATAGACCGCAGGCGGCTGTCACGGCAGGTATACTGATTCGCAAAACCAACAAACACCAACGGATATGACAATCGAAGAAATCCTGAATTCAGGCGGGACAGCGGCGCAGATCATCGCCGCCCTGAAGGAAAAGGCCATCTCCGTCCCCGTGTGGGGCGGCAGGCGCGGGCTGGTGATGGAGTTCGACCCCACCAAACACCCGGTGATGAACAAGGCCAAATACCCCGACATCGTGAACGACGACGGCGTGGAGTATGTCACGCGCATCACCTGCGACATGCAGCGACTGGCCACCAAACGCATGACGGAGCTGGTGTGCGGCATTCCCGTGCGGCGCGTCTACAAGCCCGAGAACGACCGGCAAAAGGAGATAGCCGGGTACATGGAGAAAATCTATGAGCGTAACCGTATCGACAGCGTAAACATCGAGCGATGCAACATGCTTTTCGCCGGGTGCGAGGTGATGACCTTATGGTACGCCGTCGAGCAGAGCAACAGCCTCTACGGGTTTCAAAGCAAGTTAAAGTTCCGCTGCCGCAACTTTTCCCCGATGCTCGGCGACGACCTCTACCCCCTATTCGACGAGTACGGCGACCTCATAGCCCTATCGGTGGGCTACACGCGCAAGAGCGGCCGCAAGATGGTACAGTACTTCGACACCTACACGGCGGCGAAACATATCAAGTGGAGCACCGCCAACGGCGACTGGGAGGAGGTTGAGAACGAGGACATCACCCTCGGCAAGATACCCGCCGTCTATGCGTTCCGCCCCACCCCCATCTGGGAGGACACCAGCCGCATCGTGTTCGAGATCGAGTGGGCGTTGAGCCGCAACGGCAACTACCTGCGCAAGAACTCAAAGCCCGTGTTCGTCGTGTTCGCCGACGAGCAGATAAACTACGGGGACGAGCAGGACGAGAACCGGGAATTCCGATCAATCATGCAGTACCCCAAGGGCAGCACGGCGCAGTACATCACCTGGGCGCAGGCCGTGGAGAACCTGAAGTTCTACGTGACGGAGCTCCGGCAGTCGTTCTTCACGCAACTCCAGCTCCCGGACTGGTCGTACGAGAGCATGAAGGCGAGCCCGATGAGCGGCGAGAGCCGCAAGCAGCTCTTCATCGACGCGCAGCTCAAGGTTAGGGACGAGAGCGGGCGGCTGCTGGAAATGTTCGACCGTGAGGCCAACGTGGTCAAGGCGTTCCTCAAGGTCGCCCTCGGCAGTGGTTATGAGGCGGACATCGACGCCCTGCCCGTCGAGAACGAGATCACGGCCTACACCATCACCGACGAGAAGGACACCATCACGAACCTCACGACGGCCAACGGCGGCAAGCCCCTCATCAGCCACCGCGAGAGCATCGAGATGTACGGCCACTCCACCGACGTGGACAAGACCATGCAAGAGATCGCCGAGGAGGAGGCCGCAAGCGCATTCGGACCAACCCTATAAACCCCGATTAACCTATGGCAACGAAGAGAATGACACGGAAACAGCAGCAGGAGGCAGCGAAGGCCCTGCACACCTGCCGGGAATGCACGTCCAGCTACGACTGGCACGAGAAAGGCGCGGACGGCAGGCCGTTCATGTGCCGCTGCGCATACCACAAGGAAGGCAAGTTCAGCAAGTTCCTCTCCGACCCGCAGTGCGAACACTTCAACAGGCGCATGAAGAATGGCAAAGCAACGGAAGCTGAATAAGTGGGAGGAGGCGCACCGCCGCAACATGGAGGCCTACGGACGGCAGATCGACGAAGTGTTCAGGTCTGCCGCCCGCGAGGCTGCCATGCTCGCATCCGCCGCGGGCGATTTCAGGCCAGACAGGCCCTTTTCGTTCGAGGACTATCCTGCAACACGGCGGAGGGTCGAAAAGCTGTTGTCGGGGCTGGAAAACAGCCTTACGGCGGTCATCGTGAACGGAGTGGAGGCGGAGTGGACGCTCGCCAACAACAAGAACAGCGAACTGGCCAACCAAGTGTTCGGGGACAACGCCTCGCAACTTACCGAGGAACAGAGCCGGAGGTACTACACCAACAACGATAGTGCAAGGGAGGCATTCATCGCCCGCAAGACCGATGGATTGAAACTCTCGGACAGGGTGTGGCGCTATACACAGCAATTCAAGACGGAGATAGAGCTGGGCATCGACATCGGGCTACGTGAGGGCAGATCGGCGGACGAGCTGAGCCGGGACCTGCGGCAGTACCTGAAATACCCCGACAAGTTGTTCCGGAGGGTCAGAGACGAGCACGGCAACCTCGTGCTGTCACAGGCGGCCAAGGCCTTCCACCCCGGACAGGGCGTGTACAGGAGCTCATACAAAAACGCCTGGCGGCTGGCGGTAACGGAGACGAACATCGCATACCGAACAGCGGACTTCCTACGCTGGCAGCAAATGGACTTTGTTGTCGGCATAAGGGTGGTTCTGTCCAACAATCACACACTAAACGGTCAGCCATTCGAAGACATCTGTGATCAGTTGAGCGCACCGCTTGGCAGCAAGGCAACGAACGGCCGTGGCTGTTATCCGAAGGACTTCAAGTTCACCGGTTGGCACCCGCTGTGCCGTTGTCACGTCGAGACAATTCTGAAAACAGAGGAGGAGATGGCGGAAGACAACAGGCGGATAATGGCCGGAGAGGATGTCAGCGGCGAGAGCGCGAACACGGTCAATGACGTGCCGAGGCAGTTCAAGAAATGGATCGAGGAGAACAGGGAGCGGGCGCAGAGAAGCTATTCCGTCCCGTACTTTCTGTCGGACAACAAGAAGTACCTCCCGGAAAATTACTTGAAGCTCTGGGGGATGAAAACCCCTTATGCGACATACGCAGAGTATGCTCAAGCGATGAAGTACAACAAGGCTCATGCAGTTTTCACTGATGCACAACAACGAAACAACAGGGAACTATCAGATGCGCTTCCTGTCATACAGGGCAAGATAATGAACTTCACAGAAGCGGACGGGAGCAGATGCAATCCAAAGTTTACGATTGAAAATGCGGAGATATTGGGATACCGTCATAACTGCCAGACATGTACTGTTGCATACGAGTTACGTCGCCGGGGATTCAACATCGAAGCCGCCCCAAATCCCGTGCTGAAGGGGTATAAGAAATACAGAGATTTCGATAGATTTTGCAATGGGGAAGATATACAATGGACAGACCGTTTCTTGACGGAAGACGGGAAACGGGCGACCTACAAATGGTCTACAGGCATAAATGATACCGGGTTGTCCAAACTGAAATTCATTGAGGACAAGACAGCCGCTCAGGGGCGTTATGAGATTTATTGTGCATGGAAAAAAGGCGACGCACATGTCTTTATCGTTGAGCGACAAAAAGACGGCAACCTGTTATGGTTTGACCCTCAATCAGGCCGCCGTGGAAGTGCGATAGATTTTAACGATGACATCAACGCAATGAGACACAACATAATAGGAATTTTACGCATTGACGACAAGATGATAAACCCTGTATTTTCAAGTCGTTTCAAGAAGTCCGTAGATTGAAGCGAAGTCGTCGAAAGGCTTCACTACGCCGTCTTTCAGCGAAACCAACACAGGAGCGTCTGGTGGGCAAGGAAACCAATTTTCCCTGCTCTCCACGCCCAAACTGTATATCTCGCTGCCGTCAATGTCACACAAATATGCGGCCATCCTATCCAGTCCGCATTTTTCGGCTTCATCCAATATCGCTTTCGGTATCTTCTTCATGATATTGCAAAGTTATTATTTTTCGTCATAAACAAGGCAAAACCGGGGATATTACCGTCATCGTGACAACCATAAAACACCCCGGATTTACCCGCTCATTCGCCCGCTGTTGCACTTATTCTGTCAGGACGTAAATTTATCGTCCCGGTAATTATATGGCCTTATACGGGCTTATTTTGGCTTTTACTCGTCAGGTCCTCGCGCGTTATCCTGCAGCGGCACCCTTCGTAGGGAACGCCCCGGGAAACCCCGATGTTCCACAATCGGGAGACACGCACCCCGATCTGTTCGGGGGTGAACTCCTCGTAGATTGCCGACAGCGAGGTGTAGAAAAAGTCCGTGCGGTCATTCCCTTCAATGGGCGGCTCTTTGAAAGCCACCCGATAGATGTGATCTTTCCTCATCGCCCGTCCGCCTCCTTTCTGACGATTACCAGATCCCCGCCGATGGCAAACCCTTTGGCGAATATCTCCCTACACCGCTGCGGAACACTATCCCAACGGTTCTTCCGCCTGTCGAACAGCGAGCAGAATCCTTTGGCATCCTCTCGTCCAATGATTATTGCAGGGCAAGAACCGCAAAACGGCGGTAACTCAAAGAACTTAATGCCGTTGATAGTTATCATGCCTGCGCCTCCTCTCCGCTACGTTTGACAATGACTTCCCCGTGCGTCGAGAAGTCCCAATCTGTGATAAAATCCTCGGCTTCGGGCTGTACTTCGACCCGGCCAAGCAGGGCAGCGATGCCCTTTCCAACCGCCGCCTCAGCTTCCTGACGGCTGTGAGCCCGTACCGTTACCTCGCCTGTAAACACAATACGCGCCCTGATTTTGTAGTTTTTCTTTGCCATGTTCGCTGATTTTTTATGATTCCGCCCTCAAAATATTGGGGCGTTCCAACGAGATTGTGATAACAATCTATCTATATTTCTCCTTTTCTTTACTCTCCTTTACTCTCCTTTACTTTACTATGGGGTATTGAAACGCCGAAACTGCGCCATAATTCATTGTTTTGTGTGTTATGGCGTGATTTCGGCGCTCCGTAACAATAATCATCCAGCCTGACCGAACAACGATTCTGTGCTGTAAAGAACTGATTTACGCTGTATTGTCCGCGCCGTGTCCGCGCCCCATACCGTTTCAATATGCCGTATAGCATTAAGGTCGCCATCGAGGTCAATGCAACACTCGCAGTTGTTGAACTCATAGCAATAGACTTCCTGCGGGTCACACTCGACGGCTATCCGTTTCCTCCGTTCCCGGTAGAAGTCCATGAAACGCTCCAGTTCGGAGGGTATCCCATACAGGCCGCTTCCATAACTGACAATCTTCCCATCCTCGCCATCTCGGATGTATCCTCGCGCTATGAGTTTCTGCACACCATCGGCAAACTGCCTATTGCCAAAAGCAAAGAACACGCCGTACTTATTGTCGTCTGGGTGCTGGTTACACAACTCACGGTAACGCTCCAATGTACGGGCATTGCGCCATCGCATCATACCGTAGCTGTCCTGTTCAAATTCAAACGTCTGTTCCATAACACTGAATGTTATGCCCGCCATCCGATACGTTTTTAGACCGAATGGCGGGCGGTTGTTGGTTTATGCGAATCTTACGCGGTTCATAAGATGGCCCGAAATCTCGTGTAATTCGCGGCTTCTCTCAGGCGTAAGCTCCCGGGCGTGTGCCGTGATGGCCTGCGTCAGCTTCCAAAGCGTTGCTGCGCCCTGTACTCCATCCTCGGGGTCATTTCGCATGAGGATTTTCTGCACTTCACTACCCTCTGATTTCAACAGGCTGCCGTTGCTCGTCAGGTGGCGCAACTCACGGTCAAGGTCAACCTCCATTTCGCTCGCGCCCTGTATCTCGCAGGCCTTTTGCATGAGCGTGTCACGGCTGAACAAGCCCGAAGTAAGGTCTCTCACCGCCGATACGGTGGTCTTGGTGTCCAGCTCATAGGTCTCGTTCGAGAGGCGCAGGTTGTCCGGTAGCTTCGAGCCGAGGTGAACCTGCTTCATCACGCTCTCCCGCACCATGCCGTTCAGGCAGGCTCCGTTCAACAGAAACGAGCGCATGTCAACAGCCCCGTCCCCGTAGTCCGAGGTGCTGAACCGCGCCCCGGCAAAAATCACCACCTCCCCGTTCTTGGCCGTCGGAATGACCAGCGGCTGCGGCAGTATCGTCTCCGCCCATACCTTCGTGTCGTTCATGTAGGCGTCCGAGATTACCGCTCCTTGCTGGGCCGCCTCCTGTACGAAAGCCGTCAGTATCTCGACGCTGTTCAGGCGGCGGTAGCTGTCTGAAAGGACACCCCGAACCTGCGTGCCGACCGTTCTCACGAGCACCCGGCTGCGCTGTGTCCAGTCACTATGCTGGTTGAGTATCTCGGCGGCGAGGAGTACCTGCCAGCCCTGTCCTCCGGCCAACGTGCGGAGGTATCGCTGCGGGATGCCCATGCGGTCAGCGAGCTGCCCGATGGCGTTCTGATGTAAAGAGAACGTGCCGTCCGGCATGTGCATCGTAAGCCCGTTCTCTCCGTTGAACGTTATAACGGGGCTGTGGTCGTTGCGCTTCAGCTCTACGCCCAGCGGGGCAATGTAGTCTTGTGCGATTTTACCCTCGTTAATCAGGCGCTCCATGGTCGCCTGAACCCCAACGGCCTTGCCGTCAATCATTCGCTGTACTTTGTTCATCACTACCTCGTTCAAGCCTTGCTGGAGCGTAGGTTCCGTTGTCATTGTTGCCATAATCTTTAGCTGTTATTGGGTTAATACTGAATTGATTTCATCAAGTAAGATTCAGCTTCTCGAAAGAGTGCTTCGACTGTCAGGTCATCCGAGCTCGGCTCAAACCCTGCGAGATACGCCGCTTCGATAATTGTTGCCATGATGCTGTTATTTGATTGATATTTCGGAAATCCATGCTATGTCGTCGCCATCCTCTGTTACGACGTTCTGCACGAGGAGGGCGAACCTCACCCCGTTTCCCCTCATCCATTCCCGAGCAAGGCGGCGGGCCGTTCTCCCGTCTTCACCGTCGTTGATATTGGCCGGGTTGTCGTTGCCTGGGATTAAGTTGTTGTAATCCACGTCGAGCAGTTGATAGTACTTGTAGCCCATTGTCCTGTCCTCCCTATTTTGCGTAGAAACTGAACTTGATACCCCGGCGGAGCTTGCATACGCAGCAGTCTCCCATACAGTCAAAAGCCCGGTTCAGAAACTTGTTCAACAACTCAACGCCGATGAGCGCGATTGCCCCAGATACACCAACGAGCTTGTTTATCTTACGACCCTCACCGTCGATACCGCTCACCTTGATGCGGAAGTTGCGGTTAATCTGTTTCGTCGTGTAGTTCAATGCTGCCGTGTTCATACTTATGCTGTTTTTGAGGTTATCAAGTGTTTGTTTTATAATCACACTGCAAATATAAGTGAAGTATTTTGCTAATAACAAATTTTTCGCCGAATATTTTTAACCATTCGGATAAAATATTTTCATCACAAAACTACTCACACAACTGCGTTTAACGATTCTGTATGAAATATTTTCGATTATTTTATAATCATATTCAAAATAATTCTACTACATTTGTCGTATAAACCAAATAGTTTACACTTACAAGCTATGCGAAAAGAGATTTTAGAGGCGCTGAAAGCCAAATTTACGGGGGTCAGCGAAACTATCCTTGGCAGGATTGCCGACAAGCTCGCCAAGACTGTCACAACCGCTGAACAAGTAAAGGCTGCTGTCGAAGCCTATACTTGGCAGCAAGTTATCGAAGGCTACGGTGACAGCCGAGCCACAGAAGCCCAACAGACGGCCGTACACAACTACGAACAGAAGTACGGTCTGAAAGACGGGCAAAAAATTGACGAGGGAGGAGCGGCCAGCGGACAAACTGGCAGTGGAAAACCCGTCGTAACGACACCTCCAGCAGGGGGCGCAGAGCAAGTTCCGGCTTGGGCGCAGGCTCTCATTGACAGCAATAAGTCACTGACGGAGCGACTGAACAAAATGGATGGCGAGCGCCAGACTGCAACCCGCAAACAGCAACTATCGGCTGTAATCGGCAAACTCCCCGAAAACCTTCGCAAAGGTTACGAGCGCACCTCCGTCGACAACCTCACGGACGAGGCGTTTGCGACCCTGCTCGGCGAAATCACCGCCGAGGTAGACGGGATTGTCAAGGACAGTCAGCAGCGAGGGGCTGTCTTCGGTCGTCCGTCCGTACAAGGCGGCACAGGTAACCAGGGCGGAGAACTGTCCAAGGAGCAGCAGGAAGCTATCGCGCACCGCGATACGAAAGCAGCGGACGGGCAGCCGTTCTAATTGTTTAACAGTTAAAACCATACCACTATGGCAATGACAGTACAGCGCAGGAAAGACAGCAGACTTCCCCATGTCTTCATGCACAAGGTGGCCGACATCCGTGGCGGCATCTCCGTCAAGTCATCAGAACTGGGCGGGGACTTTCTCCATGAAGGCGCAGTAGTCAGCGTACCCGACAACGGCATCTGCCACGTCGTTAAAATCGCCCGTGTTGTTGCAGAGTCATCTGACACGAGCATTAAGGTTAAGAAGGGCCACAATTTCGTCAAAGGGGACTATGTTATGGCGGACGAGGGCGGCAAGGCATACGCAATTACCGCTATCGACACAACAGGGAACAAGGACTATGATACCATCACGGTAGGAACAGCCCTTGGCACTGTTCCCAAAGACGGTTTTCTCATTGAAGCAAAAGCCGAATCGGCGGCCTCTGATTCGGCCTTGAAGTACACCCCGCTGGCGGTGGTCGGCACAGGCAAGCCCGTACAGCCGAACTCCAACATCGACACCGACGCATGGCTCATCGGCGTGACGAAGAACAACCCGCTCCCGGCCTGTGTGTCGAAGTACCTCTCGGGCATCATCAACTACTAAAAAATCAGACAAGTTATGGCAACTATTGTAAACACCCTTATCCAAGGACTTACGCAGCAGATGGTACAGGCTCGTCTGAACACCGCAGACGCCAAGCCGTTCCTCTTCGGCACACACTTCCCCGTGCGCAAGGTCAACGGCTTCAACTGGAAGACGCTTCAAAACCAGCTCGAAAAGAAGAACGTGGCGGCAGACCTGCACACCGACAACGGCACGATCGTCCGTAAGCGCCGTCCCGTGTTCGAAAGCGCACGGGGTGACATCCCGTTCATATCCATCAGCCGCGAGCTCTCCAGATCGGAAATCAAGGAGTACCAGACGGCCCTCGCATTCGCGCAGGACGCCGACGCAACCCAGCTCGTCCAGTATTGGGGCGACGACGTCGATTTCTGTTTCAACGGCGTGCAGTCCGAGCTGGAATACATCGCATGGAAGCTCGTATCGGGCGCAGGCAAGCTGTCGTTCACCACGACCAACAACGCCACCTACGCCAACGAGTTCGACCTCGACTACGACGTAGACGACGAACGCAAGGTGAAGACATCCTCCGACTGGGGCAACAAGTCAAGCGCAGACATCATCGGCGACCTCGTGAAAATCATCAAGGCTGCCAAGGATCAGAGCCTGAACCCGAAGTTTGCATTCGTGAACCTCGACGAGTTCTACAAGATCGCTTCCGCTGACCAGATTATCAAAGCGTGCGCCTCGTTCGCGGCCAATGCCCTCGGTATCTCACAGACCCCGGACCTTGCAACGGTCAATGCAATGCTCGCGCGTCAGGCATGGCTCAACGGCATCCAGCTCCGCATCATCGACCAGACCGTGACTCGTGAGTTCACGGACGGATCGTCCAGCTCGGGCAACCCGTTCGAGAACAGCCGTCTGGTGCTCTCCGAGAACGAGCGTCTCGGCTCGACACAGTACGACATCCTGCAGGAGGACGAGCAGCTCATCCTCCGTGCCGAGCGTGCACACACGGTCATCAAGAAGTACGGAACGATTGAGCCGAAGAGCGAGGTGACCATCGGACAGGCGGACGCAATTCCTGTGTTCGACACTGCGTACCGCAACGTGTACGTCCGCACCGACGCAAAGAACTGGGAATAAACACCTGACGGGCCATGGCAGCGACGGTTCTTGAAAGTCTGAAAGGCGTGAACGCCTACCCGATACCGCTCCGAACCCTCACGGAGGTTATGGAACGGCGCGGGCTGTCGGCGGAGGACACGGCAACGCAGGAGGTGCTGCGGGGTGCGGGTTACAACCTCGCCCTCGCAGATCTTCTCCTGTGGCTGTCACTCGCCCCTAACATCACACAGGGCGGACAGTCATTCAGTTTCACGGACGAACAGCGTCTCCAGTTTCGCAATCGCGCCAACCGGCTGTACGCGCAGTATGGAGACGCGCAGGATGCGGAACAACATAAGCCCGTGTACGGCTATAAAGGGAGCAGGCTATGATTATTCAGAACGGGACAATCGAAGTCAAAACCAAAACAGGTGGAGGCATCAACCCTGAGACCGGCTACCCTGTAAAGGGCGAGGCGGCTTGGGGCGAGCCGATACCTTGCCAATGGATTCCAAATCGCAACGACATGCTCGGGCGGATCAACGGCGAACACTTCATCATCGCGCACTATGTGGTGCTGATTGAGGCACAGCCGTTCAACGCCGAACAGGTGCGGCTACGAACCCTTGACGGGCGCGACCTCGGGGAGTTCTCGCTCATGTACGCCGAGCCGCTGGATGCCGTATGCCAAATCAGGCTGACCATATAAAGCCGATTTCAGCCCGAATGGCGGCCTTTCTTTCGCGGCTCATAAAAACATACGCGAGCGGAAAGAAAACGCCGTACAGGGCGAATCAGTGACAAATAACATAGCAGAAACCATGCCGATAAGAATGACGACAACGGAAGCCGATATTGTTGGTTGCATCGAAAGACAGATTGAAAGGCAGCTCGCGGTCATCGAGCGAACCCTGAACTACATCGGTGAGCAGTGCGTGAATGCGGCGCGGGCCAGTGACGGCTACAAAGACCGGACTGGCAACCTGCGCAGCTCTACGGGCTACATTCTCGTATGTGACGGAAGGGTTGTACAGCAGTCGAAATTCGACCCCGTTTCGGGCGGCACGGAGGGCGGCAAGAGCGGTGCGGAATACGCCCAGAAGCTGGCCAAGAACTACCCAAACGGCTACGCCCTGATAGTTGTCGCTGGAATGAACTACGCGGCCTATGTGTCAGCCAAAGGACGAGACGTGTTGGACAGCGCGGAGCTGCTTGCGGAACGACTGGTACCTCAGATGCTGAAACAGCTCGGATTGAAATAGCAAGACTATGGCAAAGACCTCAAGACAAGTGCAGGGCGACATCTACCGCCTGCTGCGGAGCAGCGACATGTTCCCGCAGCTATCGGGTGAAGTCTACCGGCAGGGAATGCGCCCCCGAGACAGCCGCTTGGAAGACGCTGTGGTGATTTTCACCACCGGGCTGGCCGACGGCGACATCGAGACGGGCGTGGTTACGGTAAACATATTCGTCCCCGACATCGACCCGTACCGCAACGGGGTGTTCGTGGAGGACGGTGTGCGTACCGAACAGGTCGAGCGCATGGCGCAGGACTGGGCCGACAGCCTGACCTGCGACAAGTCCTGCTACAAGTTCCGGCTGCAACAGACGATCTATACGGAGGAGGAAGCCGACATCCGGCAGCATTTTGTGGTCGTGAAACTCGCATACGAATACTACGCTGACGGTGACGACGACGCTCCTTTGAGCACAAATGATTTATAACAATTTAACACATCACAAGTTATGGCAATTTTATCATGGGGCAAGTGCAAAATTGAGACTACGCCGTCCACGGACGGTGCTCCCGGAGCCGAGGCCGTTTGGACGGCTCTGGACACGCCCAAGAAGGACACCACGAAGCTAACCCCGACCACCGGGGAAGAAGTACTCGCACAGGAGGAGGGAGGAGAGGTTGTCGATGCCCGATACGGGAAAACAACCTACCAGTTGGAGTTCGACCTCTTCGTAAAGAAGGGCAAGGAACGTCCTTTCGAGGACATCGACGGCCTCATCACGGGCGAGCACGCATTTCGCATCACTCCGGAGGATGACACCTGCGAGGGTATTCAGATCGACCGCAGCGTTGTACGCTGTGAGGAGAACTACACAACGGCTGACGGCAAGATGCTGCACTATGTGGCGAAGTGTCTGAAGCCGAAGACCGGCAACACCGTGAAGCCCTACACGAAAGAGTAGGAAAACATCTATCCCCATTTTGTTGTGCGCCCGCTGACGGTCGGGCGTTACCGTCTGACGTGTGGAATGAGACACCCTTTTCAGTTGGCAGGTAAAACTGACACATGCGAGGTAGAGCAGCGGAAGCTCGTCAGGCTCATATCCTGAAGGTCGGGGGTTCGAATCCCTCCCTCGCATCCAGTTTTTACAAACGCATACAATTATGGCAACAGTGGAACAGAAAGTCGCCAAGGAAGTGCTTCAGCAGCCCGAGGACATCCGGATCGGCAACAAGACATACAAGTTTTACCCTCCGAGCACGGCGACGCTCATCCTCGCATCGGAAGCCATCTCGGAGCTTCCGCATGTGAAGCTCGACGATGGAAGACTGGCGGAGGAGAGCCTACATGTGGCGAAGGACTGCCGCAAGATAGGCGAAATCATTGCCATAATGCTCCTTGGCGCACGACACCTCACAGAGAAGATCAAAGCCCCACAAACGCAGGAAAAACGCCTGTTTGGGGGACTTCTACGCTTCAGACGGACAACCATCAGAGAACAGATCATCGACCGCAAGGCGGAACTCGCCCGACAGCTCCTCGAAGATCTCACTCCCCATGAGTTAAACACGCTGGCGAGCAGCCTGCTGATGAGGATGCAACTGGCGGATTTTTTCGGGCTTACCACTTTCCTAACAGAGATAAACCTGCTGCGGACGACGAGGGAGGTGGTAACGACAGTATCTGGGCAGTCGTCGCAGGAACAGTGAAGGCATACAACCTGCCCATAGACTATGTCCTGTACGACATGAGCTATGTGAACATGATAATGTACGGGGCAGTGCTCCCGAGTTACCGAAGCCGCAAGGACGGCGACAAGGTAAGCAACACAGGGCAAGACATCATCCGGGCGGACGACCCGGCAAACCGCGACAGGGTACGCAGATTTTTGGATAGCATAGATTAGACATTTCGGCAACTATGAACACGGACAACGGGAAACTCAATTTCGCCACAGGGATAGACAACTCGTCCCTGCAGAGCGACGCAGCGCAAGCCCGACGCATCCTGCGCGACATCGGCAAGGAGGCCGAGCAGGAAGGCAACAGGATGGACGCCGCGTTCCGCCGTGTCGGCAAGACCATAGTAGGCGTATTCACAGTGCAGCAGGCCGCGCAGTTCGCCCGGCAGATAGTCAACGTCCGGGGCGAGATAGAGAGCCTTGAAAAGTCGTTCGAAATCCTTGCTGGCAAGGAGTATGGTCGCAGACTATTCAACGACATCAAGGATTTCGCCGTGAAGACCCCGATGCAGATGAACGACCTCGCCAAAGGCGCACAAATGCTGCTGTCATTCAACATCGCAGCCGAGGAGGTAATGCCCACGCTTCGAGCGCTGGGCGATATTTCTATGGGCGATGCACAGCGGTTCAACTCTCTCACACTTGCCTTCGCCCAGATGTCTTCGACGGGTAAGCTCATGGGGCAAGACCTGTTACAGATGATTAACGCCGGGTTCAACCCCCTGTCAGTCATCAGCGAGCAGACAGGCAAGTCCATTGGTACACTCAAGGAGGAAATGGCCGCAGGAGCTATTTCCGCCGATATGATAAAGAAGGCGTTCATGGACGCTACGGCCGAGGGAGGCAAGTTCCACGGGATGCTTGAAACTCAGAGCAAAGGCATACAGGGCTCTATATCTAACCTCGAAGGTGCCGTACAGGACATGTTCAACAAAATCGGCGAGCAGTCGCAGGGGGTCATCACCGGGTCGATACAGGCCGCGACGGAACTCGTGCAGAACTACGAAGAGGTCGGCAGGGTCATCGTCGAGCTCATAGCCACGGTCGGGGTGTACAAGGCGGCACTTATCGCACTGAACGCCATAAAGAGCGTGTCGGCTTCGCTGACAGCAGGCTGGACGGCGGCGGAACTTGTCCATTACAACGCCCTTGTGCTGGTCGAGAAGGCGCAGAAGATACTCAACGCCACGATACTGAAAAATCCCTACGTTCTCGCAGCGGCAGCCGTGGCGGGGCTCGCATACGGGCTATACAAACTCATTACCTATCAGACGGACGCAGAGAAGGCACAGGCGAAGCTCAACGAGACCACCAACCAGTTCAACAAAGACGTGGCCTCGGAACAGGTGCAGATTGACAGTCTGTTCGCCAAATTGAAAGCCGCAAAGGAGGGTTCAGACGCATATCAGACCGCGAAGCAGGCTATCATCAATCAGTACGGTAAATACCTCGACGGCCTTAGTGCTGAGATACGGTCGCTGAAGGATGTCGAGGGCGCGTACAAGGCGGTTAAGACGGCCGCAGTTGACGCGGCCAAAGCTCGTGCCATGGAGGCGGCGACAAGGGATGCTGCGGACACTTATGCAACCAAGGAGGCGGAAGCTCGAGACGATATCTACAAGGCATTACAGAAGAAGTATGGCGACCGTAAGGATGATAGCGGTATGCTCCTCACGGAGAAGTACTACGCGCAACTCATGGGCGCATTGGACGGGCAAACGCAGATAAATCCCGAATTCCTCAAGCAGTTCGACAAGACGCACTACTACTCCTATGGGGGCGTGTACGGCACGGCCATGTCAGGATCGTACACCACCAATCCCATCGCCGAGGCTTTCGAGCGGATACGGCGGGCACGCAGCATCTACGACACCACTATGCAGGAGGCGGAGCGACGCTTCGGTACAACCCCTAAGACTACCACGGAAGGCGGCGAGGATGCCGGAGGCAAGGCGGAAGTCGTCAAGAACAAGAAGTATTGGGAGGATTATAAGAAGGAACAGCAGGGGCTGCTGGATGCCATGACGGCGGCGGAGCTTCAGACCGAGGAGGCGGCCAAGATACGCCGGAACATCGCCGACGCGCAGGCGCAGATCGACGCATACAGTGTGTCCAAGACCTCGAAGTCTGCCGAACAGGAGCAGAAACAAGAGAACCAGCTCGCCGTACAAACCGCCGCGCGGTCGCAGAAGATACAGGAGTATGCCGACACCGTAGCCCGGGAGGCAAGGCAGGCAGAACTCGACATACGCCAGGCCCATATCGACGGCATGGCGGAGGGCGTAGACAAGGAACTCGCCCAGAACAACCTGAACTACGACCGTCTTATAGAGGCCAACAGACGGCGACAGGAAGAAATGGTAGAAAAACTGCGTGACATGAAGGAACTGGAATGGCAGAACGCCAATCCAAACTTCAAAGAGACGGGGCAGACATTCGACCGATCGACAGTCACGGCGGCAGACCTCTCGCAGCAGCAGAAGGACATCATCGCCGAGTATGCCCGCATCGCCGAGGAGATACGTCAAAAGGCGAACAAGGAGAGTCTCGACACCATGTTGGGGGACGTGTTGACCTATGAACAAGCCCGCCTCCGGATAACGGAGGAGTACGATCGCAAACGAAACGGCCTCTATGAAAAGGACACCGACGGCAACATCGTCACCGACAGCAACGGCAACAAGGTGCTTCGCAAAGGTGTCACACAGGGCAATCTCGATGAGCTGGAGCGGCAGGAGGAGCAGGCCCTTAACGCCGTGGACGAGCAGTTCGCACAGCGAGAGGCGACCTATCAGGCGTGGTGCGAGGAGGTGGCCAACCTTACGCTCGAACAGTTGCGGAAGGTGCTGGCACAGGCAGAGGGAGAACTTGAACAACTCGAAAAGTCGGGGACGGGAGACAGTCAACAAATAGCTGTTGCCCGTGCCAAAGTATCTTCTATGCGGCAAAAAGTAGAAAAAGAAGCCGCCAAGGATGCAACATCCCCGGGCAAACGGGCCATCAAGGAGTGGGAAGACCTATACAAAGTGCTCAACGAATGCAATAAGTCGTTCGAGGAAATAGGCGACACGGTAGGCGGCGTAGCCGGGGAAATAATATCAGCAGCAGGAGGCATAATGACCTCCACACTGTCTATGATAAACGGCATCGTGCAACTCGTGAACATGTCCGCAACGGGGATGCAGGTGACATCCACAGCCGCCGCAAAGGCTATATCCACCGTTGAAAAGGCATCTGTCATATTAACGGTCATATCGGCGGCCTTACAAGTTGCTACGGCTATCGCCAACCTATTCAACAATGATGACGACAAGCAGAAGGAAATCGAGCACCTTCAGGAACGCATCGACCAATTACAATGGGAACTGAACAATCAGGATATCGTGCGACTTCAGGAAAACGAAGTCAAAGCTATGGACTTGTTGCACAATACCGTTAGGGAGACCCGCAATGAGATGCTCCGGCTGAAGCTCGCCGCAAACGACGTACAGGGCGCATTCCGCACGATGTTCTCATCCGTAGGCGGTAACAGCGAATTACTGGCAAAGTCGGCTGACAAGATAGCCAAGGCATACGCCAACATGGGATACACAGCGGACAAAGCTCTCGGTGGGGCGAAGTACGAGGAGGCCAACAATCAGTTGAAGAACATTGCCCAGCAGCAACTGCTTATACAGGACCAGATAAACGCCGAGGATAGCAAGAAGAAGACCGACCACGGTAAGATTGCCGATTGGGAGCGACAGATCGAGGAACTCGGACAGCAGGCGCTGGCTATCATCAACGAGATGGTGGAGGACATCATCGGCGGCACAAGCACGGATATCGCCAACGACCTTGCGGAAGCGTTCTTCGACGCTTTCGAAGCCGGAGAGGATGCCGCCGAGGCGTGGGGTGACAAGGTGAACGACATCGTCGCCGACGTTATCAAGCGGATGCTCATACAGAAAGCCCTCGAAGAGCCGCTCGGGAAAGTGTTCGACAAGTACAAAGACAAGTGGTTCAAGGACGGACAGTTCGTGGGACTGGATGCCGTTATCGACTCCATGGATGACTTCGCCGCTGACCTAAACGCTACGAGGGACAACTTCGAGGCCGTGTTTAACCAACTTCCGGATAGCCTCAAAGAGCTGTTCCGGTCTGAGGCGGAGCGTGAAGCATCCCAGGAAGGCATCGCCACAGCCTCGCAGGAGAGCGTGGACGAACTGAACGGTCGCATGACAGCCGTGCAGGGACACACCTACTCCATCAACGAGAATACAAAGATGATCGTTGCGCACTCGGCGGCTATATTGGAGAGCGTGCTGAACATCGAGACACACACGGAATCCATCTCGCGGCGCATGGAGCGAGTGGAGAACAGTCTCTCGGACGTGCGGAGCACCGTGAATGACATGGCGATAAAGGGCATCAAGGTGAAATGAAAATGACGACGGCAATGAATACAATTGATACGGTCATACGACAGATATACGCGCAGGCGCGGCTGCTGGGCTGCTGCGACCTGTTCCGGGGCACGGAAGACCTTCAGGGCATCATCCGGCTCTTCACGAGCCCGCAGGGTGTGGAGTTCTGCATCAAGCACCACTTCCCGAACCTCGCCACGCTCCGCCTGTTCAAGACGCAGGGCGTGGAGCAGTACGGGATATACATCGACGCGGGGACTGTTACCATCACGAACCCCGGGCGCGTGATACTCATCGGCCGCACGACGGCAACGGTAAACTGCTCGACGATGGAGCGGCACGAGGTCATCCTCCTGCACGGGGCGAAGGCCGCCATCAACGCCTCGAAATGGGCCGTGGTGTTCGTCACGGCAGAACAGGGGTGCAGCGTCATCCGGAGCACGAGTGAAAATGCACTGATACTATGAAGACGGGAAGCCTATATGTGGACGGATTCGACGTGTACGGGCAGTTCGGCCTGTACGTTGTGGCGGGCGGCTGGAACGAACTGGTCGCCATGCCACCGTTGAAGACCGTCAAGGCAAACGACTGGCAGGAGGAGGACGGCATCGAGGCCGACCTGTCAGCCCCCGTGCTCAACACCCGGGAGGTGTCCGTGAAGTTCGCCGTAGCGGACGAATTCGCGGGTCTGCCGGACTTCCTCGACTACCTCTCCGACGGAGCGTACCACACATTCTCCTGCGATGAGATAGGCCGATCGTACCGGTTGCGCCTCACCCAGCAACCAAATATGAAGGCGGCGCGAATTCTCGGGCAAGCGACGCTAAAGTTCGCCGACGATTTCCCGCTCGACGGCTACACATACCTAGCCCCCGAGAGTGACATGGCCTACGACGACGGCTACACTCTCGACGGGATTCCACTTACGAGTTACGGAGGACGTGTGCTCAAAGGGACATTCGACGAAGTTGTCAAGTCAGCCGCCGTAAAGCTCAACCTCTTGCGCAATATTAGCATACTGCCGGGGGCGAACTATGACGGAGATGGGAGCGTGACCTACAAGAGCAAAGACGTCAAGCTGCAATGTCTCATGCGAGCGGAGAGCCTCGACGGCCTATGGCGCAACTACGACGCGCTGCTCTACGACCTCATACGCCCGGGCGAGCGGTTGTTGGGCGTAGAAGATCTCAAGCAGGAGTTTCCGTTCTACTACAAAAGCTGTCAAGTAACAAAGTTCGAGCCAACGGGAAGGATATGGCTGCAATTCTCGCTGACTGTGACCTTTACGCACGACTTGCGAATCGGCGAGGAGAATATCCTGCTTGCCTCGGAAGATGGCCTATTGATTTTCACACAGGACAACACCAATGCTGTAGATATGCGTGAAGACATAGCACAGTTACAGTCCGATTCATGTGTCACTTCACAGCCGTCAGAATCTGGGTATTACGCAGAATGAAGGCTTTGGAATTGACAAATATATGACGAAAGGATATGAAAAGAATCAGAATTTCAGAACTTCCCGAATGTACATCATTCAAAGGATTATGGACGATCGGTGTCGATATATTCAATAAGAGTGTAAAGGTATCTCTCGAATATATCCAGTCGGTTGTAGATGGCATGAAATCAGCGACGAAAGATGCAACCGACGCAGCCAATTCGGCCAACTCCGCATCGCAGACAGCGAATAATGCCGCGCAAATGGCGCAAAATGCAACATCTGCCGCCAATACAGCGACCAAGGATGCAGAGAATGCCGCTGCGGCCGCGATTGACGCGAAAGAGAATTGTGAGGAGGTAATCGCCGCAGCCGGAGAACTGGAGCCGCTAAATCTCGTACCTACGGCTATGACGGTGGAATACCCGTCCAATCTATTGGTCGGTAATATGGCAGAGAATTTCATACGCGCTACGCTCTCTCCGGCCAGCATCAAGCCGAATGTGCTATTCCTCGGCGATAATAAAGCTGTATCGGTAACTCCCGACGGACGCATCACGATCCTCGCCTCCGGGGTAAGCATAATTCATGTCATACCGACTTGCAACGTGGCACTCTACAAAACGATTCAGATCAAAGTATCGAAGCCCACGATCAGATTGGTAACGCTTTCGTCGATCCGCCTAACGGCAAACGGCAATTTCAGGTTCAACTAAAAACTATATCAAGCTATGGCAAGACAAGGCTACATCAGCGAATTTATGAACGGAGGGCGCATCCTCGCGCACGGCAAGATCGAGAATCTCGATGAGGGATTCAGTCTGCCGAATAACGCGCTGTTCTCGATCTACATCAGGCCCAAATACGGCAGCTCCACCGTGGACACCGTATTGAGCGTGAAATGCTATCAGGATGACGAATTTTCTGACGCTCCGGTAGTGCTCAACGATTGGTCGCCGATGGCGATCAAGGCCATCGCGCCGAATGCGGATTTTCTCAACACTCACGACCTCTATTGGGGCGCAGGAACTTACGTCGAGAAGGTATGATTGTCTCGGTTTTCATCTCCCTATCGCGGCGGCTGCGCCAATGGGCGACATCCCGTAGGCAAAAGAAAATGCGGCTGAATACTGCATCGTCAGTGATGTTCATCGCATCGAAAGGAAAAACGATTTTCAAATTCTTAAACGACAAATAGCTATGACAGCAGAACAAGAAGCAATCCTCGAACAGATTATCGAGGCTTTTCAGAATGGCAAGCGATTGAGCGACTTGCCTGATGTGTCGGAAACCAACCCGTTCAACCTCATTTGCGAGGTACTTGAAAATGGCGAGAGTAAAAAGGCCGCGCTCGCAACGCTTCTGCCTTACATGGAGGAGGAATGCAGTTACGGAATCGAGTTCGATACCTCCGTATCATCGCCTGCCTGCACCCGTATTGGCAACCTCTCCCTGCACAAGAGCCTGCCGATCCACAATCGCATGAAAGGTTGCCTGCTCAACGACGACGGCGAGGTAGTGGAATATCTCAATCCGGCAAATTGGACGGGACAGACGCGCGACGGATCGCGGGGTCAGGTCATGGTAGAACTTCCCATGCACTACCGCAAATTCGAGACGGACGGGACGAAACGTCGGGTGCGTATCAGCGAGTACCCTCTTCCCGGCTATCACGTTGTCGGGAAAAGATATGTTTCGGCGTATGAAGCTACCGTAAAGCGTAGTACAACGACCCTTTGCTCGGTAGTAAATATGGATGCAGACTATCGAGGTGGGAATAATCAAGCCGACTGGGACGGTAGCTATCGTTCGGTATTGGGGAGGCCGGCGACACAGATTTCCCGTATCAACTTCCGTAACTATGCCCGTAAACGCAAGAGCGGTTCTACGGAATGGAACTGTATGACCTACGATATTCACAAGGAGTTGTATTGGCTTTTCGTTATCGAATATGCGACTCTCAACTCACAGGCCGCATTCAATGCCCAAAAGGATAGCAACGGATATGCACAGGGAGGTCTCGGAGATGGAGTAACCACTCTTGAAAGTGGCAAATGGAATACGTTTAACAGCTATTATCCGTTCATTCCTTGCGGTTATACCGACGAATTGGGTAATGGCACGGGCGAAGTAGAATATTCCATGCCAGCCGAATATGATTCCTCTATCAAAAAAGTAAAAGTGCCCCGTTATCGTGGCATTGAAAATCCGTTCGGGCATATTTGGCAATGGACAGATGGAATCAATGTACGCATCAGCCCTACCGAGGAGAATAGCGGAGACGGGTTGAGTAAAGTATTCGTCTGCACCGATCCGGCCAAATTCTCGGATAGCGGATATGATGGATATACCCATGTAGGCAACGAGGCCCGTGCAGAAGGATATGTCAAGGAGGTGATTTTCGGCGAGGGCGGCGAGATCATGCCATCCGTAGTAGGTGGCGGATCTACAACCTATTTCTGCGACTATCATTATACCAACATTCCTACGACCGAGGCTTTGCGCGGTGTCCTGTTCGGCGGTAGCGCGTATTACGGTGCGCATGCGGGCTTCGCCTCTGCGCACTCGGGTCGCGCCCCCTCGAATGCGAATACGCACTTCGGCTCTCGCCTTTGCTTTTTACCGCAAAGCGCATAGCCCGGTAAGCGTCCGTGTCTGATACGTGTCGGATAATGAAGTTGGATTATAAACAGAGATAGTTATGACGATAAAGGTTGGTCGCTCCCGTGGTGTCCTGTTCAGCGGTAACGCGAATAACGGTGCGAATGCAGGCTTCGCCTATGCGAACTCGAATAACACCCCCTCGAATACGAATACGAACATCGGCTCTCACCTATGCTTTAGAATGTCAGAAAGACAAAGATATAAGGGAGCGACGACCTTGCCTCTTGGCAGAAGATTTCAAGTAACCCGAAAGGTGCTGGTAGGAATGCCTGTTGTATGGGCTACCGAACGCTCCGAATAAGAAAAGCAAAGCGATGAAACGTATAGGGAATTTATACGAACAGATAATATCAGTCGAGAACCTGCGGCTTGCTGATGAAAAGGCTCGCCGTGGGAAAACTCGCTCATACGGTGTCAGGGTTCACGACCGTAACAGGGAAGCCAACATACAGGCTCTCCACGAGGCTTTGCTGACAAAGACATTCAGGACATCGCCTTACGAAGTATTTACCATATACGAACCGAAAGAGCGTGTCATTTATCGTCTTCCGTACTATCCCGACCGCATAGTCCACCACGCCATTATGAACGTATTGGAGCCGATATGGGTAAAGACATTCACGTATAACACCTACTCCTGCGTCAAGGGACGGGGTATAGAGGGCTGTGCCCGGCACGTCGATAAGATGATACGCAAATACAGGGGAAAGCCCATGTACTGCCTTAAAATAGACATAAAGAAATACTATCCGTCCATAAAGCACCACGTGCTGAAACGCATCGTCAGACGCAAGATAAAGGACAAAGACCTGCTGTGGCTGCTTGATGAAATCATCGACAGCGCAGACGGTGTGCCTATCGGAAACTACCTGTCGCAGTACCTCGCCAACCTGTTCCTTGCCTATTTCATGCACAAAGTGAATGAGGTTTGGAAGATAGACTGCGAGGAATACGCCGACGACTTCTCGTTTTACAGCGAGAGCAAGGAGGAGCTGCGCAGGTTCTTTCACGAGTTCGTCAAGCCCTATATCGAACAGGAACTTGAATTGAAAGTCAAGGACAACTGGCAAATCTTTCCTATCGCCGTGAACCGCTATGACAGGCACGGTCGTGGGCTTGATTATGTCGGTTATAAGTTTTACAGGAAACAAAAGCTCATAAGGAAGAGCATAAAACAGAATTTCTGCCGTGCCGCCGCCAAGCTCAACAAACGGCAACCGCCGCTTGACACGAAAGCCTACAAACAGGCTGTCGCCCCTTGGTTGGGTTGGGCGAAGCACAGCAACAGCAAACATCTTTTACGAACCATAATTAAACAAGAGCATCATGCAAGCATTTTATGACAGCAAGCCTCCCTACTTGGAGGCAGTGGGAAACGGAAGCTATGTCTATCGTTTCAACATCGAGGAAGTAGTGCCGGAACTGACAGACGAAAACGCCGGAGAAGAAAAGGTGTCGCAGTGGAAATGCGAGGAGGTGACCGTATGGAAGCCCGTGACATCGGATAAGGTCATTGAAGCGGTTATCCGAGCCAAGTACACGGCGTCCGCCGAGATTGCGCTTGTAAACAAGTTCAATGCTTATCAGCAGGGATTGGATGTGGATGCGAGCGTGGTAAGCGAATACACCGAGTACCTGTCTTTTGTCGCCGAAGTGAAGCGCACGGTACGTAAGGATTTGGGAGAGGAAAGGTCCGCCCCCGAAACCCCGGCAGCACTTGCGCCCCGGCAGTCCGACATCGTCCGTCTGTTGGCTTTAACAGTGAACACGATGTCACTGTCGGACGAGGACGCTTTATCCGTAAAGTCGATATACCCGGAGTGGGCATCGCTTGTCGGAAAAACAGTGAAGAAAGACGAGAAGATGCAGTGCGACGGCAAGCTGTGGAAAGTCCTGCAAGAACATACCGTACAGGAGCAGTGGAAGCCCGGCACCGGAACGGAGAGCCTGTACACGGAAATCGTCGAAAGCGCAGCCGGAACAGAGGACGACCCTATCCCCTATGACAACAATATGGAGTTGGAACAGGGCAAGTATTATTCGCAGGACGGCGAGGTGTATCTGTGTACCCGTGACACGGAGATACCCGTTTACAATCCATTGAAAGACTTGGTCGGCATTTATGTAGAACTCGTACAATAAAAGATAGAGGAACTATGGCAAAGCGGTTCAGCGAACTCGGTATCAAGCAACAGGACGACCGAAAGATTTTCAACTGTCCGCAGGTGTCGGTTACCGACATCCTGAACAGCGAAATAGAGGTTATCGACTACCTCCCCGATGTTAAGACAAAACACGGGGAGGGTCGTTACCTCATACACTATCGGACGACCGACGGCAAGGAGGAAGGCAAATTCTTCACGAACTCCACAGCCTTGAAAAGCGTCCTCGACCAAGTTAAGGAAGAGGATTTTCCGTTTATAACGGTTATCAAAGCCACTAAATGCGGCAATGGCAAGATATATCAGTTTACGTAAACGGGGAAAGGTGAAATCAGCCCGTTTTAGCGGCTTTTAAGTGATTATAATATAAACATACCACTTAAAAAAGATAACGCGAATACGGCGAAATTCGAGTAAAATAACTTTGAACGTAAAGGGCATGATAATATACAACAACAAGAACATAAAAGTACTTGATGTCACGGTTGACGACAACAGCTACCGATACCGGGTAATAAAGGGCGATCACAACCTTACGCTCCATTACTCGCTTGCGGAGCATGTAGAGATACCCGTCGGCTCGTACTGCATCTATCAGGGCGAAAGGTACACGCTCGAACGCCCGGAGGCTTTCAAGATGAAACACAGCCGGAACTTTGAGTACACCGTCACGCTCGAATCCAATCAGGCAAAAGCAAAGATATGGAAGTTTCGCAACCCGGTTGACGGACGGCTTAAATTCTCCCTTACGGCGAAGCCGATAGAGCATCTTCAAATGTTCGTCGACAATATGAACCGCCGGGACACGGGGTGGGAAGTCGGCGAGTGCATCGACGGCACGGAAAAACTGATAAGCTATAACCACGTGTATTGTTGGGACGCTCTCGGAATGATGGCGACGGAGTTCAACACGGAGTTCGAGTTTGTCGGCAAGACTGTACACCTGCGCAAGGTGGAATACAACAAGAACAATCCCCTGCCGCTGTCATACGGGCGTGGCAACGGTTTCAAGCCGGGCGTGGGGCGGTCAAACTATGGCGACACGCCACCCATAGAGATACTTTACGTTCAAGGCGGAACAGACAATATCGACCCCAGCAAGTACAAGAGCAGCGAGCTACTTCTTCCGGCAGGTCAAAGCATACGGTATGACGGCGTTTATTTCGAGGGCGACCCGAATTTCAACCCTGCGAACGCTCGTACATACGTCGTTGACGATTTGGGGTACTCAATACGCCGGAGCGACAAAGAACTTTCATCGCTTGCGGAGGATAGTCTGGACTGCTCGGACATTTACCCGAAGCGCATAGGAAAGGTTACGAGTGTCGTTGTGGAAGATGCGGACAACAACTTCTATGACATAGTTGACAATACCATACCCAATACGCTCAACTACGAGGAATGCCTTATCGAGGGCGAAACAATGACTATCGTCTTTCAGTCGGGTATGCTTGCCGGGCGTGAGTTCGAGGTCAAATACTACCACAACGCAGAAAAGGGCAAGGCTGCACGTCGTTTCGAGATAGTCCCGGCTGAAATAGACGGTCAGACAATGCCGAACGCCACGTTTGCGCCGCAGACGACGGACACCTATGTCGTGTTCAAATGCCGTATGCCGGATGCCTATGTCCGTGACGACGAGACAAAGACGGGTGCTTCGTGGGATATGTTCCGTACCGCCGTCCGTTACCTGTTCGACAACGAGGAACAGAAGTTCTCTTTTACGGGGGAGCTTGACGGCATTTGGTCGAAAAAGGATTGGATAAACATCAGCGGAAAGATAAGGCTCGGAGGGTATATACAGTTTTCCGATGAACACTTCCAAAAGGACGGGGTGCTTGTCAGGATAACGGGCATTAAGGACTACATCAACAAGCCGCACAGCCCGGAGATAGAGTTGTCGAACTCAACCGTGGGAGGCAGTTTCTCTACGACGCTGAAACAGCTTGAAAGCGACGAGGTGCTTGTAGAGGACTACCACAGGGATGCCATACAGTTTACCAAACGCCGCTTCCGGGACGCAAAGGAAACAATGGAGATGCTGGAAGATGCCCTGCTCGACAATTTCACGAACAGCATCAACCCGATAGCCATACAGACGATGCAGATGCTCGTCGGCGACGAGAGCTTGCAGTTCCGTTTCGTGAACAGCAAGACGAACCCCGTCGGCGTGGCACACAGTATAACCTTCGAAAACACGACGAAACAGCTTACAGCAGCCGCAGGAATAATCCAGCACCTGACTATCGGCATAAGCTCGTTGAGTTCCTCCCACGCCGCAAGCGAATACAGGTATTGGGATATGCCGCAGTACACGAGCGGACGGCTTGACAACGGGGAAACGAAATATTACCTGTACGCCAAGGTAAGCAAGACGGCACAGACAGGCTCGTTCCTGCTGTCCGAAACGGCTATAGGCATGGAGGCAGTCGCGGGGTACTACCACCTCCTTGTCGGCGTGCTGAACAGCGAATACGACGGGGAGCGGAGCTATGTCTCGCTCTACGGTTTCTCGGAGATTCTGCCCGGCCGAATCACGACAGATCGAATCGTATCGTCAGACGGGAAGACGTATTTTGACCTTTTACTCGGAGAAATAGGAGGTCGCATCAACTTCATCGACGGTCTGCTTTCCGGCCTTGTAGGTATAGGAAATGATAATGGAGTAAACGCAGGAATGAACGGAATCGGAACTTCTGATAGCGATGTTCGGATTTGGGCTGGAGCCCCCGAGTCCAAAAAAGCAACTGCGCCTTATCGGGTTCTTCACGATGGTACCATATATGCATCAAAAGGCATATTCTCCGGTTTTTTGCAAATACCATTTACAGACATTGACAAAGCTGCGGAGTTTAACGGATATGATAGCGATTACAGAGCCGTTTACATCGTAAAAAACGTTTTCAACATACAGACATCATCAAGCGCAGGTTATTCTCTCGTTTTAACTCTTCCGAACGATGAAAAGTTTGATGGAGTTGTGTTGAATGTCTTTGACAACCCTATCAAAACAAGGTCTTCGCCTTTTTTATGGATTAAAGGAGAAACAGACTTATCCGGTAACGGCAACATATATCACCCGCTTTCAAAAAGTTCCACATACGGATTAAAGCCAGTTAAAGAGATCTATTGTTCAAGAGGAGGGTTCATTCAATTTATCTGCATAAACGGTAATTGGATGGTTACGAGCGATATGATGCCAGATTCAGAAATAACATTTTAATATTTGCAAAAAGATATGGAATATGCAGCAGTAATCATCAGTGCCATAGGCACAATCATCACAGGCGTGCTCGGCCTCTGGTTCAAGTACAACCAGCAGACCAAAGACAAACTCACAGACCTGAAAATTGAACAGTTCAAACAAGACCAAGAGATAAAAAGCAAGCGTCGCAATGACGGATCAGCAGTCGTGTTTGGAGAGCTGTGGAACATCTTATACCAGCTAAAGGCCGATCGCGTGTATATCGTGCAACCGCACCCGCTCGGCAACGAGTGTATGCTGTCGGTATATTACGAGGTCAAGCGCAAAGGCGTGGAGGGAATGCGAGACAAGATACAGAACCTCAAAATGTCGGAGGTGGCTAAGTTCAGTTCTGATTTGAACAAGAACCTCTTCATGTTCATAACGGACATCGATGAGCAAGTGGACGATAAGTTCGCCAAGTCTATGCTCTCGTCCTGCGGCTGTCAGGCAGCAATAATCAAACGTCTGAATGACGGCAAGCACGATTGGGTAGGCAGCGTGTTCTGCGAGTTCACACGTCCAATGCAGGTTAATGAGGAGGAAGCCCGGGCCATCATGCACGATGCGGCGATGAACATCCAGTACTTGCTCCCCGAGTTCAAATAGGAAGATTCATTCATCAACCAATAAAATTTTTACGGATATGAAAACAGACAAAATCATCCATTTCGTGTGCTGCCTCGTTGCGGCAATTCTTGTGGCCGTCGTGTTCGGTATCATATCGACCTCCGGCATCGCTGTGCTGACTGGATTCACGGCTTCCACGTGCCTCGCCGTCGGTAAGGAGGTCGGGGACTATTTCAATCCCAACAGCCGTTGGGACTGGTACGACCTGCTGGCTGGGGCGGCCGGGGCGTTGCTTGGTTCTCAAATCGGCTGGTTTTTGTAACGGATAGGAGGGATTGACCATGAGAATACTCATTGATAACGGACACGGGGCGGAAACCCCGGGGAAACGTTCCCCCGACGGATTGTTCCGTGAATACCGCTGGGCGAGAGACATTGCCGCCCGCATTGTGGAGGAACTGCGCGGCAGGAGTTATGAGGCGGAACTCCTCGTGCCGGAGGAGCGGGACATTCCCCTGTCGGAACGCTGCCGCCGCGTGAACGCCCTGTGTACGCAGGTGGGCAAGGCGGATGTCCTGCTGGTCTCCGTGCATGTCAACGCCGCAGGCAACGGAAACGGCTGGATGACGGCACGGGGCTGGTCGGCGCATGTCTCGCTGAACGCCGGAGCGCAGAGCAAGAAGTTGGCGCGGGCGCTGGTTGCCTCGGCGGAGGAAGAGGGGCTGAAGGTGCGCAGGTACTCCCCGCAGGAGCCGTACTGGGCACAGAACCTCGCCATCTGCCGGGACACGGCCTGCGCCGCCGTGCTGACCGAGAACCTATTCATGGACAATCGCGACGACCTCGCCATGCTCAATTCCACAGAGGGCATGGAGGCTGTCGTGGCGCTCCATGTTCGGGGCATTGTGGACTACATTGAAGGGAAGCGATGAAAGAGCTGCGGAAATTCCTTGTTTACGCCCTTGTGGGAGCTCTCTTGTGCCTGAACGTATATCAGTGCCACAGGGCTCGTGAAAAGCCGGAAATGGGCGGTTGTGGCGTTTTTACGGACACGCTGACCGTCATCGACACAATCCCATACTACAAGCCTGTGCCCCGGGACAGCGTGGTCATACGCTACGTCACCGAAAAGCTCCCCGCCATCCCACCACGAGAGGACGGGCCGACGGGACAGGGACAGGGGAACGAAGCGGAGGCGGAACAGCCTGACAGCATGGAAGTGACAGTGCCTACCGAGCCGGACGACAGCGTGACGGTGCAGATACCCATCACGCAGAAGCGGTACGAGACAGATCGGTACAGGGCCTATGTCAGCGGCTACCGGCCATCGCTTGACAGCCTGTTCATCTTCCCCGAGCGGCAGGTCGTCCGCATACGCGAGAAACAACGCCGATGGCATGTCGGCGTACAGGCAGGGTACGGGGTCACGCCCGCCGGATTCCAGCCTTATCTCGGAGTAGGTGTTTCATACGATTTCCTGTCCTTTTAGGCGCAAGTGAATGATTTTTCAGCGATTTTGGCCTCCTTATCACCATATTTTGCTACATTTGTGGTGACATATTGAAAATTATAGCGTTTGCTATTGTTTTGAGGTTTAGAAAAATCGCCAATTTCATCGAAGCCCTTAAAAACAATGGTGAATGCCTGCGTATCCGCGTGGGCATTTTCCTTGTTAGGGCTCCAGGTATTTGGCGATACCTTCTAAACCAATCAGGAATGCCCACGCTTCTTTTGCGCCCATATCTGCGAACAACGGCGAACCACTATAATTCAAGTGGCATAACCCAAATAACAGATATGGATTTCAAGGATTCAATCAGGCAGCTTGCCGAGCGCATCGACACGCTAAAGGCAGACCTCCCTACGGAGGAGGCCACGAAGAACGCCCTCATCATGCCGTTCATCAACGCTCTCGGGTACGACGTGTTCAACCCACGGGAGGTGCTCCCCGAGATGTGCTGCGACATCGGCACGAAGAAAGGCGAAAAAATAGACTACGCCATACTCAAGGACGGCGAGCCTATTATCCTCATCGAATGCAAGCACTGGCAGCAGGACTTGAACCTGCACGATAACCAGCTCCTGCGGTATTTCAACGTATCGAAAGCCAAGTTCGGCGTGCTGACAAACGGCATCATCTACCGCTTTTATACCGACCTCGCCGAACCCAACAAGATGGACACGAAGCCATTTTTGGAGGTGAATATGCTCGACCTGAAAGACGCGCAGGTGGAGGAACTGAAGAAGTTCCACAAGTCGTATTTCAACGTGAGCGACATATTGAGCTCCGCCAGCGAGCTGAAATACATGGGCGAGCTGAAGACGATCATCAGCAGTGAGTTCTCCGCCCCGAGCCCCGATTTCGTCAAATACTTCGGCAAGCAGGTGTACGACGGCTTCTTCATGCCGAAAGTCGTTGAACAGTTTACGCCGCTCGTAAAGCGGGCAATAGGCTCCTACATCAATGACCTCATCTCTGACCGGCTTAAAGCTGCCATAAAGGACGAGGACACGGTACAGACGGAACAGCAACCAGAGACGTCGGCAGATACAACGGGTAAGGCAGCCGCTCCGACGAGCAAGATAGTGACGACCGAGGAGGAGCTTCAGGCGTACTATATCATCAAGTCTGTGCTGCACGGAGTAGTTCCTCCCGAGCGGGTGACATACAGAGACGCGCAAACATATTTTGCTGTATTCCTCGATGACAACAACCGAAAGACAGTCTGCCGCCTGTATCTCGATTCGCCCACCAACAAACGGCTGACATTTCTTGACGACAGCAAGGCCGAGCATCACAACAAGATTAAATCAATAGACGACATTTATAACTTCGGCGAGGAGCTTATCTCCGCAGCCAAAAAATTCCTGTAACATGAAACGATTTGCAATTTTATGCGTTATCGGGCTTACCTTGCTGGCAACCGGTTGCTCGAAAGATGATGACGGACAGTCTTCAGGCTATTCAAAGGACGAAAGCGAAGCCCTCCAAGTTCTGAACGGCTCTTTCATTTATGACAGCGGACTTAATACGACCAGCATTGTATTCTCTCCGTTCCCCGAGCCTGTCAAAAAGAAAAGTTCGATGAACGACGTTGAAATGGAATTTCACGGGGGAATGAAATACCGAGACAACTATTATGATAATGACTTCTATTTTTATCTTGACACAGGCAAGAAGCGGATTGTAGCATATTCGCAGCATAGCGAGAAATCCGATTATTTCAACGCTCTTGTCGGCAAGATTTGGGAATACACTATTGTAGATGAGAATACGATCAAGCTATATGATACGGATTTGAGTAACCCGCTGCTTCACACTAACACATTTCTAAGGGATGACAGATAAAGCAAATGGCGGCGAATGCGGGCCGCAATTTCATTAACAATAAATTACACCAGAAAGAAATTTGAACGCATTGTAGGGCAAATTCGACAAAAATAACTTTATTCAAAACGGGCCAGGGAACTGTCCCGTTTTTCTTTGGCATAGATAGCTGGCGAAATAACAACAGACGTTATTCCGGATGGAAAGTTTCTTACACTTTCCAATGTAGGAAATATCTCATCGCTTTGTATATTTGACACCGGATTCAACCATCTAAATAGCAGTAGTTTTGCAAATCTGTTGCTATTTTGTTGCTAATGAAATCAGCGATACAACACAAACACATATATTTAAGCGCGTTAAAACAGCATAACGACATTCTGCATCGGCAAATGACGGCTTCTAAACAACCGTAACCAATCATAACCATTTAGAATAAAGTCGCTGTATATCAATGACTTTTGTTTTTATGTACTTTCCAGACCGTATTTGGAAGTAACGGTTTTTATCCATATTTTTCATACGTATTTCTACCGTGACAGAAATTCACGGTTTGCCCAAATGTCACAGTGACGCATTAGTTGACGTGTGTTGACAATGGTTTACATGTGTTGACAAAATTCGGGAGAAATAAGGAGAAATTATCCCCAATGTAAAGGAGGAAAATATGGAAATAAGAAAGATTTGTCAATGGTGCGGAAAGCCATTTATAGCTCAAAAGACAACAACCTGTTATTGTAGCCATCAGTGTTCCAATCTTGGCTACAAGGAACGCATCAGGGAACGTAAGCGACAGTTGAAGCGATCGCAGGAATTATTGCAACCTCGACAAGCAGCCGAGGGGCAGGATTTCTTCTCTTTTGCCCAAGCCGCAAAGCTGATGGGTGTTACCCGGCAATACATCTATAAACTGGTCAAGGAATCCAAACTGCGGGCCTCCCGTCTGAGCGGGAAAAAGTCGCTCATCCGCCGTGCGGACATCGAGCTGATGATGAAGACCAAGCCTTACGAACGTATCATGCCCAAAGAGGACTTTGACATCACCGAGTATTACACCGCCGAGGAGATTGCACAGAAATATAAGGTCAATGCCAAATGGGTATGGACTTATACACGACAGCACAAGGTCCCGAAAGTGAGAATCCGCCAGTTCAACTATTACAGCAAGAAACATATTGATGCCGCCTTTGCCAAATATGAGGTGGACTCCGACCTGACGGAATGGTACACGCCCGAAGATATTCAGGAGAAATACGGCATGACACGTGTCGCCATCCGTTCGCACGTCTACCGTAACAACATTCCCTCAAAGAAAGAACACGGGCAGATATTCTACTCCAAACTCCACTTCGATCTTTCCAAGACTGCTGAACAGGAGAGCAAGGCGGAATATTACACGGTCAAGGAGGCAATGGAAAAATTCAAACTCTCTCGTGACTCGGTGTACGGTATTTTACAGTTCCACCAGATTCCCCGAGAGAAGAACGGGCGCTTCGTCCGCTTCCTGAAAGTGGATTTTGACCGGGTAATGGGTGTCCGTAAGTGACCCGATTATAGGCTACCGTAAATTATTCCAAAATTAATCGTCACTGAAGGTGGTCTGCATGGTTACATTACAGTGATTTGCCAGCGAATTAATAACAACCATAAAAAATAGTTCCTATGTTTACGATCCGAGTAGACCGCACCGATAGCGGATAGAAGAAAAAAGCTATCGAGATTTTGGTTAGAT
>CALUNH010000004.1 GCA_944321965.1 uncultured Alistipes sp.
TGGTTCGTCACTACAAATCTAAAAAATCTGTAGACTTTTTTATTTATTCCCCAGACACACTATTTGGAACAGTATCTTTCGGTCTCGTCCGGTCCTTATCCCGGTCGTATCCCGCTCCGACCTCTGCTCCGACCACTTTCCGCCGGTTACCAGACGATCGGCTCCTTGCCCTGACTGACGAGATACTCGTTGGCACGTGAGAAGTGGCGGCACCCGAAGAAGCCGCGGTAGACCGAGAGCGGCGAAGGGTGTACGGCCTTCAGGATGAGGTTGCGCTGCGGGTCGGCAATGGCCCCCTTCTTCTGGGCGTAACTGCCCCACAACATGTAGACGATGCCCTGCTTGCGCTCGGCGATGGCCCGCACGACGGCATCGGTGAAGGTTTCCCAGCCGCGCCCGGCGTGCGAGGCGGCCTCGTGGGCCCGGACCGTCAGCACGGCGTTCAGCAACAGCACGCCCTGCTCGGCCCAGCGGTCGAGGTTCCCGCTGGCGGGAATCGGGGTTCCGGTGTCGTCGTGCACCTCCTTGAAGATGTTCTGCAGCGAGGGCGGGAAGGGAATGCCGTCCGCGACCGAGAAACAGAGTCCGTTGGCCTGTCCGGGACCGTGATAGGGGTCCTGGCCGATGATGACGACCTTCAACTCCTCGAACGGGCATTTGTCGAAGGCCCGGAAGATATTGCTTCCGCGCGGGAAGATGCGGCGGGTGGCGTACTCCTGGCGGACGAAGTCGGTGAGTTGGGCGAAGTAGGGTTTTTCGAATTCCGGGGCGAGGATCTCCTTCCAGTCCGGGGCGATCTTTACATCCATGAGACAAGGCGGTTAACCGAGGTGTAAATGTAGTAAAAAGATTTCGAAAAGAGCGGTGCGGGCACGGAAAAACCGGACTCAACGTCCGGTTTTGCGCTCCTCCTCGTCATCCTTTTCGAGTTTTTCGTCCTCCTCCCAGTCGAACCAGGGGAAGTCGCGCCGCCCGTCGAGGCGGAAGCGGGTGTAGGTGATCGGGAGTCCCATGCCGAGGAAGCGCTCCTCGTAGGCGGTCTTTACGGAGAGCACCTCGTCGGCATACCCCGAGCCGTAGATGTCCGCCTCGGAGACCTCGCACGGAAGCCCGAAATGGCGGATCACCTCGTTCGTATAGGCGTAGAGATGCTTCGAATCGGTCTTGAGGTGGATGACGCCGTCGGGCCGCAGCAGCCGGGCGTAGTATTCGAGGAACAACGGCGAGGTGAGGCGTTTCTTGGCCCGCCGGGTTTTGAGCTGCGGGTCGGGGAAGGTGATCCAGAGTTCGGAGACCTCCCCTTCGGCAAAGAGCCCGTTGATGAATTCGATGCGCGTGCGGAGGAATCCGACGTTGCTCATGCCGCGTTCGGTGGCGGTCTTGGCGCCGCGCCACATGCGTGCCCCCTTGATGTCGATACCGATGTAGTTGCGGTTGGGGTCGCGTTCGGCCAGCGCCACGGTGTATTCCCCCTTCCCGCATCCGAGTTCGAGCACGATGGGGTGGTCGTTGTGGAAGAAATCGCGGTTCCAGTGCCCCTTCAGCGGATGGTCGTGGCGGAAAACCTCCTCGAATTCGGGCTGTACGAAGCACGTGAAGGTCAGGTTTTCGCGGAAGCGGCGGAGTTTGTCTTTTCCCATGGGTTTGTTGGCTTGGCATTATGGTTCGGTGGCGGGATGCGACCGGCCGGTTCCATCCCTTCCGTCTGTCAGTTGCTTTTCGAGAGGCGGAGCCCGACGGCCTCCACGCCGCGGACGCTGCGGACCGGCGTCACGCACCACCGGTATTCACCCGCACTGGCGAGCCGGATCCGACGGCGGTAGGGGATGAGTGCTTCGCCCGTCAGAGCCGCGGGGTTTTTCGTGCGGGGGATGGCCAGCAGGAACCGCTCTTCGAAGCGGAGCGAATCGGGTGCGATGGCGGCGATCCGTACCGTGAGGGTATCTTCCGCGAACCGTTCGTCGTAGCGCAGGAAGAGTACGGCATCGCGCAGCGTCACGGTGTCGGCATTCTCCATGCGGATTTCGGCCGTATGATCCCACCGGGCCGGATTGACATCCGAGGCGACGGTCTGGTACGGTGACGTGCAGCCCGTGAAGCCTCCGGCCATTCCGGCTGCTCCGACGAGCAGAAGCCCCGTCAGAAGCGTATCACGCAAGTTCCGCTTCACCCTTTTCGCCTGCTATTCGTTGCGGGGCGGATTTTCATTGCCGCCGTTGCTCCCGCCGTTCCGCTCTCCGCTGTTGCCGCCGTTCTGGGCATCCCGGTTCCCGCCGTTCCGCTCTCCGTTGTTGCGCTCTCCGTTGTTGCGGCGGCGGTTGTTGCGGCGGCGGTTTTCGCGGTTGCCGTTCTCGCGGTTGCCGTTCTCCGGCCTCGGTTCGCGGTTTTCGCGGTTGCCGTTCTCCGGTTTCGCCCCCCGGTTTTCGCGGTTGTTATTCTCCGGTTTCGGCCCCCGGTTTTCGCGGTTGCCCGGACGGCCGTTCTCCGACCGCGGACGCTCTCCGCTGCCGGGGTTTGCAGCGCCATCGCCGCCGTTATTTCCCGAAGTTCCGGAGTTGCTGCTCCCGTTGTTTCCGTTGTTTCCGCCGTTCCGGCCCCGCTGGTTGCGGCGCTGCGGATTCTCAGCCTGATTCCCGGACGGCTGTGCTCCGCCCTCTTCCGACGGGCTTCCCTGCCGCGAAGAGTCTGCCGAGGCACTCTGCTGTCCGTTCTGCTGTCGGCCTTGTCCGTTCTGTCCGTTCTGCCCGTTTTGTCCGTTGGTGCCCTCCTGCTGTCTGTTCTGTCCGCCGCGGTTCTTGTTGCGGCCGCCGCGTTTGCGGCGCTTGGTCTGGTCGAAGCGCGTAATGCTGTCCTCCTCCGAACGGTAGGTCGGCTCCTCGGACGTCGGACGCATGTCGTCTTCATGCTGCAGCTGCTCGACCTTTTTGCCCTGGCGGTTCAGCGCGAGGATCTCCTTCACGCGCGAAACGGGCAGTGTCGTGATGTTGGCCATCGTCTCCTTCGACGACGAGAAGGTCATCGTCCCGGCCAGCACGTCGCTCTTGACCAGAAACCACTCCCCGTCGACGGTCTGCAGGGGTTCGCGCAGCCGCGGGAAATCCTTGCGGGCATCGACATAGGTGTCGTATTCGTACATCATGCAGCACTTGAGTTTCGAGCACTGCCCGGCGAGTTTCTGGGGGTTGAGCGAGATGTCCTGCACGCGGGCGGCGCCGGTCGTGACGCTCGAAAAGCTCGACATCCACGACGCACAGCACAGTTCGCGTCCGCAGGCGCCCAGCCCGCCGATGCGTCCGGCCTCCTGTCGGGCGCCGATCTGCTTCATCTCGATGCGGATGTGGAAGCGTTCGGCGAAGACCTTGATCAGTTCGCGGAAGTCGACCCGTTCGTCGGCGATGTAGTAGAAGATGGCCTTGATCTTGTCGCCCTGATACTCGACGTCGCCGATCTTCATGTTGAGTCCCATGTCGGCAGCGATCTGGCGCGAGGCGATCATCGTTTCGTGTTCGAGGGCGATGGCCTCCTGCCAGCGTTCGATATCGTAGGGTTTGGCCTTGCGGTAGATCTTCTTGAATTCGCCGTTGTAGGGGTTGAAACCCGTGCGGCGCATCTGCCGTGCCACGAGGTCGCCGGTCAGCGAGACGATGCCGATATCGTGTCCGGGCGAAGCCTCGACGGCCACGATGTCGCCGCGTTTGAGGTCGAGGTGGTTGACGTTCTGATAGAACGAACGGCGGGTATTCTTGAATCGCACCTCGACGATTTCCGAGGGTTCGTTGACGGGGAACTCTTCGAGCCAGGGGGTTTCGTGGAGTTTGAAACACCCGTCGCAGATTCTGGCTTCGGGTTCCGAACCGTCCTCACGGAAGGCGCAGCCGCGGCCCACTTCGGGCTTGTAGACGCCTTTATGTTGTTTTTCGATCTCCATTTCGGGTATAATTTGCGTAAAGGTACGAAAAATTTTTTATTTCACCGCGTAGAGCCGCCGCACACTGCGTCGGATGCGCAGGATCATCAGCGCGGCGGCGGTCGACAGCCCGAACGTGAAGCCGACGTAGAGCCCCGAGGGCCCCATCCCGAGGGTGAATCCCAGCAGGTAGCCCACCGGGAGGTTGAGGATCCAGTAGGAGATCAGGGCGATGGGCATGATGATCCGGACGTCCTGAATGCCGCGGAGGATGCCCACCGAGACGTTCTGAACGCCGTCCGAGAGCTGGTAGAGCGCGGCGAATGCCAGGAGTTCGGAAGCGATGGCGATGACCTCGGCATTGGTCGTGAAGAGCGTGGGGATGAAGTGCCGCAGGGAGATGAAGACCAGGGCGGCGAATGCGTTCCAGACCAGGACGAGGTGGTACGAGGCTTTGGCGGCCAGCGAGAGTTCCCCGATATTCCGGGCTCCGTAGCAGTGGGAGATCCGGATGGTGGCTGCGGCGCCGATGGACATGACGATCATGAAGGCGCAGTTGCCGATGGTCATGGCGATCTGATTGGCGCTGATGGTGGTTTTGGCTTCGGCGCCGAACCATCCCATCATGATGCCCGTTCCGACGAAGGCCGAGGATTCGAGGAACATCTGCAGCGAGATCGGCCCGCCCATGTGGAGCAGCTGCCGGACATCCGTCCGGGAGAATTTCCGGCGCGAGAAACGCTGCAGGTAGAGCCGGTAGCGGGAGCGCGAGACGAAATAGCCGATGATGAGCACCGCACCCATCACACGGGCGAGGAGGGTTCCGAGTCCGGCTCCTTCGGCGCCCATTTCGGGCATTCCGCAGTGTCCGTAGATGAAGAGGTAGTTGAAGCCGATGTTGGCGACGTTGGCGATGATCGTGGCGTACATCTCGGCGTGGGTGTTGCCGACGCCTTCGAGGAACTGCTTGAAGGCGAAGAAGAGCATCACGGCCGGCATACTGTACACGAGCATCCTGTAATAGGGGATGGCGGCGTCGACCACCTCGACGGGTTGCCGGAGGTGGTACATCAGCGGGATCAGTGCATACTGCACGGCGGCCATGGCCACGCCGAGCAGGCCGTAGAAGAGGATTCCGTTCTGGAGCAGCCCGGCGGATTTTTCGCGGTCGTTCTGGGCGTAGAGCTCGCCGACGAGGGGCGTCATGCCGAGGGCGATGCCGATCGAGGCGATGAAGAGGATGAAAAAGACCGTTCCGCCGAACGATACGGCCGCCAGCGGCAGGGGGTCGTCGCCTCCGTAGCGTCCGACCATGAGGTTGTCGGCGAACTGCGTGAGGATCTGCCCCAACTGGGTGAGTACCACGGGGAAGGCCAGTTTCAGATTCTGCCTGTACTGTTCCTTGTATGTCGAAAAACGATACATATCCGAAATTTTTGGTCTGCAAAGGTACGAAATTCTTCCCGGAAAAAAGAAAAGGAGACCCTTTTGCGGAGGAATCTCCTTTCCCGGTCCGGAAACGGATGTCGGGGTGTGTTGCGGAAATGGGCGGACCGCCGGGGTCACGCCACGCGCAGGCGGATGCCGCGCTGCTTGTCCGATTCGACGACCACGGTCCCGCCTTCGGGGAGTTTGCCGTCGATGATCAGTTCGGAGATGGGCTCTTCGACCTGATCCGTGAGCGTGCGCTTCAGGGCGCGGGCTCCGTAGCGGGCTTCGTAGCCCATGGCGGCGAGGCGGCGCCTGGCTCCGTCGGTAACCTTCACCTTGTATCCGAGGCGCCTGGCGCGGCGGAACAGCCCCTGCAGCTCCAGGTCGACGATCCGCTCCACGTCGGCGATCTCCAGCGAGCGGAACGAAACGATGTCGTCGATACGGTTCAGGAACTCCGGCGTGAAGGTCTGCTCCAGGGCCTTCCGGTATTCGGACTGCGGGGCGTCGTCGAGGGCGGCCTGCTTCGAGACCGTGGGGTAGCCGACCTGCACGGAGCGCCGGGCCGCAGCCTTCGATCCGACGTTCGAGGTCATGATCAGGATCGTATTCCGGAAGTCGACCCGGCGGCCCGCGCCGTCGGTGAGGTGCCCCTCGTCGAAGATCTGCAGCAGGGCGTTGAATACCTCGGGGTGGGCCTTTTCGATCTCGTCGAAGAGCACCACGGCATAGGGCTGGCGCCGCACGGCCTCGGTCAACTGTCCGCCCTCGCCGTATCCGACATACCCCGGGGGCGCACCGATCAGGCGGGCGACGTTGTGCTTTTCGGCATATTCGCTCATGTCGATGCGGATCAGGCCGCGGCGTTCGTCGAAAAGCCACTTTGAGACCTCCTTGGCCAGCAGGGTTTTGCCCACGCCCGTGGGCCCCACGAAGAGGAATACGCCGATCGGGCGGTTTTCGTCCTTCAGCCCGGCCCGCGCCCGGCGGATCGACCCGGCGATCCGTTTCACGGCCTCCTGCTGTCCGACGACCCGTCGGGCGAGGTGTTCCTGGAGACTTTGCAGCCGGGCCGTTTCTCCATCCGAGAGCCGTTCGGCCGGAATGCCCGTCATGGAGGTTATGACCTGCCGGATCTGCTCCTCGGTGATCTCCGCGGGGTTGTGTTCGAGCGAGCGCTGCCATTCGGCGCGGCTTTCGTCGAGTTTCGAGCGCAGGGCGATTTCGCGCATCCGCGCCGAGGCGGCCTTTTCGTAGACCAGGGCCTCGACGGCCTCGCGGCGTTCGCGGCGGACGTCGTGCAGCTCCTGTTCCATGTTCCGGAGCTCCTGGGGCTCGCAGGCCGACCGGAGATGGGCCCGCGAACCCGCCTCGTCCAGAATGTCGATGGCCTTGTCGGGGAAACAGCGGTCGGGGATGTAGCGTCCGGCGAGCTCCACGCAGGCCTGCAGGGCCGCATCCGTGTAGCGGACGCGGTGGTGGCGTTCGTAGTGCGGGGCGAGGTTGTGCAGGATGCGGAGGGTCTGCTCCGCGGTCGTAGGTTCGACCATGACCTTCTGGAACCGCCGTTCGAGGGCGGCGTCGCACTCGATGTTTTCGCGGTATTCGTCGAGTGTCGTGGCGCCGATGGTCCGGATCTCGCCCCGGGCCAGGGCGGGTTTGAGGATGTTGGCCGTGTCGAGGCTTCCTTGTGTGGCTCCGGCCCCCACGATGGTATGGATTTCGTCGATGAAGAGGATCGTGCGGCGGTCGTTACGCAGTTCGTCGAGGAGCTGCTGCATCCGCTCCTCGAATTCGCCCCGGAATTTCGTCCCGGCGACCAGCGCCGCGATGTCGAGCGCGAAGAGGCGCTTGTCGGCGATCGTGTAGGGGACTTCGCCCCGTGCGATGCGCAGGGCGAGTCCCTCGACGATCGCGCTCTTGCCCACACCGGCTTCGCCGATGAGCATCGGGTTGTTCTTCTTGCGCCGCGATAGGATCTGCACCACGCGCTCGATCTCGGCATCGCGCCCCACGACGGGGTCGATTTTCCCTTCGCGGGCCAGGCGCGTGAGGTCCGACCCGAACTTTTCGAGCAGGGTGTGTTTTTCGGCGGGTTTGTTCTCCTCGTGGAAATCGAGGAGGTTGACGACCGGGATTTCGGTGCGGAAATCGTCTCCCACGGCGAATTTCCGCAGGTCCCGGGCAATGGTTTCGGCATTCACGCCGTACATCTCCAGCACCCGGGCGGTTGCCGTCGAGCGGTCTTCGGCGATCCGTTGCAGGGCGTGGGCCGTGGAGATGCTTTTGGCGGCGGTGGGGGTTGCGAGCAGTTCTTCGGTGAAGTGCCGGTAAAATTCTTCGGGCGTTCGGGCATCGGGCTGCCGGGGTGCGGCGATCTCCCGTTCGATGCGCAGGCATACCTGATAGAGCTCCCAGTCCTTGAGCCGGGAGGAGAGCAGTTGGTAGGCCAGGGATCCCTCTTCACGCAGCAGCTCCAGCGTGAGGAAATCCTTGAGCGAGTGGGTGGTTCCCGCCTTGGTGGTGTTGAAAGCCACCCGGGCGATGATACCCTCCAGCGTTTTTGAGATTTTCAGTTGCATGTTGCGTCGTCGTTAGAATTCGCCCAACTAACGGACGGACGCTTGTGTTTATTATGTGAACGATATTGTTCACTTCGGGGCCGAACCCCTCCCGGAAGGCTATCTGGCTGAGTCCCGGGGCCATTCGCCGACCTCCATGTCGCGCATCTCCCCGGCGTCGAACGTTAGCCGGATGGCGGTCCGGACCTTCTGGAATCCGAACTCCCCGGCGGCTCCGGGATTGACGGCCAGCAGCTCGTAGACGGGGTCGTACATCACCTTGAGGATGTGCGAATGTCCCGCGATGAAGAGCTTGGGCCGCAGCTCCTGAATCTGCTGTACGGCGCGCGGGTCGTAATGGCGGGGGTAGCCGCCGATGTGGGTCATCAGCACCCGAACCCCCTCGCATTCGAACGACAGGAAAGTCGGATAGACCCGGCGGGTCATGCCGCCGTCGATGTTGCCGCAGACGGCGCGCAGGGGCTTGAATGCGGCGATGCGGTCGGCCAGTTCGAGCGAGCCGATGTCGCCCGCGTGCCAGATCTCGTCGACATCCTTCAGAAATTCGCGCAGCCGTTCGTCGAACGTCCCGTGCGTATCGGAGATGATTCCTATCCTTTTCATGTGTGTCGTGTTGCTGTGTTTTTCGGGCTGCCCTTGCCGCGTTGTTCTATTTGTATTTGTCCTTCCAGAGCCGGGCGATGCGTTCGGCAATCTTGGCCTCGGCGGCATTCTGCGTGTCGGGTTCGTAGAACTTCGTCCCGGCGAGCGATTCGGGCAGGAACTCCAGTTCGGCAAAGTGTCCCTCGTAATCGTGGGCGTACTTGTAGCCGTCGGAGTATCCGGCCTGTTTCATGAGTTTGGTCGGGGCGTTGCGCAGGTGGAGCGGCACGGGACGGTTCGTCGTGTCGCGCTCCACGAGCGAGAGGGCCTTGCCGATGGCCATGTAGGCCGAATTGCTCTTGGGCGAGGTGGCCAGGTAGATCGTCGCCTCGGCCAGCGGGATGCGGGCCTCGGGCATCCCGATCTTGTGCACCGTGTCGAAGCAGGCGTTGGCCAGCAGCAGCGCGTTGGGGTTCGCCAGCCCGATGTCCTCCGCCGCGAGGATCACCAGCCGCCGGGCTATGAACCGCGGCTCCTCGCCTCCGGCCAGCATCCGCGCCAGGTAGTAGACGGCGGCATTGGGGTCGCTGCCCCGCACCGACTTGATGAAGGCCGAAATGACGTCGTAATGCTGTTCGCCGTTCTTGTCGTAGAGGGCAATGTTCTCCTGGAGACAATCCTGCACGTATTGGTCGGTGATCGTCACCTTCCCGTCGGTGGCTCCGACGAGGATGTCGAGGATGTTGAGCAGTTTGCGGGCATCGCCTCCCGCGAAACGGAACAGCGCTCCGGTCTCCCGGACCTCGATTTCGCGTTCGCGCAGTTCGAGGTCGGTGCGCAGGGCGCGGTCGAGGAGCGTCTGGAGGTCCTTGTCCTCCAGCGCCTTGAGAATGTAGACCTGGCAGCGGCTCAGCAGCGGGGAGATCACCTCGAAGGAGGGGTTTTCGGTCGTGGCGCCGATCAGCGTGACGATCCCCTGCTCGACGGCCCCGAGCAGCGAATCCTGCTGCGACTTGTTGAAGCGGTGGATTTCGTCGATGAAGAGAAACGGGGGACGCTGGTCGAAGAATCGCTGTTTGCGGGCCGACTCGATCACTTCGCGGACCTCCTTGACGCCGGAAGTGACGGCCGAAAGGGTGAAGAAGGGCCGTTCGAGTTGCGAGGCGACGATCTTGGCGAGCGTGGTTTTGCCCACGCCCGGGGGACCCCAGAGGATGAACGAGGGAACGTTTCCCGTTTCGAAGAACTTGCGGAAGACGCCTTTCGGGCCCACGAGGTGTTCCTGTCCGATGTATTCGTCGAGGTTTTTGGGGCGCAGGCGTTCGGCCAAAGGGGTATTGGACATGGTTTGGAAGATTTTTACGCCGTAAAGATAGCGAAAATTCCCCTTTTTTAAGGGCGGGAGCGCAGAACCGGGTCGAAAACTCTTCGCGACACCTTCGCCCATAGAACCCTCCTCTTAGGAGGGGCTTTTTGACGATGCAAAAAGCGCCCGTCTAAGAGGCGGGTTTTCGTGGGCGATGGTGGCTTCAAAAGGTTTCCGATCCGGTTCTCCGCTTTGATTATTTTTTTGATTCTTCTCCAAAAACCGCTATCTTTGCCTTGTTGGCGGGTGCATCCGCCGCATGACATATTGTTTAACGTAAGCGTTACGTTATTGTTCCGACTAACAGAAACGGCAAAATTCAAACACGAAGGAACGGTAAATGTAATGCTCGCGCGTTGCGCGGGCTTTTGTTTATCGTCGTGTGGGGTATTGCCGTACCTTGTTAGCCGGTAAGTAACTGACCCGTGCATTTTTTATGAAAAAACGGCAAATCTTTTTCCCGGTTTGGGGAGCGCTCCTGACGGTGCTGTTTCTGACGGGATGCGACCGGCAACTGCAATTCGATCTGGCTGAAGAGGAGTTCCTCCGCGTGACCGACCTGCAGGAGGAGCTGCTCGATGAGGTACTCTCCTCCTATGCGGCCCAGGGCCCCGAGAAATTCGATACCTTGAATGCCGGTTATCTGCGTGACGGGACCTTTGCCTTGCTCGAATCGCTTGACGAGGAGGCCGGGTGCCAGCTCGACCGCATGGTGCGATTCTGCGACCGACGGCGGGTGAAACAACTGGTGGAGTGCATGGCGCTGCGGGAGCGGCTGACGCGGCGGCTCAACGATGCTGAAATGCCCTTCATCTACCGGGATTATCCGCCGCCCTGGGAGACCTCCGAACCCGTTATGCGAGCCCGGCTTCTCCGCCTGCGCCCGGCAAAGGACCGATAAGCCGCTCTTCCGAGGGTTTGCCGGTGCCGGGAAGGTGATTTTTCGAAAATAATCGTATCTTTGTAACCGTTCAATCCCAAATTGTTTCGATCACATGGAAATTCTCGATCCCCAATCGACTCCCGAGTCGGCAAATTCCGCTTCGACAGCCTTCGCATCCCAGCCTCAGGAGGTGAAACCCGACAACTTCCTGGCCTGGGCCATCGTCAGCACGATCCTTTGCTGCCTGCCCTGCGGCATTGTGGCCATCGTCTACGCTTCGCAGGTCGACTCCTACTGGTTCGCGGGCAATCATGAGGCGGCCCGGCGTTCCGCCAGGAATGCCCGGACGTGGACCTGGGTTTCGGTCGGTGTTGCAGCCTTCTGCTGGGTGGTTTACCTGCTCCTGGTGTTTGTCTTCGCGGCGGCCGTTTCGCTGCCCCTTTTCGACTTTTGATTGACACGCAGGTCGCTTTGGCTCGCCATCCCGATAGCGCTGCTGGGGATGGCGGCCCTTTATTATGCGGTCGATCCGTCGCATAGCGCCTGGCTGCCGCAATGCCCGTTCCATGCGCTGACGGGCTGGGAGTGCCCGGCCTGCGGCGGACAGCGCGCCCTGCACGCCCTGCTGCACGGACGGCCGGGGGAGGCGGTGCGGTTCAATCTGTTTCTCGTTGTCTCGGTTCCCTATTTCCTTGCCGTGGCGTGGACGTCGCTCGACCGCGGCCGGGTAGCGGGGCGTCTGCGCCCGATCGTGCAGCACCGTTGGGTTGCCTATGCCTATTGCGTGCTGTTCGTCGTCTGGTGGGTGGTGCGCAACCTCCCGGGGGTGAATCCGTGAATTCGTGAACCGCGGATGATCCGACGGCTGACCCGATAAAAAAACGGTCCGGAATCTCCGGACCGTTTTTCATGCTGCCGAATGGCCTCGGGGCTATGCCTCGGGTTTGCGCAGGTCGAGGTAGAGCTCGTCCAGCTGAGCCTGGTCGATATAGCCCGGGGCGTCGAGCATCACGTCGCGTCCGGCGTTGTTCTTCGGGAAGGCGATGTAGTCGCGGATCGACTCCGAGCCGCCGAACAGTGAGCAGAGCCGGTCGAAACCGAAGGCCAGACCTCCGTGAGGGGGTGCTCCGTACTTGAAGGCGTTCATCAGGAAGCCGAAACGGGCCTGCGCCTCGTCGGGAGTGAATCCCAACAGTTCGAACATCTTCTCCTGGAGTTTCGAGTCGTGGATACGGATCGAACCGCCGCCGATCTCCGTGCCGTTGCAGACGAAGTCGTAGGCGTTGGCCCGCACGCGCCCGGGGTCGCTGTCGAGGTAGGCGATATCCTCGGGTTTGGGCGAGGTGAAGGGGTGGTGTACGGCGTAGTAGCGCTGCGTCTCGTCGTCCCACTCGAAGAGCGGGAAATCGACGACCCACAGGGGTGCGAACTTCTTCGGGTCGCGCAGTCCGAGCTGCTGGGCCACTTCGAGGCGCAGGGCGCAGAGCTGCGTGAGGACCTTGAACTTCCTGCCGCAGAGGATGAAGACCATGTCGCCGGCCTTGGCGCCGCAGCGCTCGGCCATGGCGCGCACCTCCTCGGGCGAGTAGAACTTGTCGATGGAGGATTTCACGCCGCCTTCGGCTTCCAGGCGGATCCAGATGAGGCCCTTGGCGCCGATCTGCTGGCGTTTGACGAACTCCGTGAGGGCGTCGATCTGCTTGCGGGTATAGGTTGCGCAGCCCGGAGCGGCGAAACCGGTGATGTACTCGGCGTCGTCGAAGACCGAGAATCCGTGTCCCTTGGCCAGGTCGGTCAGATCGGAAAACTCCATGCCGAAGCGCAGGTCGGGTTTGTCCGAACCGTACTTCTCCATGGCCTCGATCCACGGCATCCGGCGCAGCGGCTCGGTGAATTCGATGCCCAGGACGGTTTTGAACATGTGTTTGGCCCAGCGTTCGAAGATTTCGAGCACGTCCTCCTGCTCGACGAACGACATTTCGCAGTCGATCTGGGTGAATTCCGGCTGGCGGTCGGCGCGCAGGTCCTCGTCGCGGAAGCAGCGCACGATCTGGAAATACTTGTCGTATCCGGCGACCATCAGCAGTTGCTTCAGGGTCTGGGGCGACTGGGGCAGGGCGTAGAACTGGTTCGGGGACATGCGGCTCGGGACCACGAAGTCGCGTGCACCTTCGGGCGTGGAGTTGACCAGATAGGGGGTCTCGATCTCCAGGAATCCCTCGTCGGAAAGGAAACGGCGGATCTCCTGGGCCATTTTGTGGCGCAGGATCAGGTTCCGCTGCAGGGGCGGGCGGCGCAGGTCGAGGTAGCGGTACTTCATGCGCAGGTCGTCGCCTCCGTCCGAGACCTCCTCGATGGTGAAGGGCGGGACCTCGGCCTCGTGGAGCACCGTGATGCGGCGTGCCGAGACTTCGATGTCGCCGGTCGCCATCTTGGGGTTCTTCGACTGGCGTTCGACGACCTCGCCCTCGACCTGGATGACCCATTCGCGGCCGAGGCGTGCGGCGGTTTCGCGGGCTTCGGCCGGGGAGTGCTCCTCGACGACGATCTGCGTCAGGCCGTAGCGGTCGCGCAGGTCGATGAAGGTCATGGCCCCGAGGTTGCGGACTTTCTGTACCCAACCGGCCAGGGTGACCGTTTCGTGGACATTGCAGGCGCGCAGGCACCCGCAAGTATGTGTTCTGTACATGGTGTGTGTAAGTTAGTTTGTCCTTAGTAACCCACAAAGTTAATAACTTTTTCCGTAACTTTTGCTTCTCGGGGGCGCCCGGGCGAAAAATTCGGGAGTCCGGGGCGGCACGGCGGCGGTTCGGCGAGGGCTCAGTGGAGGCACGGCGGAGGTCCGGCGGGGAATCGGGGCGGCGGAGGATTTGGAAATCCGGGAAAAAATCGCGTTTTTTGCCGAAAAATCGTCATGGAACAGCGGCAAATCGATGAAAAATTCATGCGCCTCGCACTAAACGAGGCCCGAAAAGCGTTGGATCAGCAGGAGGTGCCCATCGGGGCGGTTGTTGTGGCCGACGGCGCGGTGATCGGCCGGGGGCACAACCTCGTGGAGACGCTCTCCGACCCGACGGCCCACGCCGAGATGCAGGCCCTGACGGCCGCGGCCTCGACGCTCGGGGGCAAGTATCTGCAAAAGTGCACGTTGTACGTCACCGTCGAACCGTGCATCATGTGCGCCGGGGCGATCGGCTGGGCGCAGGTGAGCCGCGTGGTGTGGGGCGCCGACGACCCGAAACGGGGCTACCGCCGTTACAGCGAGTCGGTCTTCCATCCGAAAACGACCGTGACGCCGGGGGTGCTTGCCGCGGAATGCGAGACGTTGATGACCTCTTTTTTCGCGGGTTTGCGGGATTAGATTTGGCAAAAGTGGATTTTTTTTCGTATTTTTGTCCCCAACGTATCCCAAGGCGGGGTACGGAACCGGAAAAACTCAACAAATCAAAGAATAGGAAAAAGCATGAAAAAGATCTTTGTTTCGGCCGTGGCGCTGATGGCTGCTCTCACGCTTTCGGCTCAGGATGTTACGACAATCTTCAACGAAGCCGGTGCAGCGTTCAACGCCAAGGATTTCGCCGGTGCCGCCGCCAAGTTCGAGCAGGTGATCGACCTGGGTATCGACAACGAAGAGGTGGCCTCGCAGGTGGCAACCGCCAAGTCGACGCTCCCCAAATGCTACTACTATCTGGGCGGTGCGGCCATCAAGGCTCAGAACTACGACGAGGCGCTGAAGAACTTCACGAAATCCGCCGAGCTGGCCGAACTCTACGGCGACATGACGCAGATGTCGAAGTCGAACGGGTGGGTGGCCAAAATCTACCAGATCCAGGGCGGCGATGCCTTCAACAACAAGGACTATAAGACCGCAGCGGGCATCTTCGAGAAGGGTTACAAGGCCGACCCCGACAATACGGGCATGGCGCTGAACCTGGCGATGAGCTACTGCGAGATGGGCGAGTACGAGAAGGGCATGGACATCTACGAGGCCATTGCCGCCAAGACCCACCCGAAATACGCCGAGGACGTAGCCAAGGCCAAGGAGATGATGGCCCTCTACACGAACAACAAGGTGGCCGAGATGCAGAGTGCCGGTGATTTCGACGGCATCATCGCGATGGCCGATGCCCAGTTGGAGAAGAACCCGACGAGCGCCCTGTTCCAGAATGTGCGTCTCCAGGCCTACTCCGGCAAGAAGGATTATGCCAAGGTGATCGAGCTGGGCGAGGCTGCCGCCGAAGCGCAGGTCGAGGAGGAGGACAAGAGCCTGATGTACTATCTGCTGGGTGCGGCCTACAACGCCAAGGAGATGAAGCCGCAGGCCATTGCCGCCTTCCAGAAGGTGACGGCCGGTCCGGCAGCCGAGAATGCCAAGGCTGCCCTTGCCGAACTGCAGAAGTAAACGGTCCCGATCAGTCTGAGAAAAACAGCCTCGGCACAATAGCCGAGGCTGTTTTTTGTGCCCTCTGAAACGGTCGAACGATACTTTGGTACGATATGTGCGTTTTTTGCGACGGCTCTCTAAAACAGCTGGAATCATGGAAAAACAGACGTACATACGTCCCGAGATCGAGGTCACGGAGATCTGCATCGAGCGTGGATTCGCGGTCTCGTCGGTGGATGGCGATATCGAGGGTTTCGACCGGGAGGAGTGGGGATGACCGGACGGATTGTTGCTGCCGTGGTCGTGTGCGGGCTGACGTGTGCCTGCACTGCAGACCGGACCGGGGATACGGCCCCGCAGCGGATGGTGACACGGCAGGTCCGGATCGAGGCCGCGGCTTCGGAGACCCGGACCGAACTGGCTTCGGACGGCTACAACATGCAGTGGAGCCCCGGTGACCGGATCGGGGTCTACGTCGAGAGCGGCGACAGCTTTACGACGACCAACGTGCCGCTGACCTTCGAGGGGACGGAGGCCTCCTCCAGCGGGACGTTCAGCGGGGAGATTACGCTGACCGAGGGCGCCTCTTCCTATACGCTATATGCCTATTACCCCTATTCGGCGGGCAGCGGATCGAGTGCTTCGGGCGTGCCTTTCACGCTCGCCACGCAGCAGACGCAGTCCGCGGCGGGGGATTCGTCGCATCTGGGCGACTACGACTTTCTGGTGGCCGGGGCCGTGACGAGCACGACGGGCGATTTCGGGCCGCTGACCTTCAGCCACGCCTTTGCGGTGATCGAGGTCGACCTCACGGGATCGGGGACGATGGCCGGGAAGAGTGTCGAGTCGGTGATGCTCTTCGGGACGGATGCCGCGACGGTCTCCTCGTCGGGCACGGTTTCCGGGACGGCGAACATGGCGGGCAGTTTTTCGGTCGACCTGACGTCGTCGACCGCTGCGGCCTCCTACGCAGGCGGTGCGGCGCAGATCAACTATTGCGGGGTGACCTTTTCGGAGCCTCCGACGCTCGGGACGGAGCCCGTGACGGCCTACCTGACGGTCAATCCGGCGGACTATTCGCAGGGGGGCGGTGTGGTCTACGTCGTGGTGAGCACGACGGACGGCTATACGTCGACGTGGTCGATGCCGGGGATCGTGATTTCGGCGGCCCAGATGCCGGTCATCACGCAGGAGGTCGCGACGGGAACGGCCGCGGGGCCCACGGTCGAACTTTCGTCGTCGGGCGAGACGGCGAACTGCTATGTGGTGACGGTTCCGTCGCAGAGCTATTCGTTCGATGCGACGGTGGCCGGGAACGGCGTCATCCCGGACAGCCTCCAGCAGGCGGTGCAGCGCTACGAGGGGCGCACGCTGTCGGCCCAGATTACGGGCGGGGGCTATGCGAAACTGCTGTGGCAGAGCCAGCCGTGGCTGATCGAGCCGGGGAGCATCACCTATGCCGGCGGGGAGATCACCTTTGCGCTGACCGAACGTCCCACCGAACTGGGCGGGAATGCGGTGATTGCGCTCTATGCCGACGCCACGTCGGACGAGGCGTTGTGGAGCTGGCACATCTGGGTCACGGACCAGACCAACGAGGAGCTGCAGGCGGCGGCCGAGACCTATACGATGTACTCGACCTACGAAACGGTCTACGGGGCGGGTTCGGCGCAGATGATGGACCGCAATCTGGGGGCCGTCTACAAGGGAGACGGGCCCTATGCGCGGTCGTTCCGGGCGCCGCTTTTCCAGTGGGGCCGCAAGGATCCCTTTCCGTGGGGCGACGTGGTTTACGATGCCGACAGCAATCCCTACAACTACCTTTCGGAGCGGACGGCGGTCCAGACGACCGGATCGCCTGGTCAGTATGTCGGTTATACGGGCAACACGTGGTATGCCACGGCGCATCCCGATACGTTCATCGCCACGACCCGGAGTTCCTCCTACGACTGGTATTGGGGCGGGGGGCAGGGTACGACCGCGGCCTGCCGCAACAATGCGCTGTGGGGGAATCCGAACGGCACGACCGTGGGTCAGGAGACGACCAAGACGCTCTTCGACCCATGCCCGCCGGGCTGGAAGGTCCCGCATCCCTATGTCTTCAGCGCCTTCACGCAGACGGGCGCCACGGCGTCGGTATCGAGCGGTACGACGGAGGTGTCGGGGTCGTTCGTCCAGGGCTGGAACTTCATCTACAACGGCTCTTCGACGACCTACTATCCCGGTGTGGGCTATCGTTACGATGAATACGGGGCCTTTTTCTTCACGCCGTCGGGTTATTACTGGACCAGTTCGCCTGCGCCTTCCGACTCGTTCGGGGCCTGGACCTTCGGGTTGACCTCGGCGACGGTCTACGAATGCTACGCCGATCCCCGGGGCTTCGGGCTTCCGGTCCGTTGCCAGCGGGATTGATCCCTGTGGCGGAGTCGGGGGCTTTTATCGGCTCTTCTCCCCGGAATCCTCCCGGTCCCCGGATCCGTTGCAGGGAGCCCCGATATGGCTGCGGATGCGTTCCAGGCCGCTGCGCGTAAGGGGAGTGCGTCCGCAGCGTTCGTCAAACTGTGCTTCGTCCATTCCGTACCACGCGGCGGCATCCATCGTCAGCGGATCGAAAACCGGGTCGAAAGCCCGGTTCCGGTGTTGCGGGGCGCGGCGGTTCCAGGGACAGCAGCTCTGGCAGGCGTCGCATCCGAAGATCCAGCCGTCGAGACCGATCTCCGTGTCGGGTTTCCGTTCCACGGTGTGACAGGAGATGCAGCGTGCCGTATCGATTCCGCGTCCGGGCATGACGGCCCCCGCGGGGCAGTTCTCCACACAGGCCCGGCACTCCCCGCAGCGCGAACCTTCGAACGGCTTGTCGTAACGGTCGGCCTCTTCGGTAAGGATCAGCTCGCCCAGGACGACATAACTCCCGAATTGCGGGGTGACGAGCAGCGACTGCCGTCCGATCCACCCCAGCCCGGCCTCCACGGCCAGGAGCTTTTCGGCCAGGGGGGCCGTGTCGACGAAAGCGCGGCCGCGGACCTCGGGCGACGCCTCGCGCAGCCCCTCGAAGAGCTGGCGGAGCATCCGCCGCATCACCGCATGGTAGTCCTCGGCGCAGGCGTAGGAGGCGACCTTGGTGCGGTGCCCGTCGGGATAGCCGTCGCTCACGCGGTTTTTGTAGCCCACGGCGCAGATCACGGCCGTGCGGGCGCCGTCGACCAGTTTGCAGGGATCGAACCGCTTTTCCGTATTCCGCTCCAGATACTCCAGTGACGAGTGATACCCCTTCCCGATCCATTCGCGGAATCGGGCTTCGGCGTCGGGGAGGTGTCGGCACGGCGCAAGGCCGCAGAGGTCGAATCCGATCCCGGCAGCCAGCCTTTTGGTATACGAAAGGTCGATCATGTTGATAATTTATGTCAAAAATAGTATTTTTTGGTCGGAAATTCGTAATTTCGCCCCCGGATATTACGTTATTATAACGGATTACAAGAACACACGTCATGACTATAAATACATTCTACGAACTGGTCCGCAACAGCGTGGAGAAGTTCGCGTCCCGAATCGCCTACTCGATGTTCGACGGTGAGGATGTGACTTATGCCGAGGCGGGCCGTCGTATTGCCCGGGTGCAGGAGATCCTGACCACTTCGGGGCTTCGCCCCGGGGACAAGGTGGCCCTGCTGAGCAGCAACATGCCCAACTGGGGAGTCTGTTATCTGGCCGTCACGTCGGCCGGGATGGTTGCCGTGCCGATTCTCCCGGACTTCTCGGGCGAGGAACTCGACATGATTATCGAACATTCGGAAGCCAGGGCGCTGCTCGTTTCGGACCGTCTCTTTACGAAACTCTCGCGGCGGACCATCGACCGGCTGAACGTCGTGGTGCGCACGAAAAACCTCGGAGTCATTGCGCAGCATGTCCGGGAGGCGGGTGCTACGGGGATTCCGCAGCCCGGCGACCTGGCCGTGATCATCTACACCTCGGGTACGACCTCCAAGCCCAAGGGGGTGATGCTGACCCACGAGGCGCTCTGCAAACAGATCGAAATCTCGTCGGCCATCTTCCCGGTCGACGGTGAGGATACGTTCCTTTCGGTGCTTCCGCTGTCGCACACCTACGAGTGCTCGATCGGCATGATCTACCCCTTCTCGATGGGGGCGCGGGTGGTCTATCTGGACCGTCCGCCCACGGCTTCGGCGCTGATGCCGGCGCTGCGGAGCGTGCGTCCCACGGTGATGCTCATCGTGCCGCTGGTCATCGAGAAGATCTACCGGCACCAGGTGCTGGCCAAGTTCCAGTCGAACGGTTTCTGGCGCACGCTCTACCGGATCGGGTTCCTGCGCCGCTACCTGCACCGTGTGGCGGGCAAGAAGCTGATGAAACTCTTCGGCCACCGGCTGCGGTTCCTGGGCATCGGGGGTTCGAAACTCGACGGCGGTGCCGAACGCTTCCTGCTGGAGGCGAAGGTCCCCTATGCCATCGGTTACGGACTGACGGAGACGGCCCCGTTGCTGGCCGGAGCGGCGCCTTCGCAGGTGCGCCTCGGATCCACGGGCCCGCAGGCCCCGGGGGTGCAGCTGCGGCTGGAGAACGTGAATCCCGAGACGCGGCAGGGCGAGATCGTGGCCCTGACTCCGAGCGTGATGCAGGGTTATTACAAGAATCCCGAAGCGACGGCCGAGGCCTTTACGGCGGACGGATGGTTCCGCACGGGCGACCTCGGGGAGTTCGACAAGGACGGCTGGCTCTACATCAAGGGGCGTCTGAAGAACATGATCGTGGGCCCCGGCGGAGAGAACATCTACCCGGAGGATATCGAGAGCGTGCTGAACTCGCACGTCTGCATTGCGGATTCGATCGTCACGGAGCAGGAGGGGCGTCTGGTGGCGCTCGTGCACTTCAACCGCGACGAGATCGAGTCGATGATCGACGACTGGCGTGAGGAGTGGGAGTCGAAGAAGGAGGCCTGGGAGGCGAAGACCGAGCAGTTGAAGAAGGAGATCATGGATTTCGTGAATGCGAAGGTGAACCGGTTCTCGCGGATCTCCGAGGTGGTGGAGGAGAAGGAGGAGTTCGTGAAGACCCCGACGCAGAAGATCAAGCGTTTCCTCTATAACAAGAATACGCCGAACCCGAAGGAGAACCCCAAGGGCGGCTCCGCGGTGGAGAAGTCGTGACGGGGCTTGAGCCCGGGTCTGCCGAGGCAAGCCGGATCTCCCGGGCCGACAAAAAGTTCTTTGCGGGCCACTAACACAGGAAAACCGCTTCGAATCATCGAAGCGGTTTTCCTGTGTTTGGAAGAAGCTGATCCGGACTGACCGGGGCTTTCCCGCCTTTCGGCGACGTGTTATTCACATGTTATTCCACCGACTGCAGTTCGACCGAATCGGCCGTCGGGGTATCGCCCACGTCGATGAGGTTCTCTTCGGAGACACCCAATGTCCGGTAGTAGTCGTTCAGTTCGGCCACCACGTCCCGGCGTCCGGCATAGCTGGCCAGGTAGTAGACATCGCCCAGCTGGTCGAGTTTGTCGTCGATCAGATCCGAAACCATGTCGCCCTGGGCGCCGTCGAAACGCAGGTAGTATTCGATGTACTCGATCAGCGTGCGGGTGTATTCCCGCAACAGGGCGTCGCCCTTTTCGGCAGCCCCTTCGGCGCCCATGGCCGAGGCGGCGTAGTAGGCTTCGAGGAAGGGATAGGTGTTTGAGTCGGTGAAGCGGATCTGCGACGTCGGGAGTTTTTCGAGCCCCAGGTCGAGCAGCTCGACGGCTTCGTCGACGCGGTTCTCGCGCAGCAGCTCCTTGGCAACCCGGGCGAACGAGTCGCGGGCGTGCGAGGCCGAGAGGTTGTACTGGATGAAGTAATCGACGTAAACCCTTGGATCGTTGAGGTTTCCGTAGCGGAAGGTCTCCTTGAGCAGCGGTGCGGCGTAATCGGCGTCGATGCGTCCGATCTCGTAGGGGTTCTGCACCGGCGTGAGGATCGGCACGAAACGGTAGGCATAGCCGTCAAACTGGAGGTAGTCCATCAGCCCGAGATCCTGCATGATGTAGACCTGCGTGAGGTAGACCGGACGCTTCCAGTCGAAGTTGGCCAGCATGTCGAGGATCATCAGCTGGTTCTTGTCCAGCGAATTGCGCTTGATGTTGATATACACCGTATCGACCATCTTGTCGCGGTCCTTCTCGGCCACGATCCCCGAGGCGATGGCATTCTCCTTGTTCACGGGCAGGGCGATGCGTTTCGTGGGGATGTAGTCGGCCATGGTGCCGTCCGAGAGTTTGATCTGGCTCCGGGGGTCGTCGCTGCGCACGAAGTCGATCACGTCGCGGATCTCCACCGCGCGGTCGATGCTGTTCGTGACGTAGATCATGTCGTTGTTGTAGGTGTACTTGTGCTTGGGCAGCGAGAAGGGTACGCCGGGGGCCTCGTTGGCCCGGGTCTTCATCTCGTCGATGTACCATTCGCCCCCGAGGTACGACGTGTTCATGATCCGCACGTCGGGCCGCACGCCGTAGACCTCCTGGTTGTTCCACAGCGGGAAGGTGTCGTTGTCGCCGTAGTTGAGGATGATCGAGTTGGGCAGTGTCGACTGGAGGTAGTTCCAGCCGATGTCGCGGGCCATGGTGCGGTGCGAACGGTTGTGGTCGTCCCAGTTCTGGGCCGCGAGGATCCCCGGGACGCTCAGCGACACGAGTATGGCGGCCGCTGCCGGGATTGCGCTGCGGCGTTTGGTGCACTTCTCGAAGAGTTCGCGCAGGGCCAGCACCCCGAATCCGATCCAGATCGAGAAGGCGTAGAACGATCCGGCATAAACGTAGTCGCGTTCACGGGGTTCGCCGGGCGAGGTGTTGAAGTAGAAGACCAGCGCCACGCCCATCATGATGAAGAGCCACATGACGATCGAGAAGTTGCGCGGATCGCGGTTCAACTGGTAGATCAGGCCGATCAACCCCAGCAGGAAGGGCAGGAAATAGTAGGTGTTGCGGCCCTTGTTTTCGGCGATTTCGCGCGGCAGGTTGTCCTGCGGCCCGAGGTACATCTCGTCGATCCAGTCGATTCCCGAGAGCCAGTTTCCGTCGGTGATGGTCGTGCGCGAGGGCTGGATGTCGCTCTGGCGTCCGACGAAATTCCACAGGAAATAGCGCCAGTACATGTACGAGAGCTGGTAGTTGAAGAAGAAGTGGAGGTTTTCGCCGAAGGTCGGCTCCACGATGGTCCGCGTATCGCCGTAGGGGTCCGTATAGACGTGCTTGCGGCCGTAGTCGAGCACCTCGCCGCGCTGCGGGCGGCCCTGGGCGTCGCGTTGGATCTCGCCGTTTTCGTCGCGCAGCGTCTCGGTTTTCGTGCGGTAGGCGGCCCACTGCTTGTACTCCTTCTCGCCCTTGGCGTAGTTCCACATCCGCGGGAAGAGGGTCATGAACTCCGGGGCGTGGGTGTAGCCCGTCAGTACGGAGGTACGTTTGTACTTGCCGTCCTCGTCGAGATACCAGACGTGTTTCTCCTCGACGCCTTCGGGCGGAGCCGAGTACTGGGCGCCGTAGACGAGCGGGCGGCTGCCGTACTGGTCGCGGTTGAGCACCGAGAGCAGGGCGTGGGGGTTGTTCGGGTTGTTGGAGTTCATCGGCGGGTTGGCCGCGGCGCGGATGGTCATCGAGGCGTAGGACGAGAAGCCGACGAGCACCATCGTGGTCGAGATCAGGAAGAGGTTCAGCACCACGCGGCCCTTTTGGTGGGCTTTCCACGCGGCCCAGCCCAGGCCGAGGATCAGCGCCAGGGCGAAGACCACCATTCCGGAGTTGACGGGCAGCCCGAAGGTATTGACGAAGAGCGTGTCGACCTGGGCCCCGAACCAGACGGTGTAGGGGATGATGATGTTGTTCAGGAAGATGATCAGCGCTCCGGCGAGCAGGGTTGTGGCGATGACGCCTTTCCAGGTGACGCGGTCGGTTTTGCGGAAGTAGTAGATGAAGACCAGCGCGGGGATGCAGAGCAGGTTGAGGATGTGCACGCCGATGGAGAGTCCCATGAGGTAGGCGATCAGGACGATCCAGCGCGAGGCGTGGGGCTCGTCGGCCTGCTCCTCCCACTTGAGCATGAGCCAGACGACCAGCGCCGTGAACATCGACGAGAGTGCGTAAACCTCGCCTTCGATGGCCGAGAACCAGAAGGTGTCGGTGAAGGTGTAGGCCAGGGCTCCGACGGCTCCGGCGCCGAGGATGGCGACGACTCCCGGGGTGGTGAGTTCGGCGCCGTTGCGTGTGGCGAGGCGGCGGGCCAGGTGGGTGATTGTCCAGAAGAGGAAGAGAATGCAGAAGGCGCTGGCCAGGGAGTTCATGGCGTTGACGGCCATGCCCACGTAGTCGGGGTTTCCGAAGGCGAAGAGCGTGGCCAGGCGGGCCAGCATCATGAAGAGCGGGGCGCCGGGAGGGTGTCCGACTTCGAGTTTGTAGGAGGTGGCGATGAACTCCGAGCAGTCCCAGAGACTCGACACGGGTTCCATGGTCATCAGGTAGACGACGGCCGCAATGGCGAAGACGCCCCATCCGACGAGGTTGTTCCAGCGCTTGAAAAGGTGCATATCGTTCTGTTCCTATATACTATACTGTTTCGGGAAGGGATGGGCCGGGAACCCTGCGGGCTCTTTTTCGCTCACCCTCCCCTCCTCGGTTATTTCCGAAATGATCGCAAAAGTAATGATTTAACGCGGTTTTTCCAATCGTTCGTGTGTGGAATGCGTTTTTGTGCCTCCATTTGTTCGTTCTCGTGGTCGGGCACCTGCCGTTCCCGGGCGCGTTCGATCCCGGTTTTCGGCTCTTCCTCCTCCTCGTTGGGGCGGGGCGTGTTGCGTGTCCGGGTTTTTTCGGGGCGTGCCGACGGATTCGGCGTGTTGCGCGTGGTTCCGGGGCGTGCCGACGGTTGTTTTTCCGGGGTCGAGCCTGCCGGTTTCTGCCGCGCGGCCGTTTTCGGGGCCTTTTCGGCGGCGGGGGCTGCCGTGTTCTGTCGGGCTGCCGTTTGCTGTCGGACTGCCGCTTTCGGGGCCTCTCCAGCCGTCGGAGTTGCCGCCGGGGCGCTCCCGACGGTGGAATCTGCCGTCGGTGCACTCTTTTTCCGGCGTCTTTTCCGGGGTTTGTCATCGGATTCCGGAGCGGAGGGGACGGATGTAGCGGATGCGGGCTGCGATTCGGCAGCGGTTTCCGGTGCGGCTCCGGATCTCAATCCGCTGGATTCGGCAGGCCTGGTCGCAGCGTGCGAAGAAAGCGAAACTTCGGCTGCGGGTTTCGTCCCGGGGGTTTCGACCGTCGCGGCGGACGATTCCATTGCTGCGGGTTCGGTCCTTCCGGCCCCGGCGCCGACACCGGCTTCCTCCGGCCCGTTTCCCGCTCCATTCTCCGGCTCTTGTCCGCGGCGACGCCTCCGACGGCGCTTTTTCGGAGCATTTTCCGTCGTGGAAATTTCGGAAGATTCCCTCTTTTCGGGCTTTTCGAGATGCTCGGAAGAGTGCGGTTTGGGGGCTTTCCCCGTTTTTTCGCCCTGTCCCTCCTGTCCCTCCTGTCCCTCCTTTTCGGCCTTTTCCTGGGTCTCGGCCTGAGGAGAGATTGCGGGGACCCCGGCAGGTGTTGCGGCGGGGCGTGCCTCCTTCTCTTTCCTCTTCGGGGCTGGGGCCGCTTTCGGCGCAGGCTGCGGGGCGGACCGCCGACCCGCTTTCGCGGCCTGCTTCCGCTCGGCTTCGGCCAGCGCCCGGGCGGCGTACTCCGGAACCTCCCCCTCGACGGGAATCGTCAAACCCGTCAGCCGCTGGATGTCGAGCAGGTACTCCAGCTCGGCCTCCGAACAGAATGACCACGCCGAGCCGTCACGCCCGGCGCGTCCCGTGCGGCCGATGCGGTGGACGTAGGTCTCGGCCACCTCCGGGAGCTCGTAGTTGATCACTAACGGCAGCTGGTCGATATCGATGCCGCGGGCCGCGATGTCCGTGGCGATCAGCACGCGGCACGCCCCCGACTTGAAGTCGTTCATCGCTCGGACGCGGGCATTCTGCGACTTGTTGCCGTGGATGGCTGCAGCTTCGATGCCTGCGCGGTTGAGGATCTTGGCGAGCCGGTCGGCGCCGTGTTTCGTGCGGGTGAAGACCAGCACCTGACGGGCCTCCGAATGGTGGAGCAGGTCGATCAGCAGGGCGCTCTTCTCGCTCTTCTCGGCGAAGTACACCCGCTGGGCGATGGTTTCGACGACCGATGCCGGAGGCGTCACGGCCACCAGCTCCGGGTCGTGGAGGATCCGGGCCGCCAGCGCGGCGATCTCCGCGGGCATCGTGGCCGAGAAAAAGAGCGTCTGCCGCCGTTCGGGCAGCAGCGGCAGGATGCGCCGGATGTCGTGGATGAAGCCCATGTCGAGCATCCGGTCGGCCTCGTCGAGGACGAAGATGCGCAGGTGCGTGAGCGAGATGTAGCCCTGGCCGATGAGGTCGAGCAGGCGTCCGGGCGTGGCGACGAGCAGGTCGACGCCCTGTTGGAGCGCCTCGACCTGCGGGCGCTGGTTCACGCCTCCGAAGATCACGCAGTGGCGGATCGGCGTGTAGCGGGCGTAGTCGCGGCAGCATTCGTCGATCTGGATGGCCAATTCGCGCGTCGGCGTGAGAACCAGCGCCCGGATCTCGCGCCGACCCCTGACGGGCGGCTCTGCGGCGAGCAGCTGGAGGATGGGCAGTGTGAAGGCTGCGGTTTTGCCCGTTCCGGTCTGGGCGCAGCCCTGCAGGTCGCGGCCCCGGAGTACGGGCGGAATGGCTTGTTCCTGAATGGGGGTGGGGGTTTCGTAACCCTTCTCTTCGATGGCGCGCAACAGCGGCGCGGAGAGTCCTAAATCCTGAAAATTTATCATAAATCGGGGCAAAGGTACGATAATTTTTCGGGATAACGCATAAAATTCGTATCTTTACCCGTTCAAAACGACGATAAACGGAGGAAATTATGGAATCCAAACTTGTGATTTACAATACGCTCACCCGCCGCAAGGAGGAGTTCGAGCCGCTCGTCGAGGGACGGGTCGGGATGTATGTCTGCGGACCGACGGTCTACGGGGACCCGCATCTGGGACATGCCCGCCCGGCCGTAACCTTCGACCTGCTGTTCCGCTACCTCAAGGCTTCGGGGTACAAGGTCCGCTACGTGCGCAACGTCACCGACGTCGGGCACCTCGAACACGATGCCGACGAGGGCGAGGACAAGATCGCCAAGAAGGCCCGCCTCGAACAGCTCGAACCCATGGAGGTGGCCCACTACTATACGGAGCGCTACCACCGCGCGATGGATGCCCTGAACGTCGAGTCGCCCTCGATCGAACCCCATGCTTCGGGACATATCATCGAGCAGATCGAGTTCGTCAAGCGGATTCTCGACGCGGGATTCGCCTACGAGTCGAACGGCTCGATCTACTTCGACGTCGAGAAGTACAATCGCAAATACCACTACGGATGCCTCTCGGGCCGCAACCTCGACGACATCGTGACCAATACGCGCGAACTCGACGGACAGTCCGACAAGCACCACTCCTATGATTTCGCCCTTTGGAAGAAGGCTGCGCCCGAGCACATCATGCGCTGGCCCTCGCCCTGGAGCGACGGTTTCCCCGGCTGGCACATGGAGTGCTCGGCCATGTCGACGCGCTACCTCGGAGAGCGTTTCGACATCCACGGCGGAGGCATGGACCTCATGTTTCCGCACCACGAGTGCGAGATCGCGCAGTCGACGGCCGCCCTCGGCCACGACTCGGCCCGCTACTGGGTGCACAACAACATGATCACGATCAACGGCCAGAAGATGGGCAAGTCGCTCGGTAACTTCATCACCCTCGAAGAGCTCTTTACGGGCAGCCACCGCCTGCTGGCCCAGGCCTATTCGCCGATGACGATCCGCTTCTTCGTGCTGCAGGCCCACTACCGCTCGACGCTCGACTTCTCGAACGAGGCGCTGCAGGCTGCCGAAAAGGGGCTCGACCGCCTGATGAAGGGTATCGAGACGCTTGACAGGATCAAGCCCGCGGCCGCATCGACCGTGCAGCCCGCGGAGCTGGAGGAGCGCTGCCGCGCGGCGATGGACGACGACCTGAACTCGCCGATGGTCATCTCGGCGCTGTTCGACTGGGTGCGCACGATCAACCAGCTCGCCGACGGAAAGGAGACCATCACGGCCGAAGACCTCGAAGCGCTGAAAGCCACCGTGCACCGCTACGCCTTCGACATCCTGGGCCTGCGCGACGAGAAGGCCGCCGGAGCGGCTGCCGGACGCGACTACGTGACGCCGCTCGTGGAGATGCTGCTCGACATCCGTCAGGGCGCCAAGGCCGCGAAGGACTGGACCACCTCGGACCGCATCCGCGACGGACTGACCGCCGCCGGAATCCGTGTCAAGGACCGCAAGGACGGCTCGGACTGGGAACTCGAATAGCCCAACGGAGGATGGACGAGAGGAGGAGCGCGAAAAACAGGGCCGGGGCCAACCCCCGGGGTGCCTGCCGGACGACGGCGGTGTGCATGGCGGCGGTCGTTGCCGCGATGCTCCTGGCGGGCTGCTCGTCGAATGTTTATCTGCAGGCCCGCAAACGGACGTCGATTACCGAAGGAATGCCCGATGCCCGGCAGCTGGACACCCTCACGCGCCACCGGATGACGGTCGGCGCCGAAGAGTGCTACGACCTGCTGCTCGGGGTGCTGCTCTCCGAAGGCTGCCTGATCGAGAACGCCGACCGGGCCTCGGGCCTCGTCGTGGCGCGGCAGGTGCTGCCGACCGGGGAGCTGACCCTCGTGCCGATGGCCGGGGAGATCCGGCGCCTGAGTTTCCTCGTGCAGCCGGCACACCTCACCAGCGAGGTGCGGCTCACGGTTTACGTCTCGCACCAGTGGTATCTGGATGAGGCGTCGGGCTTTACGACCGAGGAGCTGGGCCTCTCGACCGACCCGGCCATCTACCGGGAGTGGTTCGACCGGCTCGACCGCGCGGTGCCCCGGTAGGGGATGCGAGGCCGCGGGGTGCTGCGGCAGGGGATGCGAGGCCGCGGGGTGCTGCGGCAGGGGATGCGAGGATGCAGAATGCCGCGGAAGGGAATGCAAGGGTGCAGAATGCCGCGGAAGGGAATGCAAGGGTGCAGGGTGCTGCGGAAGGGAATGCAAGGCCGCAGGGCGTTGCGGCAGGGGTTGCAAGGATGCTGCGGCAGGGGTTGCAAGGAGTCCTGCCGTGAAGGCCCGGACCGCACTTCGGACGTCACGCCTGGAAAAAGATGTGAATGAAGAATCTCTAAGCAAACAATAGAAAAATTTATGGCGGAACTCAAAGTAGCGGCTTTGGAACTCGGAACCGAACGAATCCGCAAGCTGCTTGTCCAGTATGCCGTACCGGCGATCATCGCCATGACGGCATCGTCGCTTTACAACATGGTCGACAGTATCTTCATCGGCCATGGTGTCGGCCCGCTGGCCATTTCGGGTCTGGCGCTGACCTTCCCGCTGATGAACCTCGCCGCAGCGTTCGGCTCGCTGGTCGGCGTGGGTGCCGCGACCCTCGTGTCGATGCGCCTCGGGCAGCGGGACTATGAAACGGCCCAGCGCGTCCTGGGCAACGTCGTGGTGCTCAACTGCATCATCGGAGTCGGATTCGGGATCATCGCCCTGCTGTTCCTCGACCCGATCCTCTACTTCTTCGGGGCCAGCGAGGCTACGATCGGCTACGCCCGCGAGTACATGGTCATCATCCTCCTGGGAAATGTCATCACCCATCTTTACCTGGGTCTGAACTCTATCCTGCGGGCGGCGGGGCATCCCCGCAAGTCGATGACCGCCACGATCAACACGGTGGTCATCAACGCCATCCTCGACCCGATCTTCATCTTCTGGTTCGACTGGGGAATCCGCGGCGCGGCCATTGCCACGGTGCTGGCGCAGATCATCTCGCTGATGTGGCAGTTCCGCATCCTCTCGAACCGTGAGGAGCTGCTCCATTTCCGGCGCGGCATCTACCGCCTGCGGCGCAAGATCGTCCGCGATATCCTCTCGATCGGCATGTCGCCCTTTTTGATGAACCTTGCGGCGTGCTTCATCGTGATTCTGATCAACAAGGGGCTGAAGGAGTTCGGCGGCGACCTGATGATCGGAGCCTACGGCATCGTCAACCGTCTCGGGTTCTTCTTCGTGATGATCGTCATGGGTATCAACCAGGGAATGCAGCCCATCGCCGGATACAACTACGGCGCCCGGCAGTTCGACCGTGTGCTGCGGGTCCTGAAACTGACGATGATCGGCGCCACGTGCATCACGACGACCGGATTCCTGATCGGCGAACTCTTCCCGCGCCTGGCCGTAAGCCTTTTCACCACCGACGAGGAGCTGATCCGGCTCTCGATCGAGGGAATGCGTATCACCTTCATCTGCTATCCGATCATCGGCTTCCAGATGGTGGCCACGAACTTCTTCATGAGTATCGGCATGGCCTCGAAGGCGATTTTCCTGTCGCTGTCGCGGCAGCTGCTCTTCCTGATGCCGTTCCTGATCTTCCTGCCGCACATCTTCGATGCCTATACGCCGTGGAACGGCAGTTGGGGCGTATGGGCCTCGATGCCGCTGTCTGACCTCCTGGCCTCGATTGTGGCTTTCTTCATGCTGACTTACCAACTGCGGAAATTCCGGGCCATAAAACCCGAGGTCTCCGCCGAAAATCCGCAATGACCTATGGAACGCCAAAATTTCGTCATCAATATCGGCCGTCAGCTGGGCAGCGGCGGCAAACCCATCGGGGAGATTATTGCCCGGCGTCTGGGCGTCAAGCTCTACGACAAGGAGTTGATCAACCTCTCGGCCCGCGAAAGCGGGCTGTGCCCGGAGTGTTTCGAACAGGCCGACGAACGGGGCCGAAAAGGGGTGCTGGCTACGCTGGTGGGCTACCTCCGGGCTCCGTTTACGGGCTACGAGGGCGGCAACACGAACAACATCCTGGCCAATGAATCGCTGTTCCGGATCCAGAGCGACGTGATCCGCAATATCGCGGCACGCGAATCGGCGATCTTCGTAGGACGTTGTGCCGATTACATTCTGCGGGACTATCCGCGCTGCGTGAACGTCTTCATTACGGCCGACGAGCGGGACCGCTGTGCGCGTCTCAGCGGGCGGCTGCACTGTACCGAGGCGGAGGCCCGGGCGATGATGGAGCGGGTGGACAGCCAGCGGGCTTCGTACTACAACTATTACAGTTCGCGGACCTGGGGCGAGGCGGCGACCTACCACCTGTGCGTGAACTCCTCGGTGCTGGGCGACGAGGGCACGGCGGATTTCATCCTGGAGTTCGCGGCGCGGAAACTCCACGAGCAATTTTAGACGAAACAGCAAGATATGGTTTTATCCGAACAGATCAAGGAACTCGAAACGCGCCGCGAGGCGCTGGAACGCTGCCTGGATATCGAGCAGAAGCGCATCGACCTGCGCAACGAGGAGGAGAAGACCCAGGAGCCGACGTTCTGGGACGATCCCGACCGGGCGCGGGAGCAGCTGCGCAAGGTGGCGGGGATCAAGGCGTGGGTCGAGGATTATGATGCGATCCGCAAGGATGTCGAGGACCTGGCGCTGATGCCCGACTTCGTGAAGGAGGGGGTCATGAGCGAGCAGGAGATGGATGCGCACTACGCCGCGACGCTCGAAAAGGTCGAGCAGCTCGAACTGCGCAACATGCTGCGCCGCGACGAGGACAAATTGGGCGCCATCATGGACATCAACGCCGGGGCGGGCGGCACGGAGGCGCTGGACTGGGCCTCGATGCTGCTGCGCATGTACACGCGCTGGGGCGAGGCCCACGGCTACAAGGTCAAGGTGCTGGACTACCAGGCCGGTGACGAGGTGGGCGTGAAGTCGTGCACGATCGAGTTCGAGGGCGAGTACGCCTACGGCTACCTCAAGAGCGAGAACGGCGTGCACCGCATGGTGCGCCTCTCGCCGTTCAACGCCAACAACAAGCGGCAGACGACCTTTGCGTCGGTCTTCGTCTCGCCGGCCGTCGACGACACGATCGAGATTACGATCAACCCGGCGGACATCGAGTGGGATACGTTCCGTTCGTCGGGGGCCGGTGGTCAGAATGTCAACAAGGTCGAGACGGCCGTGCGGCTGCGTTACCACGGCAAGGACCCCGATACGGGCGAGCCGATCGAATACCTGATCGAGAACATGGAGACGCGCTCGCAGCTGATGAACCGCGAGAATGCGATGCGGATCCTGCGGTCGAAACTCTACCAGCGGGAGCTGGACAAGCGCATGGCCACGCAGCAGGCCCTGGAGGCCTCGAAGAAGAAAATCGAATGGGGTTCGCAGATCCGCTCGTACGTCTTCGACGACCGTCGCGTGAAGGACCACCGCACGGGGGTCCAGACCTCGGCCGTGGAGGCGGTGATGGACGGCGATCTGGATGCCTTCATCAAGGCCTACCTCATGGAGTTCGGCGGCCAGGCATAGCCGGGGCCGGGGAGTTGGTGCCGGGGGTTGGACGGTAACAGGAACCGGAGGTTGGGAGCCGGGGACGGAGGTTGCCGTGGAACAAACGGCGCCGGGGGCCGGAGCGGGCCGCTCTTAATAGAAAACGACCCAGCTGCCGATTTCATCCGTAGCAGCGATCCGCCACGCATCCGCTTCGCGGACCAGAATCACGGTCCAGATTGTCTCCTTGTTGTCGTCGAGTTGGACGCAGGCCCGTTCCAATCCGCTTTCGAGCAGCACATAATAGAGCCGTATTCCGGGTTTATAGAAGGTGGTAAGGATCTCTTCATCAGCAAATGTGTGTTCGCACTCGACTCCGAGACGGCTCAGCAATTCGCGGCTGCGGCGTTCGGTGGCGGATTCCGGATACCGCATGCAGTATCCCTGTCCCGTCAGCGTGCCGTATTTCCGGAAAAACGCCTCCCCGAATGTGGCGATCTCGCACTTTTGTCGGTCCGGCAGGTAGAGGACCTGTTCGGCCGGAATCCCCGCTTCGGGCCGGAACGGCGCGATGAACTGCGTCTGCACGGGTGGCAGTTCCGACGTATTTCGGACATAGCGGGGCAGACTGTCGCGCAAAGCCCGGCATTCCAGACGCTTTACGCTGTCGCGGGCATAGGCCGGATCGAGATAGAGCTCCTCGCGGCGGCGCAGCAGGCGTACCGCATCCGCCAGCGTCGAATCGGGCGGCAGCAGGGCATAGATGATGCTGTCCTGGGGAATGAAGTAACACCCCCGGGGTTCGGCCGGGAAACCATAGGGTTCCGTGCGCACCTCGTCACCGTATCGGCGGCGCAGTATCCGGTCGCGGAAGTAGGCTTCGCACACCTCCGGAGTCGTCAGCGTGCGGAAGATTTCGTAGACGCACCGCTCGGGACCGGGTTGCGTGGGGACATTGCTGGCGTGCAACCGTCCTTCGCGGACCAGCTGCTCTTCGAAAGCGAAGTATTCGGCCTCCAGCTGGCGCAGCGAATCCTGTGTGGTGGCGGGGCCGGGCGGGGCAGTAGGGGAGGTCGGGGCGAGACGGGTGTCTCGGGTGAAACGGTCCGGATCGGCGGGTTTGGCGGCCCGGACCGGGATGACCGATCCCAACAGGAGCAGCAACCAGAACGTTCTCATAACGGAGGATTTTTCGAATGTATCTCTCAAAGATAGCTAAAAATCAACGGTGAAGCAAATGATAAAGCGCCTTTTTTCAATCGGGTCTGCATTCGTTGCGGGCCTTGCGGCGGTCGTCGTTGGTGTGACGGCGATCGTGACGCCGATGCCCTCCGCGGCAGGGAACAGACCGGAGGGCTCCGGCGTGCTGGTCGGCATGACCGATACGGCTGCCTACTTCCCGCTGCTGCGCGGACGCCGCGTCGCCGTGCTGGCCAACCACACCTCCGTGGCCGGAATGCCCGGAACGGTGGGCGCTGCGGGACGCCCGGTAACGACCGACGGCGCGGGACGCGTGCACCTGGTCGACCTGCTTCACGAAAGCGGTTTCGACGTCGTGGCGATCTTCTCGCCCGAACACGGATTCCGCGGCACGGCCGATGCCGGGGAGAAGGTCGCCGGTTCGGTCGATGCCCGCACGGGCATCCCCATCCGCTCGCTCTACGACGGCCGCACGCTGCGACCCTCGGACGAGACGATGCGTTCGTTCGACGTGCTGGTCGTCGACATGCAGGATGTCGGGCTGCGCTTTTACACCTACTACATCTCGATGCTGCGAATGATGGACGCCTCGTCCGAATTCGGACGGCCGGTCATCGTTCTCGACCGCCCGAATCCCAACGGCGACAAGGTCGAGGGGCCACTGCTCGACATGCGTTACAAGTCGGGCGTCGGGGCGCTGCCGATCCCGGTGCTGCACGGCCTGACGATGGGCGAGATCGCCCGCATGGCCGTGGGCGAGGGGTGGGCCCGGCGGTGCGACCTGACCGTCGTCCCGTGCCGCAACTACACCCACGCCACGGAGTATGTGCTGCCCGTCGCGCCGTCGCCGAATCTTCCGACGCAGCGCGCCGTCTACCTCTATGCGGCGCTGTGCCCCTTCGAGGGGACGGTCGTGAGTCTCGGACGCGGCACCGAAAAGCCGTTCGAGATCTACGGTCATCCCGATCTCAAGGGCCGCGCCTTCACCTTCACGCCGCGCCCGACCCCCGGGGCGAAGCACCCGCCGCTCGAAGGCCGCCTGTGCCGGGGCGAGGATTTGAGCCGCCTGCCGCTTGCCGAGGCCCGTGCGACGGGATTTTCATTGCAATATGTGATTGATGCTTGCGCCGATCTCGGGCTGGGCGAAGCCTTCTTTACGCCGATGTTCGAGAAACTGGTCGGTGTGGGGTGGATCCGCGAAATGATTCTCGACGGGGCCACGGACGCCGAGATCCGGGCCCGCTGGGAGCCCGAAGCCGCGGCTTTCCGGCAACTCCGGGCAAAATACCTCCTGTACGAATAGGCCCGGCCTTCAATGAAGAATGGCGATACGATCCGAGGAGGGTGGTATCGCCTTTTTGCGGCTTCGCACCGGACAGGGGCTGTTCCGCTTCGGGGATGTTCCCGGTCCGGACGGAGGGTCAGTCGATCTCCGACGCCGCGATCCGGTCGGCCTCGGTCAGAGGCCGCAGCACGCGGCAGGGGTTCCCCGTGGCGATGACCCGCGGCGGGATGTCGCGCGAGACGACGCTCCCGGCACCGATCACGGTCCCCTCGCCGATCGTCACCCCGCGCAGGATGACCGCGTTGCCGCCGATCCAGACGTTGTCGTGAATCACGACGGGCAGCGACTGCATGATCCCCTCGTTGCGCTGGTCGGCCAGCAGGGCGTGGTGCACGGTGTAGATCCCCACGTTGGGACCGATGTAGACGTGGTTGCCGATCTTAACGGGCGCCTCGTCGAGGATCGTGAGGTTGAAGTTCCCGACGAAGTGGTCGCCCACGGAGATCTGCTCCCCGAAGTCGCAGTGGAACGGGCTGTGGAGGCAGACCGCCTCGCCGACGTGTCCGAAGAGCTGCCGGATGATCGCCTCGCGCTCTTCGCGGCGGGAGGGCGGCAGCCGGTTGAGGCGGAAGCAAAGCTCTTCGGCGCGGAGCAGGGCGGCACCGATTTCGGGCGTTACGGCGTGGAGCCAGCGCCCGGTGCGCATTTTTTCGAGGTCGTTCATGGCCTGGGAACAAAAAAAACACGCCCCGGAAATTATCCCGAGGCGTGATTTACGGTTATTGCCGTTGTTACTCCGAAACGATTGCTTCGCTCGGGCAAACGCCTGCGCAGGTGCCGCAGTCGATGCACTTGTCGGGATCGATGACATAGATGTCGCCGGCCGAGATGGCCTCTACCGGGCATTCGCCGATGCAGGTCCCGCAAGCTACGCAGGAATCAGTGATTTTGTAAGCCATTTTTTTGCGTGTTTATGGTTAATGTGTGTAGTGTAATTGCAAATATAAAAACTTATTTGATAATATCAAAACCCGTATAGGGAATCAGCACCTCGGGAATGCGGATTCCTTCCGGGGTCTGGAAGTTTTCGAGCAGCGCGGCCACGATGCGCGGCAGGGCGAGCGACGATCCGTTGAGCGTGTGGGCCAGGCGGGTCTTCTTTTCGGCGTCGCGGTAGCGGAGCTTGAGGCGGTTGGCCTGGAACGACTCGAAGTTCGAGACCGAGGAGACCTCCAGCCAGCGTTTCTGCGCCTCGGAGTAGACCTCGAAGTCATAGGTCAGCGCCGAGGTGAAGGACATGTCGCCGCCGCAGAGCCGCAGGATGCGGTAGGGGAGCCCCAGCGACTTGACAATCCCCTCGACATGGGCGACCATGCCGTCGAGCGCCTCGTAGGATACTTCGGGCAGAGACAGCTGCACGATCTCCACCTTGTCGAACTGGTGCAGGCGGTTCAGGCCGCGCACGTCCTTGCCGTAGGAGCCGGCCTCGCGGCGGAAGCAGGGCGTGTAGGCGGTCATCTTGACGGGGAAATCCTTCTCTTCGAGGATTACGTCGCGGTAGATGTTCGTCACGGGCACCTCGGCCGTCGGCACGAGGTAGAAGTTGTCGACCGTGGCGTGGTACATCTGCCCCTCCTTGTCGGGGAGCTGTCCGGTCCCGAATCCCGACGCCTCGTTGACCATTACCGGCGGCTCGACCTCCAGGTATCCGGCGCGGGTGTTGCAGTCGAGGAAGTAGTTGATCAGCGCGCGCTGCAGGCGGGCGCCCTTGCCCTTGTAGACGGGGAATCCGGCTCCGGTGAGCTTCACGCCCAGGTCGAAGTCGATGATGTCGTATTTCTTGGCCAGCTCCCAGTGGGGCAGCGGGTTTTCGGGCAGCGTGGTGTAGCTCTCGACGAGCTTTACGACGAGGTTGTCCTCGGCCGTCTTGCCTTCGGGAACGATCTCGGCCGGGAAGTTCGGCAGCGTGACGAGCGCGGCCTGCAGCTCCTGCTGTACGTCGTTCGACTCGGCCTGCAGGCGTGTCGACTTCTCCTTGAGGTCCGCCACGAAGCGTTTGCGCTCTTCGGCCTCGTCGCGGCGTCCCTGACCCATCAGGGCGCCGATCTCCTTGGCGGCCTTGTTCTGGGCGGCCAGCGTGTTGTCGAGTTCGAGCTGGAGGGCCTTGCGGCGGTCGTCGAGCGTGAGGATCTGGTCGATGACGGGAGCGGCGTCGACGCCCTTCTTGGCGAGTTTGCGGACGGCGGCGTCGCGGTCGTCGCGGATTTGCTTGATCGTAAGCATGGTATCGGATGTTTTTTGTGTTTTCGCGTTACGAGCGACAAAATTACAAAACAATTCCTAAAATTGTCTTATTTTTGTGCAAAATTCAATCCGTGTGAAAACCGTTGAACTGCTGGCTCCGGCCAAAGATTATGCCTCGGCCGTCGTGGCCGTGGACGCGGGCGCCGATGCCGTCTATATCGGTGGCGCGCGCTTCGGGGCGCGTCAGGCCGCCGGGAACACCGCGGAGGAGATTGCCCGAGTCGCAGCGTATGCCCACCGCTTCGGCGTGCGGGTCCACGTCACGCTCAACACGCTGCTCTGGGACGACGAACTGTCCGATGCCGAGCGGCAGGCTCGTGAGCTGATCGACGCCGGGGCCGACGCCCTGATCGTGCAGGACATGGCCCTGCGGCGGATGAACCTTCCCGTGGAGCTGCACGCTTCGACGCAGGTCTCGAACCGCACCCCCGAAGGGGCGCGCTTCCTCGCCGAGGCGGGTTTTTCACGGGTCATTCTCGAAAGGGCCCTTTCGCTTGACGAGATCCGGGCCATCTGCGCCGCCACGACGGCCGAGGTCGAGGTCTTCGTCCACGGGGCGATCTGCGTCGGGTACAGCGGCCGCTGCTTCCTCTCGCGGGCGATGTCCGGGCGCAGCGGCAACCGCGGGGCCTGCAGCCAGCCCTGCCGCCTGCCCTGGGATCTGGTCGACGGACGGGGCCGCAAACTCATTGCTGGGAAACACCTTCTGTCGGTCCGCGACCTGAACCTCTCGCAGCGCCTCGGCGAACTGGTCGATGCCGGTGTCGCGTCGTTCAAGATCGAAGGGCGCCTCAAGGACACCGGTTATATCCGTAACGTCGTGGCTTACTACCGCCGGGCGCTCGACGAAGTGCTGGCCGCACGTCCGGGCCTGTGCCGCGCATCGGTCGGGGAGAGCGTTCCGGACTTTGCGCCCGACCCCGCGAAGAGTTTTACACGCGGGGAATCCGAATACTTCTTCGACGGGAAATGCCCCGGCGTGGCGTCGTTCGACACCCCGAAGTCGGTCGGCGAGCGGATCGGCCGCGTGGCGCGGGTCGCAGGCGGGAGTTTCACGCTCGATGCCGATGCGGACCTCGCCCCGGGCGACGGACTCTGCCTGCTCACGCCGCACGGTGCGACGGGCACGAACGTCAATGCTGCCGAGGGGCGCCGTATCACTCCGAACCGCATGGAGGGAATCACGCCCGGAGCAGAGGTGTTCCGGAACTACGACCGGCGGTTCACGCTGGCGCTGGAGCGCAGCCGGATGCGGCGCGTGATTCCGGTGCGGGCCGTGGTCGAGGCCTCCGAAGGGGGCTTCTCGATCGCCTGCACCGATTGCGAAGGGCTTTCGGCCGCGGCTTCGCGGACCCTGTCGCCCGACCGGGCGAAGAACCCCGAAGCCAATGCCGCGGCGCTGCGGGCGCAGGCGATGAAGTCGGGCGATACGATCTTTGCGGTGCGAGAGGTCGAGGTGCGGGGTGCCGAATGGTTTGTCCCGGCCTCACTGGCCGCCGAAGTGCGGCGCGAAGCCCTCGACGGGCTGCTGCGGGTCCGGTCCGAACGCCCCCTGCCGCACTGCATCCTGCCCGAAAACCCCGCGGCCCGCTACCCGGCGGAGCGCCTGACCGCCGAGGAGAATGTCACCAACCGCCTCGCCGAAGCCTTCTACCGCGACCACGGGGTGCGCGAGATCGAACCGCCGCTGGAACGCGCCGCCTCGGCCGTGGGACACACCGTGATGCGCTCGGCCTACTGCATTCGCCGCGAGATTGGCGAGTGCCTGCGCGAGGGTTCGCGCCTCGGCGGCGACCTCTACCTCGAACACGGTGCGGAGCGTTTCCGGCTGGTGTTCGACTGTGCGACGTGCGAAATGTCGCTGGTGGCGTGCCCCGCCCGTTCCGCCCGTCCTGTCCGTTCGGCCCGTTCAACCCGTGCGCCGCACCGGAAAAACGATTCGAAAAACTGACCCCATACCATGCAGCAGCAACTGACACCCGATTTCCCGGACTACGAACTCATCGACACGGGCGACTTCGAGAAACTCGAACGCTTCGGACGTTACGTCACGCGGCGCCCCGAACCGCAGGCCATCTGGCGGCGGACACTCCCTGAAGCGGAGTGGCGGCGGCTGGCCGATGCGTCGTTCCTGCGCGATGCCCGCAGCGACGAACGCGGCGAATGGCGCCTGGCGCCGCAGATGCCCGACCGCTGGTCGGTGACCTATGCCTGCCGGACGGCGAAGCTGCGGATGCGGTTGGCCCTTACGTCGTTCAAGCACGTCGGCATCTTCCCCGAACAGGCCGCCAACTGGGATTTTATCTACGATAACGTGCAGCGGCTCGGCGGTGCAGCCCCGGCGGCCCGAGCCGTATCCGGCTCCGCGGAGGGCGGTCTTCGGAATCTCGCCGGAAACGCTCCCGCAGTTGCGGCCGACCGCCCCTCCGCGGCGCCGCGAGTGCTGAACCTCTTCGCCTATACGGGTGGTGCGACCCTCGCGGCGCGGGCCGCCGGGGCCGAGGTGACGCACGTCGATTCGGTGAAGCAGGTCGTGACGTGGGCCCGCGAGAACATGGAGTCGAGCGGGCTGGACGGCGTGCGCTGGATCGTCGAGGATGCCTTGAAGTTCGTGCACCGCGAGGTGCGCCGCGGCAACCGCTACGCGGGGATCATCCTCGATCCCCCGGCCTACGGACGCGGGGCCAACGGCGAGAAGTGGGTCCTCGAAGACCAGATCGGCGAGATGCTCGACTGCTGCGCCCGGCTGCTGGAGCCCCGCGGGGCGTTTCTCGTGCTGAATCTCTACTCGATGGGCTTGTCCTCGACGCTGGCCCGCACGGCCGTGCGGCAGGCCTTCGGCGCTCCCGACGAGGAGCAGTGGGGTGAACTCTGCTTCACGGACCGCGCCGGGAAGGAGCTGCCCCTCGGCACCTATTACCGTTTCACCCGATAAGCGCCGGAACGATGGAGTGGCTGTTGAATCTGGGTTATCCGGGTCTTTTCATCGGAACGTTCCTTTCCGGAACGGTGTTGCCGATGAGTTCCGATGTGCTGCTGGTGGGAATGCTCGCCGCCGGGGCCGATCCCGTGGCGTGCCTGCTCCTCGCAACGGTGGGAAACTGGCTCGGGGCCATGACCTCCTACTGGCTCGGATGGTTCGCCCGATGGGAGTGGCTGGAACGCGCCTTCAAGGTGCGTCCCGAGGCGCTGACCCGTCAGAAAGCACGTGTCGACCGCTTCGGCGTGTGGCTGGCTCCCTTTTTCTGGGTCCCGGTGATCGGCGTGGTCTTCATGATTGCCCTGGGCTTCTACCGCGTGCGGCCGCGCACGACCGCCCTCATGGCCCTGGCCGGGTCGTTTGTCCGTTTTCTGTTCTGGATTCTGCTGCAGCACCTCTTTTTCGGCCAGGCATAGCCCTGGGGACTCCGGAATGTTGAATATCCCAAAAACTGCGAAGTATGACCTTGATCTTTACCGTCTTGTTCGGCGTATTGAGCGGCTGCCTGCTCTCGGTGCTGGTGGGGATTATCGGCAGCCGTCGTCGCATCGGCTTCGGCTGGGCGTTTCTCCTCAGCCTGCTCTTCACGCCCCTCGTGGGGCTGATCGTTGCCCTGATCTCCGACCCGCTGCCCGACGGCGTACAGCGCTGGGGCTGTATCGGGACGGTCGTTGCGGTGCTCGGCATCCTCTCGCTGATCGCCTTCCTGATGCTCCTGCTGACCGGCGGTGCCATGCTGGCCGTGATGTAGCGGCGGCCGCTCCGTCCGGGTCTAATACCCGAAGACGTAATAGATGAAGATCCCGGCCACGGCCGAGAGGACGATCAGGAGAATCGGGTTCACCTTGCGCCACGAGCCGAGGAAGACTCCGCCGAAGAGCACCCAGCTCCAGGCGTCGATGAAGTTCTGCTCGTCGGGCTCCGAACTGTGGGGGAAGATCAGCAGCAGGGCCGCCGCGGCGATCATGCCGATCACTGCCGGTCGCATTCCCAGCATGGCTCCCTCGACCCACCGGTTGTTCTTCAGTTTCAGGAAGAAGCGCGCCACGAGGATCATCAGCGTCAGCGACGGCAGGCACACCGCGAAGGTGGCGATCACTGATCCCAGCACGCCGCACCAGACATGCCCGGTCTGCATCCCCACCGAATAGCCGACGTAGGTTGCCGAGTTGATGGCGATCGGCCCGGGGGTGATCTGCGAGATGGCCACGATGTCGGCGAACTGCGCGTTGGTGAGCCACGGGTGCTGCACGACGACCTCGTTCTGGATGAGCGACAGCATGGCGTAGCCGCCGCCGAATCCGAAGAATCCGATCTTGAGGTATGAGACGAAGAGTTGCCAGAGAAGGAGCATGTTGCAGGGCGGTTTATGGAAGGGTAACGTCCGTGATCACCAACTGCCCCTTGCGCAGCAGGGCGCGGAACGGAATGATGACGCAGCGATTTTCGTACGTGTCGAGATAGGCGACGGCATACCATTCGCCCTCGACATGTTCGACCGTGATCGTCGGCAGCGACCGCTTGTTGAAGTCCTGCGCCCGGATGATCGGGTCTCCGCCGCTCTCTTCCCGGGCCTTTTCCACCTTCCGGCGGGTGGCATCATCCAGGGGCGATGCGGGTTCCGCAATCTCCTCGTCGAAACTGGCCGACATCCAGCGGGCGTATTCCGTGTAGAACTTTTCCAGGGCTTCCCGGGTTTGTTCCGTGGCGGAGGCGGATCCGGCGGCTGCCTGCGTGGGGGCGGAGATCGTGTTCCGGGCCGAGGAGGGCTCGGCGGATATGGTTGCGAGGAGCAGCAGAACGAGCGGCAGGAGGTGTTTCATGGCTTGTGTCGGATTCATGCTTTCGGTTTGTTGTTGCGCTTGGCGATCCGCGGGGCGACGGACAACTCCCAGACGATGCCCCCGGCCGCCGCGATCAGCAGGATGTAGATCGGCGACCAGCCCAGCCCCCAGACGGCCAGCGCCGAGGCGGCAATGACCGCGAACATCGCCCAGTGCATTCCGCGGGCCAGCGAGATGACCGGTCCGATGATCAGCGCCACGACCGCCGGGCGCATCCCCTTGAAGGCGGCATCGACGACCGGGTTGTGGCGCACGTCGGCGAAGAAGAGCGCAATGGTCAGCAGGATGACGAACGACGGCAGCACTACCCCCAACAGTGCGGCGGCCGCCCCGCGCAGCCCGCGGACCTTGTATCCCACGAAGACCGAGGTGTTGAGCGAAATCGGCCCCGGGACCGACTGGGCCAGCGTCAGCAGGTCGAGGAACTCCTTGCGTTCGACCCACTTCCGGTTGTCGATCACCTCGCGTTCGATCAGGGGGATCATGGCGTAGCCCCCGCCGAAGGTGAAGAGTCCGATCTTGAAGAACGAGGCGAATATCGTGCGCAGGCGGTTCATCGTTTCAGGGTTTTATTCGCGTTTTTTGCGGCCCAGCAGGGTCAGCAGTCCGTCGATGTAGGTCATCGGGTGGGTCGGGGCGCCGGGGAGCCAGAGGTCCGGGGTGTGGGTGTCGAGGAACCGCCGGTCGAGGGCCCGGCTTTCGGCGAAGAGTCCTCCGGAGCACGCCTCCGAACCGCACATCACGAGGATCTTGGGCTCGGCCACGGCGTCGTAGCAGATCTCCAGCGCCTCGGCCATGTTGGCCGAGATGGGGCCCGAAACGACCACGCCGTCGGCGTGTCGCGGCGAGGCCGTGAATCCGATGCCGAAGCGCCCGAGGTCGAAGTTGACGTTTCCCGTGGCGTTGAGCTCCATTTCGACCGAGGCGTCGCCTCCGGCCGAGACTTCGCGCAGCTGCAGCGCCCGGGAGAAGCAGCGCCGGATGGCGGGGCGCACCCGTTCCGGATCGAAGGGCACATGCGTATCCCCGGCGTGCAGGACGAGCCCCTCGCGCGTGGGCGAACCGATGCGGTAGTCGTTCGTGAAACGCACGTTGCGCGGCGCTACCCGGGCGCACTCGCCGCAGAAGAGGCAGCGTCCCAGATCGAGCGACAGCGGTTCGGCCGTGAAGGCTCCCGTGGGGCAGATGGCCGCAGCGCGTTCCACCTCTTCCTTGTCCGGGGTTTCGGTCAGTTCGGGGCGTCCCCGGAACTCTTCGGTCAGTTCAACGGCATCGAGGTCCGGGATTGCCTGCCGTCCGTGGCTGCGCAGGACCCGTATTTTCGGAAAAATCATGTTCGCAGATTTTGTATCGCGCAAAAATAGCGAAAAGCCGCGGTTCGTACAACTCTTTTCCCCGAATTGCGCAAAACAGAGGCCGGAACTCCTCCCGACGGAGAGAATCCCGGCCCCGAAGCGGCTGCCCGGCGTCATTTCCGGCCCCGCAGCGGTTGCCAGGTGCTACTCCCGGCCCGGATCGGTGAAGGTAGTGGCCGGAAGCCAGTCGATGGCGTACTCCGTCGCGCTCGTCTTCGCGAAGATCTTCTCCACAGTGTACTCCGCGGCCTCGGCATCGGTAAGCTGGCGTCCGCCGTTGGCACGTTGTGCGAGACGGTCGGCCGCGGCCCCCTCGCCCGTACACCGGTATTCGGCGAAGAGGGTCGGGGCAGGTGACGTGGACGACATCACGGTCCACCCCTCGGCCTTCAGCGCCGACGGTTCCGTGCAGCGGAGGAAGACCGCACGCGGTTTCGCCTCTTGTGTCGGATACCAGCCCCGGCCCAGGTGAAAGTAGGAGAATTTCGCACCGTCGAAATCCGTCTCGTCCGACGACGGGAAGGTGATCGTGCAGTCCATGCAGACGATGCCGTACTGGTGGTCGGCCGGGGTCGACGGGGCCGTCACGACGCTGTTGTTGCGGTTCATGTGGAGCGTGCAGCGATCCAGCAGGATCGTCGACGACCCGAAGATGAAGTCGACGTTGCCCTCGACGTAGCAGTCGCGCAGGTAGACGCGCCCCGTGCCGCGGCCGTAGAAGGTGTCCTGATAGCCCGTGATGCGGCATCCGTAGAAGGCTGCCCGGTCGCCCTTGACCTGAACCGAAACGGCCTGCGTATTTTTGTTCACGGCGGTATTTGCCTGGCTGTTGACGTAGGTGTTGGCAATGGTGACGTTGCTGGCCGTGAAGTCGTTGGCTTCGACCAGGAAGGTCTGGCTTCCCGAAGTGCCGAGGGTTCCGCCTGCACCGTTGTCGCGGCCCGCATAGTCGTCCCAGGTGATGATGCACGTTGTGGCGTTGTCGCCGATGAGCGTCACGTAGGGGTGCCGCGAGGTCAGGGTTACCTTCTCCTCATAGATGCCCGGGCGCAGGCGCACGATGTGGGGTTTGTTGTCCACCGGGAGGGCGTCGAAGGCCTCCTGTACGGTGGTGTAGTCGCCCGAGCCGTCGGCGGCCACGACGACCGTGTGGATCGGGTCGGAGGGTTCGGGGGTTTCGTCGCCCTTGTCCGATCCGCAGGCGGTCGGGAGGGCGAAGAGCAGCAGCGCTGCCGGAAGCAGGTACAGTTGTTTCATGAATGGTTCGTGTTTTGGGTTTTCTGCAGGCAAAGTTCGGATTTCCTGCCTCGTTCGGCGGGGATTTTTCTACGAAAAACCGGGATTTTTTGCCGTTTCCAGCTCCGTGGCCCCGACTGGGAGGGGTGGCGGGCATGAAAAACCCCGGTCGGTGGAACCGGGGCTTTGGGGAACGGCAGGTGCGGATCAGAGGTCGTGGCCGCAGTAGGAGAGGTTGAAACTCTTGTTGCAGATCGGGAAATCCGAGATTCCCTCGCCGCGCACGGACAGCGCCAGGGCCAGCCAGTTGTGCAGGCTCGGATCCTTGATGCGGCAGGCGGCGATGCGCCCCTCGGCGTCGGTCACCACGACGTGGCAGGTCTCGCCCCGCCACCCCTCGACCAGCCCGAATGCGAGCGACGAGGGGGTCAGCCGCGTCGTGTGGTCGGGGACGCCGCAGGGGTTTTCGAGATTCCCGTATTTCTGCTCGTAAATCGCTAACAGCCGGTCGATGTAGCGGGCCGACTGTGCCACCTCGCGGCTGCGGACCGTGAGGCGTGCCATCACGTCGCCCGTCTCCTCGATGACCGGCGTGTGGTGCAGGCACTTGCCGAACGATCCCCAGGGGTGCGTCGCGCGGATGTCGCGCCCCAGGCCGCTGGCGCGCGCCGCCTGTCCCACGCCGCCGATGCGCCGCATCTCGTCGCGCGGCACCACGCCGCACTGCTCGAAGCGCGCCAGCAACGAGGGCGACGACTCGATGTCGCGGCGCACCTCATCGTAACGCCGGGCGATTTCGGCCACGTTCGTGCGGATCATCGCCGAGGTTTCGGCCGTCAGCGGATGGTTGGTGCCGTGGGGGCGGATCAGCCCCTTGCCGAAGCGGTTGCCGCACCACGCCTGCGTGGTGTTGATCGTCATCGTGCGCAGCGCCTCGCAGGCCACCTGCCCCAGCTGGTAGCCCGTATCCATCGACAGGGCGCCCGTATCGGCGATCTGCATGGCCATGCGTTCGAGTTCCAGCGCCACGGCCCGCTCGCGGTCCAGCTGGGCGGGGCGTTCGCGGCCCGTGAGCTTCTCGACCGCCTCGGCGAAGGCCGTGGCGTGGGCTACGGCGCTGTCTCCGGCTACGGCCTCCGCCAGGCACATCTGGCGCAGCCGGTTTCCCGTTGCGGCGAAGGCCGCCTCCACGCCCCGGTGCTGGTATCCCAGGGCGATTTCGAGGTGCAGGACCTGCTCGCCGTTGCAGATGAAGCGGAAGGCCCCCGGCTCGATGATCCCGGCGTGGATCGGACCCACGTTGACCTCGTGGAGCGATCCTCCGGCCATCGTGTAGAAGGGGTAGTTGTCGATCGAGCTGCGGCGGTCGTAGCGGTCGAAGGGAAAGCGCAGCGGCTTGGGCCACGGCTGCCCGTCGAAGCGCACGCCGTAGCGTTCGGCGATCTCCCGCTCGAAGGGGTGCAGCTGCGGGTGCCGGGCCGTGAGCGACGGAAGGGCCGTTTCGTCGTAGTAGCCCGTGGCGTGCGAGGTGACGAGTACCCGCCCCTCGGCGTCGTCCAGCACCAGGCAGTAGAAGCGCATCCGGTCGCCGGACGGCAGGGCGAAGTAGTGCGCCACGTGATAGCGTTCCTCCTCCAGCCACCCGCACAGCAGGTCGTAGAAGTCGGCGTAGGCGATTTCGGGAATCTCCTCCAGGCGGATGGCTCCCGCGGTATTGTCGGTTACGAGGCAGTTCATAGCATTGCTATTTGGTCGATCAGTTCACGCAGAAATTCCGGCTGCCAGAGCCCCAGCACCATGGCGGCGACCAGCAGCGAGAGGGCCGACCACGAGAGTGCCCGGTCGACCTTCGAGGGGTGTAGTTCGTCCTGGTTGGGCTGATAGCAGAGGCGGATCATGCGCGAGCAGAACGAGTAGATGACGATGCACAACAGCAGCAGCATCCCCGCGACGAGCCACCATTGGTTTCCGGCGATCGTTTCGCGCAGGATCAGCAGCTCCGAGATGAAGAGCGGCGAGGGCGGGAAGGCCATCAGGACGACCATTCCGGTGAGCAGCCCCACGGCTCCGACGCGGTTGATGTGGATGTAGTCGCCGATGCGGTTGATGCGGTAACCGTTGTAGACCTGGCGCACGACGGCCATCTGCAGGAAGAGGCTGCTTTTGACGAAAGTGTGGCAGACGACGTGGAAGACCGCGGCCCAGACGCCGAGACCGCCCACGCCGAGACCGATGGCGGCGATGCCCATGTTCTCGACGGTCGAGTAGGAGAGGAACCGCTTGTAGTTGTTCGTGCGGCGCAGGAAGAGCGCCCCGATGACGAGCGACAGCACCCCGACGATCAGCAGCACGGAGCGCACCCAGGGGAAGACCTCCGTATCGGCGAGCGCCTTGTAGACGCGGTAGATGGCCAGGAATCCGGCATTGACCAGCCCCGTGGAGATCAGCGCCGAGGCCGGCGACGGAGCCGCGAAGTTGGCGTCGATGCCCACGGTGTGGAGCGGGAAGAGTTCCATCTTGCAGCTGTAGCCGCAGAGGATCAGCAGGAAGGCCGTCTTCAGGTAGAGGGCATTTCCGTGCGGGGCGGCTGCGGCGACGGCCGCGTAGTCGAGCGATTCGCACTCGGTGGCGGCGGCCAGCAGCAGGATCCCCAGGTAGGCCATGGCGATGCCCGTCGAGCAGACGAAGACGTATTTCCAGGCCGCTTCGAGGGTCTGGGCCGTGCGCCGGTGGTAGATGATCCCGGCCGAGCAGAGCGTCGTGGCTTCGAGGAAGATCCACGTCACGGCCAGGTTCGAGGCGAAGTAGGCTCCCGTGATGGCCGTCGTCAGCAGCATCACCAGGGCCGAGTAGGTCCGGGTCTGCGAGAGGTCGTTGTCGCGCAGGTAGGCTTCGGAGTGGAAGTAGGCGAAGGCCGAGACGATGCAGAGCAGCACGTAGAAGAGCGTTCCCGCGGCGTCGAAGCGGAACCAGCCGGTCGACTCCGAGCCGTAGAGCCCTCCGGCGAGAATCATTCCGGCGAAGGCCGCCTGCACGGCGTAGAAGAGCAGTCCGATCTGGAAAAGCTGCCGCTCGCGGCGGACCAGGAAGGCAGTCGAGGCGATCAGGATGCTTGCGATGAGGTAGGCGATCATGGTGTCAGTCCTTTACGTTGGTCAGCGAATCGGCGTCGTCGGCGTGGAGCTTGTCGTCGATTTTGGTGAAGAAGATGCCCAGCATCAGCACCGAGATGAGGATGTCGAGCAGGATGGCGAAGTTGATCAGCAGCGGCATCTCCACGCCGATGGCCGTCGAGAAGAGGAACACGCCGTTCTCGATGACGAGGAACCCGACCATGTGGGAGAAGATCCGGCGCCGCATGACGATGAGGATCAGGCCGCTCAGCAGCGAGTAGAGGGCCACGCCGAAGAAGACGAGGTCGACCGTCGAATCGGCGATGTAGTAGGTCAGCGAGGCGCTCACGGCCAGGGCCACGAGCGAGAGCAGCAGCGACTCCGACTGCGAGGATCCGGAGCGCTTCACGCGGTTGATGCGCGTGCGGCGGATCACGGCGAAGAGCAGCCACGGAACCAGAATGCCCTTGAACAGCAGGGTTTCGAGCGCCACGAAGGCCAGTTCGGCGGGGTTGGCGGCGTGCAGGCGCACGAGCGCGATGCCGAACAGCAGCCAGCCCTGCAGGCCGATCAGCGAGGCGAAGTTGCGGAAACGCTCCGTGATCGAGAGGTAGACGAGCGTCACGACATAGAGAAGGATCAGCGGCAGAATCATTGGAGTCCGATGTTAAGTTGGAGCAGGTAGCCCGTGAAGAAGACCAGGGCGGCCAGTGCCGTGATGGTGAGAATGAAGGTGGTGTTGCGGACGAGTTTGTTGCGGGCCTGGGTCGACTCGACGATCCCGACCGAGAGCCCCGTGAGCAGGACGGCCAGCGGTGCCGCGAACCACCACCGCGGGCAGACCGCTGCGGCTACGGCATCGGCCGCCAGCATCGACAGCGCGGCGCTTTTGATCCACGTCGAGATCTTGATCCAGGCCAGGTCCACGCCGCAGTAGTCGAGGCACATTACCTCGTGGATCATCGTCAGTTCGAGGTGGGTGCGGGGGTCGTCGACCGGCACGCGGCCGCTCTCCGTGAAGACGATCTTCGTCAGCACGTAGGCCGCCAGCAGCAGCACGACGATGAGTTTCGTATCGCCCGTGGCGTCGGCCTCGAAGATCGACGCGAAGGAGGTGTGGCCCGAGATCAGCGCCAGGGTTCCGAACGAGAGCATCAGCGCCGGTTCGACCAGTGCGCCGTATAGCGCCTCGCGGCTGGCGCCCATTCCCTCGAACGAACTGCCGGTGTCCATGGCCGCGAGGATCAGTGCCGTGCGTCCCACGGCCAGCAGGTAGGCGAAGGCCACCAGGTCGCCGTCGAACGAGATGACGGGCCGCAGGTCGCCCACCGGGATGAAGAGCATGGCCACGAGCGAGGAGGCCAGGATGACCGACGGGGCCGTGCGGAAGAACGCGGTGGTCGTGGTGGAGTAGACGGCGCCCTTGCGCAGCAGCAGCCTCACGTCGTAGAGGTGCTGGGCGAAGCGGATTCCCTGGCGGCCGGCGAGCCGGGCCCGCGTGCGGTTGATGACCCCCGGGATGCAGAGGGCTGCCAGCAGGATGAGGAGTGTATTGAGCAGTGCCATGGTCAGATGACGTTACAGATCGACAACAGGAATACCAGGACGAGGAAGGCCAGGGCGAAGAGCACGTAGTGGTTGATCTTGCCCGTGCGCAGGCGCATCACGCGCTGGTTGATCAGGCGCAGCAGCTCGACCCACCACGCCGAGAAGAGGCGTCCGATACGGTCGCGGTGGCCGATGTCGAAGCGGTGGGCGTCGGGGAAGATCTCGCCCTTGCCCACGGGGGAGCCTTCGCCGCTGTTCTGGGTCAGCGAGGTGGCGATGGACTGCAGCCCTTCGGAGAAGGATTCGCCGGTGTACTGCATCCGCACGTTCGGCGACGTGAAGCCGCAGCCCCAGGTCGGGCCTTCGGCCACGCGGCGGCCGTGCAGCGTGCGGCGGCGGAGCCACAGCAGAAGGGCGGCCACGACGATCAGCAGCCAGGCCACCCGCCCGGCGGCCGTGAGGGTCGGGCTGAGCAGCCAGTCGGCGGCGTCGGCCGGGGTGCGGAGGAAGAATCCCGCGGCGTGTGTCACCCCCGTGACGGCCGCCCGGGGAAAGAGTCCCACGAAGAGGATCCCGGCCAGCGGCAGCGCCATGGCGGCGATGCGGAGACTGTCGACCTCGGAGGCTTCGGCGACTTCGTGCGAGCGGGGTGCGCCGAGGAAGACCGTGCCGTAGAGTTTTGTGAAGGCCAGCACGACCAGCCCTCCGATTAGCGCCAGGGCCGCCAGTCCGGCTGCCGAGGCGAGGATGCCGCTCCCCGAGGCGATCCCGTCGAAGAGCCCGAGGTAGATGAGCAGTTCGGAGATGAAGCCGTTCAGCGGCGGCAGGGCGCAGATGGCCGCCGTACCCGTGAGGAAGAGGATCGAGGTCAGGGGCATGTGTTTCGAGAGCCCGCCCAGGGCGTCGAGCGACGTGGTGTGCGTTTGCGAGAGGATGTTCCCGGCGCCGAAGAAGAGCAGCGACTTGAAGAACGAGTGGTTGAGCGTGTGGAGCAGCGCCCCGGCCATGCCGCACAGCGCGACGAGCTGGTTGCCGGAAGCTTTCCCGAGGGCCGCGACGCCTGTGGCGAGGAGAATCACGCCGATGTTTTCGATCGAGGAGTAGGCCAGCAGGCGTTTCACGTCGTTCTGCGTGGCGGCGAGGATCACGCCCCAGAGTCCGGTGACGATTCCCAGCACGAGGAGGATCACCCCGGCGGTGTGCAGCACGGGCTGATCGCCCAGCGCCGCCACGGTGCGCAGGATACCGTAGACGCCCGTCTTGATCATCACGCCCGACATCAGGGCCGAGACGTGGGACGGGGCGGCGGGGTGCGCCTCCGGGAGCCAGACGTGCATCGGGAACATGCCGGCCTTCATGCCGAATCCGGCGAGGAAGACCAGGAAGAGCGGCAGGGCCTTCTGCGTGCGGAAATAGTCGCCCAGGGCATCGAAGGTCGCCGAGCCGCAGGCGGCGTCGAGGCGCACGAATCCCACGACGAGCAGCACGAAGCCGATGTGCATCATGATGAGGTAGGCCAGGGCTGCGCGGCTCACCTCCCGCCGCTGGGCGTCGTAGAGGATCAGCAGGAACGACGCCACGGTCATCAGTTCCCAGAAGAAGAGGAACGAGAAGCCGCCGTCGGAGCAGACCACGCCCAGCATGGCGTAGTACATGACGGTGAGCGAGGCGTAGTGCAGCGAGACGTGGGCCGGGGATTTCGTGGCGAGGGTGTGGGCCAGGTAGCCCCGCGAATAGAGCACCGAGGCCACGGCTCCGACCGAGATCAGCACCGCGAAGAGCGCCGAAAGGGGATCCAGCGACCCCGTGTCGCCGCCGAGCGGCGAGGCGGCCACCGACCACAGCACCTCGGGGGTGCCTCCGGCGAGTACGCCGAGGGCCCGGACCGTGATCCACAGGGCTCCGGCGGCCGTCAGCGTGAAGGCTGTCCAGACCTTGGCACGCAGCGGCGACGCGAAGATCGCGGCGGCGATGAGGACCAGGAACAGAAGCGTGTAGAGAAAAAGCATATTTTTCCGGGAGTAAATGTTGTTTCGACAGGGGATTCGTTGCGGGGTTTTCAATCGTTGCGGGGCAGGAGATTTACCGTGGCGGTCATGACCGTGGCCACGACGGCGGCCGTTTCGGTGCGCAGGCGCTGGGGTCCGAGCGTGATCTCCTCGAAGCCGTGCGACAGCGCGAAGTCGATCTCTTCCGGCGAGAAGTCCCCTTCGGGTCCGATGAAGATCCGCACGGCCTCGCCCGGACGCAGGGTCGCGGCGAGGAGTGCCTTGCCGTTTGGCGTGTGCGGCGGCTCGCAATGGGCGATCAGGCTGCGGCCCTCGAAGGGAGCCGATGCGGCCTCGCGGAACGGCGTCAACCCGGCCAGCTCCGGACGGTAGGCCTTCAGCGACTGCTTCATCGCCGCGGTGATCACCTTTTCGCCCCGCAGGGGCTTGAAGCTCCGCCGTTCGCTGTGGGCCGTTTCGAGCGGCACGATCTGCGTGACGCCCACCTCGGTGGCCTTTTCCAGAAACCATTCGAAGCGGTCGGGGTTCTTCGTCGGGGCCACGGCCATCACCAGGCGGTAGGGCATCTTCTCGAATTCGGGGTGAGTCTCGACGATCCGCACCGTGCAGCGCCGCGGGTCGGCATCGGTGATCTCGGCCCGGCAGAGGTTCCCCCGGCCGTCGGTCAGGTGGATCGTGTCGCCGCACCCGAGCCGCAGCACGCGGACGCAGTGTTTCGACTCCTCTTCGCCCAGCGTGTACAGGGGCGGTTCGAGATCCGGAGCATAGAAGAGTTGCATGGAACGCGCTTGTTTGATTTACGGAATTTTATTGTACCTTTGTCATGCCTGAGCCGAATGCCGGACGGAACGGGTGCGGACACCTCTCGGACGCTCCCGGGATCCCGTGGCGGGACCTTCCGCCGGATGTCGGGCTTGCGGCCCGCAAAGTTACATAAAATAACACGATTCATGAAACGTATCATCGGTTTATCGACGCTTTTTCTGGCCATGACACTCGTTTGCTGCAAATCCGAGAAGCGTGTGGGTGAAAATCCCTTCTTCGCCGAGTGGAACACCCCCTACGGCGTGCCGCCCTTCGACCGGATCGAACCCGACCATTTCCTCCCGGCGCTGGAGCGCGGCATGTCGCTCCACGACGCCGAAATCGACGCCATCACCTCGAACAACGACGAGGCGACCTTCGAAAACGTCATCCTCGCCTATGACAACTCCGGGACGATGCTCGCCCAGGTGGCGTTGATCTTCGATATGCTCTGCGCTGCGGAGAACACCCCCGCGCTGGAGAAGATCCAGGTTGAGGTGGCCCCGCTGCTGGCATCCCATGCCGACAAGATCCTGCTCAACGGGAAGCTCTTCGAGCGAGTCAAGGAGGTTTACGACCGCCGTGCGACGCTCGATCTCGATGATGAACAGATGCGGCTGCTCGAAAAGACCTACCGGAAGTTCGTGCGGGCCGGGGCGCTGCTCGACGCCGAACGGAAGGCCCGCCTGAAGCAGATCAACGAGGAGTTGTCGCTGGCGGCCGTGAAGTTCGGGAACAACATCCGCTCGGAGAACAACAACTACGTGCTGATGCTCTCCACGGAGGAGCTGGAGGGGCTTCCGGCCAATGTGCGCGAGCAGGCCCGGGAAAAGGCCGCACAGCTGGGCAAACGGGACAAGTATGCCTTCACGCTGCAGAAACCGAGCCTGATTCCGTTCCTGACCTACTCCTCGAAACGCGAACTGCGCGAGGAGATCTACAACGCCTACCTGAACCGCTGCAACAACGGGGACGAGTATGACAACAAGCAGCTGATCAACGACTTCATCCGCCTGCGCACGGAGAAGGCCCACCTGTTGGGCTATCCCTCCTATGCGGCCTATGTCGTCGATGACGAGATGGCCCGCACGACCGATGCCGTCTACGGACTGCTCGACGAGATCTGGACCCCGGCGCTCGACCGTGCCAAGGGCGAGCTGGCCGAGATGGAGACGCTTTTCCGCAAGGATGTCCCCGACGGGGAGTTCGCCTCGTGGGACTGGTGGTACTACGCCGAGAAGCTGCGCAAGCAGAAGTATGCCCTCGATGAGGAGATGCTGCGGCCCTATCTCTCGCTGGAGAATGTCCAGACCGGCATCTTCTTCCTGGCCAACCGCCTCTACGGCATCACCTTCCGGCCCGTTGTCGTGCCGCTGTACCATCCCGAGGCCGTGGCCTACGAGGTGCTCGATGCCGACGAGTCCCACCTCGGCATCCTCTATTTCGACTTCTTCCCCCGCGACGGCAAGAGCCAGGGCGCCTGGTGCGGGAATTACGTCGAGCAGACCTGTGACGGAGAGGGGAACCGCGTGGCTCCCGTGGTGTCGATCGTCTGCAACTTCACCCGCCCGACGGCGAACACCCCGGCGCTGCTGACCCTCGACGAGGCCGAAACGCTCTTCCACGAATTCGGACACGCCCTGCACTTCCTCTTCCACGATGTCAAGTACCGCGGGCTGACGGAGGTCGAGGGCGATTTCGTCGAACTCCCCTCGCAGCTTATGGAGAACTGGGCCTTCGACCCCGAGATGCTGAAGCAGTACGCCGTGCACTACCGCACGAACGAGGTGATCCCCCAGTATCTGATCGACAAGATCCGCAACAGCCGTCTTTTCAACCAGGGATTCATGACCACGGAGCTCATCGCCGCGTCGCTCTCCGACATGGACATCCACTCGATGACCGAATATGCGCCGTTCGATCCCGTGGCCTTCGAACGCGAGGCGCTCTTCGACAGGCGCGGACTCATCCCGCAGATCGAACCGCGTTACCGCTACCCCTACTTCTCGCACATCTTCGACGGCGGCTATTCGGCCGGTTACTATTTCTATACGTGGGCCGCGGTGCTGGACAAGGATGTCTTCGAGGCCTTCCGCGAGAGCGGCGACCTCTTCAACAAGCGCATTGCCGACGATTTCCGCCGCAAGGTGCTGGCCCGGGGCGGTTCGGCCGACGGCATGACCCTCTACCGTGACTTCCGCGGCAAGGACCCCGACAAGATTCCCATGCTGCGCAGCCGCGGACTCTGGACCGATCCCGCTCCCGCCGACTCGCTGGACGCGATGCCTGCGCCCGCCGGAAAGGTGCCCGCCCGGGACGTTCCGGTGAAGTAACGCCCCCGCCCGAATGAAGAGACCGAAATACCAAGAAAACCTTATATGAAAAAAGCAATTCTGATCATGGCAATTTCCGCTATGGCGGCAGGCTGTGCCGACAATTCGATTCCCAAGGCCCAACTGCCCGAACTGGATCTTTCGAACCCGCTGCTGGCCGCGTGGGAGACCCCGCACGCCACGCCGCCCTTCTCGAAGATCGAACTCCGACACTATGAACCGGCCTTCGATGCCGCCATCGCCTGCTCGCGGGCCGAGATCGAGGCGATCGTCGCAAATCCCAAAAAGCCGACCTTCGGCAATACGGTCGTCGCCCTCGAACGCAGCGGCGCCCTTCTGTCGCGCATCGAGGGGATCTTCTTCAACCTGCTGGAGGCCGACACCTCGGACGAGATGCAGGAGATTGCCCTGCGCGTGCAGCCCAAACTGACCGAACTGTCCAACGACATCTCGCTCAACGAGGAGCTCTTTGCGCGTGTGAAGACCGTCTACGAGCACCCGGGACGCCTCAAGCAGGAGGACCGGATGCTGCTCGAAAAGACCTACAAGAGCTTCGCCCGCAACGGCGCGGCGCTCTCCGAGGCCGACAAGGAGCTCTACCGGCAGTACACCTCCGAGCTTTCGGCCCTGACGCTGCAGTTCGGGCAGAACTCGCTGGCCGCCACCAACGCCTTCACGCTCCGCATCACCGACCCGAAGGTCGTGGCCGAGCTGCCGGGCTTCGTGAAGGAGGGCATGGCCGCCGAGGCCGCCGCCCGCGGCGAGAAGGGGTGGACCGTGACGCTCCAGTACCCGAGCTACCTTCCCTTCATGACCTACTCCACGAACCGCAAACTCAAGGAGCAGTTGTGGCGGGCGAACGGCTCGCGTGCCCTGGGCGGGGAGTTTGACAACACGGAGATCGTGAAGAAGATCGCCAACACGCGGCTGAAGATCGCCAACCTGCTGGGCTACAAGTGCTACGCCGACTATGTGCTGGAGGAGCGCATGGCCGGGAGCACGGCGACCGTCGAGCAGTTCCTCGACGAGCTCCTCACGGCCACGAAGTCGTGGGCCGATGCCGATTACCGCACGGTGGGCGAGTATGCCGCCTCGCTGGGCTTCCAGGGCGAACTGATGCCCTGGGACTGGGCCTATTACAGCGAGAAGTACAAGAACGAGAAATATGCGCTGAACGACGAGCTGGTGAAGCCCTACCTCGAACTCGAAAACGTCAAGAAAGGGGTCTTCCTGCTGGCCAACAAGCTCTACGGGCTGAACTTCACGCCCAATACGCAGATCGACGTCTACCATCCCGACGTGACGGCCTACGACGTCACGGACCGCGACGGGCGCTTCATGGCAGTGCTCTACCTGGACTTCTTCCCGCGGGCCTCGAAGCGCTCGGGGGCCTGGATGACCGAGTTCCGCGGCGCGAAGGTCGTCGACGGAGAGGAGACCCGCCCGCTGGTGTCGCTGGTGATGAACTTCACCAAACCCACGGCTACGACCCCCTCACTGCTGACCTTCGACGAATTCGAGACCTTCCTCCACGAGTTCGGCCACTCGCTGCACGGAATGCTCGGCGAGGGCCGGTACGAGTCGCTGACCGGCACGAGCGTCTACCGCGACTTCGTGGAGCTTCCGTCGCAGATCATGGAGAACTGGGCCACCGAGAAGGAGTACCTCGACCTGTGGGCCGTGCACTACCAGACCGGCGAGAAGATTCCCGCGGAGATCGTCGAGCGCATCGTTGCCGCGCAGAACTACCTGGCGGCCTACGCCAACGTGCGGCAGTTGTCGTTCGGATTCACGGATATGGCCTGGCATACGCTGACCGAACCCTTCGAGGGGGATGTCGAGGCCTTCGAGGTGGAGTCGATGGCTTCCACGCAGGTCCTGCCCGTCGTGTCGGGTACGGCGATGGCCCCCTCGTTCGGGCACATCTTCTCGGGCGGTTACGCTGCCGGGTATTACGGCTACAAGTGGGCCGAGGTGCTGGATGCCGATGCCTTCTCGCTCTTCAAGGAGAAGGGGATCTTCAACGAGGAGGTGGCCACGTCGTTCCGGGAGAATATCCTCGAAAAGGGCGGCACGGAGCATCCCATGGAGCTCTACGTGCGTTTCCGCGGCCACAAGCCCGAAACCCGGGCGCTGATCGAGCGCATGGGGCTCGGAAAATAGCCCCTCCCGGACCCGGCGAGCGGGATCCCGGAATGCGGAAAGCGGCTCCAGCCTTCGGGCGGGGCCGCTTTTTTCGGGGGGGGTATTGTTCGGGATTATTGTGCGGGATTATTGTGCGGGGCGCGGAATGTGAGCGACGTGTGCTGCCGTGCGGTACGGGCGGGCCTTTTCGAGTATGGGGAATGTTTCGGAACCCGAAGCGGCCGTGAACCTTTCCAATAAAAAACCGCTCCGGAATTCGGCGCGGCGATGATTTTTGCAGATGGGGCTGTGGGGCGCGTAGGGGTGCCGTAGAAAAGCCTGGCGGCCGCCCCTCTTTTTTCTCTTCCCCCCCCCTCCTCCAAACAAAAAACCGCCCCGGAACCCGAAGCGGTTGTGAGCCTTTCCAACAAAAAACCGCCCCGGAATTCGGAGCGGTCTTTGGTGTTGAGCTACCTGGATTCGAACCAAGAATAACAGGACCAGAATCTGTTGTGTTACCATTACACCATAGCTCAATGACGTTTTGGTGATGCAAAAGTAGAACTTTATTTTGCAATTGCAAAGAAAATTCCGAAAAAAATTTCGTATATTTGTTTTAATCTCCTCGGAGATAAACCGAATGAAACTTGAAATATTTTGTAAATCATCGTATTATGGGAATTAAACTGCGACTCGTCGTCATGAACTTCCTCCAGTTCGCCGTGTGGGGTTCTTATTTGGTGTGTATCGGCAATTTCCTGGGCCGAGTGGGATTGGGCGATTATATCTCCTGGTTTTATGTGGCGCAAGGAGTCGTGTCGATCTTTATGCCCGCAATCATCGGGGCCATCGCCGACAAGTTCATCGAGCCCCAACGCCTGCTGGGCATTTCCCACCTGACCGCCGGACTCTTCATGCTCGTGGCTGCCTGGTTCGGCTACGAGGCCACGATGCAGACCCTCGCCGGCGAGGCAACCTCCATTGGCCCGATCTTTACGGCCTACTGCCTGAGCGTGGCCTTCTACATGCCGACGATCGCCCTTGCGAATACCGTGGCCTTCTCGATCCTCAAGAGCCGCGGGTTCGATACCGTCAAGGACTTCCCGCCGATCCGCGTCTTCGGAACCGTCGGCTTCATCGCCGCCATGTGGTTCGTCAATTTCGTCGGATTCGGGGGCCTCGGCGTCCAGACGCAGAACCTCGAAGGGGTCGAAACCCTTGCGCTCGTCCCCATGGCCGCACAGTTCACCTACATGCAGCTCATCGTCTGCGGCGCCCTGGGACTGCTGCTCGGCTTGTATGCCTTCAGTCTCCCGGCCTGCCCGATTGTCCGCTCGGCCGGCAAGGAGCACAAATCCCTGGCCCAGCGCCTCGGACTGGATGCCTTCGTACTCTTCAAACAGCGCAAAATGGCCCTCTTCTTCATCTTCTCGATGCTGCTGGGCGTCTCGCTCCAGATCACCAACGGATACGCAACCCCCTATATCAACAGCTTCGCCGCGATGTCCGAAAGCTGGTTCGCCGAGAATCCTACGCTGCTGGTCTCCGTCTCGCAGGTCTCCGAGGCACTGTGCATCCTGCTGATCCCGTTCTGCCTTAAACGCTTTGGGATCAAGATCGTGATGCTGATGGCCATGTTTGCCTGGGTGCTGCGTTTCGGGTTCTTCGGGATCGGAACGACGGAGAGCATCACGGGCATCGTCCTGCTCTTCCTCTCCTGCATCGTCTACGGCGTGGCGTTCGACTTCTTCAACGTCTCCGGGGCTCTCTTCGTCGAGCAGGAGGCCTCGAAACCCATGCAGGCCAGTGCCCAGGGGTTGTTCATGCTGATGACCAACGGTATCGGCGCTTCGGTCGGAACCTGGATTGCCGGGAAAATCGTCTCCCATTATTGCAGCTGGGAGGGTGGTTATCTCGTCGCCCGGGAGGGTGTTGAGGGCGGATGGCCCGCTACATGGCTTATCTTTGCCGGGTATGCCCTGGTGGTAGCCGTGGTCTTCGCTTTCGTCTTCCGTTACAAGCACAACCCCGAAGCCATCGGGAAGGTCAGCCATTGATCGGATGGAGATTCGCGTTCGGGAGTCCTGCATCCGTTGCGGGCGTTGCGTAAGGGTTTGTCCGTCGCAGATCTTCGTGCAGGAGACACCGCGGAGTGTCGTGTCGCTCCGCAAACCGGAGAACTGCATCCGCTGCGGGCATTGTGTCGCGGCCTGCCCTGCCGGGGCGGTCGAGCACGAAGCCTTCCCGCCGGAGCGTGTCCACGCCTTCGCGCGCCGCGACCTGCCGACGCCCGAACAGGTGGAGTTGCTGCTGGCTGTGCGGCGTTCGAACCGCGCGCTCTCCGACCGGCCCGTGCCGCCCGAGTGGATGGACCGCATCATCGCTGCTGCCGACCGCGCCCCGACGGCCAGCAATGCCCGACAGTTGGGATATACGCTCGTCACGGAACCCGAACGACTGCGTGAAGTGACCGAATATACGTTACTGATTTTCCGGCGGTTGGAGCGGTTGCTTTCGAATCCGCTGGTGAAGCCCTGGCTGAAGCCGCTGATGCCGGGGGCTTATCGCTACCTGCCGGTCTTTGCGCGGTTGCGGCGTGAATATGCCGAAGGCCGTGACCGCATTCTGCGCGGCGCTACGGCTCTGCTCTTCATCCATGCGCCCCGTGCGAGCCGTTTCGGCGCCGAGGATGCCAATCTCGCCTGTCAGAACGCCTCACTCATGGCCGAGGCGCTGGGCGTGAGTCAGATCTACATGGGTTTTGTCCTGACGGCCGTCCGCCAGGACCGGCACAAGCGGTTGAATCGGATGCTGGGCCTTGGGGATCGGCGCGTCTGTGCGATTCTGGCCTTCGGGATGCCCGAATTCCTCTATCCCAACTACATCGACCGCGATCCGGCCCCGAGAAACTGAACCCGAGGTCGTCCGGCGTATGCAAAAAAGGAGCGGTTTTCGACCGCTCCTTTTTATATCTGTATTTTCGCCGTTTTTCCCGGCTCCTCCGGCTCCTCCGGCTCCTCCGGCTCCTCCGGCTCTTGCGGCTCCTCCGGCTCTTGCGGCTCCTCCGGCCCTTTCGGCCCTTCCGGCCCTTCCGGCTCTCTTGCGGCCCCCCCTTCCTTAATACATGTTGTCGTACATCGACTGCGACTTGTCGTATTTCAGGTCCGAGAGCGATGCCGCCTTCACGCCGATGTTGAAACTCCACGACCGGTGGTAGCCGAACGGAATCCACGAAAAGGACATCTGCCAGCAGTGCAGGTCGCGCGTGATCGATACCGATGAGGTGGTCAGTTTCCTCGTCTTGATGTCGTAGCCGCCCTGGAACGTGATACCCGTCTTGGGGGTGAGGTTCACCGAACCGTTGAATCCGATGGTCTGCGTGATGTTCTTGCGGTAGCCCGTCGTGCCGTTGTTGACGTAGGATACCGAGTAGTTCACCGCGTAGTTGAATCCGAAGTTCCACGGCAGCGAGAAATCATAGTAGCTTTGGGCCATGTACTGCCTTCGCAGCACGGGGTCCAGCTGCCCGTAGGGGTCGTAGAAGGGGTTCTGGTACTCCGGAGGGATCGACGTGATGTCGTTCACCGCCGGGGTGCTCTTGTCCTCGCGCGACTTGAACGTGTAGCCGAACGACCAGCCCGTCGAGGTGATGCGCCCCGGGAAGAAGAGCTTGTCGTAACGCACGCCCTGCGGTGTCACCCGGTAGGGGTCGAGCGTCGCCGAGAGGTTGATGCCGAAGTTCTTGAAGATCGTCGAGCGGAACGACAGCGAGATGGTCGACAGCCGCATCGAGTCGGCCAGGAAGTTGTACGAACCGCTGGCCCGCAGTTCATCGATGAGCTTGATCTTCTTCACGCCCGAGGTGTCGCGTTTCGAGAGCACCTTCATTTCGAGGTTCTGCGACAGCGAGAAGCTCATCGACATCGAACGCCCCGACGACGGGACGCCGTAGGCATTGACCGCATAGGGCGAATAGGTCGTGAAACGGCCCGTCGAGTCGGTCTGGCGCGTCAGGTAGTATCCGTATTTCGGATCGCTGAAGTCCGGGGCGTAGGAGAAGCTGATCGACGGCGTCAGCGTGTGGCGGATGGCCTGGATCTTGCGGTCGCGGCGCTTCTTCGTGAAGTCGTACATGCCGTAGACGGTCGTCGACGTCGAGACGCTGAAATTGTAGTTGTACAGACGGTAGAATCCGTAGTTCGTCGGCAGCGTGTCGGTCTTGTTCGTCACCGGGTTCCACTCGTACTCCACCTTCTTGAAGTACCATTTTTCGGTGTAGTTTGCCGACGGCGTGAGGTTGATGTAGTTGAAGAGGTTGAACGACGCCGAAACCGGAATCGAGTGTTCGATGCCGTTCTTCATGTTGTCGAGCGTCTTTTTGGTGAAGATTTCCGATTCGGTGGTCGTCACCGAGTTGGTCATCTTGCCCGTGTACTGCATCGAGATCTTCTCGTACCAGCGGTCCTTGCCCATCTTCTCCTTGCGCTTGAAGGGGTAGAAGCGCGAGACGTTGAAGACCACCGTCGGCAGGGTAATCGAGAGTGACTGGTTCTGGGAGTTCTGCGATACGGCCATGTTTGCCGAGAGCGAGAAGGGGGTTCCGGCCCAGTTCTTCGAGTAGGAGATCGACGAGTTGGTCTGCGTGGCGAGAATGTCGTTGAGCGTCGTGGCCGAATACTTGCTGTAACCGCTCGTGGCGAAGTTCACCGACGCCGAGAAGGTCGAGCCCGGATTGGCCTTGGCATCCTGCGAGTGGGTCCACTGGATGCGGAAGTTGTTCTGCTTGATGTAGTCGGGTTCACCCTTCTCGCCGGTCTTCACGCTTGAAAATTCCATGTTGAAACTGCCGCTGTACTTGTAGCGCTTGATGTAGCGCGAGGCGGCCGAAGCCTCCCACGATCCCAGCGTATAGATACCTCCGCGCACGGCCAGATCGGCATAGTCGCCCAGCGTGAAGTAGTAGCCCAGGTCGCGCAGGAAGAAACCCTTGGAGTATTCCTCGCCGTAGGTGGGCATCAGAAGTCCCGATTTCGGGCCCGAACTGATCGGGAAGAAGCCCTCGGGAATGCCGAGGAAGTAGATCGGGACGTCCTCCATGACCAGGTAGGCCGGGCCCGTGATGACCTTCTTGCCGGGGATCACTTTCGCCTTGGTCATCGCCAGGTAGAAGTGCGGGTGGTCGGTTTCGTCGCACGTCGTGTACTTGCCGTGCTGGATGTTGATCGTGTTGTCGGGCATCTTCTTCACGCTCCCGCCCACGAGCCAGCCGTCGCCCTGCTGCGTGGCCACACCCTTGATCTTGGCCTTCTTCGAATCGAGGTTGTAGGTGATCGTGTCCATCTGGTAGGAGGCCGAACCGTCCGAGAATTCGGGTTTAGTGACGATCGGTTTGCCGTCGAGCGAGTCGGGTTTGCCGTAGGCGTGGACCAGTTTCGAGTTCATGTCGATGCGCATGAAGTCGGCCTTGAGGTTGCTGTTCTGGTAGGTTACGTCGCCCTGGTTGTAGATGTAGACCAGCTTGTTGCGCACGTCGTAGACCAGCGAGTCGGTATTCTTGCCCGAGATCGGGTCGTCGAGGAATGCTCCGGCCGGCCGGGGTTTCTTCACCGTGTCGCGCCGCATCGTGTCGGCGGCGAGCGAATCCGCGGCAAGCGAGTCGGCCCGCATCTGCAGCGAGTCGCTCTTCAGGGCGATGAGCGAATCGACCTGGGCCGAGAAGAGCGAATCCTTCTCCTGCTGGCTCAGGGCGTTGAAGGCGGCGTTGCGCCGGGCCCGTTCGCGGGAGACCCGGGCTTCCCGGCGGGCTTCGCGGCGCGAAACCGAAGCGGACGGCGACGTGGGGGCGGAGAGTGCGGAGGGCGCGGAAAGTGCGGGCGGCTCGGACGAAACGGCAGATGCCGCGGGGCCCTGGGCTGCGGAATCCCCGCCCCGGGAGACGTCGTGCGCCTGCAAAAGGGTATCCTCTCCGAGCCGGAACGGGGCGGTGCGAGGTGCCATGCCGCCCAATACGCCCTGGGCGAACAGCATGAGCACGGCCGCCGACAAGAGATATTTTGCCCTTACCTTATCCAAAATTCCAAAAATTTTCCGTACCTTTGCCGACAAGTCGGCAAAAACGCCCGGATCGAGCCTCTGAGGCCCTCCTGCCGCGTTTTCGGCTCGACAAAGATAGGTAAAAAATTACAGAAAGCTTGCACTTGGCACCATTAAATATGCGCACGCGCCTTTTGCTGCTCTTCGCTTTCGCGGTTGCCGCCGTCTGTACAAACGCGGCTGCCGCGGGGAATATTGTGCATGGTGTCGGGGTCGTGGTGATCGATGCCGGACACGGCGGCAAGTTCCCCGGGGCGCATTACGGCGGTGTCTACGAAAAGGACCTCACGCTGAAGGTGGCCCTCAAACTCGGGAAACTCATCGAGGAGGGAATGCCGGGCGTCAAGGTCGTCTACACGCGAACCTCGGACAAGGCCCTGGGTGCCGATCTGGCGACGGACCTCCAGGCCCGGGCCGACATCGCGAACAACGCCGGGGGCGATCTCTTCATTTCGATCCATGCCAATGCGGCGCCGCGGGCCACGGCCGTCAAGGGCGTTGAGACGCTCATCATGGGCGAAACTCCCAAGGAGCAACGCTATAACGAGAATGCCCTCTACGAAAGCAACCGCGAGGACCTGATCGACATGTCGGACGAACGAACCGCCGCCATCGTGCGGGCCTATATCCAGAACCTGCAGTTCACCTACGGTGAGTACAGCATGGCCATCGCCCGCTGCATCCAGACGCAGTACACCAAGGCCGGACGCAACTCCCGGGGCGTGAAACGGCAGCTGCTGCGCGTGCTGTACGCCACGGACATGCCCGGTGCGCTGACCGAGATCGGGTTCATGACCAATGCCCAGGAGCTGGCCTACATGAAGTCGGAGAAGGGCCAGAACGAAATCGCCGTGTCGATCTACCGTGCCGTGAAGGAGTATTCGTCCTACGTGCTCGAAACCCGCACGGCCGAGGAGGGTGCTGCCGCGGAGCGTGCGACGCCGGACGCCGGGCCGCAAAAGGAGACCCCCGCCGCCTCGAAACCCGCCTCGGAATCCGCTCCGACCCCCGCCGAGGATGCCGCGAAGCGGGACGCCTCCGCCGCGAAGAGCGCGGCAAAACCCGACCCGAAGGCCGAATCGGCCGGGAAAAACTCCCCCAAAACCGAAAAGGAGGAGAAGGGCGCAAAGGACGGGTCGGCGAAAGCAGGTGCGGCGAAAAGCGGGGCTGCGGCGTCGGAACCCTTGCGCTATACGGTGCAGGTGCTCGCCTCGGCCAAGCCCGTTCCGCTGAACTCCGCGCAGTTCCGGACCTACCGCGGCCGGGTGAAACAATATCTGTCGGACGGACGCTTCCCCTACAAATATGGCGTCGGTGAGTACGATTCGCGTGCCGCCGCCCAGCGCAGGGTCGCCGAAATCCGCAAAACCTTCCCCGACGCCTTTGTCGTCTGCTGCCGGGGTACGCAAATTGTAAAGAAGTAAAAAAAGCATATGAAAAGGGAAGTCAAGATCGGCATATTCGCCGTGGCGATGATCGTGGCCGCCTGGGCCGGAATCCGGTTCCTGCAGGGCCTGGATGTCCTCAGCCGCAATGCGGTCTACTACGCCTCCTACGATCAGGTGAGCGGAATCCAGGCCGCCTCGCCCATCATGTTGAAGGGGGTCAAGGTCGGAACGGTTACCGACATCTCGCTCGATCCCCGGCGCAGCGACAATGTCGTGCTGCAGTTCACCATCAAGCGCCAGTACCGCATCCCGAAGGACTCCGAAGCCAAGATCTTCAGCGACGGTTTCATGGGCGGAAAGGCTATCGAAATCGTCTACGGAAAATCGTCGGAGTATCTCGAAAAGGGCGATACGCTGCGTTCGGTGCGGAGCCGCGATCTGATGGATATGGCCGGCTCGGAGCTGGAGTTCTTCAAACAGAAGGTCTCGCAGGTGACCGCCGACCTCTCGCGGACACTCAACAACCTGAATCTCCTGATGGAGGACAATGCGCAGAGTATCAACGGAACACTCCGGCATCTCGATGCCATGTCGGGCGATCTGGCCGACCTGCTCGATACCGAAAAACAGAATCTTGCCTCCGCCGTGGAGAACCTGACGGCCTTCTCCGAAATGTTGGGCGAGAATGCCCCGCGGGTCGACAGCATGATGGGAAACCTGAACCGCATCACCACGGAGCTGGCCGATGCGGGATTCGCCCGGGAGCTCTCCGAGACGGTCGGGGAGATGAACCTCCTGCTGGAGCGTATCCAGGAGGGCAAAGGGACCGTCGGACGCTTGCTGAACGATCCGTCGCTCTATGAGTCGTTGAACGAAGCCAGCGTCAACCTGGCCTCGCTGCTGGCCGATCTGGAGCAGTATCCCGGCCGTTACGTCCACTTCTCGCTCTTCGGCCGCAGCCCCGAAAAGATGCAGGCCAAGGCCGAACGCCAGGCCGCCAAGGCCGCAGAACAGGCCCGGCGGGATTCGCTCAAGGCCCTGCGCTGAAAATCCGGAATGTAAAATGCTTCGGTCCCGGGCGAGCCGCGGGACCGTTTTTTTCGATACCTCACACATGATCTATCCAGCCACTTTCGAGCAGAAAATCGGGTTCGACCGCCTGCGGGAACAGGTTGCCGAACGTTGTACGATGCAGGCCGCCCGCGAACGGATTGCCGCGGAGGGCTTTTCGACCTCCCCGCGTGAGATCGAGCGCCGCCTGGCCCTGGCCGACGAAATGCGTCTGGTGCTCGAAATGGAGCGCGACTTCCCCGGCGGGGAGTATCCCGATGTCGATCAGCTTGTCGCCAAACTGCGCGTCGAGGGTTCGTTCCTCGACGTGGAGGAGGTCGTCACCCTCGGCCGTGCCCTCACGACGATCGGCGGCATCGTGTCGTTCATCCTGAACCGTGCGGAGCGTTACCCGACGCTCCATGCCCGCACGCGGGGCGTGGAGGCATTCCCGGAGATCGTGCGGCGCATCGAGGCGATCGTCGACCGTTTCGGCAATGTGAAGGACAACGCTTCTCCGGCACTGCAGGAGATCCGCCGGGCGATCCGCGAGCGCGAGGGACAGGCCGCCAAGCGGCTGCAGGCCGTGCTGGCCGCCGCCAAGGGGGCGGGGATCGTCGAGAGCGACGCCCAGATCTCGATCCGCGACGGACGGGCCGTGATCCCGGTTTCGGCCTCGAACAAACGCAAGCTCAACGGCTTCATCCACGACGAATCGGCCACCGGAAAGACCTTCTACGTCGAACCGGTCGAGGTGGTGGAGATCAACAACGAACTGCGTGAGCTGGAATATGCCGAGCGGCGCGAGATCGTGCGCATCCTCACGGAGTTCACCGAAGGGATCCGTCCCGATGCGGAACTGATCGCCGCGTCGGGCGACTACCTGGCCGAGATGGACATGCTGCGCGCCAAGGGGCGCTGGGCCTCGGAGAACGGATGCGTGAGGCCGATCCTCTCGACCGACGACCGGCTGGTGCTCAAAAACGCCCGCCACCCGCTGCTGCAGCAGACCCTGCGGGCCGCCGGGCGCGAGATCGTCCCGCTCGACCTGCAGCTGGACCGCCGCAAGCACATCCTCGTCATTTCGGGTCCCAATGCCGGCGGGAAATCCGTCTGCCTGAAGACCACCGGCATCGTCCAGTACATGTTCCAGTGCGGGTTCCCGGTCCCGGCGTCGGAGATCTCCGAGCTGCCCGTCTTCGAGAGCCTCTGCATCGACATCGGCGACGAGCAGTCGATCGACAACGACCTCTCGACCTACTCCTCCCACCTGCTCAACATGAAGCACATGCTGGCCGGGGCTTCGCCGCGGACCCTGGTGCTGATCGACGAATTCGGGTCGGGCACCGAGCCGATCATCGGTGGAGCGATTGCCGAGGCGATTCTCGAACGCCTGCTGGAGAAGGAGTGCTACGGCGTCATCACGACCCACTACGCCAATATCAAATACTATGCGTCGAATACGGAGGGGATTGCCAATGGTGCGATGATGTTCGACGTGCAGAACATCCGGCCGCTCTTCAAACTGGAGACGGGCAAGCCGGGCAGTTCGTTTGCCGTGGAGATTGCCCGCAAGATCGGACTCCCGGAGGAGATCATCCGCCGGGCCAGCGAGAAAGCCGGGTCGGACCATATCAATATCGAGAAGCAGCTGCGCGAGATCGCCCGCGACAAGCACTACTGGGAGCAGAAGCGTGACCGCATCCGGCTGACGGACCGTAAGGTCGAGGAACTGGAGCAGACCTACGCGGAGCAGCTGTCGAAGATCCGCGCCGAGCGTCAGGAGATCCTCAGGCGGGCCAAGGAGGAGGCGCAGCAGCTCATAGCCGACGCCAACCGCCAGATCGAGAATACGATCAAGACGATCCGCGAGGCGCAGGCCGAGAAGGAGTTGACGCGACTGGCCCGCCGCGAACTGGACGACTTCCGCGAGACGGTCGGGAAGGAGGATACGTCGGAGCGCGACGAGCAGGTGGCCCGCGAGATGGAGCGCATCGAGCGGCGGCGCCAGCGGCGGGCCGAGCGGCGTGAACGTCAGGGCGAGAAGGGCCCGGAGAAGTCGGCGGCGGAGCCCGAAAAACCGCGTGAGGTGGAGGTCGGGTCGAAGGTCCGCATGGCCGGGCAGGCGATGGTCGGCGTGGTGCAGTCGGTGAAGGGCAAGCGGGCGCAGGTGGCCTTCGGGCAGATCCTCACGACGGTCGACAAGTCCTCGCTGACGGTCGTCTCGAACAACGAATACCGCGAGGCCACGCGCCCGACAACGGCCCGCACGGTCGTATCGGTCGACATCTCGTCGCGCAAGCTCAACTTCAAGGACCACATCGACGTGCGCGGAATGCGCGCGGCGGAGGCCCTGGAGGCGGTGCAGGACCTGGTGGACGACGCCCTGATGGTGGGGGTCGGATCGGTGACGATCCTCCACGGAAAGGGCACCGGAGCCTTGAAGGAGGAGATCCGCCGCTACCTCAGGACCGTTCCCGAGGTGGTCTCGGCCGTCGACGAACACGCCGACCGCGGCGGCGCAGGCATCACCATCGTGACGTTCGATCTCTCGTAATGGCGTGTGAATTCGGAAAGATCCGGACTCCCGGCAGGATTGGAAAAGCCCCGGGAAAGGCCGGACTGATGCTATAAAAGTTGCGGAAAAAGATGAACTACAAACTTTCGCAGATCGCGGCCGTTGTCGGCGGCCGTTTCTCGGGCGAGGACCGTGACGTGCGGTCGGTCGTGACGGACAGCCGTTCGCTTTCGTGCGAACTGGGCTGCAATCCGGTGTTCGTCGCCATGTGCGGGGCCAACCACGACTCCCACCGCTTCCTCTCCGAGATGTATGCCCGGGGCGTGCGGGCCTTTCTGGTCGAGCACCCCGTCGAGGAGCTGCCCGGGTGCGGCTATGTGGTCGTGAAGAACGCCATCGCGGCGCTGCAGAGCCTGGCGGCCTATCACCGCGCCCATTTCAAGGGAACCGTCGTCGGAATCACCGGCTCGAACGGAAAGACCGTCATCAAGGAGTGGATTGCCGAGGAGCTGCCCGCCGGGATGAAGTGCTACCGCTCGCCCAAGAGCTACAATTCGCAGCTGGGCGTGCCGTTGTCGGTGCTGATGATCGAGGGCGACGAACAGCTGGCCCTGATCGAGGCCGGAATCTCGAAACCCGGCGAAATGGAGCGCCTCGAACGCATCATCCGCCCCGACGTGGTGGTCTTCACCTCGATCGGCGACGCCCATCAGGAGAATTTCCTCAATCTCGAACAGAAGTGTCTCGAAAAGATGGTCCTGGCCCACCGCGCCCGGGTGATCATTTACCACAGCCACTACGAACCCCTCGGGCGCCTGATCGCCTCGCGCTTCGCCGAACGGAAACTCTTCGATGCGGCCGCAGCCCCGCAACTCCCCGAGGCGGTGATCGGCAACGAGGCCTCGCGCCGCAATGCCCAGATCGTCGAGGCCTTCTGCTCGGCGATGGGATTCCCGGCCCCGTCGTTCTCCGCGGCCCCGCAGGTCGCCATGCGCCTCGAAGTCAAGGACGGAATCAACGACTCGGTGCTCATCAACGACGCCTACAACCTCGACCTCAATTCGCTGGCCCTCGCGCTCGACTACCTGCACACCGTGGCCCTGACGCGCCGCCGCACGCTCGTCCTGTCGGACATCGCCCAGAGCGGCCTCTCGGACGACGAACTCTACGGGCGCGTGGCCGGAATGGTTGCCCGGGCCGGAGTCGACACCTTCGTGGGGATCGGCCCCAAACTGAAACGCTATGCCGCGTTGTTCGACTGCGACAAGGTCTTCTACGCCTCGACCGACGAGTGCATCGCCCGCATCGGACGCCGCGTCGTGGCCGGGCGTGCCGTGCTGCTGAAGGGTGCCCGCGACTTCCGCTTCGAGAAGCTGGCCCACGCCCTTTCGCACAAGAGCCATACCACCGTGCTGGAGGTCGATCTCGACGCCATGACGCACAATCTCAACTATTTCCGTTCGAAACTCGATTTCCGAACGAAACTCGTGGCCATGGTCAAGGCCGGGTCCTACGGGGCGGGGGATTTCGAGGTGGCGCAGATGCTCCAGCACCAGCGGGTCGACTACCTGGCCGTGGCCTTTGCCGACGAGGGCGTCCTGCTGCGCGAACGCGGCATCACGATGCCCGTCGTGGTGCTGAATGCCGACGCCGACAGCTTCGACCAGATGATCGCCAACCGTCTGGAGCCCGAAATCTACAGCTTCCGGTCGCTCGACGACTTCGCCCGGGCCGTGAACCACGCCGGGGAGATCCGCTATCCGATTCACGTCAAGCTGGATACCGGAATGCACCGGCTGGGATTCATGGAGGGGGAGATCGGGCGGCTGTGCGACGTGCTGAAGGAGCTCCCGGCCGTGAAGGTCGCCTCGGTCTTCTCGCACCTGAACTGCGCCGACATGCCCGAAGAGGATGCCTACACGCGGGCGCAGATCGACCGCTTCGACCGCATGAGCACGCAGCTCGTCGAGGCGCTGCCCTACGCCGTCATCCGCCATACGGCCAACTCGGCGGCCATCGAACGCTTCCCCGAGGCGCAGTTCGACATGTGCCGTCTCGGGCTGGGGCTCTACGGCTTCGGGTGGCAGCACAATCCGGCGCTGTGGCCCGTCTCGGCGCTGAAGACCCGCATCGTGCAGATCAAACACCTCGAAGCGGGTGATGCGGTCGGATACGGCCGCGCCGGGAGGTTGACCCGTCCGACCGTCACCGCTACGGTCCCGATCGGCTATGCCGACGGTCTGGACCGCCACCTCGGGTGCGGGCGCTGGTCGATGCTCGTTGCCGGTCAGCCGGCCCCGATCGTCGGGCGGGTCTGCATGGACAGCTGCATGATCGACATTACGGATATTCCGGGCGTGGAGGAGGGCGACGAGGCCGTCGTCTTCTCGGCCACCCCGGGCAACGACCTCGAAACCATGGCCGACGTGCTGGGAACGATCCCCTACGAGATCATGACCTCCATATCGGGCCGTGTCAAACGCATCTATCTCAAGGAGTAAATGGCTTACGGAACCCTCTATCTGATCCCGTGCCCGATTTCGGACGAAACGGCGCCCTGGGATGTGCTGCCTGCCGCCAACCGCGCGGTGATGGACGCGCTGGACTACTTCATCGTCGAGAATACCCGCACGGCCCGGCGGTTTCTCTCAAAAGCGGGCGTCGCACGGCCGATCGACACGCTGGAATTCCGCGAACTGAATGAACATACGGTCGCCGGACGCGAAGTCGAGGAACTGGTGGCTCCGATTCTGGCGGGACGCTCGGCCGGGGTGATCTCCGAAGCCGGGGTGCCGGGTGTGGCCGATCCGGGGGCGCTGGTCGTCGAGGCCTGTCACCGCCACGGAGTCCGTGTGGTGCCGCTCGTCGGGCCCTCGTCGATTATCCTCGCGCTGATGGCCTCGGGGCTGAACGGGCAGTCGTTCGCCTTCAACGGCTACCTGCCCGTCAAGCCGCCCGAGCGGGCCAAGGCCATCCGTTTCTTCGAGCGGCGGGCCCGCAGCGAAGGGCAGTCGCAACTCTTCATCGAGGCGCCCTACCGCAATGCGAAACTCCTGGAGCAGCTCCTGCAGACGCTGGCGCCCGAAACGCGCCTGACGGTGGCTGCGGACCTCACGGCCCCCGCGGAGCGGGTCGAAACCCGGACGGTGGGGGAGTGGCGCCGGATGTCGCTGCCCGAACTGAACAAACGCCCGGCTATTTTCATTATCGGATAGCGTTGGTATGCAATTTGTGCGAAAGATCCTTCGGAAACTGAAAAAAATACCAGATATGAAAAAGGAAAAGGTTTATAATGAGGCTGTTAAGGAGGACGAAAAACAGACCTCGGAAGGCGGGAATCCTTCGGGAGGAGCAGCCTCCGATGCCAATGTGTCAGATGCTGCGGCGGAAGAGTCTGCCAAAATGGCAGATGACAACGCCGGGAACAGCGAGGACGCGGAACACTCCGAAGCGGTGGCACAGGCCGTAGAGGCGGCCGTGGCCGAGTGGAAGGACAAGTTCCTGCGCCTGCAGGCCGAATTCGACAACTACCGCAAACGCACGCTCAAGGAGAAGATGGATCTCGTGCAGACCGGCGGCCGCGACGTCCTGCTGGCGATGCTTCCGGTGCGCGACGACGTGCAGCGTGCCGTGGCGGCCATGGAGAAGAGCGACGACGTGGAGGCCCTGCGGCAGGGCGTGCAGCTCATCTCGCAGAAGTTCACCGAGGCGCTGCGCCAGAAGGGCGTTGTCGAAATGGATCTGAAAGAGAAGGAGTTCGATGCCGACATCGCGGAGGCGGTAGCCAAATTCGCGGTCGGCGAGGAGATGAAGGGCAGGGTTATCGATGTCGTTCAGACGGGTTACATGCTCGGCGACAAGGTGCTGCGCTTCGCTAAGGTTGTCGTAGGAGAGTAAGGCCATGGCAGAAAAGAGAGATTATTACGAAGTGCTCGGCGTCGAGCGAAATGCCAACGCCGACGAGATCAAGAAGGCCTACCGAAAGGCCGCGATCAAATACCACCCGGACAAAAACCCCGGGGACAAGGAGGCCGAAGAGAAGTTCAAGGAGGCCGCCGAAGCCTATGACGTGCTGTCGAATCCCGACAAGCGGGCCCGTTACGACCAGTTCGGACACGCCGGAATGAGCGGCGCGGCAGGCGGCGGTGCCGGAGGCTTCGGAGGTTTCAGCGGCGGGGGATTCTCCATGGAGGACATCTTCTCGCAGTTCGGCGATATCTTCGGCGGACACTTCGGCGGCGGATTCCGCTCGTCGGGAGGCGGCTCGCGCCGCGTCAACCGCGGGTCGGACATCCGTGTGCGGGTTCGGCTGACGCTTGCCGAGATCGCCTCGGGCGTCACCAAGAAACTCAAGATCAACAAGACCGTGGCGTGCGACAAGTGCGGCGGCTCGGGTGCCAAGGATGCAAACTCCTATGCAACCTGCTCGACCTGCAACGGAACGGGATACGTTACGCGCGTGGAAAACACCTTCTTCGGAAGGATGCAGACTCAGGGCGTCTGCCCGACGTGCGGCGGCACGGGCAAGGTGATCACGGCGACGTGCGACAAGTGCAAGGGCGAAGGAACGCTGCGCGGCCAGGAGGTCGTCGAGATCCAGATCCCGGCCGGTGTGGGCGAGGGGATGGTCCTCACGGTCACCGGCAAGGGCAATGCGGCCCGTCAGGGCGGCGTGAACGGCGACCTGCAGGTCGTCATCGAGGAGGAACCCAATCCGGAACTGGTCCGCGACGGCAACGACCTGATCCACAACCTGAACATCACCGTAACGACGGCCCTGCTGGGCGGTACGGTGGAGGTCCCGACCGTGGACGGACGCGCCAAGATCAAGATCGCCCCGGGAACCCATGCCGGCAAGGTGCTGCGCCTGGGCGGCAAGGGACTGCCCGACGTGAACGGATACGGACGCGGCGACGAACTGGTTGTCGTGGACATCACGATCCCGGCGAAACTCACCTCCGAAGAGAAGCGTCTGGTCGAACAGCTGGCGGCCCAGCCCTCGTTCCAGCGGGCCGAGTCGGTCAAGAACCAGAACATCTTCGAACGCATGAAGAGTTTCTTCCGGTAGTCGTGCCGGACGGCGAGCCGAATGATCCGCAGTCGGCCCTCTCGGAACCGCTTCCGGGGGTGTTGCGGACCCGGCGTCACGAAAACCCCTCCTTCGGGAGGGGCTTGTCGTATCGTCATGGCCGCCTTTTCAGCCCGGAAATACAATAATTTGCAAAGATATTCGTATCTTTACCGAAAAAGAGGACAACGATCATGTTTACCCCGTTCAAAAGACACGCGAACAAGTTCAACTATATCCCGCGTTACTACGACCCCGAAAAGGAGGCGCGCGAACAGCGCCGCGCCGAGCTGCGCGGTGAACGCGCCGAAGATGCGGACCGCGAGTACACCCCCGGACAATACATCCGGACCCAGCGCGAAGCGCGTGCGGCGCGGCGTGCCGGAACCGAAGAGCGGGGACGGATGCGGGTTTTCAAGATCGCCGGAGCAGCGGTGCTGATGCTGCTGTTCATCTACCTGCTCTATCCGAAACTGGCCAACTGGGTGCTGCAGCTGCAGCAGGCCCCGCGGCGTCCGGTTCCGGCCGTGCAGGCCGAAGGGGAGTTCAACCCCTATGCGCCGATCGTCGTTGTCCCGAACGATTACCAGGAGGAACAGGAGAAGTAAATGGCAGACAAGATCAGACTCTTACCCGAAGTCGTCGCCAACCAGATCGCGGCCGGAGAGGTGGTCAACCGCCCGGCCTCGGTGGTGAAGGAGATGATGGAGAATGCGCTCGATGCGGGCGCCCGCTCGGTGAAGGTCAACTTCCGCGACGGAGGCAAGGATCTCATCCAGATCGTCGACGACGGTTGCGGCATGTCGCCCATCGACGCCCGCATGGCCTTCGACCGCCACGCCACGAGCAAGATCGGCGCCGTGGAGGATATCTATGCGCTGCATACGTTCGGATTCCGCGGGGAGGCGCTGGCTTCGATCGCCGCCGTGGCGCAGGTCGAACTGCGCACCCGACAGGAGGGCGACGAGGTGGGTACGCAGACCGAAATCAACGGCGGACAGTTCGCCGGACAGACTCCGGTGATGTGTCCCGTGGGATCGCAGTTCTTCGTGCGCAACCTCTTCTACAACGTCCCGGCCCGGCGCCGCTTCCTCGACAAGAGCACCACGTCGGCCTCGCAGATCCGCACGGAGTTCCAGCGCATCGCCCTCTGCTACCCGCAGGTGGCCTTCGAACTCTATGCCAACGACGCCCCGGTCTACAACCTGCAGCCCGCCTCGCTGGCCGGGCGGATTGTCGACGTGGTGGGGCGGCACATCAAGCAGAATCTGCTGGAGGTCGAGGCCGACACCTCGATCGCACGCCTCGACGGATTCATCGGGCGTCCGGCCGCGGCCAAAAAACGCAATACCGAACAGTATCTCTTCGTCAACGGCCGCTTCTTCAAGAGTTCGTACCTCACGAGCGCCATCCTGAAAGCCTACGAAAAACTGATTCCGGGGAGCTGCCAGCCCTCCTATTTCCTCTATCTGACGATCGATCCGGCGCGTATCGACGTGAATGTCCATCCGCAGAAGACCGAGGTCCGGTTCGCCGACGAGGAGGCCGTATGGCAGATCGTCAACGCTGCCGTGCGCGAAACGCTGGCCAAGACCGGAGCGGTTCCGATGATGGATTTCGACCGCGAAGGGGCGCTGGAGATTCCCGTCCTGCAGAAAGGCGTGGTCTACAGCGAGCCTGCGGCGATGTCGAACAGCGACTACAACCCCTTCCGCGAGGAGTACATCGACCCCTCGGCTCCGGATCCGAATGTCGATTTTACGGGTTTCGATGTCCCCTTCAGTGATGCGGATGCGGCAGCGGGAGCTGGCGGAACCGCCGCAGCAGGACGATCGCCGATGGGGGCGGGAACTTCGGGAGCGTCCGGCCCCCGGGGCGCGGGAGCCCGGATTCCTTCGTTCCTGCGCGGCGGCGTGCTCGCCTCCTCCGAGTCCGACGAATTCGAGGATTTCGAGTCGGGACGCGATTTCGCGGGAAATTCGCTTCCGGACGGCGGCCCCGGAACCTCTTCCGCAGACGGCGGATTCGGGGAGAGCTCGCTCGACTTCATCCCCTCGTCGGTCACTCCCGAACAGCAGCGGCTGGATATCGCCTCACAACCCGAATTCACCGATCCGCTGCCGCTGCCGGGCGGCTGTCTTGTCGCACTGTTGAACGGTCGGCTCGTGGTGGTCGACGTGCGCCGGGCCCGTGAGCGCGTCCTTTACGAGGAGTATCTCCGGATGCTGGGCCACGGTTCGGCCGTCAGCCAGCAGCTGCTCTTCCCCGAACGGCTGCTCCTCTCGGGCGACGAATACGCCCTGCTGGAGGAACATGCCGTGGAGTTCGCCGCCCTGGGCTTCGACCTCGATCTCTGCGGCGCAGGGGCCGTGGAGGTCAAGGGTATCCCGGCCGACCTGCCCGCCGATTCGATGGACCAACTGCTGTTCGATCTGCTGCAGGCCTTTGCGACGCCCGTGTCGCTGGACGACGTGCGCCGCGAGAAGATCGCCGCGGTGATGGCCCTCTCGGGTGCGAAATGCGGCGTGCGGAACCTCTCGCGCGAGGAGGCCGCAGCACTGCTCGACCGCCTGGCCCGGACGGGCAACGTGAGCTTCACACCCTCGGGCAAAACCATCCTCGCCGAAATTACCCCGGAAGATTTGCGCGCCAAATTGGGGTAATCCGGCGGAAAAAAGTTACCTTTGCAAAAATTGATCTCGAATGAATCGCTATTTCCAGACCCCTCCGGTCGTCAAGAACCTGATCATCATCAACCTGCTCGTCTATATGGCGATGGCGCTGATCCCCGAAGCCTACCGTTTTCTCAACGAGTTCGGGGCGCTTCAGGTCGGACCCCGGATGTTCGGGTATGAGTTCCATACCTACCAGTTCATCACCTACATGTTCCTCCACGCCAATTTCGAACATATCTTCTTCAACATGTTCGCCCTGTGGATGTTCGGCCGCACGCTGGAATACGACCTCGGGTCGCGGCGCTTCCTGATCTACTACATGGTCTGCGGCGTGGGTGCGGCGCTGATCCAGGCCGGAATCGCCTGGGGACTGGGACAGCCGATGGCCCTGGTCGGGGCTTCGGGGGCCGTGATGGGACTGCTGCTGGCCTTTGGCGTGATGTATCCCAACGCCGTGATCATGCTCCTGATCCCGCCCATCCCGATGAAGGCCAAATGGTTTGTCGTCATTTACGGCGTTATCGAGCTCTTCCTCGGTTGGCGGGGGGTGGGCAACGTCGCCCATTTCGCCCATGTGGGCGGTATGTTGTGGGGCTTCCTGCTGCTCCACTGGTGGAAACACCGCGGTATGATCCGCTTTTAGACCATGGCTTCCGAATACTACTCCGGATACGGGGAGCGCCCCGCAGGCAAACGCCGCCGCAACTGGGCGCTCTGGCTCCTCGACGGCCTGATGACGGCCGTTTCGCTCGTCGTTGCCGTCACCCTGGTGCTGACCTATTTCGTGCCCCATGTCAACCCTTCGCGCGTCTGGTTCTTCCCCGTGCTGGGGCTCGCCGCTCCGATCACCTACGTGGCGGCGGTGATCCTGATGCTCTATTGGATCATCCGCTGGCGCTGGCTCCGGGCCGGTGTGATGATCGTGATCGTGGCTGTCGGATTCTTCAAGGTCTCGCTCTTCTGGCGTCCCGACATCCGCCGCGTCTACGAGGAGACCGGAAACCCCGACCGCGGGACCTTCAAGGTGATGACCTACAACGTCCGCAGCTTCTACGGCGAAAACGGGCACAGCAGCGTGGAGGACATCCTGCGGCTGATCGACGAACAGGACCCGGACATCATCTGCCTGCAGGAGTTCAACGCCCGGCTGGCGGCCCGCTCCGAGGAGTTTTCGCTGCTGGAGGAGAAGTACGAGAGTGCGGGTTTCGGACGCACGGCGGCTCCGGACTCCGTGTATGAGGCGCCGCTTGCGATCCTGAGCAAATTCCGGATCCTGCGTTCGCGGACGCTGCTGACCCCTGCCTCGTCGGTCTGGGCCGACGTGCTGGTGGGCGACGACACCGTGCGGGTCTTCAACAACCACCTCCACTCCACGGCCATCAACGCCGCGGACAACGAATACATCACCGAACACCGCTTCCTCTCGGATACGGCCCGCGAGACGAAGATCCGCAGCATCGTTTCACGCCTGCGTGAGAACAGCGTCCTGCGCGCCGCCCAGGTCGACAGCATCGCCCGGGTGATCGGGGAGACCCGCACGCGGCGCATCATCTGCGGCGATTTCAACGACACGCCCATGTCTTACGTCTATCGGACGATGGCCCGGGGTGCACGCGATGCCTTCCGGGTCTGCGGTTCGGGCTATTCGCACACCTTCCGGGGATTTTTCAACACGCTGCGCATCGACTATGTGCTGAGCGGGGGGCTCGAACCGGTGGCTTACGAAACCCTGCCGGTCGACTGTTCGGATCACCATCCGGTTGTCGTGCGCCTGAAGAAGACGGATAAAAACTGAAATACGACCATCTACAAACTTAAACAGACGAGCTATGATTTTAGATTCATTGAAAAACAGCGCGCTTTACTACGGAGTAAGCCCGCGTATGCAGAAGGCATTCGAACTGATCGCCTCGACCGACTGGACGAAGGTGGAGCCGGGAATCCACGAACTCGACGGCCGGGATATCTACGTCAACGTCATGGAGCGGGAGCTCAAACTGAAGAAGGATGCCAAACTGGAGGTCCACAACGAGTATATCGACATCCAGGTGCTGATCTCCGGAGTGTCGGAGACCTTCGGCTGGAGCGAGCGCAAGGATCTCTGCCAGCCGCAGTCGGAGTTCAACGCCGAGAAGGATATCCAGCTCTTCGACGATGAGCCCCAGACCTACTACACGCTGCGTCCGGGACAGTTCACGGTGCTCTTCCCCGAGGACGGCCACGCCCCGATGGTCGGTGAAGGCAAGGTGCGCAAGATCATCTTCAAGGTGCGCATCTGAGAACAGCCCCTTTCGAACGGAACAGAACGGAGCCGGGAAAAATTTTTCCCGGCTTTTTTGTGCCTTCCGGACAATAAAGGAGGCTTTTTTGAGTTGTATAATTGGTTTATTCATAGATAGATGAAAAAGATCCTCGTACTATTTTCCGGATGGGTGCTTTTTATGGCTCCGCTGTGTGCGCAGGCGCCTGCGGACCACCCCGGAAACCGGACCCTTCCGACGAAATCCGTAACGGACGATCCGTCGGTTCTGGCAATGCGTGAGTCGCAGCGGCTGCAGCAGCAGCTCACGCTCGATGCCAAACAGACCAAAAAGGTTTACAAACTCTTTTATTCCCATTTTAAGAAGGCAAATCCGCAGAAATCCGGATTCGGAGGTCCGGGTCGAGGCCCGGGTGGTCCGGGTATGGGCGGTCCGGGCGGCATGTCTGGTGGTCCCGGGCGTCCGGGCGGTCCCGGTTTCGGGGCTTCCGGACCCGCACGGGAGGGTGCGAACCTCTCCCGGGGAGTGCCTCCCGAGGGCCGTCCGCAGCAGGTCGGCAGCGAGGAAGCGCGCCGTGAAGCGGATGCCTGGCGGGAAAAACTCACCAGGAAACTCCGCAAGATCCTTACGGCCGAGCAATATGCCGCCTGGGAACGGATGACTCCGCAGCCACGCCCGGAGACTCCGGCCCTCGACGAATTGTCCAACGGAGCCTCCGGTTCGCTTCCGGAGCGTCCGGGGAATCCGCAGCCCGGGAGCCCGGAGCGTTTTCTGGAAGAGCGCTGATCTCGCGGGACTCTCTTTTGATGCAAAATGACCCCTGTCGCATTGAGGCGGCAGGGGTTTTTCGGTGGAGGGGCGATGGAAGGGGAGGCGAGTCGGCGGTTTCCGGGACGGAGACGGGGGAGCGCTCCGCCCCGGAGTCCGGGCGGGTCAGGCCGCTACGGCCGGACGGTGCGCGTGGCGGAGTCCGAACCGGATGCTGAGCCACGAACAGAGGGCGCAGACGACGAAGACCCCTCCCGTGGAGAGGAGCGTATTGCCCATGCCGACCAGCGGTGAGACGATGCCTCCGAATGCGAAGCAGACGGCGCCCAGCAGGGCCGAAGCTGTTCCGGCGTGTTCCCGGGCGGCCTCCATGGCCAGGGCCGTGGAGGAGGTGAAGGTGAGCCCCATGGAGAAGAGCAGGGCGAAAAGCAGGCCCTCATAGACCCAGAACCCGCATCCCGATGCGAGGGCGAGGGCCTCGGCGAGGGCGAAGACCACCATGCCGAGACATCCGACCCGGGTGCTCTGTTCGGAGCTCCGGAACCGGACCGAGAAGGCGGCGGCACAGCCGATGGCGACGGCATTGACCGCAAAGCAGAGGCTGAATTCGAAGGCCGAGAAGCCGTAATGCTGCTGGACGAGGAAGGGCGACGAGGCGATGTAGGCGAACAGGACGCCCTGGGCGAATCCCAGTTGAAGGATGCAGGCCCGGTAGCGGCGGTTGCGGAGTACGGTTCCGAAACTGCGGATGAGAGTGCTCCAGGCTACGGTGCTGCGCTGCTCCCGGGGCAGCGATTCGCGCAGTCGGAAGCCGCCGGCCAGAAGCAGGCAGCCCAGGCCGAGCAGGATACAGAAGATGCCCCGCCAGCCGATCGAGTCGCAGCACGTGCCCCCGACGATGGGGGCGACGACCGGGGCGATGCCGTTGACGGCGCCGATCAGGGCGAGCATCCGGGCCAGGTCGCGGCCTGCGAAGCGGTCCGTGGCCACCGACCGCGAGATGACGACGCCGCCGGCCCCGGCAATGCCCTGCAGAAAACGCATGACGATGAACTGGCGGATGTTCGTGGCGAAGATGCAGAGCAGCGTGGCCGCGATGAAGAGCCACAGGGCTGTGAGCAGCGGAAGCCGCCGCCCGTATTTGTCGCTCAGGGGCCCGAAGAGCAGTTGCCCGAGGGCCAGTCCGATCATGCTGGTCGTGAGGCCCATCTGCACCATCGACGACGAGGTCTGGAAATAGTCCGTCATGGCGGGGAGCGTCGGCAGGTACATGTCCGTGACGAAGGGCCCGAATGCCGTGAGCATTCCCAGCAGGACGAGCAGAAAGGTTTTGCTGTTTTCGTTCATGATTCGAAGTTTGACGCTGCAAAAGTACGGCGGATTCCCAACTTCGAAGCGGTCGTTTGTGGGCGGGTTTTGTTCATTTCCGGAACGCAACAGACGATCCCGGTCCATCGAGGACCGGGATCGTGAGATGTGTGGGTTGCCGCCGCTTGGCACGGTGCGTTTCGCCTACTTTCCGATTCCGAAGTAGCGGAATCCCGCGGCACGGACCTCCTGTTTGTCGTAGATGTTGCGGCCGTCGACCACCACGTTGCCGCGCATCGTGCCGCGCAGTTGCGTCCAGTCGGGCATCCGGAACTCCTTCCATTCGGTGAGCAGTGCCACGGCATCGGCCCCTTCGGCTGTCTGGTACATCGTGCGGGCCGTGCGGAGCTCCCAATCGCCGTGTTGGCGGAGGAATTCGGGAATCGCGACGGGGTCGCAGACGCACACCTCGGCTCCGGCCCTGAGCAGCCGTCCGATCACCTCCGCAGCCGGGGCTTCGCGGATATCGTCCGTCTCGGGCTTGAAGGCGAGGCCCCAGATCGCCACCCGTTTCCCGGCCAAATCGCCCAATGCCGTGCGGAGTTTCTCGAAGACCACGCTCTTCTGCGCTTCGTTGACGCGCTCCACGGCCTCGATGACCTGCATCGTGTAGCCGTGTTCGCGGGCCGTGCAGGCCAGGGCCTTGACATCCTTCGGGAAGCACGAACCCCCGTATCCGCACCCCGGGTAGAGGAACTTGTTGCCGATGCGCGCGTCGGAACCGATGCCCTTGCGGACCATCTCCACGTCGGCACCTATCCGGTCGCAGAGGTTGGCGATGTCGTTCATGAACGAAATGCGGGTCGCCAGCATGGCGTTGGCGGCGTATTTGGTCATTTCGGCCGAGGCGATGTCCATGAAGAGCACGCGGAAGTTGTTGATCAGGAAGGGACGGTACAGCCGTGCCATCAACTCCCGGGCGCGCTGGCTCTCGACGCCCACCACCACACGGTCGGGCGACATGAAGTCCTTGATTGCCGCACCCTCCTTCAGGAACTCCGGGTTCGAGGCGACGTCGAACGGCACCTCGCAGCCCCGGGCCTGCAACTCCTCCTCGATCACGGCCTTGATACGGGCTGACGTGCCCACGGGCACGGTGCTCTTCGTGACGAGCAGCGTGTAGCGGCGGATGTGGCGCCCGAAGGTGCGGGCCACCTCCATCACCTGGCTCAGATCTGCCGCACCGTCCTCTCCGGGCGGGGTTCCGACGGCCGAAAAGACCACCTCGACCCGGTCGAGGCACGATGTCAGGTCGGTCGTGAAGTGGAGCCTTCCGGCGGCGGCGTTCCGCCCGACGAGCGCTTCGAGCCCGGGTTCGTAGATCGGGATCCGTCCGGCGTTCAGCGCCTCGATCTTCCGCGCGTCGGTGTCGACGCACGTGATGTCGAGCCCCATCTCCGCGAAGCAGGCCCCCGAAACCAACCCGACGTATCCGGTTCCGACGATGGCGATCTTCATCATCTTCCGTCAGGCTTTGCCGTGGATCTTTTCAGCGGCCTCATGTGCCAGTGCCCGGCAGCAGTCGTACATTTTCGGGGAGAACCCCTGCTTCATCTCCACGGGTCCGCAGAGTGTCTCCCACTTCATCTTCTGGGCGAACTCTCCCAGCAACTTGACCGAAGCCCCGGCCCAGGTGAAGGAGCCGAACCAGCCGAAACGGCGCTGCGGGATGCAGCGTGCGGCGAGTTTGTCGAGCAGCTCGGCTACGGGCGGGAAGAGCCCTGCATTGTAGGTGGGTCCTCCGACCAGCAGCGTGTCGAAACGGAAAATGTCGCGCAGCACGACCGACGGATCGGCATACGAGAGGTTGTAGATGCGGATGTTGCGGACCCCTTCGGCTGCGAGTTCACGGGCGATGCGCTCGGCCAGCTGCTCGGTGTTCCCGTACATCGAGGCGTAGGCGATGACCACGCCCGGTTCGCCCTCGTAGCGGCTCATGCGGTCGTAGAGATCGATGACGCGGCCGATCTGCTCCTGCCAGACGGGACCGTGGGTCGGGCAGATGCTCCGGATTTCGAGCCCTGCGAGTTTCTGGAGCGCCTTCTGTACCGGAGCGCCGTATTTGCCGACGATTGCGGCGTAGTAGCGGCGCATCTCGTCCCAGTAGCGTTCGGGATCGACCTCGGAGTCGGTGATGCCTCCGTCGAGGGCCCCGAAGCAGCCGAAGGCGTCGCCCGAGAAGAGCGTCTGCTCCTCGGGGCACCACGAAACCATCGTTTCGGGCCAGTGGACCATCGGGATCATGTGGAACGAGAGGCTTTTGCCGCCCAGATCGAGCGTGTCGCCCTCCTTGACCTCGATCGTGTTGCCGCAGAGGCCGTAGAAACCCTCGATCATCTGCAGGGCCTTGGCATTGGCGACGATCTGCAGGTCGGGGTAGATGCGCCGCAGGGCGGTGATCGACGACGAGTGGTCGGGTTCCATGTGGTTGACGACGAGGTAGTCGACCTTTCGGTCGCCGATTATTTCGCGGATATTGGCTTCGAGACGGCTGCCGAAAGCCTCTTCAACGGTATCTATGAGTGCGATCTTTTCGCCTGTGACGAGGTAGGCGTTGTACGAAACGCCCTGGGGAAGCGACCAGAGCCCCTCGAAACGGGTTGTGGTCCGGTCGTTGACACCGACGTAGTGAATGCCGGGTGCGATTTGAGTGATTGCCATAAACGATCAGTTTTGTTCTGCGCAAATTTACGAAAAAAACAGGAATATGAATCTTTCTTTTCCCTGTAGACCCTTTTTTAAAATTGTCTGCAAATTTTATATTGAGGAAGTCCACAAAAAATCACCCCTGTTGCTGTTACGACAGGGGTGATTTTGAATCTTAATGAGAGGGTATTTTCTATCAAGGATTTTGCTGATCCGAGGAAATTTCTGTGTTGTTTTCCAACTCTACGGTCGGAATCTTGTAGATCATCCGATAGTCCCGGGCACTGTATGTCATGGCATCGTTGCTGGCTAAAGATGCTGCAAAGTTGGTGGATTTCGTACGGTCGATGGTTTCGTTGCGCCGCTTCGCATCGAAGATGCGGCACCCCTCACCCCATGTTTCAACCCGTTTCTGGAAGCAGATCTCCTCATAAAGTGCATCTCCCGACTTGCCGGATGCATCGTATCCCGGAATACGGGTCGACATGACGTCGGTGAGCCATTTGCGGGCGTTGGCCTCATCTTTGTTGAGGTAGTGGGCCTCGGCTGCGACGAAATACATCTCGGCTACACGCATATAGATCAGATCGCACAGGAAATTGTTCGGGCAAAGGAACTTGTTGGGAACATAGGCCGCAAACCCGGCAGTCTGAATCTGGGAGAAATCGAACTTGTTGGTATTGAGGGTCTCGCTGTATCCGAACCATCCTTTGCGGATGTCGTTTGCGTCGATCTTGTCAACCAGGGCGCTGGCACCCAGTTTCGGGTAGTATCCGGGAGGCGCATATCCGTCGACGTAAGGATTCATGTGGGACATGAAGGATCCGTAGATAAGATTCCACTCCTCGGTGACGGCATAACCCCAGATCACCTCGCTCATCGACAGGCTGTTCATGCCGGCCAACAGCTCATTCGTTCCGGCAAGCGTACCGCCTTTGGTGGCATATTCGGCCCGCGCGGCGGCCTCCTTGTAACGCCCCAGGAACATCAGCACATTGGCATAGATTCCCGATGCCGCATATTCATTGATGGCCGTATTGCCGAGTTGCTTGCCTTTGAGCAGGTCACAGGCCTGGGACAGGTCGGCATCGATGCGTGCGTAAACATCCTTGACGGGAGCGCGTCCGATGATGCTCTCGGAGTCATCATCGAGAATCAGCGGTACGCCCAATGCGTCGGGATTTTCATCATAGGGCTGCTGCCACATGTTGATAAGCCAATAATAGGCCCATCCTCGCAAAGCATACGCCTGACCCAACATCGCATCGAGTTCGTTGTTCGTACCTGCGCTTGTCTTCAGAACTTCAATGACCGTGTTTGCCGAGGATACGATGTGATAGAACTGCCGCCACATCGAGACGGGACGCCGATAGTCCGGCTCCCGGAAGATCAACTGTTGGTCGAAGGCGAATTGACCGGTATTGACGAAGAAGGCGATGTCATCGCACATGACATCCGTTGCAATCTTGTAGGAAGACATTCCCCAATCATCCTGGGATGAACTCATATAGGGATCGCCGCTGTAAACTGTCGTATAGGCTCCGCTGATGATGGAGGCGAGCATCTCGGGGTTTTCGAGGAGGATCTCATTCTGCCGATCTCCCGATACTACGCTTGTGGGCTCGGTTTCCAGAAAATCACTTGAACAAGATGCAATCAGAGCCCCCGTGCCCAGCACGAGAAGGTATTTGATATGATTTGCTTTCATGTTTGTCTGCTATTTAAAAGTTGATGGTAACGCCGCCCGAAACGGTGCGCAGAACCGAGTAGTTTGCCTGCGACTGTCCCTGGATGTACTGGCGCGGATCAAGACCCTTTCGTTTCGACAGCAAGGCCACATTGTCTGCCGCAACATAAATGCGCACGCTCGACATCTTGATGGCCTTTGCCCACTTTTGCGGCAAGGTGTATCCCAGGGTGATGTTGCGCAGGTTGAAGTAGGAGGCGCTGATCATGTAGGGATCCAGAGCCTGGGTCTGATTGATGCTGCCGTTGAGTTTGGGCACGTTGGTGTTGGTGTTTTCGGGGGTCCAGGCATTCAGAATATCCTTGTGCCAGTTGGCGCCGTCCGAAGTGCCGGCGTGCATCAGGCCATTGTACATCGCATCGTACACCTTGCCGCCGATCTGGTAGTTTCCGGCAATCGAGAAATCCAGCCCTTTCCAGTTGAAGTTGACCGTGATGCCGCCAATGAAATCGGGAATGGCCGTACCGAGATAGAATTTGTCACCTACGGCATCCACATTCTCATAGGTTACCTTGCTCAGCGTCTCTTCTCCGTTTTCTCCGGTTTCACGGTGCCAGTAAAGGGCATCTCCGGTTTCGGGATCCACTCCGGCCGATTTGAGCCCGTAGAAGTCCCATACCGAACCGCCGTCCTTGATGTTGTAATAGGCGAGGTGGGTGATACCCGTTTCCACTTTGTCGGCCGGCAGATCCGTCACGGAGTTGGTATAGGTCGTTCCGGTCAGGATTACCTCCAGCGACGTGTTTTTCGTCCGCAGAGGAACGGCGCTGAGCGTGAACTCGAAGCCCTTGTTGATCATGGTCATGATGTTCATCGGCTTGCTGGGGATGCCGGTCGACGGCGAGAACGGCATATCATAAAGCATGTCGCTCGTTTTCTTGTGGAAATATTCCGCATTGAGGTTGAACCGTGCGTCGAACAGCGAGACGTTGATGCCCGCATTGAGGTTGTTGGAAACCTCCCAGGTCAGATCCGGATTGCCCCAATAGACCTGGGTGACGGAGAATTCGTCGCCGTTGGGGCTTACAGAGTACTGATCCTTGTAGGGATAGTAGTTCGGAATCTGGTTGTTTCCGGTCGTACCGTAAGAGACCTTGAACGCTAAATTGTTAATCCACTCCACGTCTTTGAGGAAACTCTCCTGCGAAATGCGCCAGTTGGCTCCGACCGACCAGAAAACGCCCCAACGGTTCGCTTTGGCGAAGCGCGACGATCCGTCACCTCGGATATTGGCATCGATGTAATAACGATTGCCATATTCGTAATGGAGGCTTCCGAACCACGATTCGATCGTTTCGTCGTAAGTGTACGAGTTGAGATTCTGCATGGAGATGGCATTGCTGAATTCGCTGTTTTCCGGGTCGTAGTAGTTTTGCTTGGTTCCCGTGAAATAACGGTATTCCCATTTGTAGGATTCATGACCGGCCATGACGTTGAAGGAGTGACTGCCAATCGTCTTCTCATAGGTGAGCAACTGGTTGCCCGTCAGGGTCTGATCCCGGAGTGTATAGCGGGTTCCTGTTCCGTTGTAGGTCTTGGCATCGCCGTATGAAGGCGTCATGAAGCTGACATTCTGCTGATTGGTCAGGTCATAAGAGAGGTTGGCCGAAAATTTCAACCCTGACAGGATATTCAGGTTGATACCGGCACGGGTACTGACCTGATCGGTCAGCGTTTCATTCTTGTTGGCCTTGTCCGTAGCCACGATGTTCTGTCCCTTGCCCCAGGTGCGGGTACCGTAGGTGCCGTCTCCGAAGTCGTAGATCCGACCTCCGTTCTCGTCGCGGATCAGGTTTCCGTCCTTGTCGTAGGCGTAGACCGGGTAAATCGGGGCGATGCTCTGGATGAACATGAACGTATTGTTGTAATTGGCCAGCGAGGAGATCATCTGCGAATTCTGCTCTCCGTGCGAATAGGCGAGATTTCCGTAGAGGTCGACCCATTTGTTGACCTGGTAGGAGGCGTTGGCACGTCCCGAATAACGCGAATAGTCCGAGTTTTTGATGATACCTTCGTCGTTGAGATAGCCCAGGGACATGAAGTACTTGAGTTTGTTATTTCCGCCCGAGATGCTGACATTGTACTCCTGACGCAGGCCTGCATGGAGTGCCTCGTCGCTCCAGTCATCCGTATAACGACGCTGGGTGGAGATGAGTTCTCCGTTTTCGGTCATGAGTTTGTCCGGAGTGGCCGAAATATAGGGATTGTATCCCAGGCGATTCAAGATGACGCTTGCTGCCGTAGCACCATCCCCTTCCGTATTGACCAGATACTGATAAAAGGTCTTCAGATACTGGTCGGGAGAGGTCATGATGTCGTAATTGCCGACGCCGCGGGAGTTGACACCCACGCGAGCGTCGAACTGAACGTTTGTGCGGGTGGCGTTACACTTTTTGGTAGAGATGATCACCAGACCGTTTGCGGCACGGGAATCGTACAGTGCGGTCGACACGGCATCCTTCGAGACGGAGATGGATTCGATATCCGCCGGATTGATGGCAGCGATGCTGCCGTTGTACGGAGCTCCGTCCACGATATAGAGCGGGTCGCTTCCGGCGTTGATCGAGCCGATGCCTCGGATCGAGATGGTGGAGCTCGATCCGGGTTGTCCCGATTGGGAGGCTACCTGAACACCGGGAACAAGACCTTCGAGAGCTTTAGAAACGTTGGAGACCTGCAATTTTTTGAGTTCCTCACCGGATACTGCACTGACGGATCCCGTGAAGGATTCCTTTTTTGCGGTACCGTATGCCACGACGATCACATCGTCGATTGCATGGGTATCTTCCTGTAAGGATACGTTGATTTGGGTTTTGCCGGCGATCGACACTGTTTGGGTTTGGTAGCCGATGAACGAGATTTTCAGTGTACCGTCAGCGGGAGCCGAGATTGAAAAACGTCCGTTGGTATCGGTTGTCGTACCGACAGTCGTACCCTCCACCAGAACCGTAGCTCCGGCGATCGGTCGATTGTCCGTATTGGCAACCGTACCGGTTACTTGCTTACTTTGCGCGGAGGCGAGCAACACTCCCCCTCCCACAATGGCAATTAACGATAGTAGGAAATTTCTTACCATAAGCGTTAATTTTAATTGTTTTTAAAATAAAAAGTCCACGGACCGGACATAACCGACAGCTTCCTGATTATGAATATGTAGACACGACGCCCCGCATAAATCCGCAAATTATTGATTGTGAGCGGGCAATCATTTTTTTTCGATCCGAAAATGCTGGCGTTCCGTTACCGGGAGGTAACCCCGGACAAGGGATTATTCCTCTGAGAATATGCTCTTTGGATTTGATCATGGAAGATTCGGTCGTTACTTAAACGTTACCTTTAGGGATCGAAATCGTAGGTTATGAGCATGAGAAACACGTTTAAAATCCTGTTTTACGCCAAGAAAAATGCCCCGTTGCGGAATGGGAATATTCCGATCATGGGGCGCATCACCCTCAACGGCGAACGCACACAGATCTCAACCCGCCAATCCGTCCCGCTCAAGCTTTGGAATGCCAGTCTGGGACGTGCCATCGGACGGAGCAGCCAAGCGCTGCTCGTCAATGAACAACTCGACCGGATCCACTATCGCATTGAACATTGTTACCACATGCTGCTTTGCGAACAGACTCCGGTGACTCTCTGCATGATCAAGGAGCGCTATCTGGGAACCGACCGGCAAAAACACGGGCTGCTGGACTTTTTCCGCAGGCACAACGAAGAATTTTTCCGCATGGTCGGAATCTCCCGAAGCAAGACAACCTATTATAAATACAGAAGCGTATACCGTCACCTGGAAAGGTTCATCCCGGAACATTACGGGTGCAATGATCTTTATTTCAGATAAATAGACCGTAAATTCCTGGCGGATTTCCACCGCTACATGGTGCTGGAATGCAACCGCAAGAAAAATACGACCTGGGTCTATATGATTGCCTTCAAACATATCCTCATGCTGGCGCGGGAACATGGATACATGGACCGCAATCCGTTCGCCGACTACAAGTTGAATTGCGAATCCGTCACCCGGAACTACCTTTCCATGCCGGAATTGCGGAGCATCATACGGCTCAGTCCCGAATCGCCGACCCTGCAACTGATCCGCGATGCCTTTCTGTTCAGTTGTTTCACGGGGCTCTCCTATATTGATCTTCGCAGGCTGACGCCCCGGCACCTCCAAAGGACACACGATTGTCTGTGGATCCATACGTTCCGGCAGAAAACCGGCACTCCGGTCCATATACGGCTGTTCGACGTGGCCCATGCGATTGTCCGGAAATACCTGTCCGACGGATGCGACACTCCCATATTCGACCTGCCGACCAACGGTTGGTGCAATTCATGCCTTGAGCGGCTGATGTCCATGGCGGGCATCACCCGCCGGATTACGTTTCATGCGGCCCGCCATACGTTTGCCACCACGATTACGCTGTCGCAGGGGATGGCAATCGAGACGATCAGCGAGTTGTTGGGGCATAAAAGTGTGCGGACGACACAGATCTATGCAAAAATCACCCTTTCGAAACTCGAAAGGGACATGATGCTTCTTTCGAAAAAGATCGACAGACTCTATCAGAATCCGGTTACGGTTGAATTCTGATCATCATCCGATTGCCGGGAAAGGGCCGGAAAATGGGTGGAACAGGGAGAAAAAAGGCGAAAATGGGAATCTCCGTCCCAAAAACCGCAAAATGCCGGTTTCAAATTGTAACCTATTTTTCTCAAACTCGGCAAAAATGCAATGTATTTTACAATAAACAAGCAATAATATCACCTTGTTTGATTTTTTTACCGTTTATTTGTAAAGCATTCCGCATTTACCTACCTTTGCCGTGGACTTTTTATTTTAAAAAAACAACGGAATAACATTTTATCCCATTCAACTTGAAGAACCCGAATGTATCCATTCGGGCGTGATGGATTCGTACACTCACTTCTAAACCATTTATGCATGAGAAAATTTTTACTGCTGTTAATCATCATTAACCTGAGCTTGTCGAGTGCTTTTGCACAGGTTAAGGTGTCCGGTAGCGTAACGGATTCCGAAGACGGAATGCCGGTTATCGGTGCTACCGTGACTGTGAAGGGAACCTCCAGCGGAACCGTCACCGATACGAAAGGTGCGTTTACCATCTCGCTGCCTTCCACCCCCGGAACGATCATCGTCTCGTTCCTCGGGTATCAGGAACGGGTGATTGCCGTGTCGAAGGGTATGACCCGTGTGGACGTGAAACTCGAAAAATCGACTACCGCAATCGACGATGTCGTCGTGACGGGTTTCAAAAATGCCAAGAAGGAGACTTTTACGGGATCCTCGGTCAAGATCAGTGCCGATGATATCGCCATCGCCGGTGTGACCGACGTGAGCCGTATGCTCGAAGGCCAGGTGGCCGGTGTCTCGGTCCAGAACGTCTCCAGTACGTTCGGTTCGGCCCCCAAGGTCCGTATCCGTGGTGTGACGTCGCTCAGCGGTGAGAACAAACCCCTTTGGGTCGTGGACGGAGTCGTCCTGGAGGATGTGGTCAACATCTCCAACGACCAGCTTTCGAGCGGTGACCCCACGACGCTGCTCGGATCCTCCGTGGCCGGTATCAACGCCTCGGATATCGAGACGTTCGACATCCTGAAGGATGCCGCCGCAACGGCTCTCTACGGCGCCCGCGCCATGAACGGTGTCGTGGTGATCACCACCAAGAAAGGTAAGCAGGGCGCTCCCCGGATCTCCTATACGGGCAACTTTACGATCCGTACTAAACCGCGCTATTCGAATTTCGACATCATGAACTCCGCCGACCAGATGGCCGTCTATTCGGAGTTCGAACGCAAGGGCCTCCTCAATCAGGATATCGTCAATACCTCGAATTCGGGTGTCTACGGACTGATGTACAATGCCATTGCGGCCTACGACCCCGAAACGGGATTCGGCCTGGCCAATACGCGGGAGGCGCGGAATGCCTTCCTGATGCAGTACGCCAAGGCCAATACCGACTGGTTCGATATTCTCTTTACGCACAACCTGCTTCAGGAGCACTCGCTGAGCATCTCGACCGGTACCGAGAAGTCGCGGACCTACGCCTCGATCGGTTTCATGAACGACGCCGGATGGTCGGTTGCCGACAACGTGAGCCGTTATACGCTCAACTTCCGCAACGATTACGACATCAGCCGCAAGATTTCGGTCGGCTTCCAGGCCGTGGCATCGCTGCGTCAGCAGGAGGCGCCGGGATCCTATCAGCGGGCGATCGACGTGGTGAGCGGCGAGTGGTCGCGTGACTTCGACATCAACCCCTTCAGCTATGCGCTCAATACGAGCCGGACGGTCCGCCCCTACGACAACGACGGCAATCTGGAGTACGTGACGATGAACTACGCTCCGTTCAACATCCTCAAAGAGCTGCAGGAGAACAAGATCCAGCTCAATGTGATGGATGCCAAGCTGCAGGGACAGTTCGACTACAACATCGTCAAGGGGCTCCGTTTCAACTTCACGGGAATGCTCCGTTATGTCAAGAGCGACCAGGTTCACCGGATTACCGAAGAGTCGAACGTCGCCGGAGCCTACCGTGCCGACGGCAACTCGACGATCCGCCAGCGGAACCGCTACCTGTGGACCAATCCCGACGATCCGAATGCCGAGCCGGTTTCGGTCATGGAGCAGGGCGGTTTCTACAACACGACCAACAATACGATGCTCAACTACGAGGTGCGCGCCTCGTTCGCCTACAACAAGGTCTGGAACAATGCCCGCACGCATGAGCTGAGCGTCCTGGCCGGTACGCAGATCAAGTACCTGGAGCGTGACGAGGAGACGGCGATCCAGGCCGGTTATCAGTACAACATGGGCGGCGTGGTCTTCAACAACCCGCTGTTCTACCGCATGATGAACGACCGCCAGCTGGATCTCTTTACGGCAACGACCTATCAGGACCGTTTCGTGGCCTTCTATGCCAATGCCGACTACGCCTTCGACCGGAAATACTCCGTTTCGGCCACGGTGCGTTACGACGGAAGTAATGCGCTGGGTTCGAGTTCGAGCGCGCGGTGGCTTCCTACGTGGAACTTCGGTGCCAAGTGGAACCTGCAGAACGAACCCTTCCTGGAGGATGTGGAGTGGATCGATGTGCTGAGTGCGCGTCTGAGCTACGGTCTGACGGCCAGTATGCCCAATGCGTCGAATGCCGCAGCCGTCTATTACAGCTCCCAGGTATACCGTCCGGGCTGGAGCGAAAACCAGATCAGCATCGATGCGCTGGCCAACTCCGAGCTGACGTGGGAGAAGAGCTACCAGTTCAATGCGGGCTTCGACCTCACGCTCTTCGACAACCGGCTCAACTTCTCGATCGACTATTTCAACCGTCAGGGCTTTGACCTGATCGCCTATATCAAGACCTCGGGAATCGGCGGACAGTCGTGGAAACTGGCCAACTACGCCGACCTCGACTCGCACGGTGTGGACATCACGCTGGGCGGTACGCTCATCCGGACGAAGAACGTGACCTGGACCGCGAACTTCACGTTCGGCTATTCGGAGAATACGATCAAGAACGCCAAGGACCAACCGTCGGTTTACGACCTGGTGAAGAGCGAGGGCGGCAACAAGGAGGGCTATCCGGTGAACAGCCTCTTCTCGATTCCCTTTACGCGGCTCGATCCCCAGACCGGTATTCCGCTGTTCATCAATGCCGACGGCGAGGAGAGCCAGGATGTGAACATGCAGGGTACGGAGACCGACTTCCTGAAATACGAAGGCCCGGTGGATCCGAAATACACGGGCGGTTTCAATACGTCGGTTCGTTTCAAGAACTTCACGTTCAACGCCTTCTTCACCTACCAGGCCGGGAACAAGATCCGTCTGACGCCCGCCTACAACGCCCAGTACAGCGATCTGGACGCCATGTCGAACGAATTCAAGGACCGCTTCCTGATGACGGGCGACAACATCTCGCCGTCGATTTCGGACTGGGTGCACCAGTCGATCTCGCTCGACCAGGGTTATCCCTACGTCAACTACAACTATTCGACGGCGCGGGTCGTGAAGGGTGATTTCATCCGTCTGAAGACCATTTCGCTCAATTACGATTTCTCTCCGTCGTGGGTCAGCAAGAGCCGCTTCTTCCGGACCGCAAGCCTGCGCCTGACGGTCAAGGATCCGTGGCTGATCTATGCGGACAAGGCGCTCAAGGGCCAGGATCCCGAGTTCTTCAATACGGGAGGTGTGGCCATGCCTACCACCACGCAGTTCACGCTTTCGCTGAACCTCGGATTCTAAGTCATTATTGAAACAACAAAGAGACAGTTATGAGAAAATTGATAGCAGTGTTGTCGGTCGTTTCCGCGGCGGTATTTTTTGCCTCCTGCAACAAATTCCTCGATGAGATGCCCGATAACCGGACACAGATAGACAATTTGGAGAAGGTCAAGGCGTTGCTCGTGACGGCCTATCCGGGAAAATTCTATGCGACGTGGCTCGAACCCCGCTGCGACGGGATGGCCGACCACGGCGCCACGATGGACGGAACGCAGCCGAGTTCCAGTTTTGCCTTCATTTATACGGCCTATCGCTGGGACGAGTACCCCAGCATGGAGAACTCCGACGATGCCGAAGCCTATTGGACCTCCTGCTACGGGGCGATTGCGGCGGCCAACCATGCCCTGGAGGCGCTCGACAAACTGGGGAACCCCAAGGGCAGCGAACCCTACCGTGCCGAGGCGCTGCTTTGCCGGGCCTATGCGCACTTCTGCCTGCTGACGCTCTTCACGGACTTCTTCGACGAGGCCAACCGCGGAACCAATCCGGGTATCCCCTATGTGACGGAGCCGGAGGATGTGGTCAACAAACAGTATGATCGTGAAACGGTTTCGGCGACGCTGGCCAAGGTGAAGGCCGACCTCTCCGAAGGCCTGAAAGGGGTGGGTACGGCCGCGGATTTCGTGCAGCCGAAGTTCCACTTTACGCTCGATGCGGCCCGGATGCTGGCGCTGCGTGTCGCGCTCTTCGAGCGGGATTATCCCACGGTGATCTCCTATGCCTCCCAGCTGATCCCGCAGCCGACGACTTGGGCCAGTATCGTGAATCAGCAGCAGGAGCCCCTGCTCAATGCCGACGGTTCGGAGGTCAAGATCCCGCATCCCAACGATTTCGCATCGCTGTTCTGCCTGAGCAACCTGTTCGACTGGAGGGGCGCGAACAGCATGTATTCGGGATCGACGGAGTTCCAGATGGCCTTTGGCAATGCCAACAATGCGAACGTCATATTGGCTGCGGAACCCTACTCGCTGCTCAACAGAACCTCGATGTCGACGGCCTATACCCGTTATACGCACGGGGGCAAGGAGTTCAATGCGATTCTGGGCGCGAATGCTTCGGGTGTGAACTGGTACATGCCGACCTTCGGGTTCAATGCTGCTCCGGCGGATGCCCCGGGTTTCCTGCCCAAGATCTATGAGGACTTCAAGGTGACCAACATCAACGCCAATACGGGCCAGCCGTATATCCGGGTAGCCCTGTTCCGGCTGGAGGAGGCGCTGCTGGCCCGTGCCGAGGCCTATGCCATGACGGGCGAATACGACCTGGCCCTGGCCGATCTGACGATGTTCTCCCAGCGGCGGGTTCAGAGCACCAATGTCGCTCAGTATTACTATTCGCGCGACAAGGTCGTAGACTATTACACCGATGTGTTGACGCTGTCGGATCACTACATGAATTCCAATTTCAATGCAGGGCGTTTTAAGGCCGATCTTTCGACCTACGAGGGCAAACTGCAGCGGGGCCTGGTTCTGGCCGTACTCGATGCCCGCCGCATGGAGTACATCTATGAGGGAATGCGCTGGTTCGACATCCTGCGTTGGAACATTCCGGTTACGCACACGATGCTTTCGGGCGAGAGCAGCACGCTGACGCCCGACGACGACCGCCGTGTGATTCAGATCCCGGAGACCGCATCGCTTTCGGGCCTTGAGAAGAATCCTTACGACCATATTCCTCAGCCCTGGAGTTAGTCATGACAGAAAAAGCAAAAAGAAAGAGTATGAAAAAGACCAAGATTCTATATGGTGTCCTGTTGCTGGGATTGGCCCTCGGGACGCTCTCGTGTCGGGAAAAGGAGACGATTGCCGACGATATCGTAATTCCCGGTCTGGGCGGAACGGAAGAGGCGGCCAACGAACTGGACAAATGGCTCTATGAGAATTTCACCGAGCCCTACAACATCGAAGTGGTTTATCGCTGGGACGCGGCCCAGATGTACACGACGCTTGCCTCGCGGCTGGTGCCCGTGGAGTACGATGCCGTGAAACCCATGATGGCGGCGATCCGCGACGTGTGGTTCAAGCCCTATGTCCAGGCCGCGGGCGTGGACTTCATCAAGCGGATGTCTCCGAAGAAGGTGGTGCTGGTCGGCAGCCCCGAATACCAGAACGGTTCGATCAAGCTGGGCCAGGCCGAGGGCGCCCGCAAGATCCTGCTGCTCAATGCCAACAATTTCGATCCGACCGACGAGGCGGGTTTGAAGCAGGCCCTGCATACCATTCTGCACGAGTTTGCCCATATTCTGCACCAGACGGTGATGTTCGACAAGACGTATCAGGACATCAGTGCGGGCTTTTACAGCGCGACGGGATGGAAGGAGTACGACCGGAACCAGTCTCAGGATTATAATCCGGAATCCTATGCCCGCGGTTTTGTCAGCAACTATGCCATGAGCAGCAAGGACGAGGATTTCGTGGAGGTTCTCTCGATGATTCTGGTCTACGGCAAGCAGTGGTTCGACGAGACGGTGCTTCCTGTCGCCCAGGAGTCCGAAGAGACCGACGCCTACAATGCCCTCCAGCAGAAGCTGTCGATCGTGGAGACCTATCTGCTCAACTCCTGGGGCATTCAGTTCCTGGACAATGAGGTGACGGGCGAGCGCGGTCTTGAAAGTTATGTCCAGGAGGCCGTTGCCACGGTTGTAGCGACGCCGCCGACGGAGTAAGTTCCATTCAAAAAACAACAGAACATGAAAAAAACTATCAGCATAATAGCATTACTCTTCGGCCTGTCGTTCCTGACGTCGTGCGAGTCGACGGTGACGATGGACGGCAGTGCCGATGCGCGGGTCGATGCGGTGATCAAGGGTTACATTTCGGAGCTTGCCGCTGCCGAGAACGGCTGGATTTTCGACGTGATGACCAGCGAGGGCAATTACCGTTTCTACATGGAGTTCACCGATGACAACATGGTGACGATGTATACGGACAACCTCTATTATCCGCAGTGGAACGGGGTTCCCAAGACTTCGACCTACAATATTCGTTCGCTGCAGCGCCCGACGCTGTCGTTCGATACCTATTCGTATCTGGCCGTGATCAACGATCCGGACGACGGCATCAGCCACGGTTCGGGAAACATGGGTCTTCAGACGGATTTCGAGTTCGAGGTCGAGACCTTCACGGATGGCGTCTTCTCGCTGACGGGCCGTGTCAACCGGGTTGCGGCGACGCTGCGGCAGGCCACGGCCGAAGAGTCCGCTTCGGTGAAATCGGGCGGTTTGATGGATGTGCTCACCAATGCGCAGCGTTACCGTTCGGGCGAGTATTGCTACTTCATGGTCGGCGATACGAAGGTGAGCCTGATTCTCAATGCACGGTCGATCGACATTTCGTATGTGGATCCGGAGGGGAATGTGATCCAGTCTTCGGGTTATACGCTGACCGACCTGGAGGGGAACATCAGCCTGCTGGAGCCGATCGAGGTTGCCGGGGAGACGTTGACCGGTTTTGCCTGGGATGCTTCGGCGTCGGCATTCGAGGCCGAGGTTGCGGGGACTCCGCAGACTGTCGATGCGCAGGCCGATCCGGTTATTCCGCTCCATTACATGCTGGGCCCGAATAAGACTTATACCGTTCTGGCCTCGATGTTGGACATGTATCCGTCGTATTCCGCTTCGGAGAATGAGTTTGCCTATCTGTTCGTCCAGGCCTATACGTCGATTGCCCAGAGATACAGGTTGCAGTTGCAGGAGTTGGATCTGGAGTTTTACATGACGGATGGAGGAGCTCCGCGCATGATGATGGTATACGATTGCAGCGGTTATCAGGGCTGGGTTACCTACTCCCTGTCGTTCAACGAAACGGAGGATCAGTTTACGGTTACCGGGATGTCGTTCGATGACGATGCCTACGGCAACGGGGCTCTCTTTGCGAGTGCTTATACGGCCTTGCCGCTGTTCTGGTCGGGTAAAACCTTCAAGATCGACTGGTCGCCGGTTACTTACGGTTCCTATTCCATGGGCCAGGTCGTTTTGGTTGACGGTGACGCACCTGCCGCTTTCCACGGAGCGCTTTTCTGATCGGAAAAGTCGTAATGCGATGGGGCCCGCTCATATCATGAGTAGGCCTCATTTTTTTGTTTTTGCATTGATAGATTGATAGAAAGATCCGCTTTTTATTGAACACACAGAGATGCTTCTTGATGCTGTTCCGCTGCGAAACGGACCTGAACCGGCGCAAAAACAGGCAACGGTTGGCGGATTCTCGATTAAATTTCCTATTTTTGTAAACGGTTCCGAGCCTCTGCGGACGGAGCCGGACATATTACGAACGTTTCGTTACGTTTTCTTTCACACTCAAACTTCGCAAATTTGATCTCTTGAAAGAAATGTAACAGGGGCGCTCCGTGAACGCATGTATTGTGCCCGCGGGCCTTTGGCCTGCTTTGTGCATGATGCGCGTTTCGCGTGGGCTGTCCGTGTTGCTTATTTCAAGAGGGGCAGCGAAGGCCTGAGTGTGGGGTAAGTCAACATGGAAACCCACGTTTTTTATGGCTTTCGATTACGACTACACGGGAAATCTCGCCCTGCTCGACCGCCGGAAGGTCGCCTTCTTCGCCTCGCGCGTTGTCTCGCCTGCCGTCGAGGGGCAGGCCTTGCGCTGGGCCGAGACGTGTTGCGCAACCGACCGCGTCGTAATCGGCGGCTTCCAGTCGCCACTCGAAAAATCCGTTTTTGAACTGTTGCTGAAAGCCCGCCACCCGGTGATCTGGGCCCTGGGGCGTGCGCTTTACCGCCGCTACACGCCCGAAGTCGAGGAGGCGCTGGCCGAGCAGCGTATCCTGATTTTTGCCGTGCGCAATGCCAGCCGGACCGGTTGGCAAACGGCCCAAACCCGCAACTACACCATCGCCACGATGGCCGAGGAGAGCGTCTACGCCCTCCGCACGGACGGCCGCCCCAGCACGCTCGACGTCCTCTGGGGGCTGGAGTTGGGGCGCAAGCCGGTACGCTGTTTTTGATTGCGGCCCGCCCGGCTATCGTCCGCTGATTACGACGATCTCCTTATCGAGTGAACAACGGATCGGGGCGATGTTTTCCAGCTCGTCGAGCAGCTCCCGAAGCGGCAGGTTCGGAGTTTGAAGGCTGAATGTAAGGTCGTTGACCCGTGGATCCGCCACTCTGAATTCCACATCATACCAGCGTTCCAGTTCGGTGATGACCTCCTGCATGGGCGTGTCCCGGAAACAGATCGTATTCTGGCTCCACAGGATCGACTGTTCGGCATTTTCCAGGTTGAGGATCGAACCTTTCCCGCTTTGTTTGTCGTAAACGAGCCGCTGGGACGGTTCCAGCAGGAAGGATGTCGCACCCTGGGAGAACTCCACGCTCCCCTGAAGCAATACCACCGAGATTGTCTCGTCGGTCCGGTAGGCCTTGACATCGAACTCCGTGCCCAGCACCCGGATCGCCGCACGGTCGGCGGTTTCGACGATGAAGGGCCGCCGGGGGTTGTGAGCCACCTCGAAATAGGCCTCGCCGTCGAGGTGCACGCGGCGTTCCGAGAGCCCGAACCGTTCGGGGTAGGAGATCGTCGAACCCGCATTAAGAAAGACCCGCGTTCCGTCCTGGAAGATCACCTCCTTGCGTTCGCCGACGGCTGCGGCGACCGTCTGCTGTTCGTCGGCCGAGAAGAGCGCACCGCCCAGGTGGCTGTTCAGATTGGCCCACAGCCCCACGATCAGAACGCAGGGAATCACGATGGCGGCTACGCGGAAGAGCATCCGGCGTCTTCGGGCGCGCGTGAGGATGCGCTCGATGCGTTGCAGCAGCTCTTCGCCCGGAATATCGGGCAGCGGAGGCATCGCCCCGGATTCCAGATGCCGGGCGTCCGCCTCGAACTCCGCCGAAAGCCAGGCCAGGCCTTCGTTCGTGGCAAACCAGGCCGCAACCTCGGCTGCCTCGTCGGGGGTGGCCGTTTCATTGAGGACTCGTCTCAGGATTATTTCATCGGGTCGTTTCATCGGATCAACAATAACAGGGTTATCAACAAATTGGCGGCTCCGGCCAGGAGGCTCTTCAACCGTTTCAGACACTCCCGGTAGTGGGTGTTCACCGTGTGGATCGAGAGGTTCAGCCGTGCGGCGATCTCCTGATTCGAGTATCCTTCGCAGCGCATCGTCGCCACGGCCCGCTGCTGCGGAGGAAGTGTCGTGATGGCCTGTCCGAGCAGTTCGCTGCGGTGGTTGCGCTCCGCCCACGTGTAAAGGTCGTCATCGTACTGGGGTTGTTTCTGCACGATCCGGTAGTTGTGCTGCAGGGCGCTGACGTTGTTGCGGATCTGGTTCAGGACCTGGTGTTTCAGCATTCCGTAGAGGTACCCGGAGAGGTTCCGGGTGATGAAAAGCGCCTCGCGGGCGGTCCAGAGTTTGACGAAAAGCTGCTGCAGGGCGTCTTCCGTGTCGGCTCGGTTTTTCAGATAGCGCATTGCCAGGGTGTAGAGCCGGGCGTGATAGCGCCGGTAAATGGCCTCGAAGGCTGCCCGGTCGCCCGTCCGAAGCCTTTCGAGCAGCGCGAGGTCCTCTTCCGTATCTTCCCTCCAAGAAGTCATGTTCATTCGTCAATTCCATACAAAGATAACGATTCGGATTCATTTACAAGACACCCGAAGCACCCTAAAATAAGTAGTCCGGGAATTTTTTTCAGGAAAATATTTTCCGTACTCACACTTTTCGGCGGGGTTGTGTGTCCTACGAATGAACCGACTAAACTACGACCTCCATGATTCGACTATTTCCCTTTTTCTGAATGAGCGGCACATCGGATTTTCATGCCGATGTCATCCGTCCGACATTCGCCGCCGTGCATCTTTGCGGCGAAGAATGATTTGATTTGACCAATTCTTCCTATTTTTATTAACCAATCCAACAGAAATGAAACCATTTAGACTCCTATTGGCGGCAGTGCTTCTGGCGGCGTCCGTGGCTACGGCCTCGGCTCAGCAGGTGACTGTCAGGCTCCGGCAGGTAAAGCTGGTGCAGGTGCTGGACGAGATTTCGCGGCAGACCGGGTATGCGTTCTACCACTCCCGTCCGACGGTCGATCCCGACCGGATCGTATCGCTTGACGTCGTGGACACGAAACTCGAAACGGCATTGGATCAGCTCTTCGCCGGAACGCAGATCGGCTATGAGATCAGGAACCAGAAAATCTATCTGACGGCCAAACCGGCCGCATCGACCCCCGCCCTTCAGCCCCGGAGCGTGAAGGGTACGGTGACGGATGCCTCCGGCGAGCCGGTCATCGGTGCCACGGTCGTTGTGAAGGGTACGACCAAAGGGGCCAGCACGGGTATCGACGGCGGATTCACGCTGGAGGTGATGCCGGACGACGTGATAGTCGTTTCGTACATCGGTTACGACACGCAGGAGATTGCGGTCGGCAGCCGCACGGCCTTCGAAATCCGCCTGAAAGAGGAGGCCACGGCGCTGGACGACGTGGTGGTGATCGGCTACGGTGTCGTCAGAAAGCGTGACGTCTCGACGGCCATCTCGTCGATCAAGGCCGAGGATATCGCCAACCAGCCCATCTCGGACTTCCGCCAGTCGATGATCGGCAAGATGCCCGGCGTGCAGGTGATGCAGACGGGCGGTGATCCCGAAGGCAGTGTCATGGTGCGCGTGCGCGGTATCAGTTCGGCGACGGCCGGCAACGATCCTCTGTATATCGTCGACGGGGTGCCGATGGAGAACGGGCTTTCGAACCTCAATACGAACGACATCGAGTCGATGGAGGTGCTGAAGGATGCCTCGTCGGCTGCAATCTACGGTTCGCGCGGTTCGAACGGCGTGATCCTCATCACGACCAAGAAGGGCCATTCGGAGACGATCCAGGTTGCTTACGACGGCTATTACGGTATCGAGCAGGTGTCGAAGAAGATCGACCTGATGAACGCCTACCAGTATGCGCAGTTCGCCAAAGAGGGCCACGACAACTCCTATTACAGCATCTATCCCGGCGGCACGGCACCCAACGGCGAACGCCCCGAATCGTACATGAACTGGCCGGTGGAGCTCACGCCCTATCTGAACGGCGAGCCGGGCCTGACCGATACCGACTGGCAGGATGCCATTTTCCGCACGGCCTCGACCACGAGCCACAACATCGCCGTGTCGGGCAAGGGCAAACATGTCAATTATTTCATTTCGGGCAACTATTATTACAAGGAGGGTGTGATTATCAACTCCGATTTCGAGCGCTACTCCTTCCGCATGAACCTCGACGGCAAGTACAAGAATTTCAAGTACGGCGTGAACTTCTCGCCCTCCTATTCGAAGTCAAACAAGGTTAATGCTTCTGGGGCCTACGGCAGCGGCGGCATCGTGCAGTCGGCCCTGACCTCGTGCCCGATCTGGCCTGTCTACAACGAGGACGGGACGTTCAACTTCCAGGGCAACGGTTACTGGCGTATCGGTAACGACTACCAGCACAATGAAATCCTGAATCCCGTAGCGCTGGCTACGTTGCAGTCGGAGGTGATCGACCGCATGTCGATGACCGGCCGGGCCTTCCTCGGGTATGACATCTGCAAGGGGCTTTCGTTTCAAACCTCGTTCGGCGGGTCATTCTACGGCGCCATCGACAACAAATACCGCTCGTCGGAACTTCCTTTGCTCGGAAAGGCCTATTACGATGCCCCGTCCAATCCGGAAGGCTACTCCTCGGCGGGCTTCTACTTCAACTGGCTCGTGGAGAACCAGCTGACCTACGACCGTATGTTCGGCGACCACTCGTTGAACGTGATCCTCGTGCAGTCGGCCCAGAAGGAGACCTACAAGACGCTGAACGTCACCGCGACGGACTATCCCAACGACCAGAACCAGACGATCGGCGGCGGTACGGTGAGCGACGGCGATTCGAGAACCGAACAGTGGTCGCTGGCCTCCTACCTGGCCCGTGTGCAGTACAGCTACAAGGGCAAGTACATGCTCTCGGCGGCGATCCGTGCCGACGGTTCGTCGCGCTTCGGCAAGAACAACCGCTGGGGTTACTTCCCTTCGGCCTCGGCCGCGTGGCGCATCTCCGGGGAGCCCTTCTTCCAGAACGCCGAGGCGCTCCGCTGGGTCAGCGACCTGAAACTGCGCGCCAGCTACGGCCAGACGGGTAACTTCCAGATCGGCAACTACAAGCACCTGGCCACGATGGACGGTGACAACTACATCCTCGGCACGGGCAGCGGCTCGCTCGTAAACGGCTACAAGCCCACCAATGTCGCCAACCCGAACCTCACCTGGGAGAAGACCTCGATGTTCAACGTCGGAGCCGATTTGAGTATTCTGGGCGGCTACCTCAATCTGACGGCCGAGTATTACTACGCCAACACGACGGACATGCTGCTCGAAGTGCCGATCCCGCACCTGACGGGTTACAGCACGACGCTGATGAACATCGGCAAGGTGAACAACCGCGGCTGGGAGCTCTCGGCCACCTCGCAGCACTCCTATGCCAACGGCATCAGCTACTCGCTCAACGCCAACTGGGCGGCGAACACCAACGAGGTGAAGGCGCTCGGGGCCAACGATACGCCGATCATCACCTCGGGGAGCGTCGAACACGCCTACTACATCACGAAGGTCGGCGAGCCGATCGGTTCCTATTACCTGCTCGTGCAGGACGGGATTTTCAAGAACGCCGAGGAGTTGAAGGCCTACCCGCATTTCGACACCACGCAGCCGGGCGATTTCCGCTTCGTGGACGTCAACGGCGACGGCGTGATCGATACCGACACCGACCGCACGATCGTCGGCAACTATATGCCGGACTTCACCTACGGATTCGGCGGAACGTTCGGATACCGGGGGTTGGATTTCTCGGTGGCGTTCCAGGGTGTCCACGGCAACGAGATCCTGAACCTGAACCGCCGCTATCTGGACAACATGGAGGGCAACGTCAACGGCACGACCATCGCGTTGAACCGCTGGGTCAGCGCCGACCAGCCGGGTGACGGCAATACCAACCGTGTGAACCGCAAGCAGACGGGAAACAACGGACGCACGTCGACCTGGCACATCGAGGACGGCAGCTACCTGCGTCTGCAGAACATCGCCCTGGGCTATACGCTTCCGGCGAAGTGGACCAAGAAGTTCTATGTCGAGAAGCTGCGCGTCTACGTCTCGGCGCAGAACCTCGTGACGTGGACCGACTATTCGGGCTACAACCCGGAGGTCAGCGGCCGCACGAGCGCTCTGACGCCCGGTGAGGACTACGGAACCTATCCCCTGGCCAAGACCTACATGGTCGGTCTGAATGTTACCTTCTAATACGACACAAGAGATGAAAAAGATACGGATTTTCAGCGCACTCATTGCGCTGCTCGGCCTGGGTTCGTGCGGCGAGGACTTCTTCAACCTTACGCCGAACTACGAAGTGGCCGTCGACGACATCTATGAAACGGCGAGCGATTTCGACATTGCCGTCCTGGGCTGCTATGCCAAGTTCCAGACGCAGGTGAACTACTATACCGAGCTCTGCGAGTACCGGAGCGACAACCTCTACCTCGATGCCCCGACGGCGGGCACGCAGGACCGCTATGACATCGACCAGTTCCGCGACAACGCCTCGAACGGCATTCTGGAGGATGCGTGGGCCAATTTCGACAATGCGGTCTACCGTTGCAACATGGTGCTCGACCGCATCGACGGGGCCGGTTTCGACGAGACGCTCAAGGCGCAGTACAAGGGAGAGGCGATGTTCCTGCGGGCCTATACCTACTTCATGAAGTACCGGCTCTGGGGCTGTGTTCCCACGACGCGGAAGGTCGTGACGGTCGAGGAGGCGTTGCAGATCGGCCGTTCGTCCGAGGAGGAGATGTTCGATCTGATTGCCGGCGACCTGCAGGAGATCATCGACAACGGGATGCTCCCTGAATCCTACGACGGGGCCGATGCGGGCCGTGCGACGCTCGGGGCGGCGCGGGCTCTGCTGGGGAAGGTCTACCTGACGTTCAAGAAGCCGCAGGAGGCCGTCAACGTCCTGAAAGAGGTCGTCGGGAAGTACGCCCTGTTGGAGAATGTGGCGGATGTCTTCGATGTGAACAACAAGATGAACGGCGAGGTGATCTTTGCCGTGCGTTTCAACAAGTCGGTGGTCGACGAGGGGCACGGGGCCTGGTTCTCGATTTCGAACCTGACGGACAACTCGGGCCAGAGCCCTGTTCTGAAGGCGTTGTACAGCGACGACGATGCGCGCAAGGCCCTGATCGAATACCAGAAGGTGCCCGACGTGCAGCTCTACCTGATGAAGAAGTTCTTCGACACGCGCGACGCGACGACGCTCCAGTACGGCAACGATCAGATCCTGCTGCGCTATGCCGACGTGCTGCTGCTTTACGCCGAGGCGCTCAACGAGGTGGGGTATGACGGTTCGGCGGGGTCGCCGGCCCTCGAAGCACTCAATGCCGTCCACACGCGGGCCGGGCTCGATCCGCTGAATATCACCGATCTGCCCGATCAGGATTCGTTCCGCCGCGCCGTGTGCCTCGAACGCCAGAAGGAGTTCCCCTACGAGGGGCAGCGGTGGTTCGATCTCGTGCGCATGGGCTATGCAAAAGAGGCGATGGCGGCCGAAGGCCACACCATTCAGGACTACCAGTTGCTTTACCCGATTCCCAATACGGAGCTTGAACGCATCAACGATACCTCGCTGCTGTGGCAGAACCCCGGTTATTAATGGTTAAAACGAATGACGACGATGAAAAACATACTTCTTTGGGCGCTTTCAGGTGCCGTGCTGCTGGCGGGATGCAGCAAGGATCAGCTGCCGCAGGCTTCGTTCGACCGCTTTCAGGTCGAGACGGTGACGGCCACGGCGGGCGACGGTACAGCCACCGTCTCATGGACCGCACAGGCGGAGAAACCCCAGCCGCTCGACTACTACGTCTCCTGGACGCCCGACAATGCCCAGATCGAAGGCGGTGACGCGACGGTCGAGGCCGGACAGCATTCGCTGACGGTCGACGGACTGGTCAACGACTGCACCTACACGTTTGCCGTGCAGGCCCGCTATGCGGACGGGCTGTCGATGAAGGTCACGGCCTTTGCGACGCCGAAGTCGACCCGTATCGCGGCCTCGAACTTCAAGGCGATGGCCGGTGACGGTCGCGTGTTCCTCTCGTGGGTGGCCCCGGAGACTGCGCTGGACTATGCCTACCGGCTGGTTGTCACCTCGGAGTCGGAGAATGACAGAACATTGACGGTCGAGGCCGACGAAGAGTCCTGCCTCGTAGAGGAGCTGACCAACGACCGCGAATACACCTTTGCACTGACGTGCGTCTACGCCCACGGCGACTCCGAGACGTTGAAGGTCACGGCGACGCCCGGACTGATCGATCCGTTTGTCGTGACGCCCACTTCGTCGGCCGACCTGGCTTCGCTGCGGCAGTTCGAGCTCTGTTCGTTCGAGTACAACCCGGCCTATTTCGTGCGCGGCACGGTGGCTTCGGTCCGCTGGGACTTCGGTGACGGAGGCACCTCGGAAGAGGAGGTTCCGCTCTACGCCTTTGCCCGGACCGGAACGTGGACCGTCACGCTGACGGTGACCTACGAGGACCGGACTACGGAGTCGGCCACCCGGGAGATCACGGTTTCGGGCCTTGCCTGGTCGACGTTCCCGAACGCCGGATACCAGAAGGCCAGCCAGATTGCCTTCACACCCGACGGCCAGACGCTCTACACCATCTCGCAGACCGACAAGAAGCTCATCGCCGTGAATGCCATTACGGGCCAGACCCGCTGGAGCTATACGACCGATGCCGCGACCTACGGCGCCGGGCCTTCGGTCGGAGCCGACGGTACGGTCTATTTCGGGACCGAGGATAACGACGGCTCGTTCTATGCCGTTTCGTCGACCGGCTCCCTCCGCTGGAAGAAATCGCTCGGTGCAAAGGTGCAGGCCGCTCCTGCGGTGACCTCCGACGGCGTGGTCTATGCGCTGGCCAACGACGGCCGTCTCTATGCCTTCGATGCGGCATCGGGCGACGGGAAGTGGTCGGCCGAGCAGAGCGGTGTGGGCGGCGGTGTCGTGGTCGATGCCGACGGGACGGTCTACATCGGCACCTCGACCGGCATCTGGGCCTATACGGCATCCGGACAGATGAAATGGGCTTCGGCAACGGCCTATGCGGTCACCGAACGAGGCGGTTCGCTGGCCCTGCATGACGGCGTGCTGTATGCCGTACTGAAGGCCTCGTCGAAGGGTTGCGTGGCCGTCAATACGTCGGACGGCAGTGAACTGTGGCACTACGAAACGACCAACGGCGACTGCTACCATCCGGCCGTGGACGGCGAGGGAACGGTCTACTTCTGCGAGAAGAACGGCTACCTCTACGCCGTAAAGCGCGACGGCTCGCTCAAATGGGAGGACAAGAGCGCAACCAGCTACATCTATTCGGGATTTGCACTCGATGAAGTGGGTACGGCCTACATTTCGCAATATGTGTCGCCCTTCTCGCTGCTGGCGTTCGACGCCTCGGGCGCCCGTTCCGAATACACCTCGATTGGTTCGCAGACGATGAGCCCCGTGACGATCGGCCCGGACCAGCGGCTTTACTACGGCAAGAACGGCGAATTCGGAGCCATCGGAGTGCCGAATCCTGCGGCGACGGACGGCTGGCCCATGCGCGGCGGAAATGCGCAGGGCAGCAACTCCCTGAAATGACCATGAAACGGTTTGCAATACTTCTGACACTCTTCCTGCTCGGTATGGAGATCCCCTCTTCGGCCCAACGGCCCGAGGTCGGGACCTCCACCGCCGTGTGGGGGTCGCTTCCCACGGTCGAAGAGCTGCGGCAGGCCGCCACCGACGGCATCCCGTGGGTTGAGGTCGCCGTGAACCAATGCTACCGGGGGGTTCCCGAAGGGGAGCAGTACCCGCGGATGCAACGGGTGAAAGAGCGCATCGACAGTGCCGGTATGAAGGTCTGGTCGGTGCATTTGCCCTTCTCGCGGACGCTCGATATTTCGGTCGCGGACGATTCGCTGCGGGCGGAGAACGTGGCATTCCTTGCGAAGATGATCCGCCGGAGCTGCGAGCTTTATGCGCCGCAGCGGCTGGTGCTGCACCCCAGCTCGGAGCCGATTGCCGACAGCCTGCGTGAGCAGCGGATCGGAAATGCCGTCGCATCGATCCGCACACTCAAGGGGGTGGCCGACGAGTGCGGCGTGGAACTCTGTATCGAGAACCTGCCCCGCACCTGCCTGGGCAATACGCCCGAAGAACTGGTGCGCATCGTCGACGCGGTGCCGGGCGTCGGGATCTGTTTCGATACGAACCACTATGTACGGGGAACGGTTGCCCACTTCATCGAGGTGGCCGGGCGTCGGATCCGGACCGTGCACATCTCCGACTACGATTTCGTGAACGAATGCCACTGGCTGCCCTACGAGGGGCAGATCGACTGGGGAGCCTTTCTCGCCGAGCTGCGTGGGAAGGCCGGGTATGACGGCGTGCTGATGCACGAGGTGAAGAGGCGGCGGCGCGACGGCAGCCGCACGACAACCCGCGACATCGTTGCGGGGTTCAAACGTATGTGCGAAGACTATAACGAATTAAATCAAACGAAGCCATGAAAATTTTCTTCCGTCTGTTTTTGTCCGCGGGGCTGGTAGCCGGGCTTGCGGCCTGCAACGAAAAGGGGGAGGAACGGACGCCGGAACCCGCACAGCCGAATGCGGCTGTGGAGACGATGGAGGCGCTGTGGGCGACTTCGCCGCTCGATGCGGGTCTCACGACCCGCCGCGAACTCTTCTCGACGATTCAGAGCTATGCCGACGCCTGTGCGAGTTCGACCTTTTCGAGTTTTCTCGATGCCGACGAACGGCTGGCCGCCTCGCTGGTGAAGAGCGAGAAGATCCTGACCTGCTACGATGCGGCCTTCGACCGGGTGCTGAACGGCCTGCGCGAAGAGGCACCCGCCGCGGGCGAGGTCCATATCTGGATGCTCTACAACATGGGTTATGTCGTCCGCACACCGTCGGGCTGTTTCGGTGTGGACATCTACCACCGCCGGGCCGCTGAACTGGCTCCGTATCTCGATTTCTATGCCTCGACGCATGTCCATCAGGACCACAGGTGGCAGGGGCTGATCGATGCGATGCTCGAAGCCGGGAAGCCCGTCGTGACGAACTACCTCGAACGGCCGGGATACGGATACACCTCGGAGACGGCTGCCGACTACACGATCGGCAATTTCGAGCTCCATACCTTCATCACGAACCACAACGACGGTTCGACGAACGTCCCCGTGACGGTCTTCCAGATCGAATGCGGCGCCGATACCGGCCATTTCGTGCTGCTGCACTCCGGCGACTCCAACTTCCGTCCCGAGCAGTTCGACGTGACGGAGGAGATCGACGTCTACATCCTGCGCTACGCGCCCAACGAGTTGACCGAGAACAACGTCGTCGGCAAGCTCTTCACACCGGGATACGCGCTGCTGTCGCACATCCTGGAGCTTTCGCACGCCGATCCCTCGACGTCGCGCTGGACCCTCGAACAGGGACTGAACCGCGCCTCGAAACTCGACTGCGAGCACAGCCTTATGCCTTTCTGGGGGGAACGGCTGATCTGGAAAAACAACAAACTCGAATAGACCATGACACGAATCATATCCTTCCTGCTGGCACTCGCCGTGCTGGCAGGCTGCTCCGGGGGTGCCGGACGGACGGCAGCACCGGAAAACCGGGCCGAAGGGCTTCGGGAACGTCTTCTTGCGGGTGATACGACCGCGGTTTTTGTCGTGGCGCACCGCGGAGACTGGCGCTACGCCCCCGAAAACTCCATTGCGGCCATCGAACACTCGATCGCCGTGGGGGTCGACGTGGTTGAACTGGACCTTCAACTGACCCGCGACAGCGTGCTGATTGTCATGCACGACGCCACGCTGAACCGCACAACCACGGGCAAGGGGCGTGTGGCCGACTGGACGCTGGATTCGATCCGCACGCTCCGGCTCAAGAACGGCTGCGGCATCCGGACTAAACACCCGGTCCCGACGCTCGAAGAGGCGCTGCTGGCGGCCAAGGGGCGCGTGCTGGTGAACCTCGACAAGGCCGACCGCTATTTCGACCTGGTGGTGCCGGTGCTGGAACGGACCGGCACGACGCGCCAGATCGTCATGAAGGGCTCGAAACCCGCCGCCGAGGTGCTGTCCCTGTACGGGAAATACCTCGGCGAAGTGATCTACATGCCGGTGGTGAACCTCGACAGCGAGAATGCCGCGGAACTGATGCAGGGGTACGTCGCCGACCTGAAGCCCGCAGCCTGCGAATTGCTCTATGCCCGGGCCGAAGATACGGTCATGCCGCTGCGGATGCGCGACACGCTGCGCGGACGGGCGCTGATCTGGTACAATACGCTGTGGGATACCCTGTGCGGCGGCCATGACGACGACCTGTCGCTCGAAGATCCCGATGCGGCGTTCGGCTATTTGATCGATACGCTCGGCGCCCGGATCCTCCAGACCGACCGCGCCGAACATCTGCTCGACTACCTTCGCCAACGCGGGTTGCACGACTAATTTCTCGAAAACCATGAACCTGCTGAAATTTTTTGCCATCTCACCGGCTTCGGAGCCGCTGACCGATCCCGAAGCCGTCCGCAAACGCTACGGGCGGCTGCGCTGGTCGGTCTTCCTCTCCGCCACGCTCGGATACGGACTCTACTACGTCTGCCGCCTGAGCCTGAATGTCATCAAGAAACCGATCGTCGATGCCGGGGTGCTCTCCGAGAGCGAACTGGGCATCATCGGCTCGGGACTCTTCATCACCTACGCCGTCGGGAAACTCACGAACGGCTTTCTGGCCGATCGCAGCAACATCCGCCGCTTCCTCGCGGCCGGACTGCTCGTCACGGCACTGATCAACCTCGTGCTGGGCTTCACGACTTCGTTTGCCGTCTTCCTCGTGCTGTGGGCCGTGAACGGCTGGGCGCAGTCGATGGGGGCCGCGCCGTGCGTCGTGGCTCTGTCCCGCTGGTTCGGAGACAGGGAACGGGGGACCTTTTACGGGCTGTGGTCGTCGAGCCACAACATCGGCGAGGCGATCACCTTCATCGTAACGGCCGTGATTGTCGCCTCGTTAGGCTGGCAGTGGGGGTTCCGCGGTGCCGCCGTCCTGGGATTGCTGGGCTTCCTGATCGTCGTGCTCTTCATGCGCGACACGCCCCAAAGCAACGGCCTGCCGCCCGTGGCGGTCTACAAGGGCGACCAGCCCCGGGAGGGGGCTGCGGCGGCCGACGGCAAATCGGTCGGCGAATACCAGAAGGAGGTGCTGCGCAACCCGGCCATCTGGATGCTGGCGCTGGCCAGTGCCTTCATGTACATTTCGCGCTACGCCGTGAACAGTTGGGGGATCTTCTTCCTTGAGGCCGACAAGGGCTACACGAATCTCGAAGCCAGTTCGGTGATCTCGATCAGCTCGGTCTGCGGAATTGTCGGGACCATCGCTTCGGGGTGGGTTTCGGACCGCTTCTTCGGCGGGCGGCGCAACCTCCCGGCGCTGATCTTCGGCGTGATGAACATCCTCGGACTGTGTTTGTTCCTGCTGGGGCCGCGCGACTGCTTCTGGCTCGATGCCGCGAGCATGGTGATCTTCGGACTGGCCATCGGGGCGCTGATCTGCTTCCTCGGAGGGCTGATGGCCGTGGACATCGCCTCGAAAAAGGCCTCCGGGGCGGCGCTGGGTGTCGTCGGGATCGCCAGCTACGTGGGTGCCGCGGTGCAGGACCTGCTGAGCGGCATCCTGATCCAGCACGGCAGGAGCGGGGGAGCGGCCGACGCTGCGGCATACGACTTCTCGGTGGTTACCTGGTTTTGGATCGGGGCCGCCATCCTGTCGGTCCTCTGCACGCTGACCGTCTGGAAAGCCCGCGCGAAGTAGGGTGGCGCCTTTTCCGGACATCCGACCTTGGGTTCGGCCGGGCGGATCCCATCCCCGGCCGAACCGGGCGGATCCTGCCAAACACCATCCAAACACCATCCATACGTAAAAACAGATATGAATCATGAACGGATTGTTCCTATTTCCAAGGGGGGGGGAACCGGACCGGTTTCCTGCTTCTTCCATCTTTGCTGCATTTGTTCTTGCTGACACAGCCCGCACAGGCGCAGACCGTCACCATCTCCGGACACGTGTCCGATGCCGCCGACCGCCACTCCTTGCCCGGAGCGCATCTCCATCTGTTGCAGGCGGCCGACAGTTCCCTGCTTGTCAGCGGTATGGCTGACATGGACGGGAATTTTGCCCTGAAACTGCCGGACACCACGGCACCGCTGCTTCTGAAAGCGACCTACCTCGGATATGCCGACCGTTATACCTCCATCCAAGGAAGCACTCCGCAGGAAATCGAAATGCAGGCCCGGGATTACGCTATCGGCGGGGTGGTTGTCAAGGCGTCGCTCTTCCAACGCAGGTCCGACCGGTTCGTCTTCAACGTGAGTGCCGCCCCCGTGGCTGGCAGGGACGGATGCCGTAGCGCTCCTGCAGCACACCCCGCTGGTCATCTCCTCGGGGAACGACAAACTCAACATCGTCGGCAAGAGCCGGACAGCGATCCGGATCAACGGCAAAGATCCCCACATGAGTCAGGATGCCCTGATGGCTTATCTGCGCTCCATACCGTCGGAAGAGATCCGGCGGATCGAGGTGATCACCATGCCGGGCAGCGAATATGCGGCCTCCTATACGGGCGGGATCATTAATGTCGTCATCCGGGAACAGACCGACGGGTTGAAGGGTTCCGTGCGCCTGGAGGATCGCCAAAACCGTTTTGTGAACAATCCCGGAGGCTCTCTGAATCTGAATTTCCGGAAACAAAAGATTGCCATCGCTGCCAACCTGTGGGGAGGACGAAGCCTTACTTACATGGAAAATGCTTCCGAGCAAAACGTTTTTGAGACGCAAACCGATATCCGGAGTTTCGGGTGCAGCAAACAGGGTGGAGGTGGTTATGTCGGCGGAAAGATCGGCCTCGATTACGAAATCTCGCCCCGGCACACCCTCGGGTTGCATTTCAGCCGGAGTTACCGGGCCAACCGAAGCGATAACTGGACAGACTACCGCTACAGCCGTGCAGAGACGCTGGATTCGCTGACCTGTTCCCGGTCGGAAAGTTCGAATCCGGTGAACCAGACCTCGGCAAGCATCAGCTATCTGTTCGATATCGTTCCCTCGCGGCACCGGCTGACCATGGATGTCAGCTATTCGAACAACCGTCGGACCGGGGATTCGTTCACCTGCAGCGATCGTATGGATGAGAACGGGGTGCCGATGTATCGCAACTCGGACTTTATCCAGCGCGTCACAACGGCCATCGATGCCTGGTCGGGCCGGATGGATTACCAGTGGACTCCGAACTCCCAAAGTACGTTGAAGAGCGGCCTTGCCTTCTATTCCACCTCGACGGACAACGATACCTTCTTCGGCCTTGCGGAAGGCAGTGGCTATGTCAACGACCCGAACCGCACCAACCGTTTCGTGTATGACGAGACGATCGGTGCCGCCTATGTTTCCTATCGCCGGGCGTGGAGCGATTCGTTCGAGACGACATTGGGCCTGCGCGGGGAATACATGCACAACACGGGATATCAGTATATCGGAGACGACCGGTTCTCCAATACGCGGTTCAATCTGTTCCCCACGGTGATTCTCGGCTACAAGGGCGTTCTTTCATATAGTTTAAGCGGGAAAATCAAGCGCCCCGGGTTCAATGACCTCAATCCGTTCCGGCACTATTTTTCGTCGACCTCCTATGTCGAGCACAATCCGTTCCTGCAATCCTCGCGTTCGCTGGTGCAGGAGTTGGCCTACACGCTGAAGGACAACTACATCTTCCAGGCCTCCTACACGGTCAACTATGATGCGTGGGCGCAATTCGTCGTTCCGGAGGAGAACAACGTCATGCGCTATACGCTGGTCAATTACGGGAACAACCAGGAGCTCAGTTTCAACTTCATCTATACGAAAAGGTTCTTCAACGGTGTCTGGAATACGACCAACACACTGGCCTATGCCTATTCACACTTCAAAGGCAACCCCTTGGGGAGGGAGATGAATACCGATGGATCCTCGTTTTGGCTGATGTCCATGAATACGTTTACTCTGTCGAAGCAGCGCAAATGGTATTGCGACCTCTCCTTTTTCCTGGACACGCCCTGTCAGGATACCGATACCCGATTCGAGGGTTCCCAACTGCTGTCGATCGGCTTTCGGAAACAGATTGCGGGATGGAGTTTTACGGTAAAGATGCAGGATCTTCTGAATCGGGGGATTTCGAGGGCCACGACCGTTACCGATTTATTGCGATCGTATGATAGAAACGATCTCGGCCGCCGGGAGTTGTACGTGGTGATCTCCTGTTCGTTCGGCAATAAGAAGGTAAAGGGACAGGCGCGGCGCAGTCTTTCCGGGAAAGGAATAGAGGATCGAATGTGATAATTAGGCTGAGGCCTGGACTTGTTTTTGCGCTGTCGGCAAAAAGAGAAAACCCTGATTTCGCTTGGAGATCAGGGTTTTGCAGCTTTTTGATTCTCTTCAAAGTGGTACCACCAGGAATCGAACCATGCGATCAAGTGTTTGTATCTCTTTGAGTTGGATTTCGGCAAAAGGGACTGTCTCCCGCGGTTGCTCCACCGAAAAACCGCACCATTTTGCAGGGTTTCACGGGGTCGATTTCCTACTACGATGCAAAGATAACCTTTTATTTTGAAAAGCAAGCAGATGACCGGAACACAATCACCGTATTGGAGCTGGAATAGATTAACCTGAGATCTGGAATGGCCATATCAACGATAATCAAATATATTCTTGCGAGAACAGATCTTTTATATTATTTTTATTACGCATTTCGCAGTTACAATAGCCATAGAGAGTTTTTGTAGTAGTTGTTTCATCCATGATCACATGAGTTGAAATGTTATGGGACTTTAATATTGATAAGCATATGACGATTGGGAAACTGAAGTCTATTGTCTATCTGAACTTGATGAAACAGCAAGAGACAATGGAGAGTCGCATGCTGTTATGCGCCTTACTGGCTGAAGGACTCGGTTGGGATTTGGATTTTCAGGAGAAGGACAATGCTTTGCAGGCTATGTTCGAAACGTTGAACCCTTTTCGAAAAAAATTACTGAAACTCTCTCAGGAAGCATGTTGTGCCAATATTTCTTCAATGATCGGTCCTGTCGAGCCGGATCGGTTGGTCGCCATGCTGGATTCTC
>CALUNH010000005.1 GCA_944321965.1 uncultured Alistipes sp.
CGGGGAGCCATGCCCAGCGAGGAGTCGGTACTGCTGCTGATGGGTAAAACGGCCATGGATAAGAAATCCTACCTGAGGCCGGTGCCGCGGATCGACCTGGATCGGGAATTATTCCCCGAGTGAAGACGATAACACAAAAATAAGAACAACACGCCGCAGCGTGTTGTTCTGAAACCAAGAATCGCTATATTTGCATATCTGAAGAATCTGAAGGCGCCTATCCAGACACACTTTTTGAAACACTGCCGCAATTCGTTTTTAGGTGTTAACTCCGCATAATATGTTCCTGCCTCTTGTATGGAGGAGTCGCTGCAAAGTATGGCGCAGGTCTGTTGGATATCTTCAGGCAGTAATTTGATGATATTGCGACAATGCAGAATGGAATTAAAGGCAATAACGACCTTGTCTGATTGAGGAATAGATTGGATTTGCCGTGCGGTAAGGGCATCTAAATTGTCAGTGCAATATAGCTTTATCTCTCTTTTTAAGGCATCCTCCCATGTGATTTGAAATGTGGGCTCCTGCTGTAACTGTGGGTGCGTGAATGCTCGCAGGGTTGCTGTGACAAGGCTTCTATTGGCTGTCGGAAACATAAAGTAGTAGTCAATCAAGGACTCTAATTTAGGGCGATAGTTGCTTTCCGATTGCAACATATCTACCTCATCAATCATCAAGAAATAGTCCTTGAAATTATCCTCTCCTATGTTTCTCAACAGTCGGTATAAACTGTCTGCTACAACAAGAAACTTTTTATAAGTAATATTGTTGTTCTTGATATAGTCTTGAATCTCCTTATTGCTCGTTGCACCTCTTTCTTGGTTGATTCTGCCTCCTATATAAAGCGTAGCGGCTTTGTGCTTGATCCACTTGTTATAGGCCAGAATCTTTGTTGGTACAACAATGATGGAGTCCCTTTTTGATTCGATTTCAAGCGTGGTTGCTCCAATACCGGCTATCTGCTTATCCACTATCCCATGGGGCATTTTATCCAAGTAGTCAGATAGGGTTTCTCGGATGACAACATTCTGGGCTGCTGTTGGGGCCGGTTTACCTTGTAATTGGGCTTCAAATATCTCATTGATATTCTCAGGAAACTCAAAGCGATGGGGAAGGTTGTATAACCCTCGGGGGCTTGGCTGTGACTGAGAAATCTTTTCACTCTTTTTGTCAACGTGTATTTGGGTAGTCCCGGGTAAAAATATTACGTCGTGGTTTGTTTCAGGCTTTGATGGCATATCATCCTCTGTCGTTTCTAATGCTGTAACGCCGGGAGCCTGTTGATCTTTTTCTTTGTTAATAGATAGATTTAAACGTTGTGCATTGTCTATGGATATAGAGTCCATATCAGATAGATCAATGCTGGATAGATCAATATCGTCTATTTCCGGTTGTAATAAATCATTGAAATCAGGAATGTCATTCATGGACGCTCATTTAGATTTATTGCTTTTATAATATCTATATGAGCAAATATATAAAAAGTTAGTGGGAGATTTAACCTCCCACCAGACTTTATAAAAGATATTGCATGGCTTCGTCAATTTGTTTGTTCTCGAAACTATCCAAGTAAATTTGTGTGACTTTCTCTGAACTATGGCCTAATGATTCGCTGATTAGAGCCGTGGTCACGCCAGCCCTTTTTAAGACTGTTGCATATGAGTGCCTTGCTACATAGGTGGTAAGTTTAATAGGGATGTTGAGTTCATCTCCAATGATCTTCAAGGATTTATTTACATGGGTGATGACCTTGTGTAGCCTGTTTAGCTTTTGTTGTTCTGTCTTGTGTGATGGTGAAAGGATTGGAAAGAGGTACGGCTTGTTTTTGTCAGAATACTCCTTTAGGATCAGCAATGCTCTCTCTTGCATGGGGAGGTTGATGAGTTTGCCTGTTTTTCTTCTGCGATATATAAGCCTGCCTTCTATGAGGTTCTTGTCTGTCAGATAGGCCATATCCACAAAATTGATGCCTCCCATGAAATAAGAGAAGGTGAATAAATTGATGGCCAGTATGGTGTAGAAATCCTTATCTTTGACAGGGTAGTTGATAATGGCTTTTATCTCCTCTTTCTGGATGGCTCTTTTGGCAGTGGCTTGGTGAAGTTTGGAAACCTTGTAGCATGAAAAAGGGTAGTATTCTCTTTTTGCTATGCCTCTCTCGATAGCCAGGTTATATATCATTCGTAGGTTTCTGAATCGAATACCAATCGTATTTTCAGATATGCCGCGCTTTCTTAACCATGTTTCATATCTTCTCAGCCAAATTACATCCATATCAGAGAAAGGAATGTCAAGTGAGGGACAGAACTCTAATAGAGAATTGAACGTTTGTTTGATAGAGAGCATATAGCCGGTTCTTTTCATCTCCATAAGGTATTTTAGGTGCTCCATGAATACCTCTTGTACGGAAATGGGCTTGCTCTTGTTGCTTACTTTCTGTACAAGGGATGTTGCTGTAAACTCTTTATCGTCGGCATTCAACTCGACAATTTGGCTTCTTATCTTGCTTATCCTGTTAGCTATTAGTTTCTCTATCAGTTCTTTGTCTGGACAATTGGCTTTGGGCTGGTTTTTGGAGAAGTCCCAATATTCAGATTTGGTAGAAACACCCAGGTTCACATACCTTGTTTTTCTATCCTTGCAAATTCTTATTTTGATTGGTAACTCTCCGTTTTTCAGTGGTTTGTATTTGTAGCAAACCACACCTACTGTTATCATCTCGGGTAAAACATTGGAGAAAACACGGTCTTGTTTTGCCCTGCATTTCAGCCAAAAAAGAAAGAGAGTTACTTTCGTAACTCTCTGATTTTCAGTGGTACCACCAGGAATCGAACCGGGGACACAAGGATTTTCAGTCCTTTGCTCTACCAACTGAGCTATGGCACCATCCGACGATAACCTCTTCGGTTTTATCGTGGTGCAAAGGTAAACAAAAAAAATGAATCTGCAAATCCTCCGATGAAAAATGTCGATTTTTTTCATTTTACCCCCCCCCTCCTTCGGGTGACAACCTCCTCCAATCGTCTCCAACTCCCTTCCTGAACCCTTTCGCTTGATGGATTTTCGCTTCCTCCCGGCCTGTTTTTGTCGCCAATTCTTTATCTTTGACCGTGCCGAAAACTAATGCGCCGCGGCAAATGCAAATCTGGAAAAATAGTTTACCTTTGCCGCGGTTTGTAATTGGCGTTGTTTGGCATGGACCGGAATTTCGGAAGCGTCTCTTTTTCCGATATTAGAACGGATCAGGATCCGATATCCGAAACTTCGCCCGGCGGCCCGGAAATAGCGTATTCCGAACCGTATGACAAGTGTGTAGTAACGTTTGAGTGCAGAAATCCGCTTCTTTGTAATATGAAACGACAGCGGCGTAATGACATTTTGGTGGAGCAGGTGATCGAGCGGTTGAAGTCAATCCGTCGGACCCGGGGTTTGACCCAGGAGAATGTCCGTTTCGACACCGATCTGAATATCGGACGGATCGAAAGCGGTCGCCACAGCATTTCCTTGACGACTTTGGCCGATTTATGCGATTATTACGGGATCTCCCTGGAGGAGTTCTTCAAGGAGATCGAAACGCAGCGGCAGGCTTGACAACAAGGATAAACCATCCGTAATACTTGATGTCCCCTATCCTTTAAGGGGCGATTCGGATCCGGAGTTCCCGCTTCGGACCTCTCTCTTTTGCCTGTCCCCTCCGGATTACAGGAGTTTCTCGAAGGCTTCGCGTTCGCCGCTGCGGTATACGACCTTCCCGCAGCGCACGAATCCCGTTTGCGCGAGGATCCGCAACATGCGCCGGTTGTCGAAATTGGTGTCGATGCGGAAGGCCCGGATTCCGCGTTCGCGGGCGAGTTGTTCCGTCTGTTTCAGGAATTCCCGCCCGATTCCGTTCCCCAGCGCTTCGTCGGCCACGGCCAGCCGGTGCACGACCACATAGTCGCCCCGGGTGAGCCACGCTCCGTCGAGGGCCTCGTAGGCGGGTTCCCCATCGAAGACAATCGCACCGTAGGCGATGACCGTCGGCTCCCCGGACGCTCCCTCCCGGGTGATCACATGGCCGTATCGGTGTTTCAGGTCGTCGTCGATATTCCCGGGGGCGGGGTATCCGTCCTGCCACTGAAGGCTTCCGGCGGCGGCCATGCGGCGCTGGGCCTGGCGGATGATCTGCAGGATGCGCGGGACGTCGGCAGGGGTTGCCGACCGAAAAAGGGTCTGTTCCATGGGCGGAGTCTGCGGGTTCGGCATTCCGGGAAGGTGCCGCCCCGGCTGTTGGGCGGACCGATCCCCGGTACAAAGGTACGAAAAGATCGCCGGATGTCGTCTTGTCTGCATGAGCGGCTGACTTTTTGTCACAACTTGTCCCGGAATGTCGGGATTTGTGACAAACAGTGACAAAATTTCCGGTTTTCTGCCGTGGCACAGGTTTTGATCCATTGAGGGTTGAAACCGCTTCGGAAGAGGCGGGGACGCAAGAACGAATGTTAAACCAAAATAAACAAGGAGGACACAACTATGGTACCTGTAAGACGGAATCAAAACTGGCTGCCGAGCATTTTCAACGATTTTCTGAACAACGACTGGTTGATGGAGCGGCGCAACACGACGGCTCCGGCCGTGAACATCCTTGAGAACGACGACGAGTACAAGATCGAAGTCGCCGCTCCGGGTATGACCAAGGAGGATTTCAAGGTTCATATCAACGAGGACAACGAGCTGATCATCTCGATGGAGAAGCACAACGAGGAGAAGGAGGAGGACAGGAAGCACAAGGGCACCTATCTGCGTCGGGAGTTTTCCTACACGCAGTTCCAGCAGAGCCTGCTGCTTCCGGACAATGTCGAGCGTGAGAAGATCTCCGCGAAAGTGGAGCATGGCGTGATGAGTATCGACATTCCGAAGAAGAAGGTGGTGGAGACCGCCTCGGCTGCCCGCCAGATCGAGATCAAATAATCGGCCGGTATCCGGTTTGGGAGAGTCCCGCAGTGCGGGGCTCTCTTTTTTTTGCATTTTGGGGGCGTTTGGGGCGTTTTTCGGGGAAAAAGGCCGGGAATGGGAACAGCGAACGCGGAAAAGGGTTATCTTTGAAGCGGGTCCGTGCGTTGCGGGCCCGGCAAACGGAAATACGGATGAAAGTCGGATTGTTCATTCCCTGTTATATCAATGCGCTCTATCCCGACGTGGGGCGTGCATCGTATGAGTTGTTGCGGCATGTGGGCTGCGAGGTCGATTACCCGCTGGATCAGACCTGCTGCGGCCAGCCGATGGCCAATGCGGGTTTCGAGAAGGATGCCCGGGCGCTGGCCGAACGCATGGAGCGACTCTTTGCCGGATACGACTACGTGGTGGGGCCGTCGGCGAGCTGTGTGGTTTTCGTGCGGGAGGGTTACCCGCGGCTGCTGCCCGATTACCGGGAACATGCGTGCCTGGATGCGCGGATCTGGGAGATCTGCGAATTTCTCCACGACGTTGTGAAACCGACGCATCTCGACGCCCGGTTCCCGCACCGGGTGAGCCTGCACAACTCCTGCCACGGGGTTCGGAAGATGGGTCTTTCGTCGCCGAGCGAGCTGCAGGAGCCTTCCCGTTCGAAGTTGCGCGACCTGCTGTCGCTGGTCGAGGGGGTCGAGGTTGTCGAACCCGAACGGCGTGACGAGTGCTGCGGGTTCGGCGGGATGTTCTCCGTGGAGGAGAATGCCGTGTCGGTGGCCATGGGGCGGGCGAAGGTCGAACGCCACCTTGCCACCGGAGCCGAGTACATTACCGGGGCTGATTCGTCGTGCCTGATGCACATGCAGGGGATCATCACGCGGGAGCGGCTTCCGATCCGGACGATCCATCTGGTTGAAATCTTGAATTCGAGGCCATGAGTACGCATTCCCAATCTGCAAAACGCTTTGTCGCCGACGCCGAGCGTCTGGCGTGGCACGACCGGGCGCTGTATGCCGTCCGGGAGAAACGGGACCGGATGATGGCGACGGTCCCCGAGTGGGAATCGCTGCGGCGCCTGTCGTCGGAGCTCAAGCTCCATACGCTGAGCCATCTGGGGGATTACCTTTGCGAGTTCGAGCGCAACGCCACGGCCAACGGCATGACGGTCCACTGGGCGTCGGATGCCGCGGAGTTGAACGAGACGGTCTGGGGGCTGATCCGTGCACACGGCGGGCGGCGGCTTGTCAAGAGCAAGTCGATGCTTTCGGAGGAGTGCGGGTTGACGCCCTACCTGGAGGCGCGGGGTGTCGAGGCGGTGGAGAGCGACCTCGGGGAGCGGATCATGCAGCTGCTGCACCTGCCGCCGAGCCACATTGTGCTGCCGGCGATTGCCGTGCGCCGCGAGGAGGTCGGGGCGCTGTTCGAGCGGGAGCTGGGGACCGAGGCGGGCAACAGCGATCCCACCTATCTGACCCATGCCGCCCGGCGGGCCCTTCGTCCGAAATTCCTGGAGGCGGATATCTCGATGACGGGTGTCAACTTCGCCGTGGCTTCGACCGGGGCGCTGGCCGTCTGCACGAACGAGGGCAATGCCGATCTGGGGACGTCGTTCGCCGACCTGCATATTGCCATCCTCGGGATCGAGAAGGTGATTCCCGACATGAAGGCCCTGGGGGTCTTCACGCGGCTGCTGGCGCGTTCGGGAACGGGCCAGGCCGTCACGACCTACACGTCGCTCTACCGTCGTCCGGCTCCGGGGCGGGAGATCCATGTGATTCTGGTCGACAACGGGCGTTCGGAGTGGCTGGCCGACGCCCGGCACCGCAACATGCTCAAATGCCTGCGCTGCGGGGCCTGCATGAACACCTGCCCGGTCTACCGGCGTTCGGGCGGTTACTCCTACAGCTATTTCATTCCCGGGCCGCTGGGCATCAACCTCGGGATGCTTCGTTCTGCGGAGCGTCACCACGGCAATGTGTCGGCCTGCTCGCTCTGTTATTCGTGCTCGGGGGTCTGCCCGGCGAAGATCGACCTCGGGGAGCAGATCTACGAGTGGCGGCAGCAGCTCGATGAGCTGGGGCTGGCCGATCGGACGAAGAAACTGATGGTGAAGGGGATGGATTTCGTGATGGGCGGTCCGCACCGCTTTTACGGAGCGATTGCGCTGGGGCGTGCGGCCGGGAAACTGCCGCGGTGGGTGCTCGAAAACGGTCTGAACCCGTGGAGTGCTCCGGGACGGGCCATGCCGCCCTTTGCGCCGCGGAGTTTCAATGCCGGATGGAAAAAAGAGGAAAGGAAGTAAGATGAACAGCAAGGAAGAGATATTGAAACGTCTTGCGGCGGACGGGATGCCCGAGTCGCCGTATCCGGAGATGGATTTTGTTCCCCAGCGTTTCGAGGCGCGCGAGGCGGTGTTTGCCGAACGGCTGGAGGCGGCCGGGGGGCGTGCCGTGCGGATGCTGCCGGGGGAGACCCTCGACGGGGTGATCCGCCGGTGTTATCCGGAGGCGCGGCGGATCGCCTCGACGCTGCCCGGGGTGACGTTGGCAACGGTCGATCCCGATGCGGTGGAGGATCCGCGGGAGTTGGTGGATGTGGACCTGGGGGTGGTCCGGGGTTCGTTCGGCGTGGCGGAGAACGGTGCGGTGTGGATCGCACAGGATATCCGTCACAAGGCACTCTATTTCGGCGCCACGGCCCTGATGATCGTCATTCCGCAGGATGCCCTGGTGGATACGATGCACGAAGCCGTCGTACGCCCCGAGGTGGACGATTTCGGATACGGATGCTTCATGTCGGGACCGTCGAAGACGGCCGATATCGAGCAGGCGCTGGTTTTCGGGGCCCATGGTCCGATGTCGGTGACGGTGGTGCTGCGCGGCGAAAACTGAACCGGGCGATATCGCCCGGCGGAACGGATGACGGGCGGCGGGTTCGAGCCGTGTGGTACGGCGCGGCGTGAACCGGTGATGCCGTGTGTGAAGAGAGGGGGGGGAGAGAGGGGAGGGGAGGGGAGAGGAGAGACGAGGGTGGAGAGACGAGGTGAAATGTCGTGCGGCGGCCCGTTTTCCCGATACCTGCTGTAAAAAATCGCGTATATGACAACCGAACTTTGTGCCTATTCCGTCGATTCGTGTCTGGTGGCCTCCCGGGCCGGGGTGACACGGGTCGAATTGTGCGCTTCGCCCTGGGAGGGCGGGACGACCCCTTCGGCTGCGGCGATCCTCCGGGCGCGGGAGGTCCCGGGCATCCGGCTGCAGGTGATGATCCGCCCGCGGGGCGGAGATTTCTGCTATACCGACTCCGAGCTGGAGCAGATGGCCGGGGAGATCCGCTTTGCCCGGGCGTGCGGGGCCGACGGGGTGGTCCTGGGTGTGCTGACCCCCGACGGCGAGGTCGACCGGGTGCGTACCGCGGCGCTCGTTGCGGCGGCCGACGGCCTGGAGGTGACCTTCCACCGGGCCTTCGACATGACGCGCGATCCGTTCGAGGCACTCGAAGCGGTCGTGGCGTGCGGCTGCCGCCGGATCCTCACCTCGGGCGGCTGCAATACCGCCGTGGAGGGGCTTGCGACGCTCCGCGAACTGGTTGCCCGGGCGGCCGGGCGCCTCGAAATCATGGCGGGCAGCGGCGTGAACGCCTCGAATGCCCGCCTGCTGGCCGCGGCGGGGGTCGATGCCCTGCACTTCAGCGCCCGGGGCTGGCGCGAGAGCCGGATGCGCTTCCGCAATCCGCGGGTCTCGATGGGCGGCGTGGCGGGGATTCCCGAATACGCGGTTCCGTGTGCCGACGAGGCGCTGGTACGACAGATTCTCCAGGAACTCGAACGATGATACCGATGATACGATGGTTGCTCCTTTTGCTGAGTGCGGGCCTCTGCGCCTGCGGCGGCAGCCGCTACGGGAGCGGGATTCCCGCATGTTACGATCCGCTGCTCGATGCGGTCCTTTCCGAGAGCCCGCGGGCCGACAGCCTGCGGCAGCTGCTGCGTGAAACGCCGCGCGAGGAACGCCAAGCGATGGCCTGGCTGATTGCCTGGATGCCGTGCGGCGACCGCGATACGATGCGGCTCGACCTGCTGCGCGAGAACGTCTCCTGTGCCTGCCGGGCCCGGGCGCAATTCCCGTGGAGCCGGAGGCTGCCGGATTCGATCTTTCTGAACGAGGTACTGCCCTATGCCGTGATTGACGAGGTGCGCGACTCGTGGCGGGCGGATTTCTACGAACGCTTTGCGCCCTGTGTGGCCGGATGCCGGACGCTGCGCGAAGCGGCCGAGGCGGTGAATCGCGCCATCGTCGAACGGGTTGGCGTGGAGTACAACACGCAGCGCGAGAAGACCAACCAGAGCCCTGCGGAGTCGATGCGCCAGGGCATGGCCTCCTGTACGGGACTTTCGGTGCTGCTGGTCGATGCCCTGCGGTCGGTGGGGATCCCGGCGCGGTTCGTCGGGACCCCGGCGTGGCACGACGACCGCGGCAACCACAGCTGGACGGAGGTGTGGTTCGACGGCGGCTGGCACTTCACGGAGTATTACTTCACGGATTTCGACCGCGCGTGGTTCCTGGCCGATGCGGGGCAGGCGACGGTAGGGGAGCGTTCCCATGCGATCTATGCCGTGTCGTTCCGGCCGACGGGCGACTGGTTCCCGATGGTGTGGAGCGAGACGTCGCGCAGCGTCCACGGCGTGGATGTCACGAGCCGCTACCGGGAATTCGGAGCCGCGCACACCGGGGCGCTGCTGGCTGGAGGGACGCACGTTCCGGTTCGCTTTACGATGTACCGCACGGCATCGGTCGAGGGGACCTCGGCGGGGCGTGTTGCCGTGAACGTCGATGTTTTCCGCGGTGCGGAACAGGTGGGCGGGGGCCGCACGGCCGCTCCCGAACAGGACATGAACGACGGTTTCCGCATCCTGCTGGAGAAGCACGGGAGCTATACGTTCCGCTACGAGAACGCGCGGGGAGAACTTTCGGAGGTGACGGTTGAGGTGGGCGACGGGCCGCTGTCGGTCGCGGGCTGCATGGAGTAACTGGCTCCGGGTAGGGAAAAGCGCGGATGTCACCGTTTTCGATGGCATCCGCGCTTACTTTTCAGACCGTACTGCCGTCAGGGATCTGTTGCGGACTGCTGCACGCTACAGGAGGGTGACGGGCTCCTTGCGGCGGAAGAAGTTGCGGGACAACGCCTCGGCGAAGGGCGTATGGAAGGTGCGGGCTCCGGTCGGGCACCCCTTGACGCAGGCGCAGCAGCGGATGCAGAGCGCCGGATCGGTGCGGGTTTCGTCACTGCGCAGGATGGCTCCGACGGGGCAGATTGCCGCACAACGCCCGCAGTGGGTGCACCGTTCGGCATCGCATTCGGGCAGATAGATCACCGGATGCCGTTTCTGTTGATGACGGTACTTCAGGACGAAGCGGATGAACCGCAGGGTCGACAGACTGGGGGCCCGGCGGTCCTTGAGTTGCGACGCATCGATCGGTGCGGCATCTCCGGATTCGAGTTTTTGCCGGACCTCCTGTCCGAACGCCTCGGCCGAAGCCAGGTCCTGCGCATCGGGACGCCCGGCGGCGATCGGGGTCGCGGGGGTCGAGTAGGAGTGCTCGCCGACGAATGCCGCGGCGGCAACGGGAACGAATCCCTGACGTGCCGCCAGTGCGGCCAGCTCCTCGACGGCGTGTTCGAAGGCCCGGTTTCCGTAGAGGGCGACCACGACGGCCGGACCTCCCGATCCGCGAATCCCGGCCAGCCTTTTTACGGCCACCGGAGCGATGCGGCCCCCGTAAACGGGAGCGGCGATTACGGTGACGGTTTCGGCGGAGAGCTCGACCGCTGCGGGTTCGGAGCGGTGCGTCAGGTCGATGGCCTGCGCGGCGAGGCGGGAGGCGGAGCCCGGGAGTGCGAAGACCGTGCTCCCGTTTGCGGGGGCCGCAATTCCCCGGGTTATGGCTTCGGCAATCTGCTTCGAGGTGCCGGTCGGCGAGAAGTAGACGGTGCGGATCGAGTCGTAGATCTTGTTGGGCATGGGATGCGTATTTTGAGGGGAAGTCTTGAGGGTGTGGGATTCGCTTGTTGCGGGGATCATCGCTCGGGGCGGGTATCCTCCGGTTCGGGATGCTCGGCGAAATAACGCCACAGCGGAGCGGCCATCAGTGCCTGGCGGATGCGGTTCGAGCGGAGCAGTTCGAGCACCTCACGGCGCGTCATGAGGTGGACGCGCAGGTCCTCGGTCGGATCGAGGTGCTGTTCCGAGAGGCGTTCGACCCCGGTTGCGAGGAAGCAGTGGGTAAGGTTGGTCTGCGTGGCCGGATTGGGTGCCACGACCGTAATCAGCTGCCATTCCCCGCCTCCGTATCCGGTCTCTTCGGCCAGTTCGCGCTGTGCCGCGGCCAGCATCGAGTCGTCGGTCGGTTCGGAGACCCCGGCCGGGATCTCGTAGGAGGTCTCGCCGAGACCGTGCCGGTACTGGTCGATCAGCACGAAGTGCCCGTCGCGGGTGATGGCCGTGACGTTGATCCAGTCGGGGTATTCGAGGACATAGTAGTCGGGGACACGCCGGCCGTCGGGGAGTTCGAGACTCTCGTGCCGCACGGTAAGCCACGGTTTGCGGAAGAGATACTCGCTCGTGAGGACCTTCCATTTTCGATTTTTCGGGTCTTTCATATTGCGAAAATACGGAAAAAATCATATTTTTGTACGATTTGGATGCCGATGCGACATTTTTTCGAGGATTCGCCCCTGTCGAATGTCGACCGAAGGGTGCCGAACCCCGGAATCGGGCGGGAAAGAGGTGAAAAGGATAAGTGTGAAACGGGCGTGTATGCAAAAATAGCCGCAGGACGTTGCCATCTCCGGAAAAATACTTACTCATTTCAATAACAGATTCGCTTATGAAAAAATTCTTCTTCTTTCTCGTTTTTGCCGGTATCGGCGTGACCGCATTGGCTCAGGAGAGTGCCGATGAGCCGAAAAAGGTTCGTTCGAAATTCTTCAACATCAACTACGTTTACGAAAAGATCAAACCGACCGACAGCAGTTTCGGACTCGGGGACATCAGCGATGAAGTGGGCGGCATCGCCAACGACAAGATTGAAGGCCTGAAGAACAACTGGGGTATCTCGCTGACCCGGGGCCGCAGCTACATGCTCCACAAGAAGCCCATCGCGCGGTTGATCAGCATCGGCATCGATGCCAGCTTCTTCGATGTGACCTACTCGAACTATACCTTCGATGCCGCCAAGTTCGGAGGTTCGCTTGTTGCGGGCGACGAGGACGGCGAGTCGTCCGAGATCTCCGGGGATGCCTCGGAGGAGGCTGCAGGCGAAAACTTCGACTTCCACAAGATGGAGTACAGTTTCCAGGTCGGTCCTTCGATCACCATTACGCCGGGTCGTGATCTTACGATTGCCGCCTATGCCCGTTTTGCACCGACCTTTGCCGCCTATTATGCCGATAGCTCCTTCGGAGGCAACTATGCGTCGATGTTCGTAACGGGAGCTTCGGTCGCCTATCGCAAGGTCGGCTTCGGTATCGAGGCCCGGATGGGCAGCTACAAGTACAAATGCTTCTCGGGTGATCTGGATCTCTCGGGTTCGAAGATCAAGAGTTCCGGATTCCGTGCCTACCTCCAGTTCCGCTGGTAGTCGGGCCCCGGAGCCTTTGCCGTAAAAAGGAATCGGGCGGAAGGAGAATTTCTCCTCGCCGCCCGATCTTTTTTTGCAGACGTCGCCTTGTTTTCCGCCGGCCGTTCCGCCGTTTTTTGGGTAAAATACCCCCCCCCTCTCCGGCCTCCCTTCCGACCGATTGAAGGCGGGTGCGGATTTCTTGCCCCCCCCTCTCCTTCTCTGTCTTCTCCGGTTAGCCGATCAACCCTTCGCGCCGGAACGAGAAATCCCCGTCACGGGCAATGATGAGGTGGTCCAGCAGCCGGATGTCGAACAGTGCGGCGGCCCGGGCTACCCGATCGGTCAGGGACTTGTCCTGCGGACTTGCCTCGGGGGTTCCCGAGGGGTGGTTGTGGATCAGGATAATCTGTGTGGCGAGCAGCTCCAGCGCGCGTTTGACGATCAGCCGATGGTCGACCACCGTTCCCGTCACACCGCCCTGGCTTACGCGCTGACGTTCGATGATGCGGTTCGAGGAGGTGAGGTACACCGCCCAGCACTCTTCATGGGGCAGGCGTTCGAGCTGCGGACGGAACAGATGCACGACATCGTCGCTCGTGGCGATAAAATCGGAATTCCCGGCTCCGGACACTGCGACTCTGCGTCCGAATTCCGCGGCGAGCCGCAGCATCCGGGCCCTTCTCAGCCCGAGCCCTCCGACCATGCGCAACCGGGCTTCGGCTTCGGCGGCGAGCCGGGCCAACGACCCTCCGTAGGTGGTCAGCAGGATCTCGGCCAACGCCTCATCCTCGATGAGCAGGGCCAGCAACTCCCGGTCATCGAGTGCTTCGATGCCCCGGGACGCCATTTTGTTGCGAATGTTCTCCATGGTTGCTGCGGTTCGGCCCGACGGTCAGTGCGACAGGCGGTCGACCTTGTCCAGCAGCGTAGCACACTGCTCGTCGGTCAGGTATTGCGATACGGAGAATGCGGCACGTTGTTCCGCCTCCTTCTTCGAGCCTCCGGATCCGTGTCCGACCTCCATGTCGTCGATCATCACCGTGCTGTAAAATAGCGGGTGATTGGCTGCCGAGCCCTTTTCCGTTTCGGTGCGGAAGGAGATCCGGTGGTGGTTTTTCTGACTCCACTCGATCAACCGGCTCTTGAAATCGGTCTCCGATTCGGTCAGTTCCTCCATGTTCAGGTGTCGGTAATAGATCCGGTTGATCAGCAGCCGGTTTACGAAATCGTAGCCCTGATCCAGATAGACGGCTCCCATCATGGCTTCGAAGGCGTCTCCGAAGATATGTTTCTGAGCGATTCCTGCTCCGCCGTTCGAGATCACGTAGCGGTCGAGTCCGAGTTCGACGGCCAGGGCGTTGAGGGATTGTCGCGAGACGATTTTCGACCGCAACTGGGTCATGAACCCTTCGTCGCGGTCGGGGAATTCGATGAAGAGGTAATCGGAGGTGACGGCCTCGATGACGGCATCGCCGAGGTATTCGAGCCGTTCGTTGTTGATGGGTCGGCCGTCCTCCAAAATCAAAGAAGCTGACTTGTGAATCAAAGCCAGCTTGTAGATTTCGACGTTGTGGGGGATGAACCCGAACAGGTCGTCGACCATTCTGTAATACGCGCGGTCACGTCCGAAATTCCGCCGCAGCGGACGCAGGATGAAATCGATCACGGCGTACGGACGTTACGGGGTATTACAGTTTGCGGAAAATGACCGTCGAGTTGTGACCTCCGAATCCGAACGTATTGCTCAGACAGCACTTCACGTCACGTTTCTGGGGCGTGTTGAGCGTGAGGTTGAGTTTCGGATCGATGGCGGGGTCGAGGTTTTCGCAGTTGATCGTAGGCGGGACGATTCCGCGGGTCATGGCGAAGATGCAGGCCAGGGCCTCGACGGCACCGGCGGCACCCAGGAGGTGTCCCGTCATGGATTTCGTCGACGAGATGTTGACATCGTAGACGTGTTCTCCGAGGACTTCGGCGACAGCCTTCAGTTCGGGGAGGTCACCGGCCGGGGTCGACGTTCCGTGTACGTTGACGTAGTCGATCTCTTCGGGCCGGATTCCGGCATCCTTGATGGCGTCGCGCATGGCCTTGATGGCGCCTTTTCCTTCGGGGTGGGGCGCCGTGAAGTGGTAGGCGTCGGCCGATGCGGCGCCGCCGATAATTTCGCAATAGATCTTGGCGCCGCGGGCCTTGGCGTGTTCGTACTCTTCGAGGACCAGGGCTCCGGCTCCTTCTCCGATCACGAATCCGTCGCGGTCGGCGTCGAAGGGACGCGAGGCGTGCTGGGGATCGCTGTTGCGGGTGGAGAGTGCCTGCATGGAGTTGAAACCGCCGACGGCGGGTTCATTGACGGCCGCTTCGGAACCTCCGGCTACCATGACATCGGCCTTTCCGTAGCGGATTGCGTCGAATGCGGCGATCATGCCGTGGTTCGACGAAGCGCAGGCGGAGACGGTGCAGTAGTTGGGGCCCATGAAGCCGTACTTCATGGAGATGAACCCTGCGGCGATGTCGGAGATCATGCGGGGGATGAAAAAGGGGCTAAACCGCGGGGTTCCATCCCCAGCGGCCCAGCCCAGACATTCATCGAAGAAGGATTTGATACCTCCGATGCCCGAGCTCCAGATCACACCCACCTGTTCCTTGTCGACCTTTTCGAGGTCGAGCGCGGAGTCCTCGACGGCCTGTGTGGCGGCGATGAGGGCATACTGGGTGAAGAGGTCGTATTTGCGGACCTCCTTACGATCGAAATACTGGCTCGGGTCGTAATTTTTTACTTCACAAGCGAATTGGGTCTTGAATTTCTCGGCGTTGAAATGAGTAATGGGTGCGGCACCACTGACTCCCTTTTCCAGATTCGAAAAATATTCCTCAATATTATTACCAATCGGGTTGATCGTACCGATGCCCGTAACAACTACTCTTCTTTCTGCCATAAAATTAAGACTTAAATTGCCGTGAATGAAAATACGGATAAAAAATTATTTCTTGTGCTCCTCGATGTACTTGACGGCGTCACCTACGGTAGCGATCTTCTCAGCGTCCTCATCCGGGATCTGGATATCGAAAGCCTTCTCGAACTCCATGATCAGCTCTACGGTGTCGAGCGAGTCTGCGCCCAGGTGGTTGGTGAAGCTGGCTTCGGGTACTACTTCCGACTCCTTGACACCCAGTTTGTCAACGATGATCTCGACAACTTTTGATTGAACTTCTGACATAATCTTAAGTTTTTAGTTAAACAATTATTTGGAAACAGTTCAGTACATTTCCAGGGTAATTTTGCGCAAAAGTAACACTTTTTTTATTACTTTTGACAAAAGACCGTGATTTTTTATTCACAACTTTTTCGACGTTTAGCACAAAATATCGGATAATGATTTAAAATACAGTGATTTATGAAATTGCTTCTAATCTCGAATTCGACCAATGCGGGGGAAGAATACCTGCGTTATCCGCTGCCGGAAATCGGCCGGTTCCTCACGGGGATCCGGGAGGTCGTCTTCGTTCCGTATGCTGCCGTGACCTTCTCCTACGCCGAGTATGAACGGAAGGTGCAGGCCCGGTTTTCGGAACTCGGCATCCGGGTTCGGTCGGTCCACCGGGCGAAGGATCCTGCGGCGCTGATCCGCACGGCCGAAGCGATCTGCGTGGGCGGGGGTAACACCTTCGCCCTGGCGCGGAAGATGCAGCAGCAGGGGCTCATGCAGGCCATCCTGCGGAAAATCAAGTCCGGGACGCCCTACGTGGGATGGTCGGCGGGGAGCAACGTCTGCTGCCCGACGATCTCGACGACGAACGACATGCCGATTGTCGAACCCGAGTCGTTCCGGGCCATTGGGGCCGTGAAGTTCCAGATCAACCCCCACTACCTGGATGCCAATCCTGCGGGGCACGCAGGGGAGACGCGCGAGCAGCGGATCCTGGAGTTCATCCAGGCCAATCCGCGGCGCTGGGTGGTCGGACTGCGCGAGGGGTGTATGCTGCGCTATGACGAAGGACGCCTGGAGCTGCTTGGCTCGCGCCCGATGCGAATCTTCAGGAAAGGGGTCGAGACCTTCGAGGTGCAACCCGGCGGCGACCTCTCTTTCCTATTATAAAAATAGGTATCCGACCGATTTGCGGCCATCCTGCGGAATGGACCGGGGACTCCCCGGGCCGGACGCGGAGGTTTCCGAACGACGGGCCCGGCCGTTGGAAGGCACGGGAACCCGTCTGCCGGTGTGAGACGGGGCGAATGTGGCGGATACGTGGACAAGCCATAAATTCGACAGCAAATGAAAGCAATGATCGTCGGACTGGGCCTGATCGGAGGCTCGTTCGCCCTGGCCCTGCGGGACCATGAACTGGCCGAAGAGATCCTCGGGGTCGAGAATTCCGAGGAACACGCCGCCGAAGCGCTCCGCCTGGGACTGGCCGACCGGATCGTCCGGTTCGAGGAGGGGGTCGCCGAAGCGGACCTCATCGTGCTGGCCACCCCCGTGGATGCCATTCCGCTGCTGGCCGTCAAGGCCCTCAACCGGGTCAATGACCGTCAGGTCGTCATCGACATGGGGTCGATCAAGGGCGAGTTGTGCGAAGTGATCTCGATGCACGCCCGCCGGGGCCGTTTTGTGGCCGTGCACCCGATGTGGGGCACGGAGTACAGCGGGCCGAAGGCAGCCCAGCGCGGGGCCTTTTCGGGCCGCAATGTCGTCTTCTGCGACACGGTGCGCAGCGACAGCGACGCCCTGCACACCGTGGAGCGGATCTTCCGCACGCTGGAGTGCCCGGCCGTCTACATGGATCCCGAGGAGCACGACCTGCATACGGCCTATGTGTCGCATATCTCCCACGTCACGTCGTTTGCCCTGGCGCTCACCGTGCTCGAAAAGGAGCGGGAGGAGCGGCATATCTTCGATCTGGCGGGCGGCGGTTTCGAGAGTACGGTTCGTTTGGCGAAGAGTTCCGCAGCGACGTGGGTTCCGATCCTGCTGCGTAACAAGTACAACGTCCTGGACGTGCTGCGCGAGCACATCCACCAGCTGCAGATCCTGCGCAAGATGCTCGAACGCGACGATGCCGACGGTTTGAAGGCGGCGATGGAGCGTGCCAACACCATCCAACGGATTCTCCACTGATGACGACGGCCGAGACGGGACATGTGGGCGAGTCTGCGGCGGCGGAGTGTCTCCGGGCGAAGGGTTACTCGATTCTGGTGCAGAACTGGCGGCAGGGGCGGGACGAGTTGGACCTGGTGGCTACGGACGGGGAGGTGCTGCACATCGTGGAGGTCAAGACCCGGCGGTCGGGTTCGCTGACGCCGCCCGAGGCGGCGGCCACGCGGCGCAAGTTCCGGGCTTTGACGCGGGCGGCGGGTTGTTATCTTCGGGCGACGGGCTGGACGGGAGAGGTTCAGTTTGACCTGGCGGCCGTTGAAATAGCTGCGGACGGGGAGGTTCGGGTGGAGTTGATTGAAAACGCCCTGGAATACAACTGGTAATTTTGCAGAAATGTCAAAATATGCTATCTTTGCCAAACTGAACAATTCCGTGGTGAATCTGGCGAGTTGTGGGAGAGTGGGTTTTGAGGTGAATCCCCGGAGGGTCGTGTGAGAGTGGGGTCCGGACGAATCTGATGGGTTGTGTGAGAGTGGGGCTTGGATGAATCTGACGGGTTGTGTGAAAGTGGGGTCCGGACGAATCTGATGGGCTGTGTGAGAGTGGGGCTTGGATGAATCTGACGGGCTGTGTGAGAGTGGGGCTTGGATGAATCTGACGGGTTGTGTGAGAGTGGGGTCCGGACGAATCTGACGGGTTGTGTGAGAGTGGGGCCCGGATGAATCTGACGGGTTGTGTGAGAGTGGGTTCCGGGCGGAGTCGGTTTTGGGGAGTTTCCCGGTAAATTTTGAGGGGCTCCCGATAAAAAGAAAAATTCAACACCGTAGACTGCTGATGTGGTTTTATAATTTCGGTCTGTTGCTTTACGTCTGGGCCATTCGGCTCGTGGCGCCGCGCCATCGGAAAGCCAAACTGTGGCTCGAAGGGCGTAAGGATCTTTTCCGGCGGATGCAGGAGCGTATCGATCCTGCGGCGCGCATCATCTGGATCCATGTAGCCTCGCTCGGGGAGTTCGAGCAGGGGCGTCCCATCATCGAACAACTTCGGAAGTCGCATCCCGAGTACAAGATTCTGCTGACCTTTTTCTCTCCGTCGGGATACGAGATCCGCAAGGACTACAAGGGTGCCGACTACATCTTCTACCTGCCGATCGACACGCCGCGCAATGCCCGGCGGTTCCTCGATGCGGCGCACCCCGAGATCGCCGTCTTTGTCAAATACGAATACTGGCTGAACCTTCTGCGCGAGCTTCGCCGCCGCAAGGTCCGGACCTATGTCGTGTCGGCGATTTTCCGCCGCAATTCGGTTTTTTTCCGCCCCTACGGCGGGATGTGGCGCCAGGCGCTGGAGTCGTTCGACGTGATGTTCGTCCAGAACGAGGAGTCGAAGAAACTGCTTGCGACGCTGGGTTTCGACAATGTGCTGGTGGCGGGGGATACCCGTTTCGACCGGGTAGCGGAGATTGCCCGGGCGGCCAAGCACGTCGATATCGTGGAGCGCTTCAAGGGGGACGACCGGCTGTTTGTGGCGGGTTCGACCTGGGGCCCGGATGAGGAGCTGCTGATCCGGCTGATGAACGACAATCCGGGTGTGAAGTTCGTCATCGCGCCGCACGAAATGGACGAGGGGCGCATTGCCCGGCTCATCGAGGAGACCCGCGGCGGAGCCCTGCGCTATACGCAGTGCACCTCGCGCACGGGATACGGAACGCGCCAGCTGCTGATTCTCGATACGGTGGGATTGCTCTCCTCGGTCTACGGATACGCGACGTGGAGCTATATCGGCGGCGGTTTCGGGGTGGGGATCCACAATACGCTCGAAGCCGCGACATTCGGGTTGCCGATTGCTTTCGGCCCGAATTACGAAAAATTCAAGGAGGCCCGGGATCTCGTGACACTGGGGGCGGCCCGTTCGGTTTCGAACTACGAGGAGTTGCGCGACTGGTTCACGCCGCTGCGTGACAACGAGGTTTTTCTGCAGAAGACCAGCCGGATCGCCAAGGACTATACGACCCGCCATCAGGGCGCCACGAACATCATCGTCAAGACCATCTTCCAGAAGTGACGGCTTCCGGAAACGGATGAGATACGGAACACCCCGGCCGCGACATCCGCAGCCGGGGTGTTTTCGTGGGCAGAGACTCTGACTGCTCGGATATTGAATGCCTACTCCTTGAATGCCTACTCCTTGTGGGTCATGATGTGGAGTACGAGTCGGTCGGTTCCGTCCATTCCGTCCCGTCCGATCTTCGTGAGGTTGTGGATGCAGTGGTCGACATCCTCCTCGATGATCCCCTCGACGGGTGAGACGCAGCGTCCGTCCATGGCCATCATGGCCGAGAGCACGGCGGTCGAGACGCCGCTCGTGAGTTTCATCGCGCAGCTCGGCTTCGCGCCGTCGCAGATCATGCCCGTAAGGTTGGCGATCATGTTCTTCACCGCGGCGGCGGCCTGGTCGTAACCGCCGCCCATCAGGTAGACGATTCCGCAGCTCGAACCCGTGGCGGCCACGACGCAGCCGCACAGTGCCGAGAGGCGTCCGAGGCTCTGCTTGATGTAGACGACCGTCAGGTGGCTCAGCGTCAGGGCGCGGATCATCTGCTCCTCCGAGGCAGAGGTCTCTTCGGCGTAGACCACGACGGGAAGTGTTGCGGCGATACCCTGGTTTCCGCTTCCGGAGTTGCTCATCACGGGGATCATCGCTCCGGCCATGCGGGCGTCGCAGGCTGCCGAGGTGTAGGAGAGGATGCGGGTGAAGATGCTGTCTCCCATGATCCGGCGTTCGCGGTCGCAGCGCAGCGTGCGGCCCACGCAGTGGCCGTATTCCCCGGTAAAGGAGGTTTCGGCGGCTGCCTTGTTCAGGCGTTTCGATTCGAGGATGAAGCGGATCTCGTCGAGCGGCGTGGTCATGGCGAACTCCCAGACGCGGCGCAGGGTCAGGGGCTCTTCACCCTCCTCCTCGTCCGAGGATGAAGCGCTGCGTTTGTCGAGGAGCGCTTCGCCGTCGCGTTCGACGTAGACGAATGCCGTATGTCCTCCGGCGATAATCGCCACGGCGCGGTGTCCGGCGGCTTCGACCTCCGTTTCGATATAGAGTTTCTCGGCGATATCCTCCTTCAGGGAGATGGCGATGCGTTTTTCGTCGATCATCCGCCGGCCGTGCTCGACGGCTTCGGGCGTGACGTCGCGCAGCACCTCCAGCTGGTATTCCGAGCGTCCGATCGTGGCCCCGAGAGCCACGGCGATCGGGAGTCCGATCATCCCCGTGCCGGGGATCCCGACGCCCATGGCGTTCTTGAGGATGTTGGCGCTCAGGCGCACGGTGATTTTTTCGGGTTCCGCGCCCAGGGTTTCGGCGGCGCGGGCTGCGCACAACGCCACGGCGATGGGTTCGGTACATCCGATGGCGGGGATGACCTCCCGCTGAATCAGGTCGATGATTTGTTTACGTTCCGTAACAGGCAGCATATGTTTGGGATTTGGCGGAACGAAGATACGAAAAAATAGGGAAAGGCGATCATGGAGCCTTGAGAAAACGGCGTTTTCGGATTTGCCGCGGCCGGAACGGGGGCAGTCATCGGCAAAAGTGGAAATAAAATCGGTATGGGGGCCGAGGTTTCTTAATTTTTTGTATTTTTGCCTTTTGGAAAATCAGTAAAACAGAATACGATGACTCAGGAAGAACTTTTCAAGAAGCTGGTCGCTCACTGCAAGGAGTACGGGTTCGTATTTCCGTCGAGCGAGATCTACGACGGTCTGGGTGCGGTCTACGACTACGGACAGAACGGCGTGGAGTTGAAGAACAATATCAAGCGCTACTGGTGGGATTCGATGGTCAAGCTGCACGAGAATATCGTGGGGCTCGACGCGGCGATCTTCATGCACCCCAAGACGTGGGAGGCTTCGGGGCACGTGGCGGCGTTCAACGACCCGCTGATCGACAACCGGGACTCGAAGAAGCGCTACCGTGCGGACGTGCTGATCGAGGAGTGGCTGGCCAAGCAGGATGAAAAGATCGAGAAGGAGGTAGAGAAGGCCCGCAAGCGCTTCGGGGCGGACTTCGACGAGGCGAAATACCGCGAGACGTCGCCGCGCGTGGCCGAGACGGCCGCAAAACGCGACGAGGTTCACCGCCGCTTTGCCGAGGCGATGAACGCCAACGACCTTGCCGGGCTGCGTCAGATCATCCTCGACTGCGAGATCGCCTGCCCGATCTCGGGGACGCGCAACTGGACCGAGGTGCGCCAGTTCAACCTGATGTTCTCGACGCAGATGGGTTCGACGGCCGAAGGTGCTTCGACGATCTACTTGCGGCCCGAGACGGCGCAGGGTATCTTCGTGAACTTCCTGAATGTCCAGAAGACGGGCCGCATGAAGCTGCCGTTCGGTATTGCGCAGATCGGCAAGGCCTTCCGCAACGAGATCGTGGCCCGTCAGTTCATCTTCCGGATGCGTGAGTTCGAGCAGATGGAGATGCAGTTCTTCGTCCGCCCGGGCACCGAGATGGCGTGGTGGAACGAGTGGAAGAACACCCGGATGGCCTGGCACCGCGCCCTGGGCTTCGGGGACGACAACTACCGCTTCCACGACCACGAGAAGCTGGCCCACTACGCCAACGCCGCCACCGACATCGAGTACAACTTCCCGTTCGGCTTCAAGGAGGTCGAGGGCATCCACTCGCGCACGGATTTCGACCTGGGGAACCACCAGCGTCTTTCGGGCAAGAAACTGCAGTATTTCGATCCGGAGACGGGCGAGAGCTACGTGCCGTATGTGGTGGAGACGTCGATCGGCGTGGACCGCATGTTCCTGCAGGTGATGTCGGCGGCCTATACCGAGGAGACGCTCGAAGGCGGCGACTCGCGTGTCGTGCTGCGCTTCCCGGCAGCGCTGGCTCCGGTGAAGGTTGCCGTGCTGCCGCTGGTCAAGAAGGACGGGATGCCGGAGGTTGCGCAGAAGATCGTCGACCTGTTGAAGTACGATTTCAACGTGGTTTACGACGAGAAGGATTCGGTGGGCAAGCGCTACCGCCGTCAGGATGCCATCGGTACGCCGTTCTGCGTGACGGTCGACGGCCAGACGCTCGAAGACAACACCGTGACGGTCCGCCGCCGCGACACGATGCAGCAGGAGCGCGTCGCCATCGACGACCTCTACCGTCTGGTCGACGAGGAGTGCTCCTACCGCAAACTGTTCCGTAAACTGAACCTGTAGCCGCTGCACGACCTCTTCCGGGATGGGACGGATTCTGGCCATCGACTACGGTACGAAACGCACGGGGATCGCGGTGAGCGATCCTCTGCGGTTGATTGCCGGGGGGCTGGAGACCGTTGCGACGAAGGATCTGGAACGCTGGCTGGCGGACTACTTCGCGCGGGAGGATGTCTCGACGATCGTCGTGGGCAAACCCGCACGGATGGACGGCACGCCTTCGGAAACGTGGCGTTTCATCGAGCCTCTGGCAAGGCGTTTGCAACAGCGCTGGCCGGAGAAGGAGGTGGTTTTCCACGACGAGCGTTTCACCTCGGTGCTGGCGCACCGCGCGATGCTCGAAAGCGGCATCGGACGGATGGCCCGCCGCGACAAGGCGTTGGTGGACAAGATTTCCGCCACGATTATTTTACAAAGTTACATGGAATTCAACCGATGATTTATCCGATCGTGATCTATGGCGACGAGGTGCTGCGGAAGCCCTGCGCACCGGTGACGCCCGAGAGCCTCGATGTAAAGAAATTCGAGGAGGATATGTTCCTCACCCTGGAGGAAGCCGGAGGTGTGGGTCTTGCCGCACCGCAGGTGGGCAGGAACCTGCGCTTCTTCATCGTCGACTGTACGCCGTGGGCCGAGGAGGACTCGTCGTGCGCCGACTACAAGCGGGCGTTCGTGAACGCCGAAATCTACGAATATTCCGCCGAGACGAAGACCTACAACGAGGGATGCCTTTCGTTTCCGGGGATCTACGCCGACGTGCCGCGCTCGCTGTCGATCCGGATCCGTTACCAGGATACGGACTTTGTGGAGCATGACGAGGAGTTTTCAGGCCTCAAGGCATGGGTCATTCAGCACGAGTATGACCATATCGAGGGCAAGGTCTTTACGGACCGGATCTCGCCGTTGCGGCGGCAACTGCTCAAGAGCAAACTGTTGAACCTGGCGAAAGGGAAGTTCCATTGCGCCTACAAAACCAGATAGCATGAAAAAGTTTCTTGCCTGCGCATTTTTTGCAGCGGCCGTGCTGGGCACGGGCTGTGTCAAGTCGCCGGTTGTGGGCGGCGTCTATACGGACGTGAAGGACGGCCTGGCCGTGACGGGCAATGCCGGATCGAGCAAGGTCGGGACGGCCGAAGTGAAGGGTTATGTCGGCGTGGTGGCCATGGGGGATGCGAGCATCCAGACCGCGGCGCGCGAGGCCGGCATCACGCGCATCCACCACGTGGACTACCAGTCGAAATCCTACGTCGGGGTCTATACGATCTATACGATCATCGTCTACGGTGACTGATCTGTTTTTACGGCGAGCGGCTGCGGTGCTGTTCGCCGGGGTCACACTGACGGCCGCGGGACAGAACATCCGTCCGCACTACGTCTCGAAGGCCGAGGCGGACGGGGTGATCTACCATACCTTTCCGGTGACGCTGTTCGAGCATCCGGAAGCGGGTGACCTGACCCTCGACATCACCTACAAGGAGCACCGTGGGGGGCGTGCGACGCTGAATTTCACGTGTCGGATGGCGCGTGCCGAGGAGGTGGATTCCGTGCGTTTTGCCTCGGGCGGGGTGGTGCTGGCGGGTCCGGTGGAGAAACTCTACCTCGAACCCGGGAAGCGGGGCTGGAAGCACCGCTATACGTTCGACCTCGACGCATCGCAGCTCTGCGGGTTCTTCAATGAGACGCTCCTGCCCGACGTAACGCTCTATGTCGGCGGGGAGCCGTGGATCTATCGGGCCAAACGCTCCGCATGGCGGTCGTATGCCCCGATCGGCTACCGGATCTTCGAGATGATCCGTGTGAACGAGGCGCGCTGAAAAAAACATCCCGTCACCTGCAGGTGACGGGATGTTTTTTTCAGGGTTGTCTTTCGGGCCTGTATCTCACTCCACTCCTCTCCTCTCCTCTCCTCTCCTCTCCATTCTCTCCTCCTTCCTCTCTCCCTTCTCTCTCCCTTCTCACGGCCCCCCCCCCTTCCGGGTTAGAACTTGTAGCTGGCCCCGACGCTGATAACGACGGGATTCTTGCGGAGATCGTCGAACATGGGCTGCCATTTCAATCCGGCGGAAATATCCCAATTCTGAGCAACCTCGACGTCGAAACCTCCTCCGAGGTTGAGACCGACGGCCCAGCGGCCGATGTCATTGAGCGTCAGACCGGCAGCCGGATAGAGGTGCCAACCTCCTCCCATGTGGAAAACATACTGGGCATCGCAGCTGATGTCGAGCGAGCAGCCCTCGTGCAGCAGTGCGATCAACGAAGGCTCGATGCGCCAGTTGCCGTCGAAATTGTAGCGGCCGTAAGCTCCCAGGCCGACAACGGTTTCTCCTGTGTTGGTGTAGATGTTCATGCGGGGGCCCACAGCCCAGTTTCCTGCATCCTGTGCGGATGCTGCCGTTACCGCGAACAGCGCGGCGATCGCCGAAAGAAGGATCTTTTTCATATTCCCGTTGTTTTTGTTGGACGTGTCGTCCAAAAGTTTACCGAAAACAAATATAGCAAAAATCCGACTTTGGACCAAGAAAAATCAACGAATCCTGTGGTTTTGCCTCTTGAAAGAAAAAACCCGCAGTCGGAACTGCGGGTTTTTCGAACGGGGGCTTGCGCCCGGGATTACTTCTGGTTGAGGGCGGCGTGTGCGGCGGCCAGGCGGGCGATGGGCACGCGGAAGGGCGAGCAGCTCACGTAGTTGAGACCTGCGTAGTGGCAGAATTCCACCGAAGAGGGTTCCCCGCCGTGTTCGCCGCATATTCCGCACTTGAGGGTCGGGCGGGTTCCGCGGCCCTTGAAGACGGCTTCGCGGATCAGCTGTCCCACGCCGTTTCGGTCGAGGATCTGGAACGGGTCGTTCTTCAGGATGCCCTTCTCCAGATAGACGGGGAGGAACTTGCCGATGTCATCGCGCGAGAATCCGAGGGTCATCTGCGTGAGGTCGTTGGTACCGAACGAGAAGAATTCGGCGACTTCGGCGATCTGGTTGGCGGTGACGGCGGCGCGCGGCACCTCGATCATCGTACCGACCATGTAGTCGATCTTGTCGTTTCGCTCGGTGAAGACCTGCTCGGCGGTCGAGTCGATGATCTTCTTCTGGTAGCGGAGCTCCTTGTGGTTTCCGACCAGCGGGACCATGATCTCGACGTGAACCGGAATACCCATGGCCTTGACGTTCATGGCAGCCTCGATGATGGCGCGGGCCTGCATCTCGGTGATTTCGGGGTAGGTGTTGCCCAGGCGGCAGCCGCGGTGGCCCAGCATGGGGTTGAACTCGGCGAGCGACTCGACCTTGGCGACGATCTTCTGCAGCGAAACGCCCATCTCCTCGGCCATCTCCTTCTGCCCCTTCTCATCGTGGGGCACGAACTCGTGCAGGGGCGGGTCGAGCAGGCGGACCGTCACGGGATATCCGTTCATGGCCTTGAAGAGCCCCTCGAAGTCGCCGCGCTGCATCGGGAGCAGCTTGGCCAGGGCCACGCGGCGTCCGGCCTCATCGTCGGCGAGGATCATCTCGCGGATGGCCTTGATGCGGTCACCCTCGAAGAACATGTGCTCGGTGCGGCAGAGACCGATGCCCTCGGCGCCGAACTCGAATGCCTGAGCGGCATCCTTCGGGGTGTCGGCATTGGCGCGGACCTTCAGTACCGAGTATTTGGCGGCCAGCTCCATGAGCTTGCCGAAGTCGCCGCTCAGGTCGGCGGCCTTCGTGGCTACCTGACCGAGGTAGACTTCGCCGGTCGAGCCGTTGAGCGAGATCCAGTCGCCCTCCTTGACGGTGAAGCCGTTGACCTGAATGGTGCGGGCCTTGTAGTCGATCTGCAACTCTCCGGCACCCGAGACGCAGCACTTGCCCATACCGCGGGCCACGACGGCGGCGTGGGAGGTCATACCTCCGCGTGCGGTGAGGATACCGGCGGCATCCAGCATACCCTTGAGGTCCTCGGGCGAGGTCTCGATACGCACCAGGACGGCTTTCTGTCCGCTCTTGGCGAAGATCTTCTCGGCATCCTCGGCGAAGAATACCACGGGCCCCGTGGCGGCGCCGGGCGAAGCGGGCAGACCCTTGGTGATGACCTGTGCCGAAGCGATGGCCTTCTTGTCGAAGACGGGGTGGAGCAGCTCGTCGAGCTTCGCGGGCTCGCAGCGCAGCACGGCGGTCTTTTCGTCGATCAGGCCTTCGCGCAACATGTCCATGGCGATCTTCACCATGGCGGCACCCGTGCGTTTCCCGTTGCGGCACTGCAGCATCCAGAGCTTGCCGTCCTGGATCGTGAACTCGATGTCCTGCATGTCGGTGAAATACTGCTCCAGATGGTGCTGGATCTCGTTGAGCTCCTTGTAGACCTCGGGCATGACCTCTTCGAGCGAAGGATACTTGTTCTTGCGGTCCTCCTCGGAGATGTTCTGGGCCTTGGCCCAGCGCTTCGAGCCTTCGATCGTAATCTGCTGCGGGGTGCGGATACCGGCCACGACATCCTCGCCCTGGGCATTGATCAGATACTCTCCGTTGAAGATGTTTTCGCCCGTGGCGGCGTCACGCGAGAAGGCGACACCCGTTGCGGAGTTGTTTCCCATGTTGCCGAATACCATGGCCTGCACCGAAACGGCCGTACCCCACTCGGAGGGGATGTTGTTGAGCTTGCGGTAGAGGATGGCGCGTTCGTTCATCCACGAACCGAAGACGGCGCAGATGGCACCCCAGAGCTGGTCCCAGGGGTTGGTGGGGAAGTCCTCGCCGGTCTGCTTCTTGACGGCGGCCTTGAACTCCTTGACGAGTTCCTTGAGGTCGTCGGTCGTCAGGTCGGTATCGTTTTTCACGCCGCGTTTTTTCTTCTGGGCGTCGATGATCTCCTCGAATGGGTCGTGATCCTCTTTCGAGACGGGTTTCATGCCGAGCACGACGTCGCCGTACATCTGTACGAAACGGCGGTAGGAGTCCCAGGCGAAACGGGGGTTCCCCGTGCGCTTGGCAACGGCTTCGACGGCCTGGTCGTTCATACCGAGGTTGAGGATCGTGTCCATCATGCCGGGCATCGAGGCGCGGGCACCCGAGCGCACCGAGACGAGCAGGGGCATCTCCTTGTCGCCGAACTTCATGCCGGTGAGTTTCTCGATATTCTTCATGGCCTTTTCGACTTCGGGCTTGAGGAGTTTGATGACGGCCTCCTTGCCGTGGCTGTAATATTCGGCGCACACCTCGGTGGTGATGGTGAAGCCCGGGGGTACGGGAATGCCGATGAGGTTCATTTCGGCGAGGTTTGCGCCCTTACCGCCGAGCAGTTCCCGCATTTTGCCGTTTCCTTCGGCCTCTTTGTTGCCGAAGGTGTAGACTCGTTTAACGTCTGCCATAGTTTTCTGAATTTTGGATTGTATCTATAAAAATAAATAAAATTTCACAAAATCAACCCTTCGGACCCGAAAAAATCGCGGTTACGACATCTCGACCGCGTTTTAAAATGGATTTTCCTCCGAAGGGATTGCGAAAATACGAAAACTTTTCTAAAAAAACAAATCTCTTCAGCGGATATATACGAATACGGGGAGCGAATATCCGTACCCGCCTCTGTAAACCCCGCGGGAATAGGTTCTGAGGGGGTTACCGGTCTTTTGGTCAACCAGATAGCGGCGGGCATAGACATCGGCATTCGAGCTGTCGAGCAGGGTGTCGACCAGCATCCGGTCCCTCATTTCCCAGCGTCCGGCCCGGCGGATGTTGCCTCTTCCGGCCTTTTCGGCGCGGGCCGTTGCGTCGCGGAGTCCGAGTTTCTCGGCGGGGATCCTTCCGACCCTTCCCATGACGACGAGCGGCACGCCGGGATGCTCGTCCCTCAGGTCCGCGACGAGCCATTCGGCCGTGCGGGTATCGCCGCAGAGCACCAGCCCCAGGGTCCGGCCTTCGCATTCACCCTCCACGTAGAGGTAGCGGCGTCCGGTTTCGACCCGTTCGGGTGCGAAGCGGTCGGCGAAGAAGAGCAGGGCAAAGTCCATGCCGTCGAGTGTATTGAGCGTGCGGTGGAGGTAGGTGTACGCTTCGCGGCAGGCGGCGGAGAGGTCCCGGACAACCTGTTCGTTCTCCACGCCCCACAGGGCCACGATGTCGAGGGCCATGGAGTCGATCACGGCGGCGGTGTTTCGGATTTTGCGGTGATAGCGCTCCGAGTTCCAGCCGTAACGCCCTTCGGGCGTGTAGTCGGCATCGTCGTAGAAGAGTGCCGGAATGGTGTCGTAGATGCGGTCGACGTCATAGAAGGCGATTCCGACGGGACTTTTGGCCGCGGCGGCAAGGCTTGCCAGCACGAGGATTGCGAGGATCGACAGCGAACGCGACATGGGCGGCTGACGGGTTAGAGCGGTTTTTCGGGAAGAAAATCCCGGGGCGAACAGCCGAGATACTTTGCAATCTCGTTGATATGGTGCGGGTTGTACTTGATATTGTACTTGGGACTTTCGACCTGTCCGATGAAACTTTTGGATACACCGATTCCATACGCCAATATGGCTTGTGAAACCTTTTGACGTTTCCTCATTTTGCGGACGGCATCAATGATATATTGATCAATCGGGTATATCACGAGTTGTGCAGTTTGAATATGTAAAACTACGCAACTCTACAAATCAAATGCTTGTGCATACACAAGCGATGCTCAGTAATAACTGGGTGCCTTTGTAGAAAATAGAAATGCTTTTTTGATTTAAAACAAATAAAACCGCTTTTTGGACGTCAAAAAGCCCCTTTATGGAAGGGGTTTCGTGGGCGGAGGGACCTTTGAAGGGTTTCCGATTCGGTTCCGCGCCTCGACCGGCAGTCGTATGCGGATTCACGCTTCGGAAACCGCTAAAGGTTCAGCAGCCCCTAAATCCGGTCTCTTAGACCGGCGCTCATAGAACCCTCCTCTTAGGAGGGGCTTTTTGCATCGTCAAAAAGCCCCGCAAAAACCGACCGGCTTAAGAAGCCGACTCTATGGGCGCGGGCTTAAAAAGCCCGTTTTAGGAGCAGAGGAAGTTTCATCCGGTATCCGAGCCGGTTCCGCGCCTCGACCGGCAGTCGTATGCGGATTCACGCTTCGGAAACCGCTAAAGGTTCAGCAGCCCATAGACCCCTCCTCTTAGGAGGGCCTTGCTGCCGCATTCTGCTTTTTGCGGCTGGTTTTGGTGGTACCTTTTGCCACCAAAAGATACCGGCTTAAGAAGCCGGTTTTAGGGGCGAAAGGAGCATCCCGGGTTTCTGACTCGGTTCCGCGCTTCGATGATTCTGGATTCCCGCCTTCGCGGGAATGACCGGTTTAAGAAACCGGTTTTAGAAGCTGCTGAACCTCGCGGGGTTTCCGAAGCCTTTACCCGCCCGGTTTAAGAAACCGGTTTTATGGGCCCCGGTTAAGAATCGGGGTTTAGGGGCTGCTGAGCCTTATTGGGGTTTCCGCAGCGTGAATCCGCATACGACCGACCGTCGGGAGCGGTGATTTGCTTCCGATCCCTTCGGAGGCGGATGCCAGCCCGGGAGTTGTCTTCATCGGTTGTTTCGCCGACCTGTCATCCGATAGATGCGGAACCGGGCCTCGCAGGTCGTTGACTCCTGCGAAGCCCGGTCATCGGCATCCGTTTTTCTGACTCCTAATAATATTTTACCGACGGAGCGGCGGCTCCCTGGTATTGATCATTGACGTAGACCCGGACCCAGTCGACCTCCATCGACGGAGGAGCTGCGGGATCCCATTGCGACGGATCGACAGCTCCCGGCCACGCCTTCGGATTGTCCGAGATTCCCGAACTGAAGATCAGGAAGAACCCTGCCGGATCGCTCCATGGCCAGTCGTTGTTTCCGTCGGCGCCCTTGCGGTGTTCGAAATAGGCCCGGCCGTTCACCCCGCCGACAATCCGGTCGGGGTACCATTCCAGCCAGTAGATGTTCCACTGAGTCATGTCCGAGAGGTCGGTTGTGGCCGTCACGCTACCTGCACCGCCGACCACTCCGGCATAATGGTGTTCGGAGTGGAGCGTGAAGTGCGCCCGCTGGTTGATCGTCCGCTTGGGATTTTCCAGCAGGTCGATTTCGCCGTTCGCGGGCCACGGACGCCCGTTGTTGCCCATGAACCAGAGTGCGTCGTTGAATCCCTGCGTATCGCTGCGGCGGAAGCGGATCTCGATGCGCATGTTCTCGGTGAAGTTGCACCACTCCTCGCGGCTTCCCGGGAGCGAAGTCCGGTAGCAGGCGTGCGAATATTTCACCTTTTTGCCGAAGCGATTGTCGATCGAATCGGGCTCTTCGCGCGCCCACATGTGCAGTACGCCGTTCTCGACCTTCGAGCAGACGAGGTTGTCGACCCGTGCCGAGCGGCTCATAGCCTTTCCGTTGTGTTGCATGAAGCCCCGCGGCTGTCCCTGCTGCGCATCCTCGTCACGGAACTCGTGGGCGGTGAAGAAGCGCCATCCCCCGACCTTCGGATGCGGGGCGCCGGGCGTGAGTGTCAGCGGGGCGCCGGGATCGGTGTAAAGAGTCGTTTCGTCGTCCGTTGGATCTGCGAGTGTCACCCCGAGTTCTTCGGGCAGGATGCGCGCCTGGCCCGCCTCGGGCGTTGTTGCCTCCAGCCGCAGGTAGCGGCCCACCGCCTTGCGCGGGAAGGAGACCGTTTGCGGCAGCGGATTGTTCACGATGTTGCTGAATTCGCCGTTGTCGATGACCGTCTGCCACTGCACGCCGTCGCTGCTGACCGAGAGCCGGTAGCGGAACGCCATGTCGGGTTTGGCCTGTGCGCCGACCGGGGCGTAGGTGAAGCCCGCGAGGGTAGCGATGCGCCCCAGATCGACGGTCAGCGGTTCCGGACTGACGATCCGCCACTTCCCGCGGTCGATATCGTTCCACTTGGTCTGGACGGCCTGCTCCTCGACCGGTTCCGCGCGGAAGGCCCCTACGCGGCAGATGTGCCCTTCGAGGCGCGTCTCCCGGAGCCGGATGCGCAGGGCCGAGGCCTCGACCTCCGGGATCCGCAGCAGTCGCTTGTAGCCGACGGTCGTACCTTCGCCCGCGGGCTGCCATCCGGCATCGGTGAGGGCTTCCACCGTGAAGCCCTCGATGCGCTGTCCGCGGGAGATATCCTCCTGGAGCAGCACGACGTTGATCCGCGAGCCGGGGCGGAGCGGGTAGATCCGTTCGTCGCCGCCCGAAGCGGTCCACGTCTCGCCGCCGTCGACGACCCGGTCGTCGGCAAATGTCTGCTTGAGGTAGTCGGCCAGTTCCATCAGCCGTGTCGAGTCGGCTTTGTGAATAAGTCCGCGGCGGTCGGGCGGGATATTGAGCAGCAGCACCGAGTTGTATCCTACCGATTGGAAATAGATGTCGACGAGCTGTTTCAGACTTTTGACCTTCGCATCCTCGGCTGCATGGTAAAACCATCCGGGACGGATCGACACATCGACCTCCGAGGGGTACCAGAAGAGTTCCGAGGCGTTTTTCAACATGTCGCGGCCACCCAGATCCGGGGCTTTGCCGTAGACTCCCAGCCGACGGTTGTTCGCTGCGGCACGGGCATAGACGCCGGGAGTGAGCACCGTAGCGCTCCATTCGGTTTCGCGGCCGATTCCCTTTTCGTTGCCGACCCAGCGCACGTCGTCGCCCATGATGGCCGTCACGGCGTGGGGCTGCAGGCGGCGGATCGTCCGGTAGAAGGCATCCCAGTCATAGACCTGTTTTTTGCCGTTGGGGCCTTCGCCGTTGGCGCCGTCGAACCACACTTCGTGCACCTCGCCGTAGCGGGTCAGCAGTTCGGTCAGCTGGCGGATGAACATTCGGTTGTAGGCCTTCGAGTCTCCGTAGCAGGGGGCATTGCGGTCCCAGGGCGAGAGGTAGACGCCGAATTTCAGGCCGTGGCGTTCACAGGCATCGCGGATTTCGCGAACCACGTCGCCCTTGCCTTCGCGCCACGGCGACGAGGCGACGGAGTGTCGCGTGGTTTTCGTTGGCCAGAGGCAGAATCCGTCGTGGTGTTTGGCCGTGAGGATCACCATCCGGAATCCGGCGTTGCGCAGCGTCTGCACGATCTGGTCGGCATCGAATTCCGTGGGGTTGAACAACGCGGGGTCCTCTTGTCCGTCTCCCCATTCGCGATTGGTAAAGGTGTTGATCCCGAAGTGCAGGAAGGCTGTCAGTTCCATCTGCTGCCACGCCAGTTGCTGATCGGAGGGGACCAGCCGGGCGGCCATTGCGATCTTCTCGTCGAGCGTGCTGCCCTCGGGGAAGGTCACGTGCTTGACGAAGCGTTCCGGTTCCGGCTGAGCCGCCACACGGCCTGCCAGGAGCAGAAGAGCGAGAAAAAGAAGTCGTTGCATGGCTATTTGCGCGGGTAAAGGGTGAATTCGAACGACATCGGCGTGAGCGGCACGCGGAATTCGGGCCGCACGCCCGGGCCGCATGTTGCCGTACCGACGCCGGCCTGCACGGCATCGAGGTGGAGCGTGATGCGGCCGCTGCGCTCCAGTTGGTTGATGTGGTCGCAGGCGTCGATCATCCGGTCCGGGAAGGGGAGCGCTCCGAATTCGAAGGGGCGTGCCGACTGTACGCCGAGACCGAATCCCGCGGTATCCGTCAGACGTACCCAGCGGACGTCGGTGCGATTTCCCGTGGCCTGCGGGCGGACGTAGTAATGGAACATCCGTTCGGGTGAGGTTGCATACAGGCCGATTGTGCCGCACTCCTTGCGGTCGGCATAGCTCTCCACGTCGCCGCGGCCGAGGTAATCGATGCGGTTGAGGCTGCCGTCGAGGTCGCACGTCAGGCCCACCCGTGCCAGCGAGCGGACCCGCGACGTGTCGGGTGTGAAGGCCACCTGTACGCGCACGCCTCCGTCCGCCGTGAGCGAGTAGCGGAACGTGGCGTCGGCGATCTTTTCGCCGCGGGCGTTGCGCACGACGGTGACGGCCTCTGCGCCGTTGCGCGAATTGCGGAACGAGACAACCTCTTGCGCCAGCGAGTCCAGTCCGGCGGCCTTCCAGAGTTTGGCACCGAAGCGGTCCCGCCGGTCGTTGTCCGTAGCCGGTCGCCAGAGGCTCAGCGTCAGCGGCGTGGCGAGCAGTTCGCGGTCGTCGAGCGTGAGCGAGCGCAGGGCGCCGGTCTGTTCGTCGACGGCGTACTCCAGCCGACCTTCCGCGGCCGGGAAGGGTTTCAGCGTGCGGGCCGGTCCCGGCACGACAAACTGGTCGCAGGCTACCGTCCAGGCGGTGTCGACGAGCGGGGAGGCCTCCCGGCGGTGCCACTCCAGCGTGAGGTAGGCTTCGTGTACGTTGCGCGGCAGGCGCACCGTCCCGAGCTCCAGTTCGACCGTCCGGTGCGGTGCGCAGGCCACCGGGGCTTCGCCTCCGGCCAGCCGCTCCCCGCCGTCCGAGACAAGCGTCCAGACGAGGCGGAACCGATCGAGATCCGTGAAGTCGAACCAGTTCTTCACCCGGATGCGGAGCCGTTTGGGATCGAGCATCTCCGACTTGATATTCTGATAGATCCGCTTCACCTCTTCCAGATGGGGGTGCGGTTCGCGCACGGCATTGACCAGTCCGTTGCAGCAGAAGTTCCCGAAACTCGGGATTCCTTCCGGGCCGTAGTCGCCGCCGTAGCTCCAGTACCAGCGGCCGCGCTCGTCGAGTTCGCGGAACGACTGGTCGACCCAGTCCCAGATGCAGCCGCCCTGAGCCAGGGGTTCCGATTCGATCAGATCCCAGTAGGCCTTCATGCCGCCGCAGCTGTTGCCCATGGCGTGGAGATACTCGCAGAGGATGAACGGTCGGTAGATGCCCTCCTTTGCGAGGTAGGCCTCGATCTCCTCCGTCGAGCGGTACATCCGGCAATAGATATCCGTGTTGTAATCCTCCTCGGCGCGTTCGTACTGTACGGGTCGCAGCGAGTCGGCCGCCTTCAGCCAGTCGTACGTGCGGTGGAAGTTGATTCCGTTGCCGGCCTCGTTGCCCAGCGACCAGATGATCACCGAAGGATGGTTCTTCGACCGTTCGTACATGCGCCGCGTGCGGTCGAGATGCGCCGTGAGCCAGGTCGAATCCTTGGCCAGCGACGCCGGGCCATAGCCCATGCCGTGCGACTCGATATTCGCTTCGTCGATGACATAGAGCCCGTATCGGTCGCAGAGTTCGTACCAGTAGGGATCTGCCGGGTAGTGCGAATTTCGCACCGTATTGATGTTGTGGAGTTTCATCAGGCGGATATCCTGCTCCATCAGTTCGTGGCTCACCGTGCGGCCATGCTGCGAATGTTCGTGGCGGTTGACCCCCTTGACGAGGATCGGTACGCCGTTGATGCAGAGTTGTCCGTCACGGATTTCCGTCGTGCGGAAGCCCACTTGGCAGCCTGTTGTGTGGAGCGTCCGGCCGTCGGCTCCCCGCAGCGTCATCGTCAGGGTATAGAGGTTCGGTTCCTCGGCGCTCCACCGCTTCACGTCGGGAAGGCGCACCGCGTCGAATTTGAACGCTCCGGCCTGCGGGGCGTTGAGTTCACCTCCGGCCACACGCCGCCCTTCCGCATCGCGGAGCGTGTAGGCGAGTGTCGTGCCTGCGGCTGCGGGGCCGTCGGTCTTTACCTGCAGGGTGAAGATACCTTCGGTGTAGCGGTTGCGGTCGAGTGTGGCTTCAGCCCGGAAATCGGCAATGTGCGACGGCTCCGTGGCGTAGAGATAGACCGAACGCTCGATGCCGCTCATGCGCCACATGTCCTGACATTCGAGGTAGGAGCCTGCACTCCAGCGGTAGACCTCCAGAGCCACGAGGTTTTCGCCCGGGTTCAGATACTCCGTGACGTCCCACTCGGCGGCCGTCTTCGAATCCTGGTTGTAGCCCAGCCGATGTCCGTTCACCCAGATGTAGTAGAACGAGTTGACCCCTTCGCAGCAGAGTACCACGCGGCGCCCCTGCCACGCTTCGGGGATGGTGAAGGTCCGCCGGTAGGAGCCCACTTCGTTCTGGGCGTGGGGGACCAGCGGCGGATTCTTGCGGAACGAGAACATCGGATCGTCGAACTCGTAGGTCTCGTTCACATAGATTGCCGTGCCGTAGCCCTGCCGTTCCCAGTTGCCCGGGACCCGGATTTCGGCCCAGCCGCCGTCGTAGAAGGTCGGAAGCTGGAAATCCGCAGGCCGCAGATCGGGATTTTTCGTCCAGTGGAATTTCCATGATCCGTTGAGACTCAGGTAATAGGGCGATTGTTCGTGGGTCTGGCGGCCCACCTGTTCTTCGGAGGCATAGGGCCAGACGTAGGCGTGCGGTTCGAGTTTGTTCAGCCCGATGGCGTATTGGCTCTGCCATTCGGGCTGCTGCCCGACGGCCGGCCCTGCAAGGCCGACCATCGAGAGCAGTGACAGGTATATACTCCGGTTTTTCATGCTTTTCGCGTGTTCGGGTGATTATTCGATGATGATTTCGTCCAGATAGAGTTTTGCGCTCTGTCCCGGGCGGACATGTCCTTCGGGGCAACTCCCCGCACCGCGCATCCGTACCCGCACATAGCGGGCTTCGCGCTCCTGCAGGTCGAAGGTCAGCTGCTCGATGAAGGTTCCCTCGCGGAAGATCTCGTTGGGCGAGAAGCTGCGTTCGGCCACCTGCGTGAAGTGTTCGTTGTCATCCGAGAGTTCGATGCCCATCCACGCAGGCAGGTGCACGGCCATGCCGTAATTGGTGATGCACCCCGTTGTGAGGCGCTTCAGCGTGTCGCCCGCTCCGAGGTCGATCGTGAAGGCCACCTCGTCGCACGAATCCCACGTGCACCACTCCGAATCGGTGTACTTGTCGCTTCCGCGCAGTCCGTTGACCAGCAGCCAGTCGTTCGCACCGCCGCCCGAGATGTTTCGGGCCGTAGCCTTGTTGAACGTCAGGGGCAGATCCAGCACTTCGCCCATGCGTTCTCCGTCGCGGAAGGTGGCGCAGCGCAATGTCGTGGACCGTTCGATGCGCAGCGGCACCTCGTAGCGGGCGGAACGGGCCGACGGCTCCTTGCCGTCGGTCGTGTATCGGATCTCGACGTCGGGGCGGATGCACTCCAGTTCGACGCGCAGTGCGCCGGAGTCGGGACGGATGCACTCCTGAATGTTGTACATCGAACGGGCGTAGCGGACTCCCTGTACGTCGAGCCGCGGCAGGAAGTGGTCGAGCCGTTCGAGGAATCCCGTCCACTCCTTCGTGCCGCGCGGCTCCCAGGCCACCTCGGCCAGCGCCGCCAGACGCGGGAAGAGCAGGTATTCGACATCTTCGGGCGAGTCGCAGAACTCGGTCCACATCGAGGCCTGCACGCCCATGAGCAGCTCTTCATATTCGGGCAGCCATCCCTCCTGTACGGGTTCGTAGTCGTAGACGTCCTTCAGCGTGTTGTTTCCGAAATAGGTCAACGGCTCGAAGCGCTGCGGACCCTGATAGCGGATCAGGTAGAGGACGCGCGCCGGGGTCAGGATGAAGCGGTGTCCTTCGGCTGCGGCCTTCAGGGCGGCCTGGCCGAATCCTTGCCAGCCCATGATGATCACCTTGTCGGGGAGTGTGCTGTTGGTCAGTTCGTCCCAGCCGATCACCTCGCGGCCCTTCGAACGGACGTAGTTGCAGATGCGGCGCATGAAGTATCCCTGCAGCTCCTCGGTGGAGGCAAGTCCCTCCTCGCGGATGCGGCGCTGACAGCGCGGGCACCGCTCCCAGTTGCTTTTCCACGCCTCGTCGCCCCCCACGTGGATGTAGTGCGACGGGAAGAGTTCCAGCACTTCGTCGAAGATGTTTTGCAGGAAGCCGAAGGTCCGTTCGTTGCCGGCGCAGAAGATGATGTCGGCATTCCGGCCGCCCAGTCCGGGCAGTACGCCGATGTAGCGGTCAACGACCGGGCAGGCATACTCCGGATAGGCCGCCAGGGCAGCGTTCGAGTGGGCGGGGATGTCGATTTCGGGGATCACCTCGATCTGCCGCTCGGCAGCGTAGGCGACGATTTCGCGGATGTCGTCCTGCGTGTAGAAGCCGCCGACGGGTGTCGGTTCATCCGGTTCGGGGTTGCGGCGCGCCGGGAACGGAACCCCCGGACGGTCTACGCGCCACGCCCCAACCTCCGTCAGACGCGGGTAACGCTTGATTTCCAGGCGCCAGCCATTGTCGTCGGTCAGGTGCAGGTGCAGTTTGTTGAGTTTGAGCTGCGCCATGCACTCGATCAGCCGCAACAGGCGCTCCTTGGGCATGAAGAAGCGTGCCACGTCGAGGTGCATACCGCGGTAGGCGAATCGCGGGGCATCCTCGATCCGCACGGCCGGGACACTCCATGCCGCCTGGACCGCCTGATCTCCTTCGAGTTGGGCGGGCAGCAGCTGCCGCAGGCTCTGCATCGCGTAGAAGAATCCGCGGCAATCGGCGGCCTGCACCGTGATCTGTTTCGGGCGGATATCCAGCACGTAGGCTTCGGGAGCCAGCGTCGTATCGCTTTCGAAGCGGATATCGCCCGGGGTGTTGCCTTGTGCGACGTGCGGCGTGAAACCTGCCGGGAGGGTCAGGAGCCGGGCGAAATTCCGGGCCACGGCGGCCTGCTCGTCGTTTTCGACCACGAAGGTCGTCGTCTCCGAGAAGTCGAACCGGCCTGCTGCGGGAGCGGCGCTTGTCGGAGCGGGGAGGATCCGGATTGGCTCCGGGGTGCGACAGCCGCTCACGGCCGCGCAGCACAGCATTCCTGTCAGAAAGAGGATCGTGCGTCTCATCGGGGCATGTCTTTATCGTATTCGGAACCGAAACGTACCGGATCGTGATACTGTTCCTGCAGTTTTCCGAGCCGGGTTTTCAGATCGGCCGTCACCTCCTCAGTGCCGGGCTGGCCGTAGAGGTTGTGCATCTCCGCCGGGTCGGCTTGCAGGTCGTAGAGTTCCCAGACGTCGATGTCGTTGTAGAAGTGGATCAGCTTCCAGCGATCCGTACGGATGCCGTAGTGGCGTTTGACCATGTGCTCGGCCGGGTATTCGTAGAAATGGTAGTAGAGTGCATCGCGCCATTCGGCAGGCTGTTCGCCCCGCAACAGCGGAGCCAGCGACTTGCCGTGCATGTCGTCGGGAACCTCCACGCCGGCCATTTCGAGGAACGTCGGCGCATAGTCGATGTTCTGTACCAGCTGCGGAATGTCGCCGTGTGCCGCATAGCCCTTCGGCAGGCGCATGATCAGCGGCGTGCGCATCGACTCCTCGTACATGAAGCGTTTATCGAACCAGCCGTGCTCACCCATGTAGAAGCCCTGATCCGAGGTATAGACCACCAGCGTGTTGTCGAGCATGCCCTTCTCCTCAAGGTAGTCCAGCACGCGGCCCACGTTGTCGTCCAGCGACTTCACGGTCTTCATATAGTCGCGCATGTAGCGCGTGAATTTCCACTCGGCCAGTTCGCGCCCCTGCGGATTCTTACGGTAGAACTCCTCGATCACCGGACCGTAGAAGGCGTCCCACGCCGCCCGCTGTTCGGGGTTCATGCGCCCGATGAACTGCTCGTAGAGACTTTTCAGCCGCGTCTCGCGGTCGGGACGCAGCATTTTCAGGTCGTAGATCATGTCCATGTCGCGCACGATCGACATCTCCTGCGCGGCGGCCGCCGGACGTCCCGCGTAGTCGTCGAAGAAGTTTTCGGGGAGCGCGAAGGTGCGGTCCTCGTACAGGGCGAGGTTGCACGTGTCGGCCATCCAGTTGCGGTGGATCGCCTTGTGGTGGATCAGCAGGCAGAAGGGTTTCGAAGGATCGCGCTCCTGCTCCATCCAGCGGATCGCATCGTCCGTGATGATGTTCGTGACGTAGCCCTCGCGACGCACCGTATCGTTCTGCTGCGTCACAAAATCCGGATTGTAATAGTCGCCCTGTCCCGGGAGGATCTCCCAGAAGTCGAAGCCCGTCGGAAGGCTTTCAAGGTGCCACTTGCCCACCAGTGCGGTTTGATAACCCGCCTTTTGGAGCAACTTCGGGAAGGTCTGCTGCGAGCCGTCGAAGACGCAGGTCGTGTTGTCGAAAAAGCGGTTCGCGCACGAGTGCTTGCCCGTGATCATGCAGGCGCGGCTCGGGCCGCTCAACGAGTTGGCCACGAAACTGTTCGTGAAGCGCACTCCGTCACGGGCAATACGGTCCAAATTGGGCGTCTGCATGTAGCGCGTATCGTAGCAGCTCATCATCTGCGCCGTATGGTCGTCCGTCATGATGTAGACGATGTTGAGGCGGTCGGGCGTCTTCGGCTGCTCGTGGCAGGCCGTGGCTCCGGCCAGGAGCCCCGTCGTCAGCAGAGCTCCGGTCTTATGGCAGTTCCATTCAATCATAGTATCGGTGAGGTTTTCGAGGGATAATGCCGGAAGCACCGTTATCTCCCAATAAAATTAAGCATAAATTCCGGTTTTCGCAAGCGTTTCCGGATTCCGGGGTTCCCGTCCCGGATGCAAAAAGCGCCCGCGCGAGGCGGATGCCGTACCGGCACCCTCCTGAATCTGAAAAAAGCCCGGACGGAGATGATCCCATCGTCCGCCCGGACTCATGAACGGTATAGTCAGAGGTCGTGTCAGAAGAACTTGCCGGCCGTGTTCACGGCTCCGGCTCCCGCCGTGGTGTAGTTTTCGTTGATCCAGTAGCGGATCCAGTCGATCTCCATGCGCGGCGTCAGGTCGCTGCTCTTCGACTCCTCGTAGCTCAGGGCCGTGAACTGCGGATCGGCCCACGAGCCGGAATTGATTTCTTCCAGCGTCAGATCGCCGCACGACCATTCGGCAGCCAGACCTGTCGTCAGCAGGATGTGCAGGCCGTTGGGGTTCATTTCGCGGTTGAAGGCCCACTTGAAGCTGTTGTCCGCCGAGGTGAAGGTCCGGGTTGTGACGCCGTTGATACCCATGTTGATCGTGTTCTCGTCGACGATCTCCACCCAATAGATGTTCCACTCCGAGGGTTCGATGGTCTTGTTGACCGTCGGATTGGCGTGTACGTCGTCGACCGGCGTGCCGTAGTGGAGCGTCTGGTGGACGGTCTTGATCGTTCCGGCGACGTCCGAGGTCATCACGGGGTTCTCCATGATGTCGATCTCGCCGCAGTCGGGCCATGCAGTCGAGGCGTTGTTGCTGTTGCCCATCAGCCAGATTGCATAGTTGAATCCCTTCAGTGCGCCGCGGATTCGGGCACGGACCTCGATGCGCGTACCTACGGTGATGACGGTGTGCTGCGGAACGGCGGTGTTTGCACCGATCTTGTTGGCGTAGAGTGCTGCGGCACCGAAGGTGCGGGTGCGGTCGCCCGATCCCGTGGAGGCTTGTCCCGGAGCCTTGGCCGCCCACATGCGCAGGTAACCGTCGTCGGTCACATTGGTGAACTTTTCGTTGCTCACATAGCAGGTCTCTTCGATGGCTGCCGTGTTCTGGGCACCCCAGCCGTTAGCCGTCAGTGCGGGACGCACGCCGTTGGCGTTCAGAACCGTGCGGCTGTAGCTCCAACCGTCCAGAGCCTGGAACTCGACGGCGTTGAGCAGCGTCCACGTGTCGGCCAGCGTCCGGTTCGGGTGCTTCGAACCCTTGCCGTACTCCGTGCTCTTGGTCATCAGCACGTCACCCTCCTTGTAGGACGGGCAGACCAGGTAGAGAGCCTTCGTGGCCGACGAATAGAACGTCCGGTCGGGGTAGTCGTATACCCAGCGTTCGTCGAGCAGACGGTCGCCCTTGGCCAGGTCGGCGTCGATGCGGGTCAGCGTGAATCCACGGACGGCATACTTTTCGTTGGCCACCGAGCCCGTGAAGTTCCAGTCGCGGTCGTCCTGCGTCTCGCCGTTGTCCCACGACACGGCGATCTCCGCACTTTCGGCCACCGTCTCACCCTTCGCAATGGTCAGCGTCGAGGGGAAGTTCGTGAATTCGGCCGTGGCTGCCTCCTCCTCGGGGGTCAGCGTGATGACCAGATTCGTCGGTGCCGGGACGGCGATCGAGGCCTGCAGTACGAAACTCTGGCCCTCGATCACATCGTTCGAGGTGGCATTCTTGACCGAAACGGTGACATAGTGGTAGTCGCTGATCGTCACCGTTTGGGCCGCACCTTCGATGGCGCGTCCCTCGGCGCTCACCCACAACTTCACCGAGTGTTCGCCCGTGATCCCCGACTCCTTGATCGGGAAGTCGACCGTCACCGATTCGCTGTCGGCCGGGAAGGTGACTTCATAGGGGAATTCCGTGAACAGGTCACAGTGGAGCCCATTGTCGATGGCTTCGAAATAGAGCGTGAAGTCCGACTGCCGCAGGGCGTCGCCCTCTTCCGTATCGTCAATGCTGACGGTTGCCGTCAGTGTTTCACCCTGGCAGAATGAGGTTGAATTGAGGGTCACCTTGAGCGGTGACTTCGGTTCGGCAAGTGCCTCTTCGGTCTTGTCGTCGTTGCAGGCGACGCAGCCCAGAAGGCCCAGAAATATCATCAGTTTTTTCATGATTCGTCAGGTTTAAGGATCAATATCCGAAGTTGTTGTCCGTATTGGAGATGGCGGGGTTGGCGTCGATCTCGCTGCTGGGGATCGGCAGCAGCAGGTTCTTCTTGAGGAAGTCGGCCGAGAGGGCATCCTTCTGTCCCAGATCGAAGAGCCGGTCCGCAAAGTTGTTTACGTTCGTGGCGTAGTTGGCGTCGGTTGCCACCGTGATCGCGTGGTTGTTGTTCTTCAGCAGCAGCTTCTCCATGTACTCCGTGCCGCGGACGCGCACCATGTCGAAGAGCGAGGGCTCGCCCATCAGCTCGAACAGACGCTCGAAGTAGAGCTTCTCGGTCACCTCCTCCTTCGAGAGCGACTTCGGCCAGTCGGCCGGCTGTGCCGCTACGTAGGAGACGGGCGAGGAGAGCGGAATCGACTTGCGGGCGCGGTCGAGTACCTCGTTGGCCAGGTCGATGGCGCGGTCCTTCTGGTCCAGCTCGTTGTAGACGTCGGCCATCAGCAGCAGCATCTCCGCATAGCGGTAGACGATCAGGTGCTTGTGGGCGTAGGTACCCGTCTGGGTCTGGTCGTAGAGCTTGCCGAAGTAGGGCCACTTTTCGCTGTTGCCCACCTGGGTGAAGTGGGTCCACAACCCCTTGACGTCGTCGGCGTTATCGCCCGTATAGGAGTTGATCTCGGCCTGGGTGGGGTTGGTCTTGTCGGCGAAGAGTTCGTAGGGGAGTTTGACCACGTAGGCATCGGCTGCGGTGCCGTTCTTCGGCGTGACGAGCCGTTTGGGATAGGAGTAGACCGAGTCTCCGGGGCAGAGTTCGGCACCCACCTGCGGTTTGGGGTTGGCCTGGTTGTTGCCGTTGCGGGCACGCCACTGCGTCAGGAAGTTGGTCTCCACGCGCGGATCGCCCGGATAGGTGCCGTAATGCAGGTCATAGGCGTAGCGGGTGGCCCGATAGGTTCCCCAGTTGATACCCGAAGTCGAGGCCTGCGGGGCGAAACGGTTGCTGCCGCGGTTGTAGCAGACGCCCGACTCGGCGTTGAAGTTGAACTGGATGATCGCCTCCTTGCTGTTGGTCACGGCTCCGGCCTGGGTGTAGGGGACGAACAGGCTGTTGAGATTCGGTTCGAGTTCATATCCGGCGTGTTCGTAAACGTCGTCGAACATCGTCTTGGCGTTGGTCAGGTTGGCCGTGCGGTCGATGTCGAGCATGGCCATCTTGTAGTAGACCTTGCCCAGGAAGGCCTTGGCGGCCCACGAGTTGAGACGTCCCGTCGACGAGGAGGCCGAGATGTTCATGGCGGCCTTCAGATCATCGACGATCGTGCCGAAGACCGTCACGCGGTCCGTACGCGGCATGGCGATACCGTCCGACGACGAGGCTACCAGTTTCAGGGGCACGTCGCCCCACAGCGAAACGAGGTTGTAGTAGGCGATGGCGCGCAGGAAACGGGCCTCGCCGAGTTTTTGCGTTTTGACGGTTTCGTCCAGACTGCTTGCCTCCATGCTTTCGATAAAGGCATTCACTTCGGCGATCACCTTGTACATGCCGTTCCAGGTCGACGACACCAGTCCGTTGCCGGGGACTACGGCCAGCGAGGCGAGTCCGTTCTCGTCGCCGCCGTTGCGCTGTCCCCAGGCCAGACCGCTGCCTACCAGGGGCACCTCCTGCCACATCTGGCCATAGGCGCCGTTCGCCGTCATGTAGCCGTAACATCCCAGCAGGGCCAGTTCGGCATTCTCCTCGTTAGAGAAGATGATCTTGCTGTTCTGCGAGTACTGGGGATCCTCGTCCAGACAGGAGGTCGTGAAGAGTCCTGCCGCCAGCATCAGTATTCCGTATGCTATCTTTTTCATTTCCGTGATTTTTTGCGATTAGAAAGTGAGGTTGACACCGATGATGTACGAACGCGGCGTGGGGTAGGAACTCATGTCTACTCCGGGTCGCAGACCGTCGAAGGCGAAGCTGTTGACCTCGGGATCATAGCCGCTGTAGTTGGTGATGATGAAGGCGTTCTTCACCGAGAACGAGAGCGAGCAGTAGTTGAAGCCGATCTTCTTCATCCAGCGCACCGGCAGCGAGTAGCTCAGCGTCAGATCCGAGCAGCGCAGGTAGCTGGCATCTTCGATGTAGCGGTCCATCGTGTAGTTGCCGACGTTGAACGTCGAGCTCGGATAGCTGTTCGAATGATTCGTCGGGGTCCACATGCCGAGGTATGCCTCACGGGTGAGGTTGTTGGCGCGCGTTCCGGGCGTATTGATGTAACGGTTGTTGGTGTTGAACCGGTCGATGCCGGACACGCCGTTGAACGAGGCCGAGAGCGAAAGACGCCGGAAGGAGAGTTTCGTGGAGAATCCGTATGTGAAGTCGGGATTCGGGTTGCCGATGATCGTACGGTCGTTTTCGTCGACCACACCGTCACCGTTCGAATCGAAGAACTTGACGTCTCCGGCACTTGGGGTGGCATTGTTGAACGTCGTGTAGTAGCCGACCGTGCCGTCATCCTTGATGTACTTCACGCCCTGATCCGTGATATCCTCGCTCTGGACGATGCCCTGCGTGCGATAGCCGAAGAACTGTCCCGGAGCCTCGCCTGCCAGGAAGATGTGGGCCACACCGAAGTGGTCGCCCAGCGAGTTGCCGTAGAAGCCTACACGCTCGCCCAGGCATCCGAAGTCCGAAGGTTCGAGACCCAGGTCGGTGATCTTCGACTTGTTGAAGCCGATGTTACCGTTGACGCTCCATTTCCAGTTCTTGTTGTCGATGATCTGGGCATTCAGCGACACCTCGACACCCTGGTTGTCCAGGCCGCCCTGGTTGTAGTAGGTCGAGCCGAAGCCGGCCGAACCGGGCAGCGTGCGCGAGATGAGCAGGTCGCTTGTCTTTTTCTTGTAGATGTCGATCGTACCGCTGAGGCGCGACTTGAGGAATCCGAAGTCGAGACCGAGGTTCCACGAGGAGGTTTTCTCCCATTTCAGGCCGCTGTTCGAAAGGTTCGTCACGATCATCGTCGTCAGGGCATCGCCGTTCTGGTCGGCGTAGATCACGTCACCCGACGAGTTCTGGCCGTACATCGAGAAGGTCGAGTAGGGGGCGATCGACTGGTTACCGGTCACACCGTAGCTGAGGCGGAGTTTCAACTGGTTGAGCCACGACACGTCGCGCAGGAACTCCTCCTGCTCGATACGCCAGGCCACCGATGCCGAGGGGAAATAGCCCCAGCGGTTGCCCTTGGCGAACTTCGACGAACCGTCGGCTCGCATCGAGGCCGTCACCAGATAGCGGTCCAGGAACGAGAGGTTCACACGCGCCAGGTACGAGAAGAGCTGATAGTCTTTCTGTTCGGGCTGCGGGAATTCGGTCACACCGGCCTTGCTCAGGCCGTTTTCGCGCAGTTCGAAGAAGGAGAACTGGCGGCCGATGGTGTTTTGGTTCAGATAGTTGTAGTCATCGTAGGTAACACCCAGCGTGGCGTCGATGCGGACCAGATCGCCGATCTTGCCGTTGTAGGTCACCAGGTTCTCCACCGAATAGTTGTTGCGGTTGAGGTCCGAAATCGAGAGCAGACCGTTGTTGTTCATACCCTGGTAGAGTTCCAGACCGTACCAGCGTTTGCGGTTGTTGGTCGTCAGGTTGCCGCCCGTACGCAGGTTGTAGCGGAAATTCTTCGAGATGTCCCACGTGAGGTTGAGGCTGGCGCCGAAGACGCGGTTGACGGCCTTGTCCACATAGTCGTTGAGCCAGCTCTGCACCGTCGTCTTGTTCTCGTCGGAGAAGCTCGGGTCCCCGTCCGGCATTTCGAACGGAGCATAGTCCAGAGCCGTACGCGACACGGCTCCCGTCGAACCGCCCAGCGTATTACCGCCGGCCATCATGTCGTTCTCGCGGATCGAGCCGTTGAGCAGCAGTTCGAGTTTCACGCTCCGCGCCAGCTGGGCCGAAAGGTTGGCCCGCAGGTCGCCCTGACGCAGTCCGGTCTGCTTGACCGTACCCTCAATATCCTTGAAGTTGGCCGAAATATAATAGGTTACCTTGTCCGAACCGCCGTCGACCGATACCGAGTAGTTCTGCGAGAAGGCCGACGTATAGATCTCCTTCTGCCAGTTGCGGTTCTTCACGAGGTTGTATGTCGACGGATCTCCCGGATCGTATTTCGACTCCGAGCCGCTGAAGACGTAGCGAAGCTCGTCGCCGACCTTGTGGAAGGGATACTGCTGGATGTCGCTCACGCGCGAGTTGCGGTAGTCGGCATACTCCGAGAGGTTGATCATTTCGAGCAGGTTCGTCGGCTCGGCGATGGTGAAGGTCGCCGAGGCGCGCACGCGGGCCGCACCGGCCTGACCGCGCTTGGTGGTGATCAGGATGACGCCGTTGGCACCGCGCGAACCGTAGATGGCCGTCGAGGAGGCATCTTTCAGGACGGTGATATCGACGATGTCGGCGGGGTTGAGCTGCGCGAGGGGATCCTGCTGGATCTGGAAGTCGCCGCCGATACCCGAGCTTGAGAATTCACCGGTCGAGGCCTGGGGAACGTTGTCGATGACATAGAGGGGCTGGTTGTCGCCGCGCAGCGAGTTGGCACCGCGGATCGTTACCGACGAGGCGGCGCCGACGGCCGACGACGACGAGCTGACGACCAGACCGGCGATCTTGCCTTCGAGCAGGCTGTTGACCGACGGCATGGCGATGTCGCCTTCCGTGGGTTTGATGTTGGTCAAGGCTCCCGTGACGTCACCCTTGCGGGCCGTACCGTAGGCTACGACGACCACTTCGTCGAGCGTCTGGGCATCCTCCTTGAGTTGGACGTCGATCAGCGTCCGGGCTCCGGCGGGGATCTCCTGCGTCGTGTAGCCGATGAAGGAGTAGACCAGCGTCGGGTTGGTTCCCGAGACATTGAGTTGATACTTGCCGTTGATGTCCGTGGTGGTACCGATCGTGGTACCCTTGACATAGACACTCACACCGGGCATACCGACGTTCTTGTCGTCGGTAACGGTACCGCTGACACTTCGTTGCTGGGCAAAGAGCTGGCCGCAGCAAGCCAGAAGGCAGAACGTACCGAGAAGAATAATTGTGTAAATTTTCTTCATGGGTCAGGCTTTTAGGTTAGTAACTGTTGTTTTTAAAAATTTTTCGGAACTTGTTGGATTCCGATTCCAAAATTAAAAACGGGATCCTGCTTGCATGTTCGAAAATTGTCTTTCCGTCTCCAAAAATCGTCTAATTGTAGCAAAACGCCGTCAGAAGGGCTTTGCGAGGGGGTTGATTGGTGGCGGGAAAATTGTGATTTCTCTTAAAAATTTATAATTTAGAGGTCGGAACCAAACTTGTCATGATGAAATCTGTTCATACGATATGCGTGTATCTGCTCTTTTGCGGGCTGTTTCTGACCGTTCCGGTCCATGCCGTGGGTGAGCAGTACAATTTCCGGTCGATCACGACGCGCGACGGTATGCCTTCGAGTGTACGGTGTATCCATGCCGAGAAACGCGGTTTTGTCTGGATCGGCTCCTCGAACGAGGGTCTTGTGCGCTACGACAACTTCCTGCCCCGACGCTACACGGCCCGTGAGGGCGACATCCATGCGCTGCCCGGCAACCACATAGTCCAGATCGTCGAGGACAGTCTGGCGCAGATCTGGGTGCTGACCAACCGCGGGCTGGCCCGCTACCAACCGGCGAGCGACGATTTCTTCATTCCGAAGCGGGGTGCGGGACCGTCGGGCGAGAATCTTGTCGTGCAGTGTGCGATGCCCGTGGCGGGAGGAGTCCTGTTCGGATCGCAGAACCAGATTTTTCGCTACGACTATGCTTCCGACCGAATCGACCTGCTGTTGAGTTTCGAGACCGAACGTCCCTATCCGATTCAGGCGATCTATCCCCAGCAGGACGGCACGCTGCTCTGTTTCAACCGCTGGCACGGGCTTCTGCAGCTGGATCCCCGCGACGGCGGGGTGCGGCACCCCGATTTCGGATGCCGCAAGGAGAATTCGGCAATGCTTGTCGACACGAAAGGGCGGATCTGGCTTTCGCCCTACAACCGGGGCATCGAGTGCTATGATGCCCGGGGGCACTGCATTGCCCGTTACAATACGCGGAATTCGGCGCTGAGCAACGATGTAGTTCTCTGTATGATCGAGAACGAGAACCGGATCTGGATCGGGACCGATGGCGGAGGTATCAATATTCTCGATCCGGCGGAGGGTTCGATCGAGGTGTTGAAACACACGCCGGGCGATGTCCGTTCGCTGCCCGGGAATTCGGTCCTCTCGCTCTACTGCGATCCGAACGGCACGATTTGGGCCGGGCGCGTGCGGGGCGGACTCTTCATCATCCGCAAATCGGCCATGCAGATGTATGTCGGGACGTCGCCGATGGCGACGAACGGGCTGAGCGACGAATCGGTTCTCTGCCTCTACCGAGATCCCGGGGCCGACGAGATCTGGATCGGCACCGACGGCGGCGGCATCGACCGTTTCGATCCCCGTACGGGTCGTTTTACCCACTATCCGGCCACGTTCGGCAACAAGGTCGCCTCGATTGCCGGTCTTTCGCGCAACGAACTGCTGCTGTCGATCTTCTCCCGGGGGCTTTTTGCCTTCGACCGGCGGAGCGGTGCACTGCGTCCGGTGGAGTTTGCCGACAGTCTGCTCCGCTACCAGATGACCTATAGCGGGCAGTCGGTCAATCTGCTGCAGGAGAGTCCGGCAAGCGTACTGCTTCTTTCGTCGCCCCTGCATCGCTATCACCTGGACTCTAAGCGCATGGAGGTCCTTGATTCTCCCGGGAACCTGAATGGAGGATTCCCGATCGCCACCTTCGGCGGTGCGAGCTATTTCCACGATCAGAGGCGTATCTACCGGGTAAAATGGCGGGCCCGGAAGGTCGAATGCTTCTTCGAGGTCGGGCGCGGTTCGCTCATCAACAGCGTTGCTTCCTCCGAGGAGGGTATTTTCTGGATCGTTACCGATCGGGGCATACTCCGTTATTCACCTGCGACAGCGGATTGCGAGCCGGTTCCGGTTCCTTTTAACAGCTGGGTGCAAAACATTGTCTGCGATACCCGCGGACGGGTCTGGACCGGGACCGATCAAGGGGTCTTTGCCTGGCTGCCCGACGTCCGGCGCTTCATTCCCTTCGGGGAGTCGGAGGGGGCTGCCTGGAACGAATATCAGTCCAAGGCGCGTCTTGCCACCCCCGGCGGCGATGTCTATCTGGGCGGTATCGAGGGGTTGCTGCACATCCGAGGGGATCTCTTCTCCTCGATGGCGGCCGATGCGGCCGATGCCCCCGAACTGGAACCCCTCGACATCCTGCTCGACGGCGAACGCCTCGACAACGGTCCTGTCGACCGGAAGATCGATCTGCCATGGACCAACAAGTCGCTTGTCGTGCGGATCCGCGTCCGCGAGAACGACCTTTTCCGCAAGCGCCTCTACCGCTTCCGCGTCACGGGCGACAACTACCGCGAGGTGATCGACTCTTATGATCCGGAATTGACGTTGCGCAACCTTGTTCCGGGCAACTATCTCATCGAGGCGACCTGCAACACGCGCGACGGCGAGTGGACACCCTGGAAACCCGTGCTGAACGGAGTGGTCAATCCGCCGTGGTATCGGACGGGGTGGTTTACGGCGCTGTGGATTCTCGTTGCGGCGGGAGCGATTCTGGGTCTTTTCATGGCGCTGCTGCACCGCAAGGAGGTCCGTCTGCAGCGGGAACTCGAACGGCACAAGCAGCAGATCGCCGAAGACAAGGTCCGCTTCCTGATCAACATCAGCCACGAATTGCGCACGCCGCTCACGTTGATTCTCGGACCGCTCGGGCGTCTGATCCGCACGTCCGACGATACGGATGGCGACCGTCCGCTGCTGCGCAAGATCTACAAGCAGGCGCAGCGCATGAAAGAGTTGATCAACATGGTGCTCACCCTGCGCAAGATGGAGACCGGAACCACCACGCTCCATCCTCAGATGCAGGAATTGAACCGCTGGGTGGAGGAGGTGGTCGATGATTTCGGTCTTGAGGCTGACGAACGCGGCATTGAGATCCGTCTGGAGGCCGATCCGCGGATCGGTGAGCGGAGTTTCGATGTCGGCAAGTGCATGATCGTGCTCAGCAATCTGTTGGTCAACGCCCTGAAACACAGCCCGGATCAAAGTCTGATTACGGTCCGAACCGAACTCGACGAGACCAGCCGTTGTATCCGGATTTCGGTGATCGACCGCGGCTGCGGCCTGAAGGGAGTGGATGTCAGTCGGCTCTTCACCCGTTTTTATCAGGGCGACTATGAGCGAACCGGGTCGGGCATCGGACTCTCCTATGCCAAGATTCTGGTCGAACAGCACGGCGGTCGGATCGGTGCCGGGGATAATCCCGAAGGAGGAGCGATCTTCTATTTCGAACTGCCGGCCGAGTTGTCCGACGACCAGATCGTCTGTCAGCCCCGCAACTATCTCAATGATCTGTTGATGGCCGAGAGCCCGGTCGAGCAGCCGGTTGCGGAGGCCGATCTCTCGCAGCTGTCACTGCTGATTGTCGAGGACGACGAGGAGTTGATCACCTATCTGAGAGGGGAGTTCGGTCCGCGGGCGCGGCGGCTTTTCACGGCCCGGGACGGTGTCGAGGCGCTTGAGGTTCTCGAACGCGAAGAGGTGGACGTTGTCGTCAGCGACGTGATGATGCCCCGTATGGACGGATATGAGTTGTGCCAGCAGGTGAAGAGCCGCATTGCCATCAGCCATATTCCGGTGATTCTGCTCACGGCGCGCAACGACGAACGCAGCCAGTTGATCGGCTACAACAACGGGGCCGATGCCTATATGGCCAAGCCGTTCGAAGTGGAGATGCTGGCTGCCGTGATTGTCAATCTGCTCCGCAACCGGTCGTTGGTTCGCGACCGTTATCGCAATCAGCGGGTGATGCCCACTCCGCAGGAGACGACCTTCAGTTCGGCCGACGAGGAGTTCCTCATGCGCCTCCGCACGTTGATCGAGGCGAATCTGCAGCAGGTTGATTTCAATATTCCGTATCTGTGCCGCGAGATTGGGATGAGCCGTACGGTGCTTTACAACAAGTTGAAACTGCTGACGGGGCTCAATGTGAAGGAGTACGTGAACAAGATTCGCATCGAGCGGGCCTGCCGACTCATTACGGAGACGGAACTCAGCATTACGGAGGTTGCCGAGCAGACGGGTTTTTCGTCGGCCCGTTATTTCAGTACGGCATTCAAACAATATATGGGGGTTACCCCGACGCAGTACAAGTCCAATCCGGTCTAAGAGACCGGTCATTCCCGCGAAGGCGGGAATCCAGAATCATCGAGGCGCGGAACCGGGTCAGAAACCCGGGATGGTTCTTCCGCCCCTAAAACCGGCTTCTTAAGCCGGTCATTCCCGCGAAGGCGGGAATCCAGAATCATCGAGGCGCGGAACCGGGTCAGAAACCCGGGATGGTTCTTCCGCCCCTAAAACCGGTTTCTTAAACCGGTCATTTCCGCCTTGAGCGGAAATCCAGGTTTTCGCAATAATAGATTCCCGCTTTTGGGGGAATGACTGGTTTTTTAGCCGGGGCGGGAGCGCGGAACTGGATCAGAAACCCGGGATGGCCCTTTCGCCCCTAAAGCCCCTTTCTTAAAGGGGTACCTTTTGGTGGCAAAAGGTACCACCAAAACCAGCCGCAAGTTGCTTTTCGCGGGGTCGCAGTTTGGCGTCGCGGAAACGGGCGCCTGACGCGGGTTTGCAAGCAAACCGGCCCCGTTTCTTATCGCTCCGCCTTCGCTGCGTCCTCTTTCCGCGAAAAGCAAAGTGCGGCGGACATCAGCCGACGCGGATTTACGCTTCGGAACCCCCAATAAGGCTCAGCAGCCCACAAAACGGGCTTCTTAAGCCCGTCATTCCCCGCTTGACGGGGAATCCAGGATCGCCATAGCGAAGAATGGGATCGGCCCCCTTCACTTGCTGCATTGCCCATAGAGCCCGGCTCTTAGCCGGGTGGATTTCCGCTCAAGGCGGAAATGACCGAGGGTGTACGGAAATGACAAGGACCGGGGGCGCGGAACTGAATCCGAACCTTTCAACATCCCTCCGCCCATAGAACCCGCCTCTTAGGCGGGTTAAGCGTCGATTACGCCCGAGCCGACCAGTTCGTCGCCATCATACCAGGCGGCAAACTGCCCCGGGGTGATGCCCCGCTGGGGCTCGTCGAAGAGCAGATATGCCCCGGACTCGCGGATGAACAACCGCGCACCCTGCAGCGGCTGCCGATAACGGATGCGGACCGCGAACCGCGCGCTTTCGCCGACCCGTAACTCCCGAGCGGGATCCACCCAGTGGATGTCCTCCGGCAACATCCGCAACGCCGGACGCCACAGACCCGGATGGGCGTCGCCCTCACCTACATAGATGACGTTCTGCACGGTGTCCGTGGCGAGGATAAACAACGACTCCTTGCGGCCTCCGATTCCGAGTCCTTTCCGCTGACCGATGGTGTAGTAGTGGGCGCCGTTGTGCTCTCCGATCTTCTTGCCGTCGCGCACGGTGTAGTGCCACGGCTCGGCCAGCCGGGCCAACTGCTCGTCGGAGGGCACCTCGTCGGGCCCCGGAATCTCCGGCCGCACGTATTTCGGCCATGTGGGGAGTATTTCGTGAATATTGCCGTGTTTGGCGGCGAGTTTCTGCTGGAGGAAGGTCGGCAAATCGACCTTGCCCACGAAACAAATGCCCTGTGAATCCTTGCGTTTGGCGGTTGCCAACCCTTGTTCGGCGGCGATGCGGCGCACTTCGGGCTTCAGCAACCCGCCGACGGGAAACAACGCCCGGCTCAACTGCTCCTGGGAGAGCTGACAGAGGAAATAGCTTTGGTCCTTGTTGGGGTCGCTGCCTGCGAGGAGCTTGTAGATGACCCGGCCGTCGGGGAGGGTCTCTTCGGCCTTGCGGCAGTAGTGTCCCGTTGCGACGTAATCGGCTCCGAGTTTGAGGGCTTCGCGCAGGAAGACGTCGAATTTGATTTCGCGGTTGCACAGCACGTCGGGATTGGGCGTGCGGCCGCGTTCGTACTCGGCGAACATGTAGTCGACGACGCGGGTGCGGTATTCGGCCGAGAGGTCGACGACATGGAGGGCGATATCGAGTTTACGGGCGACGAGTTCGGCGAAGACACGGTCGTCGTGCCAGGGGCAGTCGCCTTCGAGCGTGCCGGTTGTGTCGTGCCAGTTGATCATGAAGAGGCCGATGACCTCATGCCCCTGCTCCTTGAGGAGCCAGGCGGCGACCGACGAATCGACGCCGCCCGAGAGACCGATTACTACGCGAGCCATGCTATTCGAGCGTTAAGAGACCCTGGGGCAGGACGAGATGGATCGTGCGGCCCTCGAAATCGATGTGTGCGATGAACTCCTCGACGGCCGGGACCAATACGCGGCGGCCGTCGATCTCCAGTTCGAAGAGGGGGTTTGCGTCGCTGTCGTAGTAGTCTGCGAGGGTTCCGGCGCGTTTTAGGCCGGTTCCGGCCTCTTCGGCCACCGCGGCGAATCCGATGAGGTCTTCGAGGTAGAATTCGTCGTCGTCCTCCGCTTCGGGCTCCTCGATGCGGAATTCGAGTCCCAGCAGCTCTTCGGCGCGGCGTTCGGTATCGAAATCGGCAAAAGTAGCGGTAGCACCCGAGATGCCGCGGCGTTCGAATCGGTCGCACCAGAGCGGGACCTCCAGGCCGTCGATAGTGACCATGAGTGGGGTGGTGGCGGGTTCGAAATCATCGGGGAACGCGGGGTAGAGCGAGATCATGACGCCCCCGTCGGTTCCGAAGAGTTTGTTGATACGTCCAGCGGATAGAGCCATTTGCGAAAGGATTTGCGGCAAAAATACAAAAAAAACAGGAAATCCGCCCCTTCGGGCGATCTCCTGTTTTATCGGAATTAAGAACCTGCTTGTTCGGCGGGGAATTTCTTACCCCCCCCCTGTTCAGCGGCAGGGAACCTTTTGCCCCTCCCTCCTTTGCAGAACTTGTTCAACGGCGGGCAACTTTTCGCTCTCCCTCCTCCTGTTCAGCGGCGGGGAGTTTCTTGCCCCCCCCCTGTTCGGCGGTGGAGCCTCTCGCCCCCCCCCTTGCCGAATTTACTCAGCGGCGGGAGCTTCGGGAGCAGCCTCCTCGGCGTTTGCAGCCTCGGCAGCGGCAGCTTCGGCGGCCTCACGGGCAGCAGCTTCGGCAGCAGCCTTCTTCTCGGCGATAGCTGCGGCGCGCTCCTCCTTGATCTTGGTTTCGGCAGCCAGACGGGCTTTTTCGGCCGACTTGGCGTCGGAAGCGATCTTGTTGGTTTTGGCCTCGATCTTTCCGGTCTTGGCCTCCATCCACTTGTTGAAGCGGGCCTCGGCCTCGGTTTCGGTGAATGCACCTTTGGCCACGCCACCCAGCAGGTGTTTCTTGTAGAGTACACCCTTGTAGGAGAGGATAGCCCGACAGGTATCCGTAGGTTGTGCGCCTTTGAGTAACCAATCCAGAGCTTTCTCGAAGTTCAGATCGATCGTAGCAGGATTCGTGTTGGGGTTGTAGGTACCCAACTTTTCGATGAATTTACCATCACGTGGCGCTCTGCTATCTGCGGCAACGATGTGATAGAAGGCGTATCCCTTCTTACCGTGACGTGCCAGACGAATTTTAACAGCCATTTGCTATAAAATTTTGTTAATAAAGTAAAAACGCTCACCCGGTTCGGGCTTTTAAGCGTGCAAATGTAGGGAAAAAAAACGGCCTGGCCAAAAAAAAGGAGAAAAAAGTGATCCCGGCGCGGCTCGAACGCGCGACCGGCAGATTAGAAATCTGCTGCTCTATCCAACTGAGCTACGGGACCGTTTTCGGGGGAAAACGATGCAAAAGTAAGAAAAAATGCGACAAGTGCAAAGATTATTTGCGGGGAAATCCGCGGAAAGGGGCTTTTTGCCATTCGGGGGATTGTTTTTGCCGATTCTGTTGGTTATCTTTGCGAATCCGGACGCCGGGCAGTTTTTTTGGCGCGGCTTTTGAGAGTTCCGGGGGCAGAGACAACACCTGTTATTAAATATAGAGAGATGATGAATCGGATTTTTGCAGCCGTGACGCTGCTTTTCGCCCTGACCGCGTGCGGAGGCTCTTCGCAGAAGGAGTTGCCGCTGGAGGGTACCACATGGAAACTTGCCAGGATGGAGTCGATTCCGGCTTCGGCCGTCGAAGCTGAGGAGGATGCCTTCACGCTGGAGTTCAATGCCGCCGATACGCTGGTGGCCGGACGCACCAACTGCAACCGCTTCTTCGGCAAATACGAGCTTGCGGGCAAGAGCCTGAAGATGGGTCCGCTGGGCATGACGCGGATGGCCTGCCCCGAGATGGAGTACGAGGATTCGTTCGTGCGGATGCTCGACGGGGTGGACGGCTATGAGATCAAGGGTTCGGAGCTGAAGCTGCTCGACGGCGGGCAGGTGGTTGCCGAATTCCGCGGTACGCCGGCAGCCGAATAGGGGGTTTCGGGATCCCGGAGTGATCCCGTGACGCCGCTTTCCCGTTGTGGGGAGGCGGCGTTTTCGTGGGACGGCATTTTCCGGAGACTGGCGGAGCTGTTCGACCCTTCCCCGGCGTTTTCGTGGCGCGGCACTTTTCGGGGAGGGTCCGTCCCTGGACCGAAACGAAAAGAGCCCCTTCGCAACTGCGAGGGGGCTCTTTTGTGAAGTCGGGGCGTTTCCCGCGAGGGGATTACTCGCTCAGGGGGGTTACGCTGACATACGATTTTCCTTCGCCCTTCTTGCAGAACTCGACGGTTCCGTCTACGAGTGCGAAGAGCGTGTGGTCCTTGCCCATGCCGACATTCTCACCGGCATTGTGCACCGTTCCGCGCTGGCGAACGATGATGTTGCCCGCCTTTGCGAACTGACCTCCGAACAGTTTGATGCCGAGTCGCTTGCTTTCCGACTCACGGCCGTTCTTCGAACTACCTACACCTTTCTTGTGTGCCATGATGCTTCAGTTTTTAAAGGTTTATGCAACGATTTCTTCCACGAGGATCTGGGTAAGGTACTGGCGGTGTCCGTTGCACTTCTGATATCCGGTGCGACGTTTCTTTTTGAAAACCAGAACCTTGTCATCCTTCAGATGCTTGAGGATCTTGCACTTTACTGCGGCGCCTTCTACAACAGGTGCACCGACCTTGACCTGACCGTCGTTGTCTGTGAGCAGGACTTTGTCGAAACTTACGGACGAATTTTCTTCGCCCTGGAGACGGTGAACATAAAGTTTCCGACCTTTTTCAGCCTTGAACTGCTGACCTGCGATCTCTACGATTACGTACATTCTACGTGTAATTGAATGAATTCGGGTTGCAAATATAGGGATATTTTCCGAGAAACCATACGGAAACAAGAAAAAAATCGAGGTCGTGTGTCCGGGGCATGGTTTTGGCGAGGGCCGGGTGGTTGTTTTCGGATCGAATCTGTGCTCTTTGACGGGAAGAGGGGAGTTGAGGTTCGAAAAATTTTCCGATCTCATAAATTCTTGTTACCTTTACGATGACAATACAAGTATCCGACCCAAAATTACGAGTGACGATGATCAACGACAAGGTGCGCATGTATCTGTTGCCGCCGCTTTTCAATGCGGCAGTCAGAGCCGGAGCCTCGATCATGCAAGTATACAAGAATCTTGACGACTACGATATCAGCCTGAAGGACGACCGGACCCCGATTACGCAGGCCGACCGGGTTGCGCACCGGACGATCCGGGAGTATCTCGGGCCGACGCGGATTCCGATTCTTTCGGAGGAGGGGCGCGAGATGCGTTACGAGGAGCGTTGCAACTGGGAGCTTTACTGGCTGGTGGACCCACTGGACGGGACCGTGGAGTTCATCAAGGGGAACAACGAGTTTACGGTGAACATCGCGCTGATGGAGAACAACGTCTGCATGGGTGCGGTGATCTACGTCCCCTATTATGAGAAGATGTATATTGCGGGACGGGATTCGGGTTCTTACCTCAAGGAACGGATTGTGCCCGATGCGGGTGCGGAGTACACCTACGAGGAGATCGTGCGTGACTGGACGCCGCTTCCTTTGGCTTCGGAGGCGCACCACGACCACCTTCGGGTCGCTTTGTCGCGTTCGCACCAGACCCCCGAGACGCACGAACACGTGGCGCGCCTGCGGGAGCGCTACCCGGACCTGGAGATTGTCGAGCAGGGGAGTTCGTACAAGTTCTGCCTGCTGGCCGAGGGCCGGGTCGACTATTACGTGCGTACGACCCACACCTATGAATGGGATACGGCGGCCGGGGAGCTGATCCTTTCGGAAGCGGGCGGCACGACACGGTCGCTGCCCGACGACGGGGAGTTGCGCTACAACGAGGAGGACCTGCACAATCCGTGGTTCCACTGCCGTTCGAAATTCTGCCCGTTCTGAGCGGGCGGCAGAGCGCTCCTGTCTATATTACAGGTCCCGGCGTCCGATGCGGATGCCGGGATTTTTCGTGGAGCGGGGAACCGTGTGGGCGGTCGGGATGCCGGGGTTTTTCGTGGAGCGGAGAACCGTGTCGGCCGGTCGGGGCGGTATCGGACGGTCGGGGAGGTGTCGGGCGGCCGGGGCTGTCGATAGCCCGGGAACTATTTGGCGCTCTTGTGTTCGATGTCGCAGGCCCCGCAGTTTCCGGAGCATCCCGTGGCGGAATGGCTGTCGGAGCACTCGGCCGAACCGTCGGCCTCGCGGGTCTCCTGCACGGCACACTTGATGCCGAGGCGCTGCATGTCCTTGTTGGTGGAGATTTCCGAGTCGATGTGGTGCCCCTTGATCATCAGCGTGAGGGACATTCCCACGACGAAGAAGGCGACGGCGGCGATGGCGCAGAGCAGGACGATTAACCAAGCGGGCATGGCGGGGCGGGTTTTTGCGTGTTTAAATTTTGGCTTTCGGGGACAAATGTATATATTTGTAGGATAAATTGCAAAAATGTTGCCCGGCCGGTAGTGGTATGAAGCCGTACCGTGCTGAGGGGCAGCGGATTGAATGCGGATTTAATTCGGAGGCGCGTATGAAAATCGTCATAGCGGGAGCCGGGGAGATGGGGAGCCATCTGGCGCGGATGCTCAGCGGAAACGGACACGACATCACGGTGGTCGACAGCGATCAGAAGCTGCTGGCCGAAGTGGGGGCCCTGGCCGACGTGATCACCGTGGAGGGGGATTCTACGACCTTCGCGGTGCTGCGCAAGGCGGCGGTCCGCAAGTGCGACCTGTTCATCGCCGTGAACCACGAGGAGAACGACAATATCGTGGCGGCGATGCTGGCCAAGAAGCTCGGGGCGCGGAAGTCCATCGCGCGTATCGACAACAACGAATACCTGGAGCCCAACAACAAGGAGATGTTCATCGACATGGGCATCGACTACCTGTTCTATCCGGAGAAGGTGGCGGCGCGGGAGGTGATCAACCTGCTGGGTCACACTTCGACGACGGAGTACGTGGATTTTTCGAGCGGGAAGCTTTCGCTGGTTGTTTTCCGGCTGGAGCCGGCTTCGCCGCTGGTGGGTCGGGTGCTTTCGGGCTTCGACGACGACCCGACGCCGCTGAGCTACCGCACGGTGGCGATCACGCGGGGCGGGCAGACGATCATCCCGCGCGAGGGCGAGGAGTTCATGGAGGGTGACATGATCTACGTGATTGCGCGTCAGGATGCGGTCCGGGAGGTGATGGAGTTTTCGGGACAGACGAACATCGAGATCCGGAACATGATGATCCTCGGGGGATCGCGGATCGGGATCCGGGTGGCCACGGAGTTGCAGGATGAGGTGAACATCAAGCTCATCGACTACAATGCCGAGAAGGCCTACCGGTTGGCGGAGATGCTGGACAAGACGCTGATCATCAACGAGGACGGCCGCAATACGGATGCGATGATGGAGGAGGGCCTTTCGAACATGGACGCCTTTGTGGCGGTCACGGGGCGGAGCGAGACGAACATTCTGGCGGCGATGCTGGCCAAGCGGATGGGGGTGAAGAAGGTGATTGCGGAGGTCGAGAATCTGAACTACATCAATCTGGCCGAATCGATCGGCATCGACACGATCATCAACAAGAAGCTGGTAACGGCGTCGAACATCTTCCGGTTCACGATGTCGACCGACGTGCAGGCGATCAAGTGCCTGACGGGGAGTGATGCCGAGGTGCTGGAGTTCATCGTGAAGCCGAACTCTCCGGCGACGAAGGCGCGGATCAAGGATCTGGGCTTGCCGGAGGATACGATCATCGGCGGCATCGTGCGCGGGGACAAGGTTTTCATTGCGGTGGACAACATGGAGATCAACCCTTACGACCGGGTGGTGGTTTTTGCCATGCCGGGTTCGGTAGGGAAGGTAGGATACTATTTTAACTGACGTGCCGGGGGCCGGGAACCGTGGGGCCGGAGAACCGGAGGGCCGGAGAACCGGGGCCGGAGAACTGGGGGACCGGGGGGCTTCGGATGCGGCTGCCGGGTGTAGCGGCTGCCGGGTGTAGCGGCTGCCGGACGTTGAGGCTGTCGGGCGTTGAGGCTGCCGGGTGTTGCGGCTGCCGGGTGTTGCGGCTGCCGACTGCAATAAGGGATGAATTTGACGGGGCGCGGATCGGATCGGGAAATGCCGCCGACCGGGAGTTGCCCCTCTGCTGAATGTTGGAAAAATGTCTTTACGAAACAGCATACTCAGAGCGTGGTTTTCGCAGCGGGAGCGGTCGATCGACCGGTTTCGCCGCTATCCGGTCGAGACGCAGATGCGGATGTTCCGCCGCCTGCTGCGCCGGGGGCGAGACACGGAGTTCGGAGAGCGTTGCGATCTGCGGCGTATCCGTACCGTGGAACAGTTCCAGACGCAGGTCGAGACATTCGACTACGAGCGTTTCAAACCCTATGTGGAGCGGATGCGCGAAGGGACCCGGAATGTGACGTGGCCGGGTCGGGTGACGTTGTTTGCGCGCTCGTCGGGGACGACCTCGGACCGGAGCAAATACATCCCGGTAACGACCGAATCGCTGTGGCGGAACCATACGCTGGGGATGCGGGACGTGGCGACGGTCTACGCGGGGAACTACCCGCAGAGCCGGGTCCTGGAGGGCAAGACGCTGACGCTGGGCGGTTCGTGCGTGCGGGAGGGTCGCAATCTGGTTGGGGATCTTTCGGCGCTGCTGATCCACGAGACGACGTTCTGGAGCGGCTGGTTCCGGGCTCCGCGGATCGAGACGGCGATCATCCCGGATTTCGATGCGAAGTGCGAGGCGATCTGCCGCGAATGCACGGGCGAACACATCACGGCCTTTGCGGGGGTTCCGTCGTGGAACCTGGCGCTGATGCGCCGGGTGCTGGAGTACACCGGGAAGCGGAACCTGCTGGAGGTGTGGCCCGATCTGGAGATGTTCGCCCACGGGGGTGTTGAATTTACGCCCTACCGGCGTTCGTTCGAGGAGCTGATCCCTTCGGCGGGGATGCACTACATGGAGACCTACAACGCTTCGGAGGGCTTTTTTGCATTGGCCGATGACCCGGCACGCAGCGACATGCTGCTGATGCTGGATTACGGGACCTTCTTCGAGTTCCGCCACGGCGACGAGATCGTCCCGCTCGAAGGGGTGGAGTGCGGCAAGGTTTATGCCCTGATAATCACCTCGAACAACGGTCTGTGGCGTTACGAGATCGGCGACACGGTGGAGTTCACCTCGACGAACCCCTACCGGATCCGCTTTGCGGGCCGCACGAAACAGTATATCAACGTTTTCGGTGAGGAACTGATCGTCGACAACGCCGAACGGGCGCTTGCGGAGACGTGCCGGAAGACGGGAGCGGTGGTGAGCGAATATACGGTGGCTCCGTGCTACATGTCGCTGCGCGAGCGGGGTGCCCACGAGTGGCTGGTGGAGTTCGACCGGGAGCCGGAGAGCCTGGAGGCGTTTGCGGCGATGCTGGACGAGGAGCTGCGGGCCGTGAATTCGGATTACGACGCCAAGCGGCGCACGACGCTCGAACGCCAGCGGTTGATCCGGCTGGAGCGGGGCGAGTTTCTGGCGTGGATGCGGGCCCGCGGGAAGAACAAGGTTCCGCGTCTGATGAACGACCGGCGGGTCATCGAGGACGTAAAGGCCTTTGCGGGAATAGAGAATTGAAAATTGAGAATTGAAAATTGAAAGTGACGGCGATCGGAAACGTTCCGGCGTTCAGATATTTATCAAGGAATCTTTAATATTCAGGCCCCATGTACATAGCCATTGCAGGAAATATCGGGAGCGGCAAGACGACGCTGACCCGGATGCTGACGGATCGCTACGCCGCGAAGTGTTATCTGGAGGAGTGTAACAACCCCTATATCGGTGATTTCTATGAGAATATGAACCGCTGGGCGTTCAACCTGCAGATTTCGTTTCTCGGGAGCCGGATCCAACAGACGATGGACATGCTCTCGGCCAGCCAGTCGGGCGATATTTTCCAGGACCGGACGATCTACGAGGATGCGCATATCTTCGCGGACAACCTCCATGAAATGGGTCTGATGACGACGCGCGACATCGAAACCTACATGAAGATTTTCCGGCTGGTGACGTCGCTCATTCCGCAGCCGGACCTGCTGATCTACCTCAAGGCGAGTGTTCCGACGCTGATTTCGCAGATCCGCAAGCGGGGCCGGGAGTACGAGATGAACATCGACGAATCCTACCTGAAACGGCTGAACGACAAGTATAACCACTGGATCGACACGATCTACGAGGGGGAGGTGCTGGTCATCGACAAGGACCACGAGGATTTCGTTTCGGACCCGGCGGTTTTCGAGCGGATCTGTAGCCGTCTCGACGCCCTCAAAGCCCGGGAAGAGCGATGATGCTGCCCGAAGCGTTTACGGCCCGGGTCCTGCGGGACCTCGGGGCGGAGGAGGGTGCGGCCCTTTGTGCGGCGCTGGAGTCGGAGGCCCCGACGTCCGTGCGGCTGAACCCGGCGAAGGCCCCGGGCGGACCGGTCGGTGAGTTCCCGTGCGGGGAGCTTCCCAACCTGCAGCCCGAACGCCGGGTTCCGTGGTGCCGGGAGGGGTGGTACCTCGCCGAACGCCCCTCGTTTACGTTCGATCCCGACTTCCATGCCGGAGCCTACTACGTGCAGGAGGCTTCGTCGCAGTTCGTGGGGCACCTGCTGGAGGGGGCGCTCCCACCGGGCGCCCGGCTGCTGGACCTCTGTGCGGCTCCGGGGGGCAAGACGACGCTCTACGCCTCGCTGGTGGGTCCGGAGGGGCTGGTCGTGGCCAACGAAATCGACCGCCGGAGAGCTTCGGTGCTGGCCGACAACGTGCGCAAGTGGGGCACGGGCAACGTGGCCGTGACGTGCTGTGACGCAGGACCTTTGGGCGATTTCGAAGCGTGGTTTGACGTCGTGGCGGTGGATGCCCCCTGCTCGGGCGAAGGGATGTTCCGCAAGGACCCTGCGGCCCGCGGGGAGTGGAGCGAAGCGAACGTGCGGCTCTGTGCGGCGCGTCAGGACGAGATTCTGCGCGAGGCGTGGCGGGCCTTGAAACCGGGCGGGCTGCTCCTGTACAGCACCTGCACCTTCAACCGCGACGAGGACGAGGGTTCGCTGGAACGCCTGCTTGCCCGGGTCGGCGACGAGGCGGCGGAAGCGGCTCCGGTCGATGTGGAGGCGTCGTGGGGTGTGGTCTGCGGACGGGTCGGGGCTTTCCGGACCTTCCGCTTCTATCCCCACCGGGCGTGCGGCGAGGGTTTCTTCGCCGCCGTGGCGCGCAAGTCGGCGGATGTTGGCGGCCGGATGCGGACCCCGAAACCGCGGCGGACGCTCTTTGCCGCGGTGGACCGGAAAACCGCGGCGGAACTCTCCCGCTGGCTCCGCGAACCGCAGCGGATGCACTTTGCGACGGTGGGGGAGACGAATTACGCCTGGTATGAGGCGCAGTTCGAGGCGGTGCGGACACTCTCCGAGGCGCTGCCGGTGATCTGTTCGGGGGTGGCGATGGGCCAGCTCTTCAAGGGGGTGCTGAAACCCGATCCGGCGCTGGCCTTCTGCCCGGAACTGAACCGCGATGCCGTGCCGATGGCCGAGTTGGACGAAGCGGAGGCGCTTCGGTACCTGCGGCGTCAGGAGATTGCTGCCGCGGGGCTGTCCGAAGGGATGAACCTCGTCGGGGTGCGGGGCCGGGGGCTGGGTTTTGCCAAACGAATCGGGAACAGGGTGAACAACCTCTATCCCAACTCATTGCGAATCATGAAACAATAGATATGGCCGAGAAGATTTTTTATACGATGGGCGAAGTGGCCGAGATGTTCGATGTGAACACCTCGCTGATCCGCCATTGGGAGTCTCAGTTCTCGATCCTGCGTCCGAAGCGCAACAAGAAGGGCAACCGGCTCTTCACGCCGCAGGATGTCGAGCACCTGAAAATGATCTACCATCTGGTCAAGGAGTGCGGCATGACGCTCGAAGGGGCGAAGAAGGCCTTGCGGAAAGGCAATGCCGTCACGGCGGTCGGCCGCGACACGGAACTGATGGAACGCCTGCAGCGGATCCGGTCGCTGCTGGTCGAGGTCCGCGAGGAACTGAAGGCCGGGGCGGGGGAGCTTGTCGAAGGGGGCGAAGCGCTCTCCGGCGGTGAAGTGTCGGAGCGTCCGGCAGCGGAACCGGCAGCCGAAACGCCGGTCCGCCGGCGTCGGGCCCGGACGGTGGTGAAGATCGACGAGACGCCGGATGCGGAAACCGCTCCGGAATCGGGCCCGGCTGCTCCCGAGAGCCCGGAGGCGGTGCCCGGACAGCCGACGCGCCAGAGCGGCCGCAAACCCCGCCGCAAGAAGGAGGAGGTCGAAAACAAGGAACTCTTTGCCTTCTACGAACAGTCGCTCTTCTGATCCGGCGCTGGCCGGGAGTGGCAGACAGTTGTTTTACGAATTCCCTTATTGCTATGTTGATCAGAGAAATAACCGACGTTATCGAACGTTTTGCTCCGCTTGGGTGGCAGGAATCCTATGACAATGCGGGTCTTGTCGTCGGGCGTGCGGACGACGAGGTGCACCGGGCCCTGCTGGCCGTGGACGTCACCGAGGAGGTGCTCGACGAGGCCGAAGCCGAGGGCTGCGACCTGGTGATCACCCATCACCCGCTGGTTTTCCACGCTATGAAGCGCTTCAATTCGGCGGATCCCGTGCAGCGTTGCGTCGAGCGCGCCATCCGCAGCCGCATCGCCCTCTATGCCTGCCATACCAACCTCGACAGCGCCCCCGGCGGCATGAGCTGGCGCCTGGCCGAGATGCTCGGAGTCGGAAACCTCAGCCTGCTGCAGCCCTCTCCCGTTGCCGAAGGCGTCGGGTTCGGAGTCGTGGGCGAACTCCCCGAAGCCGCTGATCCCCTGGAATTTCTGCGTTTTATCCGCAAACGGCTTGAGGTGGGCGCCATACGTTACAGTGACATAGCGCGTTCCGAGGTGCGGCGCGTGGCCCTCTGCACCGGGGCCGGGGCCTCGCTGATCCCCGACGCGCTCCGCGCCGGAGCCGGGCTCTACATCACCGCCGACCTCAGGTACAACGACTTCATGACCCCCGATAAGGGGCTCATTGTAGCGGATATAGGCCATTTTGAAAGCGAATATTGCGCAATTCAGCTTTTATTTGACGTTTTGTCGAAAAATTTACGTACCTTTGCGGTCCGCAAGAGTGAGCGCTCTCGCAATCCGGTGAATTATCTGCTCTGAGTCTAAACTATACAATACATATATGGCAACGCAAAAGAAAACCGCCGACGTTGATTATTCGATGCAGGAGAAGATTCTGGCTCTCTACGAGTTGCAGAAGATCGACAGCAAGATCGACGAAATCAACAAGGTAAAGGGTGAACTGCCTCTTGAGGTGCAGGACCTCGAAGACGAAATGGCCGGCATGACCACGCGCATCGAGCATGTCAATGCCGAGATCGAAGAGCTCAACGCGCTGACCAAACAGCGCAAACGCGAGGTCGATCAGGCGAAAATCATGATCGGCAACTACAAGGAGCAGCAGAACAACGTGCGTAACAACCGCGAGTTCGATGCCATCTCCAAGGAGATCGAATACCAGGAACTGGAGATCGAACTGGCCGAAAAACGGTTGAAAGAGTACGCTGCGGGGATCAAGGGCAAGAAACTCCAGCTCGAAGAGGCCGAAAACCTCTCGAAGGAGCGCGCTGCGGACCTCGCCGCCAAAAAGGCCGAACTCGACGGTATCGAAGCCGAAACGGCTCCCCAGGTCGCCGAATATGAGGCTCAGCGCGAGCGTGTGCTGGACAAGATCGACGAGCGCCTGCTGGCCGCTTACGACCGGATCCGCCGCAATGTCCGCAACGGTCTGGCCGTTGTGACCGTCAAGCGCGATGCCTGCGGAGGCTGCTTCAACCGCATCCCGCCCCAGCGTCAGGTCGATATTCGTCAGGGCAAGAAGATCATTGTCTGCGAGTATTGCGGCCGCATTCTGGTGGCCGATCCCGAGGCCGCCCAGGAGTAACCCGGGGCCGGGTCACCCGGGGCCGTCCGGAGGGGGCTGTCCGAAGGGGGCTGTCCGAAGGGGGGGGAGGGACCGAGGAAGCAGAGATGCCGTAGAGTCCGTGACCGTCCGGGGGAAAAGATCCCGTGGAGACTGGAACCGCCCGAAGGGCGCAGAGAAGCCGCAAAGCCCGGGGCCGTCCGAAGGGGGGCGCGGAAGCAGAGATGCTGTAGAGTCCGTAACCGTCCGAGGGGGGGCCGTGGAGACTGGAACCGCCCGAAGGGAGCAGAGACGCTGTAGAGGCTGGGGCCGTCCGGAGGGGGCTGTGAAACCGGGCGATGGTGTCAGACTGTGAAACCGGGCTGGAGTCAGAAGGTGAAACCGCCGCCGGAGACCTCGGAACTCGCCCGAAATGCTCCGAATGTACCTGAAATGAAAAAATAAGTTCCGAAACGGGATTCCGACAAACTCCGGAGTCCCGTTTCGGTTTCTTTTTTGTTTTTAAAGATTTTTGTAAAGTCGCGAATGTGAATTTATTAACATCGAAAAGATTTCCGTCTTTTGCAAATAATCCTTAAATTTGCCGCGATGGATTTTTCCGACTTAAATTACTGCCATGAAAATAGCCATAGCCCAGCTAAATTACACGATCGGTGATATCGACGGCAATACCTCCAAAATCATCGATTCCATCAACAAGGCAAAGGCCCGGCACGCCGATCTGGTGATTTTCGCCGAGCAGGCCGTCAGCGGAACTCCGGCATTCGACCTCTTTCGCAAAACCACGTTCCTCGAACTCTGCGAAGATGCTCTCGTTGAAATAGCTTCCTGTTGCGACGGTATCGCCGCAATCGTCGGCCTCCCGATCCTCACCGCTCAGGGTACCATCAGTGCCGCAGCGCTCATCCAGGATCGAAAGGTCCTCCGCTATGTCGGTAAAAAATACATTACCGCTCGCCGCGAAATGGGCTTCCTCGCCCCCTCCAAAGGGTATGAATACGCCACGATCAAGGGACACAAGTGCGCGATCATCGTCGGCGATGACCTCAGCCGCGAACACGATTTCGACCAGTCCGTCGAAACCATCATCTCCATCAATGCCCGACGATACGGGAAGGGTACCATGATCTACCGCTATGAAATGATGCGAAACCTGGCCTTCGTCGAGGGCAAGAACCTCGTCATGGTCAACCAGGTCGGCGGATCCACGGAGATCGTCTACGACGGCACCTCCGGGGCCCTGAACAAACGCGGTGAACCCGTCCTGATGATGAAGAACTTCGAGGAGGATTTCCAGATCTTCGATACCCGGGCCGAGTACGAGCCGATCCTGATCCCTTCGACCTACAACGACCGAAACAGACTCGTCTACGAGGCTGCCCGCTGCGGACTGCGCGACTTCTTCCACAAAAACAACTATGAAAAGGCCGCCATCGGACTCTCGGGCGGTATCGACTCCGCCGTCGTGGCCTGCATCGCCGCCGACGCCCTCGGCCCCGAAAATGTCCGCGCTCTGCTCATGCCTTCGCCCTTCTCCTCCGACGAATCCGTCGAGGATGCCAAGGAACTGGCCCGCAACCTCGGAATCGAATACAACGTCATCCCCATCTCGGAGATCTACAACAGCGTGGTCGATACCCTGAAACCCGTCATCGGCGGAACGGAGTTCGATGCCACGGAGGAGAACATCCAGTCCCGCATCCGCACGGTCCTGCTCATGGCCCTGCAGAACAAAACCGGATACGTGCTGCTGAACTCCTCGAACAAAAGCGAAAACGCACTGGGTTTCTGCACCCTGTACGGCGATACGGCCGGTGCCTTCAGCCCCACGGGAGACCTCTACAAGAGCGAAATCTACGACGTCGCCCGCTACATCAACCGCACGCGCGGAAATGTCATCCCCGAGAGCATCCTGACCAAGGAACCCTCCTCGGAACTCCGACCCGGACAGAAGGACAGCGATATCCTCCCGCCCTACGAGGTCGTCGATGCCATCCTCTTCCGCATGATCGAGGAGGGACAGCACCGCGAGGAGATCGTCAATGCGGGCTTCGATTCCGAAGTCGTGGAGAAGATCCACTCCATGATCATGCGCAACGAGAAGAAACGTTTCCAGTTCCCGCCCGTCCTGCGCTTGTCGTCGTGCTCGTTCGGTCACGAACGTCTGATGCCGCTTACGAACAAATACGGAGACTGAGGCGTGGAACCCGAGATCATTGAACACGAAGGCGTCGTGGAGCGCGTCGAAAAGGGCGCCGTCCATGTGAAGATCACCTCCCGGAGCGCCTGCGGTGCCTGCCAGGCCCGTCAGGCCTGCGGTATGGCCGAGGCGCAGGAGAAGATCGTCGTCGTCCCTGCCCCCGACGCCGCGGATTACCGCCCCGGGCAGGCCGTCTCGGTCGGCGTGCGCAAAAAAACCGGACACATCGCCGTCCTGCTGGCCTATGGCGGGGCGCTCGTCGTCCTGTTGGCGGCCCTCGTCCTCGCCGTGGCGGTCTTCGGTGCCAGTGACGGGGTCGGCGTCCTGGTCGCTTTGGGCAGCGTGGCACTCTACTACGTCGCCCTCTGGATCTGCCGTCGCAAAATAGAACACACAATTCAATTTACAATAACTAAAATCTGATGGAAGTATTACTTTACACGATCCTGACACTGTGCGTGTTGGGTGTGCTCGCTGCCGTGATCCTCTACTTCGTGGCCCAGAAGTTCCGCGTCGAGGAGGATCCCCGCATCGACGAGGTGGAGAAAATGCTGCCCGGAGCAAACTGCGGCGGTTGCGGTTTCGCCGGTTGTCGCGGTATGGCCGATGCCCTGGTCAAGCGCGATGACATCTCCGAGCTATTCTGCCCCGTGGGCGGCGGCGACTGCATGAAGGCCATTGCGGCCTACCTCGGAAAGGCCGCGGCTGAAAAACAGCCCGAAGTCGCTACGGTCCGTTGCGGCGGAACCTGCGAAAAACGCCCCCGGACCAATGAGTACAACGGCGCCAAATCGTGCGCCGTGGCCGCTTCGCTCTATGCCGGTGAGACCGGTTGCGCGTTCGGATGCCTCGGACTGGGGGATTGCGTCGCAGCCTGCGCTTTCGACGCCATTCACATGAATCCCGAAACCGGACTCCCCGAGGTCGATCCCGACAAGTGTACCGCCTGCGGTGCCTGCGTCAAGGCCTGCCCCAAGATGGTCATCGAACTGCGCAAAAAGTGGCCCAAAAACCGTGCGGTCTATGTTTCGTGCGTCTCGAAGGACAAGGGTGCCGTCGTCATGAAGGCCTGCAAGGCCGGATGTATCGGTTGCGGCAAGTGTGAGAAGGTGTGTGCTTTCGGCGCCATCACCGTGGAGAACAACCTCGCTTACATCGACCCGCAGAAGTGCAAACTCTGCCGCAAGTGCGTGAACGAGTGCCCGACGGGTGCCATCAAGCTGGTCGGCATGGACCCGCTGCCCAAGGAGCCCAAGGCTCCCGCCGCCCCGAAAGCCGCTCCTGCGGCTGAAAAGGTCGCCCCGGCCGCCCCGAAGGCTGCTCCGGCCGCTGAGAAGGCAGTCGAAAAGGCTGCCGAAAAGGCCGCACCCGCTGCTGAAAAGGCCGCCCCGAAAACCGCTCCCGCTGCAACGAAAGAGCCCAGTCATGAATCGTAAAAAACGTTAGCAGAGATATGAAGACATTTCCAATGGGCGGAGTCCATCCGTCGGAAAACAAACTGAGCAGCGCCAAACCCATCGAGGTGCTCCCGTTGCCCGAGGTGGTCAATATCCCCCTTGCACAGCATATCGGTGCCCCGGCCGTGGCCAAGGTCGCCAAGGGCGACAAGGTCCTCACGGGCCAGCTCATCGCCGAGGCCGGCAGCTTCATGTCGGCGAACATCCACGCCCCGATTTCGGGTACCGTCACGGCCGTCGACATGGTCGCCAACGGTCAGGGCCTGCGCCAGATGATGATCACCATCAAGCGCGAAGGCGACGAGTGGGCCGAAGGTATCGACCGCTCGGAGACGCTCGTCAAGGAGTGCAGCCTGTCGGCGCAGGAGATCATTGCCAAAATCAAGGAGGCCGGTATCGTCGGTATGGGCGGCGCTACCTTCCCCACGCATGTCAAACTCTCGATTCCCGCCGGGAAAAAGGCCGAATGCGTCATCATTAACGGCGTGGAGTGCGAACCCTACCTCACCTCCGACCACCGCACGATGCTCGAACACGGCGAGGAACTCGTCGTCGGCGTCACGATCCTGATGAAGGCCGTCGGCGTCGATAAGGCTTACATCGGCATCGAAAACAACAAGCCCGATGCCATCGCCCATCTCTCGAAGATCGCCGCCCAATACAAGGGCATCGAGGTCGTGCCCCTGAAGGTCCGCTACCCGCAGGGCGGCGAGAAGCAGTTGATCGCGGCCGTCACGGGCCGTCAGGTCCCGCCCCCGCCCGCTCTGCCGATCGATGTCGGTGCCGTGGTCTGCAACGCCTCGACCACCTTCGCCGTCTACCAGGCCGTGCAGAAGGGAATGCCGCTCATCCAGCGCGTCGTCACCATCACCGGCAAGAACCTCAAGGAGCCCAAAAACCTCCTTACGCGCATGGGTACCCCCGTCTCGGCCCTGATCGCCGCCGCCGGAGGTCTGCCCGAAAATGCCGGCAAAGTCATCAACGGAGGCCCGATGATGGGCCGCGCAATGGTCAACCTCGACTCGCCCGTCACGAAGGGCTGCTCGGGTATTACGGTCATGTCGGAACAGGATGCCCGCCGCCGGGAGGCTTCCCAGTGCATCAAGTGCGCCAAGTGCGTCTCGGCCTGCCCCATGGGACTGGAGCCCTACTTCCTCTCGAAGATGACCCAGAAGAAGAACTGGGACGAACTCGAAGCCCGCATGATCACCTCCTGCATCGAGTGCGGCTGCTGCCAGTCCACCTGCCCGGCCTACCTGCCCCTGCTCGACTGGGTGCGCCTCGGTAAACAGACCGTCATGGGCCGCATCCGAGCCCGTGCCGCCGCCGCACCCAAAAAATAACCCGCGGTACGTTAACCCGAAAAATTAAATTTTACGATAACACTTATGGCAAACAAACTTATTGTCGCTCCCGCACCGCACGTCCAGACCGCACAGTCGACGGCCCGCATCATGCGCGACGTGGTGATCGCCCTGATGCCCGCACTGGTCGTCTCGACCATCGTATTCGGGGTCGACGTGCTCCGCGTGACGGCCATCTCGGTCGCTGCCTGCGTGCTGTTCGAATTCCTGATCCAGAAATTCCTCGTCCGCGGGTCGCTCACCATCTCCAACTGGTCGGCTGTCGTTACCGGCGTGCTGCTGGCCTTCAACCTCCCGGCTTCGATCCCCTGGTGGATCGTCGTCATCGGGGCCTTCGTCGCCATCGCCATCGCCAAAATGACCTTCGGAGGCCTCGGCAAGAACCCCTTCAACCCGGCACTCGTCGGCCGTGTCTTCCTGTTGATCGCCTATCCCGTGCAGATGACCGACTGGCCCCTGCCCGTCAACGGCGCCTTCGACGCCCTCTCGGGCGCTACGCCCCTGGCTGCCGTCAAGCACGGAATCGCAGGCCCCGATGCCCTCGGCGTCCAGAACCTCCTGATCGGAAACATGCCCGGTTCGCTGGGTGAGGTCGCCACGCTGGCCCTGCTCCTCGGTTTCGTCTACCTGCTCTGGCGCCGCGTCATCACATGGCACATCCCCGTGACGATCCTCGCCACGATGGCTCTCTTCGCCTTCCTCGTGGCCCTCTGCTCGGGCGAGTCGGGCGAAATGCTCTGGCAGTTGCCCCTGTTCCATGTCCTCGCCGGTGGTGCCATCCTCGGCTCGGTCTTCATGGCCACCGACTACTCGACCTCGCCGATGACCGTCCGGGGCGGCGTGATCTTCGCCGTCGGTATCGGCGTCGTCACGATGCTCATCCGTCTCTGGGGTGCCTATCCCGAGGGTATGTCGTTCGCCATCCTGATGATGAATGCCTGCGTACCCCTGATTAACAAGTATGTCAAACCCAAACGCTTCGGCGTCGTAAAATAGGAGGAGGCAACCATGAAAAGTACACTCGTTAACATGACCTCCGTCCTCTTCGGCATCACGCTCATCGCGTCGGCCGGAGTCGGCGTTGTCAACATGATCACCGAAGAGCCTATCGAAGTGGCCAGCAAGAATACCGCGACGGCTCTGATTCAGCAGGTGCTGCCGGAAGGCGTAGAGATTTCGCCTGCTGATACGCTGCTCAACATCAAGGGGAATGTGGTTTACGTTTGCGTCGGTATGCGTGATGGGGAGGTCGCCGGGTATGCCGTCGCCGCCCCGAGTCTGACGAAAGACGGATTTAACGGTAAGGTCTCCCTGATGGTCGGATTCAAACCCGAAGGAGAGATTTATAATATCCGCGTTTTGCAGCAGAACGAAACCCCCGGTCTGGGAACCAATATGGCCGTTGAAGGCAACAAACTTTATCAAAGTTTCTTCGACAGGCAGACCGGCGAAGGAAAGAATCCCGGGAACATGAAACTGGAGGTGAACAAGGATGGCGGAGAGGTCGATGCGCTGACCGCAGCAACGATCTCGTCCAGAGCTTACGTCAATGCCGTAACGACTGCTTATGCCGCCTATCTCAAGAAAGCCGGACATTCGAGCAAAGAACTCGACCGGATTGCCCGGGATGCCGGATCGACGGCAGAAAACCTCGAAACGGATGATTCCGCAACTGCACAAATCAGTGAGCCTGAGGCTCAGGAAGGAGGGCAAAATGAATAAATTGAAAATCGTTATCAGCGGCATCATCAAGAACAACCCGACGTTCGTCCTGGTGCTCGGTATGTGCCCCACGCTGGGGACAACCACTTCGGCCGAGAACGGTATGGGTATGGGGCTCGCTACGGCCGCCGTACTCGTCATGTCGAACCTTGTGATCTCGCTCATCAAGAATCTGATCCCCGACAAGGTCCGTATTCCGGCCTTCATCGTCGTGATCGCTTCGTTCGTGACCATCATCCAGATGTTGATGCAGGCCTTCGTGCCGCCTCTCTATGCCTCGCTCGGCGTATTTATCCCGCTGATCGTCGTCAACTGCATCATCCTCGGGCGTGCCGAGGCTTTCGCCTCGAAAAACTCCCCCGTCGACTCGATGCTCGACGGTGTGGGCATCGGTCTCGGGTTCACCCTGTCGCTGACGGTCATCGGGGCCGTGCGCGAAATTCTCGGGAACGGTTCAATCTTCGGAATACCCCTGCATCTGACCTACGTGGATGCCGTTTCGGGCGAAACGATGAGCTACATGCCCCTGACATTCGTCCTGGCACCCGGTGCCTTCCTTGTCTTGGGCTATTTGATGATCCTGTTTAACAAAATTGCCAAGAAATAGCCATGGGAGAAGATTTGAATATCATCAGTTCGATTCTCGAAACCAAGGAAATGGTCGTTCCTGCCGTTTCCTATTTCGCAATCATCATCGGCGCCATCTTCGTCAACAACGTCGTCCTGGCCCAGTTCCTCGGCATCTGCCCCTTCCTCGGCGTTTCGTCCAAGGTCGAAACATCGATGGGTATGGGCGCCGCCGTTACGTTCGTCATGGCGCTCACGGCTCTCGTCGCATGGCCCATTCAGACCTATATCCTCGTCCCGCTCCACATCGAGTACATGCAGACCATCGTCTTCATCCTCGTGATCGCGGCGCTCGTCCAGATGGTCGAAATCATACTCAAGAAACTTTCCCCGTCGCTCTATCAGGCTCTCGGTATCTTCCTCCCCCTGATCACCACGAACTGCGCCGTGCTCGGCGTGGCCATCCTCATGATCCAGAAGGAGTTCAACCTCCTGCAGAGCGTCACCTACTCGGTCGCTACGGCCCTCGGATTCGCCCTCGCACTGGTGCTCTTCGCCGGAATCCGCGAACGCCTCGATTTCGAGGATGTCCCCAAGGCTTTCAAGGGAATCCCCATCGCCCTGATCACCGCCGGTATTCTGGCCATGGCCTTCATGGGATTCTCCGGCCTCGTATAGTCCCGGTCGGATAGCCGGTGCCGATACGCCGGTCCGTTGCGGTTCGGTCCGAACGCTGCCCTGCTCGCAGGGCCGTTCGGACCGAATCTTGTAAAAAAACAGCCCCGTTTCTTCGTTTCTTGCCCGCAATTTCCTATTTTTGCACAACCGAAATCCCATAAATCCTTAAAAATTCCGAACCGAAATGGAGGATATCATAAAACTTCACGACAGAAAGTTCAAAATCATGATCCCGGCCGCTGAAATCGACCGCGCCGTCGAAGCCGTCGCCCGGCGGATCAACCAGGATTACGCCGACAAGGAAACACCCCTGTTTCTCGGTATTCTGAACGGTTCGTTCATGTTCATGAGCGACCTGATCAAGAAAATCGAGTTCCAGAACGAACTCTCGTTCGTGAAACTCGCCTCCTACGAGGGGACCGAATCCTCCGGGCAGGTCCGCAGCCTCATCGGGTTGAACAACTCCATCGAGGGCCGACACGTGATCATCGTCGAGGACATCGTCGATACCGGTGAGTCGATCGACCACATGATCCGCGACCTCGAAGCCCGTAAACCCGCCTCCATCGAGGTCTGCACGCTCTTCTTCAAGCCCGGGTCCTACCGCAAGGAGCGCCCCATCAAGTACAAGGCCATGGAGATCGGCAACGAATTCATCGTCGGATACGGTCTCGATTACGACCAGCTGGGCCGCAGCCTGAAGGATATTTACGTCGTTACGGAATAATGGCTCTCACGATCGATCCCGCTCTCTTCGACGGCGGCCGGCGCCTGCCCCTCGTCGAGGATTTCTATACCATTCAGGGCGAGGGATTCCACGCCGGAAAACCCGCCTACTTTATCCGTTTGGGCGGCTGCGATGTCGGCTGCCGCTGGTGCGACGCCAAGTACACGTGGAATCCGACGCTCTATCCCCCGACCGACGTGCAGACCGTGATCGACCGTGCCACGGCCTGCCCCGCGCAGGCCATCGTCATCACAGGCGGCGAACCCCTGCTCTATCCGCTGGGCGTGCTGACCGAGGAGTTGCGTGCCAAAGGACTCGAAATCTTCCTCGAAACCTCCGGCTCGCACCCCTTCAGCGGCGTCTTCGACTGGGTGTGCCTCTCGCCCAAACGCCAGCAGCCCCCTCTGGAGGAGGCGTTCGCAAGAGCCGACGAACTGAAGGTCATCGTCGAGTCGGAAGCCGATCTGGAGTGGGCCGAACGCAATGCCGCCCGGGTCCGGAAACGCTGCCTGCTCTACCTCCAGCCCGAATGGAGCGTCGCCGAACAGGTCATGCCCCTGCTGGTCGAGTATGCCAAGGCCCATCCCCGCTGGAATATCTCCATCCAGACCCACAAGTACATGCATATCCCATAGATGAAAATTCAGCTCGGCCGCAGATTCTGGATCGTCCTCACGTCGGTGATCGTCGTCTTTTCGCTCTTCGTGATCGGACGAAATGCCATACATGCTGTGAAGATCAAACGGCAGATCAATGCCCTGGAGCACGAGCGGAGTTTCTATGTCGAGAAAATCGCGCTCGACAGCGCCCTCTTGGAACAGTTGCGGTTCGACGACTATCTCGAAGCCTATGCCCGCGAGCATTACCACATGCAGCGGCGCGACGAGCATGTCTATATCCTCGAAGAGTAGTTCCTGATTGAAGGCCCGCATGGAAAGCGGGCCTTTTTCATGTCGGCGGTCTAATAGTGGGAAAAACCGTGCCAGTCGAGTGCTTCGGGGCGTCCGTTGCGCAGCCACGTCAGGCCCCCGTCCGGAGTGATGCGCCCGATGGGGTGGAGCGGGATGCCGAATTGTGCCTGGAATTCCGCGGCGAGCCGTTCGGCAGCCTCCGGGGCCGCCGTGAAGAGCAGCTTGTAATCCTCGCCGCCGCAGGCCGCCGTCCGCAGGTCCGAACCCGCGGCGACCGGAATGCGTTCCAGGTCGATCTCCGCTCCCGTGTGCGAAAGTTCGAGAATGTGCCCCAGGTCCGAGGCCAGGCCGTCCGAAAGGTCCATCATCGCATGAACCTCCGCCCGCCCGCCGAGCCAGATCCCCTCGTCGACCTGCGGCTGCGGGTTGCGGTGCACGGCCGCCAGCGGCGTGTCGGGACGCCCCGCCAGAATATCCTGCAGACCCGTTCCCGAAGCCCCCAGCTCCCCGGCCACGAAGACCGTATCCCCAGCAAGGGCGTCCCGGCGGCGTTTGAGGCAGGGCGCCGCGCCCCGGCCGATTGCCGTGACGTTGATCGTGATGCCCGATTCGGAGCGGGTCGTGTCCCCGCCGACGAGCGGCGTGCCGTAGCTGGCCGAGAGCGCCCGGTAACCCTCCATGAACTCCAGCGCCCAACTCCCCGCGGCATCCCGCGGCAGGGCGATCGACAGCAGCGTCGCAACCGGACGCACGCCCATCGCCGCCACGTCGCTCAGATTTACGGCAAGGCTTTTGCTGCCCAGTTCCCGGGCCGTGGTCGCCGAACGCAGGAAGTGAACCCCTTCGGTCAGCAGATCCGACGTGAAGACCAGCGCCTCGCCGTCCGTGAGCGGCAGTACGGCACAGTCGTCGCCGATCCCCTCGAATCCGTTGTCGGGGAGTGCGGCGAAAAGCCTCCGTATTTGGTCGATGAATCCGAATTCGGTCATGTCTTTGTGGTGTGGTACGGCAAAGATAGCAAAGAGAACGGAAACCGCTGCCGGAGATGCCGAAAATTCCTTCCTCGAAATCCGCAGCCGGGTTGTTGCCTATTTTCCGTAAAGATACCGTTTTTTCGGCGAAAATAACTACCTTTGTTCCCGAAATGCGCCCCTTGTGCTCCGCACTTCGAATTTTATAGCTGACAACTCATGAAAATATTGATTCTCAACGGCCCGAACCTCAACCTGCAGGGCCGCCGCGATCCCGAAATCTACGGCTCCCGCACCTTCGAAAGTTTTTTTGAGGAGTTGAAGGGGCGTTACCCTCACGTGGACCTCGATTATCTCCAGTCGAATCACGAAGGCGTGCTCATCGATACCGTGCAGCAGGCCGACGTCCGCTACGACGGTATCGTCCTCAATGCCGGAGGCTATACCCACACCTCCGTGGCCCTGCGCGATGCCGTGGCGGCGGTCTCCGTGCCGGTCGTCGAGGTCCATATCTCCTCGATCCTCGCCCGAGAGGGGTTCCGCCATACCTCCATGCTCGCTCCCGTGGCCAGGGGCTCCATCATGGGATTCGGACTCGATTCCTATCGCCTGGGAATCGAAGCGCTGCTGCAGCCGATCCTGTAACCCTCACCGTTGAGATACCGAGAGTCGAAAATCATAAAAACTGAAGATTGCCATGTATCGCATGAAAAAAACCAAAATCGTCGCCACAATGTCCGATTTCCGCTGTACCGAGGAGTTCGTGCAGAAACTTTTCGACGCCGGAATGGACGTGGTGCGCGTGAACTCCGCCCACGTTACCGAAGAGGGTGCCACGAAGATCGTCGAAACCGTACACCGGGTCAATCCCGCCATCCCGATCATGATCGACACCAAGGGCCCCGAGATCCGCGTCACGACGATTGCCGACGAATACGGAAACAGCATCCGCTTCCAGGCCGGAGACCGGGTCGCCGTGCGCGGCTCCGACGGCTCGGACCGCACGACCCGCAAGGTCGTCTACATGAACGTCCCCTCGATCGTCCGCGATATCCCCGTCGGGGCACGGATGCTCATCGCCGACGGTGAACTGGAGATCCGCGTCCTCGGAAAGAACGACGAGGAGCTCGACTGCGAATTCGTGATCGGCGGAGCCATGCGCTCCCGTAAGAGCGTCAATGTCCCCGGCGTCTCGATCGACCTCCCCTCCGTCACCGAGAAGGACCGCCGGTTCATCGAATGGGCCGTGCGCAACGATGTCGACTTCATCGCCCATTCGTTCGTCCGTTCGGCCCGCGACGTCAAGGCCGTGCAGGAGATCCTCGACGCGCACGGCAGCAAGATCAAGATCATCTCCAAGATCGAGAACCAGGAGGGGCTCGACAATATCGACGAGATCATCGAGGCCTCCTACGGCATCATGGTGGCCCGCGGCGACCTCGGCGTCGAACTCCCCGCCGAGGCCATTCCCAACGCCCAGCGCCGCATCGTCGAGAAGTGCATCTGCGCCAAGCGTCCCGTGATCATCGCCACCCAGATGCTCTATTCGATGGTCAAGTCTCCGCGCCCGACCCGTGCCGAGGTCAGCGACGTGGCCAGCGCCATCTACGAACGGGTCGATGCCGTGATGCTCAGCGACGAAACCGCCATGGGCGACTATCCCGTCGAGGCTGTCGAAACGATGTCCCGCGTGGCCCGCGCCATCGAACGCGATGAGGAGCACTTCCAGCCCATGATCGACATGAACATGGTCTCGGTGAACCACGAAATCACCGCCCAGCTCGCCCGTTCGGCCGTCCGCGCCTCGACGAACCTCCCGATCAAGTACGTCGTCCTCGACACCAAAACCGGCCGCACGGGTCGTTATCTGGCCGCTTTCCGCGGTCGCAAAACCGTTATGGCCGTCTGCTACTCGCTCCATGCGCAGCGGATTCTCGCCCTCTCCTACGGCGTGGTGCCGATCCTTCGCAACCAGGAGCTCTCGGACCGTTACCACTTCCTGGTCGATGCGCTGGAGTTCATCGATCAGTACCGCAAACTCAACGATGACGATCTGCTGGCCATCGTCGGCGGAAGCTTCGGTCCCGACGGCGGCGCTTCCTACGTCGAAATCGCTACCGTGAAGAGCATCCGGCACCGCAACGAGGAGATTACGGCCCGGCACAACGCATAGAAGTTGGCCGGAGAACTCAAAGAAAAAGTCGCGCAGGGCGTGGCCTGGAGCATGGCCGAGAAGATCGGTTCCATGCTCCTCACCCTGGCCGTGCGGCTCGTGATCCTGCGCCTGCTGACCCGCGATATCCTCGGCTTCATGTCGATCCCCTCGGCCGTGGTGACCGTTCTGCTCGTCATCGTCGACGGAGGTTTCTCCCAAAGCCTTATCCGCCACCGGAACCCCCGGGAGTACGACTACAAGTCGGTTTTCCTCTTCAATATCGCCATGGCGGCCCTGCTCTACGTCGCGGTGCTCGCCCTGTCGCCCCTCGCGGCCCGCTGGTACGACATGCCCGAAATCGCTCGCATCGCACCCGTCTTCTTCCTCCTCCTGCCCCTCAATGCCCTTTGCTCGGTCCAGAACTCCATCTTCGTCCGGCAGTTCCGCTTCGCACTCCTCTCCAAGGTGACCTTCCTTTCGGCACTCGTCGGAGGTGTGGCGGCCATCGTCCTGGCATTGACCGGCTGGGGAATCTGGGCCCTTGTCGCCGAACGGCTCCTCGCCGCTGTCGTGCGCACCCTCCTGCTGTGGTGGCTCAGCGACTGGAGACCCCGCGGCGCTTTCGGGTGGAGGCCCATCCGGAAAATGGCGCCTTTCAGCTTCAGCCTCATGGCCACCGACCTGATCTCCAACTTCTACAACAAGATCCCGCAGTTCTTCCTCGGAAAACTCTACGATCCCGCAACCCTCGGATCCTTCGACCAGGCGGTGAAAATCAAGGACATGCCCGCAACAACCGGAATGCAGGCCGTACAGAGCGTCACCTTCCCCGCACTGGCGAAGATCGGAGACGACGCCCCGAAATTCGCCGAAAGCTACCGGCAGATCGTGCTGGTCATCGCCTACGTGATGTTCCCCATCATGCTCGGACTCTCCGCCGTGGCATACGACATGTTTGCCGTATTTCTCGGCGTCGAGTGGATGCCGACCGTTCCCTATTTCGAGGTCCTCTGTCTCTCCGGAATCTTCTATCCCATCGGGCTCGTCTCCTACAACGTCCTGAAGGTCAAAAGCAAGGGACCCCTGATCGTCCGGCTCGAAATCCTCAAGAAGATACTGATGACCCTTATCTTCGCCGTGACCATCCCGCACAGCGTCATGGCTGTGGTCTGGGGCCTGGTCCTGATTGCCGCCTGCGAAATGGCGGTCAACTTCTGGGCGACACGCCGCTTTACGACCTTCACGACCCGCCGCTTCCTGAAAACCCTGCTGCCCGTGACGCTCGTCTCCCTGGCCATGTATGCCGCCGTGCGCCTGACCGCCGTGGCGCTGCCCGGAAATGCACTCCTCAGACTCACGGCCGAGGTTCTCGTCGGTATTCTCTCTTACGCCGGGCTTTCGAAACTATTCCGGCTGGAGGCCTTCCGGGAGGTCGTCACCATCCTTAAACAACAGATCGCCCGCAAATAGGCGATCTGTCATTTTTCCCGGCATCCGCATCCGGCAGGTATGTATGGCGATTCCGTCCGCGTCAGCCGCAGCCTCCGCTATGGCCTGTCCGTCTCAGCGTAGTCCCCGTATTATCCGTCCGCGTCAGCCGCAGCCTCCGCTATTGGTAGACCTTCGGCGTGATGACGCCCCGGAGCACCACCAGCGCATTCTGGACCAGCGATTCGAGCTCGTTCTCTCCCGCGTAGACCGTGACCGGAGCGATGAACCCGCAATGGCGCCGGATGTAATCCACCACCGGTTCGTTGTAGGCGATGCCGCCCGTCAGCAGAATCCCGTCCACCCGGCCTTCGAGCACCGCAGCCATCGCGCCGACCTGTTTCGAAATGTTGTAGCACATCGCATCCAGCACCTTCCGGGCCCGCTGGTCTCCCTGCGCAATGCGCTCCATCACCTGAATCACGGAGTTCGTCCCCAGGTAGGCGACCAGCCCGCCCTTGCTCGAAACGAACTTCAGCAGCTCCTCCTTCGTGTACTGCCCCGAAAAGCAGACCTTGATCAGCTCGCTCGACGGAATGCTCCCCGCCCGGTCCGGAGCGAAGGGCCCGTCGCCGTCCAGGGCGTTGTTCACGTCCACGATCCGGCCCCGGCGGTGGGCCGCCACCGAGATGCCTCCGCCCATGTGGGCCACGATCAGGTTCGTCTCCTCGTAGATTCGCCCCGTCTTCGCGCAGTGCAGACGCGCAATCGCCTTCTGGTTCAGGGCGTGGAAGACCGATTTCCGCGGGCACATCGGCATTCCCGTGATCCGCGCCCGGTCGTCCATCTCGTCCACGACCGGAGGATCGGCTATATAGGCCTTCACCTTGGCCATGTGCGCAATCTGCGCCGCAAGAAGACCGCCCAGGTTGCAGGCGTGCTTCATCACCGCGTGGCGCAGGTCGTAGCGCATCCGTGAATTCACTTCGTAGACCCCCGCCGGAATCGGACGGATCAATCCGCCGCGTCCGATGACCGCCGAAAGATCCCGCAACGGAAATTCCGCATCCCGGAGTGCAGAAAGTATCAGGCCCCGACGCCAGTCCAGCTGGTCGATCACATCGGTGAAGCGTTGGAGCTCCTCCGTGGAGTGACGCAGGGTCAGATCCAACAAAGGCCGCTCCTCGTCGTAGAGGGCGACCTTTGTGGATGTTGAGCCGGGATTTATCGCTAAAATCTTGTAGCCCATAAAGTTCTCGGTTCAGCAGGTTAGGTGGGTTGGATTTGTTTCGTTTCCTGCCGCGGCTTATTGTTTCACGGCCAGGCAGGCCAGCGCAATCGAATAGAGTTTCGTCCGGCTGCTGTCGCCGCGCGACGTCAGCACGCACGGTACCTTCGTACCCATCACCATGGCAGCCAGCTCGCCGCCGCACAGGTGCGTCGTGCTCTTGAAGAAGACGTTCGCAGACTCCAGGTTCGGGAAGAGCAGGCAGTCCGGATCTCCGGCTACCGACGAGCCCTTCACCTTCTTGTGCTCGGCAACCTCCTTGTAGAGCGCTACGTCCAGCGACAGCGGACCGTCGACGATCACGTTGCCCAACTGGCCGCGGTCGCCCATCTTCGCAAGCAGAGCCCCCTCCGTCGAGGAGATCACGTTCGGAAGAACCTGCTCCGACGGCGCAATGCAGGCGATCTTCGGCGTCGTGATGCCCAGCAGGTTGGCTGTCTGGGCCAGGTAGCCGATCTGCTTCATCTTCTGCTTGAAGTCCGGAAGCGGAATCACCGCCACGTCCGAAATGATCAGCAGCTTGTGGTAGCACGGCATCTCCACGATCGAAACGTGGCTCAGCACGCCCTTCGGCGGGAACAGACCCGCATCTTTGTTCAGAATCCCGCGCATGTACTTGTCCGTCGAGACCAGTCCCTTCATCAGCACGTCGGCGTTCCCTGCGACCACGGCAGCAACAGCCTGCTGCACGCACTTCACGTCATTCGGTTCGTCCACGATGTTGAAGGCCTTGATGTCGAGATTGCTCTCCGCGCAGACCTGTTCGATCACCTTCTTGTCGCCGTAGAGCGTCGGCTCCACAAGCCCCTCCTTGTAGGCGTTGTAAACCGCCTCCAACGTGTGCGAATCCTGGCCGTAGGCTACGGCAAGACGTTTTTTACCCCGTTTTCTCGCCTCTTCGACGATCTCGGTAAGATGCTGAATCATAATTTTCGAATTTTAGTGTTTGTGTTTCTTCTTCAGTTTGTTGTGTGCCGATATCGGCCCGGCGGCCTGCTGGCCCTCCCGGTTCCCGGTATCGGCCCGGCGGCCTGCTGGTCCTCCCGGTTCCCGGTGTCGGCCCCGCGGCCTATTTGACCAGGTTGTAGGTGTCCGTGGCGATCATCAGCTCCTCGTCGGTGGCGATCACGGCCACCTTCACCTTCGAATCCGCAGCCGAAAGCAGTTTGTTCACGCCCCGGGCCCCCTTGTTGGCTTCGGTGTCGAACTTCACGCCCATGAACTCCAGACCCGTGCAGACCGATTCGCGCATGTCGCTCGAATTCTCGCCCACACCGCCCGTGAAGACGATCAGGTCCACGCCGCCCATCTCCGCGGCGTATTCGCCCACGAACTTCTTGACCCGGCGGTAGTACATGTCACGCGCCAGGATCGCACGCGGGTTGCCCTCCTCGTAGGCGTGGTCGATGTCGCGCATGTCGCTCGAAATCCCCGTCAGACCCATGACGCCCGACTTCTTGTTCATCATCGACTCCAGCTCGGCATAGCTCATGCCCTCCTTCTCGCCGATGAAGGTGATGGCGCTGGCATCCACCTGCCCGCAGCGCGTGCCCATCACCAGACCGTCGAGCGGCGAAAAGCCCATCGACGTGTCGAACGACTTGCCGTTCAGCACCGCCGTTACCGAGCCTCCGTTGCCGATGTGGCAGGTGATGATCTTCGAGTGCTCGAAGTCCAGACCGGCCAGCTCGGCTCCCACTCGTGCCACGTACTTGTGGCTCGTGCCGTGGAAGCCGTACTTCCGCACGCGGTACTTTTCATAGTATTCGTACGGCAGGGCGTACATGTAGTTTACGGCGGGGATCGTCTGGTGGAACGACGTGTCGAAGACCGTCACCTGCGGCGTCCCCGGGAGCACCTTCTCCACGGCGTTGATCCCTTCGAGGCTGGCCGGGTTGTGCAGCGGCGCGATCTGGCACAGCGAACGGATCTTCTCCTTCACGTCATCGTTCACCAGGCAGCTGGCCGGGAAATATTCCCCGCCGTGTGCCACGCGGTGGCCGACGGCCTTCACCTCGTCGAGCGACGCGATGACGCCGTGTACGGGGTCCGTCAGGGCGTCGAGAACCAGTTTGATACCCGTCGTATGGTCGGGAATCGGCTGGTGCACCTCGAACGGCGTCTTGCCCACGGGTTTGTGGGTCAGGTCGCCCTCCGGAAGTCCGATGCGTTCCACGAGTCCTTTGGCGAGCAGTTTGCCCGAAGCGGCCGTCATGTCGATCACCTGATATTTGATCGACGAAGAGCCGCAGTTCAATACGAGAATTACCATAAAGCGTTTATCGTTAAAGTTTTACATGATCTCATGCTGCCTCAGCCCTTCGCCTGCGAGCCGAGGTACATTCCCAGCATCGTGAAGGCGAGGCATACTCCCACACTCAAAACCACATAACCTGCCGCGGGTCCGTAATCTCCGGCCCGGAGCAGGCGCACGGTATCTGCCGAGAAGGTCGAGAAGGTCGTGAAACCTCCGCAGAAGCCCGTCACGAGCAGCCAGCCCGCCGTCGACGACGTGAGCGTCTGCAGCAGGATGCCGATCAGCAGCGATCCCGCGGCATTGACGACGAACGTCCCCGCCGGGAATCCCAGAATCGTCTGGCCCCCCAGCGTCCACGTCGAAAGCAGGTAGCGGGCCACGCTCCCCGCAGCACCTCCGAGACCCACGCAGAAAAGTGCACGAATCATAAGCTAAATATAGGTATTATTTTACAGACTTGCAAATTTAGCAACAAAATGATTACGGATCGTTCGGTTTTTTGTCCGAAAACCGGGATTTTTTGTCGAATCCGTCAGGCCGGCCGCGTCTGCCCGTCGCCCGAGATGACGTATTTGTAGGTCGTCAGCTCCGGAAGACCCATCGGACCCCGGGCGTGGAGCTTCTGCGTCGAGATCCCCACCTCGGCGCCGAATCCGAACTGTCCGCCGTCGGTGAAGGCCGTCGAGACGTTCACGTAGACGCACGCCGCATCCACCCGCCGCGTGAAGGCGTCGGCGGCCGCCGCATCCTCGGTGACGATCGCCTCGCTGTGCCGCGACGAGTAGCGGGCGATGTGCGCCAGCGCCTCGTCGAACGACGATACGCTCTTCACGGCCAGTTTGTAGTCCAGGAACTCCGTGCCGTAGTGCTCCTCCGCGGCCGGGGCGAGCAGCGCGGCAGGGTAGTGACCCTTCAGGGCGTCGAGGGCCGGGGCGTCGGCGTAGATCGTGACCCGGTGCTCGGCCAGCGGCGCACACAGCGCGGCGAGGTCCCCGAGCCGGTCGCGGTGGATGATGAGGCAGTCCAGGGCGTTGCAGACGCTCACGCGCCGCGTCTTGGCGTTGCAGATCACCGCACGGCCCTTCTCCAGATCGCCCGCGGCATCGAAGTAGGTGTGGACGATCCCCGCACCGGTCTCGATTACCGGAACCCGGGCGTTCTCCCGCACGAAGCGGATCAGTCCCGCCCCGCCTCGCGGAATCACCACGTCGACGTAGCCCACGGCTCCCAGCAGCTCGGCCACGGCCGCATGGTCCGACGGCAGCAGCGTGAAGGCCGCCTCGTCGAGCCCTTCGCGGCGGAGCGCTTCGTGGAGCCGGGCCGCAATCGCCTCGTTCGAGCGGCGGGCGTCGCTCCCGCCCTTCAGCACGCAGGCGTTCCCCGTCTTCAGGCAGAGCGAGAAGATGTCCGCCGTGACGTTCGGACGCGCCTCGCAGACCATCCCCACCACGCCGAACGGTACCCGAACCTTGCGCAGCTGCATCCCGTTCGGACGGCTCCAGGCGGCAAGCGTCTCGCCCTGCGGCGAGGGAAGCGCCGCAACCGACTCCATGTCCGCGGCGATGGCGGCGATCCGTTCCGGGGTCAGCCGCAGGCGGTCGCACAGCGGGGAGGCCGGGTCCATGGCCGCAAGGTCCTCGGCATTGGCCGCCAGGATCTCGTCGGTGTGGGTGCGGAGCAGCCCGGCTGCCGTGCGGACGGCCGAAGCGAGTTGCTCAACGGGGGTATTGGAGAGGGCGGTGCCGGCCCGGCGTGCCGCCTCGAAAAGTGCGCGGTAGTTTGTTTCCATGATCTTATTCCAGGTAAAGGTAATCGCAGTGGATCAGTGGTTTGAGGCCTTTGCGGCCCAGGTTGCGGCGCGCCGTGGCGCTGTCGCACGAGATGCGCCCCACGCCCAGCTGGGTGCCCTCCGGCGAGAGGATCCGCACGATGTCGTCCCGCTCGAAATCCCCCTCGACCTCCGTGACGCCCACGGCCAGCACGCTCGCCGCCTTGCTCCGGCTCACCGCGGCCGCCGCCCCGGCGTCGAGGCGCAGCGCCCCCTTGGCGAAACCTTCGCTGCTGGCAATCCACTTCTTGACGCCCGAAGCGGCGTGACGGGCCGCCTCGAAGCGCGTGCAGACCACGTCGCGGTCCGTCAGCACGAGGTCCGTGAGGATCTCGTCGCGACGTCCGTTGGCAATCACCACCTCGATCCCTTCGCCCGCCACGCGGCTCGAAATCCGGCTCTTGGAGGTCATGCCCCCGCGTCCGCGCGACGAGCGTGTCGTATCGATATACTGTGAAAGGTCGCGCCCCGGCGCCACGCACCGGATCACCTGCGACGACGGATCGGCGGGCGAACCGTCGTAGATGCCGTCGATGTTGCTCAGGATCAGCAGCGCATCGGCGTCCATCATCGCTGCGACGAGTCCCGACAGTTCGTCGTTGTCGGTGAACATCAGCTCCGTGACGGAGATCGTGTCGTTCTCGTTCACGATCGGGATCACCCCCGCGGCCAGCATCGCCTCCATGCAGTTGCGCTGGTTGAGGTACTGGCGCCGCGTCGAGAGGCTCTCCTTCGTGGTGAGCACCTGCCCGCACGCGATGCCGTAGTCGTTGAAGAGGTCGTAGTAGCGGTTCAGCAGCTTCACCTGCCCGACCGCCGAGTAGAGCTGGCGCGCCGAAACCGTGTCGATGCGCCCCACGCGCGACTCCAGCAGGCTGCGCCCCGAAGCAACCGCCCCCGACGAGACAAGAACCACCTCCACACCCGCCCGGTGCAGGCGTGCAATCTGGTCCACAAGCGCCGAAATGCGCGTCGTGTCGGGGTGGCCGTCATCGCGCGTCAGCACGTTGCTGCCGATCTTGATCACGATGCGGCGGTATTTCCCTGAATTTTTCATGTCGATTCTCCTTAACCTCTAACTAACTCGATGAACGCATTTCTCGGGATTACGGCTCGTACTTGTAGCCCACGCCCTTGACCGTGACGATCCGTTCGTCGCCGATCTTCTGCCGCAGTTTCCGGATATGCACGTCGATCGTGCGGTCGCCCACGACTACCTCCGTGCCCCAGATCTTCGCGTAGATCTCCTCCCGCGGAATCAGACGCCCCGGCGACGAATAGAGCAGCTCCAGCAGCGCAAACTCCTTGCGCGGAAGGGTGATCTCCTCGCCGTCGCGGATCACCGTGTAGCGCTCCCGGTCCACCGTAATGCCCGTCGGGGCCGGTTTCTCCGGAATCGGGTCCGCATCGATCCGCTTCAGGATCGCCTGCACGCGGCTGACCAGCAGCTTCATCTTGATCGGCTTGGTCAGGTAGTCGTCGGCCCCCACACCGAAACCCGCCAGCTGCTGCTCCTCCTCGCCCAGCGCCGAGAGAAAAACCACCATCGTATCCTTCAACTCCGGATTCGCACGGATCGCCCGGCACGTCTGCGCCCCGTCCATCACCGGCATCATCATGTCCAGCAGGATCAGGTGCGGATGGCACTCCGCGGCGACCTTCAGCGCCTCGGCGCCGTTCTGCGCCGTGTAGACCTCGTAACCCTCGCGGACAAGGTTATAGCGGACAAATTCCAGGATGTCGACTTCGTCGTCGACCAGCAGGATGCGGTGGCTCATGGTTGCGGTTTCAGGGCGGGCGCACACCAGGCGCCCGCGCGGTGGATAACTTTGCGAAGATACGAATTTTTCCGCGAATTCGTGCATCTTTTTCCCGCCCGCCCGCCGAATCTCCGATCCTCTCCCGCCGCTCCTCTCCCGGATTGCACCGTTGTTGCAGGTTTTGTCGATTTCTCTTTCGGGTTCCGCGGAAAATAAGTATATTTGCGAGATTTATGTACCCCCGCTTGTCCGGGAATCAAAAACATCAACTGAGATGGCTACTGAAAAACCGACACTTTCTGCTCCCGAGGAGCAAGTCAGCCCCCTGGCTGAAGATGCGCAGACGAGTCCCGTGGCGACTCCCGAAACCTCCGAATCCCAAATCCCGGCCGGGGAGGCGGCTCCCGCGGAGTCCGCTGTGACCTCCGCCCCTGAAGAGACCCCTGCCTCCGAGGCTCCCGCGGTCGAAAAGGCCCCCGAGACCGAATCCGCCGGGGAGGAAAAAACACCGGAAACCCCCGAGGCCCCCGCAGAGACTTCGGCCGAAACGCCCGCCGACATCGAAACGGCGGCACCTGTGGCGGAGCCCGCGCAGGAACCGGTGGAGGAGGCTGCGTCGGAGCCTGTGCAGGAACCCGTGGGGGAGGCTGCTCCCGAAGCCGTCTCCGAGCCTGTGCAGGAACCCGTGGAGGAGGCTGCTCCCGAGAAAGTTTCCGAGACCGTGTCCGAGGCTGTGCAGGAATCGGTCGGTGGTGACGCCGCACCCCGCCCCAAGCGTGCGCGGATCAAGTCCGCGGCGGAGCCTGTAGCCGATTTCGAAGAGGAGGAGGCCCCCGAAGAGGTGCGGATGGATTTCGCCGATGAGGAGGCGGCCCTCGCCGCTCAGGATGCCGGACTCGAACTCGAAGGCGAAACCGCCGAAGAGGCCGAGGCCGAGCAGCGCGCTGCCGAGGAGAAGGAAACCCCCGAGGAGAAATTCGCCGGGAAAGGAAAGGAGGAACTGGTCGCCATGTTCGCCCGGATGCTCGAAGAGCAGCCCGTACAGTCGATCCGCCGCGACGTCGAGGCCCTGAAGATCGCCTTCTACCGCATCCGCCGTTCGGAGGTTGAGGCCGCCCGCCGCCGCTTCCTCGAAGAAGGGGGCGCCGAGGAGGATTTCGCTCCCGCAGTCGACGGGGCCGAAGTGCAGCTCAAGGAGCTCTTCAAGGAGTACCGCCGCCGCCGCGACCTCTTCATCGCCAACCTCGAAGCCGAAAAGGAGGCCAATCTCAAGGTCAAACAGCAGATCATCGAGGAGTTGAAGGAGCTGGTCAACTCCGACGAGACGCTCAACCATACCTTCAACAAGTTCCGCGAACTCCAGCAGCGCTGGCGCGATACCGGCCCGGTGCCCCAGGCCTACATCAAGGACCTCTGGGAGACCTACAACCTCCATGTCGAGAACTTCTACAACTTCATCAAGATCAACAAGGAGCTGCGCGATCTCGACCTGAAGAAGAACTACGAGCAGAAGGTCGCCCTCTGCGAACAGGCCGAAGCCCTGCTGCTCGAACCCTCGGTCGTCGAGGCCTTCCACAAACTGCAGAAACTCCACGACGAGTGGCGCGAGACGGGTCCCGTGGCCAACGAGTACAAGGAGGCTCTCTGGGAGCGCTTCAAGGCCGCGTCGAGCCGAATCAACAAACTCCATCAGGAGCATTTCGAAGCCCTCAAGGGCGAGCAGCTCAAGAACCTCGAACTCAAAACCGGACTCTGCGAGGCCACCGAAGAGCTCGCCGCACAGCCCCTCACGACCCGCAAGGAGTGGAACAGGGCCAGCGACAAACTCCTGGAGATCCAGAAAACCTGGAAGACCATCGGCTTCGCACCCAAGAAGGACAACAACCGCATCTACGAGCGTTTCCGCACCGCCTGCGACCGCTTCTTCGAGGCCAAACGCCAGTTCTATGCCGGGCTGAAGGCCGAGATGGACCACAACCTCCAGCTCAAGAACGAGATCTGCGAGGCCGCCGAGTCGCTCGTGAACAGCGAGGAGTGGAAAAAGACCACCGACGAACTGATCTCCCTCCAGGCCCGCTGGAAGCAGATCGGGGCCGTGTCGCGCCGCCACTCCGAAGCCGTCTGGAAGCGCTTCCGCGCCGCCTGCGACCGCTTCTTCGAACGCAAGGCCGCCCATTTCGCAACGGTCGACGGCGAGTATGAGGAGAACCTCCGCAAGAAACTCGCCCTGCTCGACGAAATGGCCGCCGCCGATGTCCGCACCGGCGGTTACGAGGTGATCCGCGACTTCCAGCGCCGCTGGAGCGAAATCGGATTCGTGCCCATCAAGCAGAAGGATGCCATCCAGAAACGTTACAAGGCTGCCGTCGACGAACTGTTCAACGTCCTGCGCGGCTCCGAACGCGACCGCTCGATGGGCCGCTTCCGCGAAAAACTCTCCTCGATGAAGGGCGCCGGGGACCGCCGTCTCCGTTCCGAACGCGAACGCCTCTACAACAAGGTCCGCCAGCTGGAACAGGAGATCGCCCTGCTGGAGAACAACATCGGATTCTTCGCCAAGTCGAAAAACGCCGAGTCGCTCGTCGCCGACGTGCGCGCCAAGATCGAACGCGCCCGCGAGGAGATGAACGCAACCATCGAAAAGGTCCGCATGATCGACAGCCAGGAAACCGAAAACAAGGAGAATGCCTGAATCCCGGCTGCAGACCCTGAAACGGACAACGCTTACATTGAGCAAGAATCATCATAATGGATAAGGTAATGAAACTTACGAAACCCAAGTACGTATTCGTAACGGGCGGTGTCGCATCGTCGCTCGGCAAGGGAATCATCTCCGCGTCGATCGCCCGCCTGCTCCAGGCCCGCGGATACTCGGTGACCATTCAGAAACTCGACCCCTACATCAACGTCGACCCCGGAACGCTCAACCCCTACGAGCACGGCGAATGCTACGTCACCGAAGACGGCGCGGAAACCGACCTCGACCTCGGACACTACGAGCGCTTTACGAACCATCCCACCTCGAAGGCCAACAACGTCACCACCGGACGCATCTACAAAAGCGTCATCGAGAAGGAGCGGAAGGGCGAGTATCTCGGGAAAACCGTCCAGGTCATCCCCCATATCACCGATGAGATCAAACGCCGCATCCAACTCCTCGGACAGACCAAAAAGTACGATGTGATCATCACCGAAATCGGCGGTACGGTCGGCGATATCGAGTCGCAGCCCTTCATCGAATCGGTGCGCCAGCTCCGCTATGCGCTCGGGTACAGAAATACCGCCCTGGTGCATCTGACCCTGATCCCCTACATGGCCGCGTCGGGAGAGATGAAGACCAAACCTACGCAGCACTCCGTCAAGGCCCTGCTCGAAAACGGACTCCAGCCCGATATCCTCGTCCTGAGAGCCGAGCACTCGCTCACAACGGCCCTCAAACGAAAGGTCGCCCTGTTCTGCAATGTCGACGCCAATGCCGTCATGGAGTCCATCGACGTGCCCTCGATCTATGAGGTGCCCCTGATGATGCACGCACAGCACCTCGACGAGGTGGTCCTCGACAAACTCAACCTCCCGGCCGACAAGGAACCCGACATGGATGCCTGGTGCACCTTCGTCGAGAAGGTCAAACACCCCTCGAAGAAGATCGACATCGCCCTCGTCGGTAAATACACCGAACTCCACGACGCCTACAAGTCGATCAGCGAGTCGTTCATCCACGCCGGGGCCGTCAACGACTGCCACGTCAAACTCCATTACGTCAACTCCGAGAAGATCACTCCCGAGAACGTCGAGGCGCAACTCGGCAAGATGGCCGGTATCCTCGTGGCACCCGGATTCGGAAACCGCGGAATCGAAGGCAAGATCGAGGCCGTGCGCTTCGCCCGCGAAAGCCGGATCCCGTTCCTCGGAATCTGTCTCGGTATGCAGTGCGCCGTGATCGAATTCGCCCGCAACGTCCTCGGCATCGCCGATGCCAACTCCAGCGAGATGGAGCAGACCGCACACCCGGTCATCGACCTCATGGAGGAGCAGAAGGGCGTAACCGCCAAGGGCGGAACCATGCGCCTGGGAGCCTACCCCTGTGCGCTGCGGAAAGGATCCAAGGCCGCCGAGGCCTACGGAAAACTCAATATCTCGGAGCGCCACCGCCACCGTTACGAATTCAACAACGACTACCTCGAACGCTTCGAGGCCGCAGGCATGAAGGCCGTGGGCGTGAACCCCGATACGAACCTCGTCGAGGTCGTCGAAATCGAGGATCATCCCTGGTTCGTCGGTACGCAGTTCCACCCCGAATACAAGAGCACCGTCCTGAGCCCCTCGCCGCTCTTCGTCGCCTTCGTGAAGGCCGCGCTGGAGTTTGCCGAAGTCAAATAGGCGGCAGAAACTGCAATCCCTTGGGCGGGAGAGACCGCAATCCCTGAAAAAAGCACGCTCCCGCCGTTTTACTCACTCGAAACAAACAACTGCGTTTGAATGGATAAAAAATCGATTATCGGTATTGCCGTCGTGGCGCTCCTCTTCCTCGGATTCGCCTACTTCAGCAATAAGGAACAACAGGAATTTCAACAACAGAAAGCCCTCTATGACGCCTATATGGATTCGGTGGCCCGCGCCTCGAATCCCGCACCCCTGGCCGACCCCGTGTCGCAGGAGTCGCTGATCGCCGATCCCGCCGATGCGGATTCGATCGCCTCGGCGGCCCGTCAGCGACAGGTCGAAACCCTCGGGGCTACGCTCGCCGCAGCCCGCGATGCCAGGCCCGAAGAGTTCTCGGTCGAGAACGACGTGCTGGCGGTGACCTTCTCGACGCGCGGCGGACAGGTCAAAAGCGTCACGCTCAAGGATTACACCAAATATGCCCCCCGCGCGGAACGCAACCGGCCCGTCGAACTCATGGACCCCGCAACCTCCCGGTTCGCAATGCTGTTCTACGTGAAAAACGGGCTGAGGAACATCCCCGTCAACACGATGGACTATGTGTTTGAGATCGATTCCGTCGACACCGCGGCCGAGGGCGCGAAGCAGGTCGTCATGCGTCTGCCCGTGACCGCACAGGCCGCACTCGAATACCGATACCTTATATATGATACGAAGTCGCCCGAACGCGACTATCTCGTCGATTTCGACGTGCGCCTGGTGAACATGGCCCCCGAAATGGCCAACCAGACCCAGATTCAGATCGACTGGTCGAATACCTCCTACCAGAACGAACGGGGTTTCAAGAACGAGAACATGTACACCACGCTGGCGTACCGTTTCCCGGGCGAAAGCTCGATCGAGGAGCTCGGCATGAGCGAGGAGTCCAAATCGAAGGAGGTGACCACCCAGGTCAACTGGGTGGCTTTCAAGCAGCAGTTCTTCTCGTCGGTCTTCATCGCTCCCGGGAATGTCACCTACGCCAACCTCCGGTTCGATACGGCAATGCCCGAGTCGGATCTGCTCAAGAGCTTCTCCGCGCAGATGGCCGTCCCCTACACGCCCCAGACCGAAGGGTATGACTTCGCCTTCTATTTCGGACCCAACAAGTATTCGATCCTCAAGAAGGTCGAATTCCCCGCTGGCGACGACATCCACCTCGAACGCCTCGTGCCGCTGGGCTGGGGAATCTTCGGATGGGTCAACCGCTGGTGCGTGATCCCGGTCTTCGACTTCCTCAGAAACTACATCTCCAGTTTCGGCATCATCATCCTGATCCTCGTAATCCTGGTCAAGATCGTGATCTTCCCGATGACCTACAAGAGCTATGTCTCGATGGCCAAGATGCGGCTGATCAAACCCCAGGTCGACGAACTCAACAAGAAGTATCCCAAGCAGGAGGATGCCATGAAGCGCCAGCAGGCCACCATGGAACTCTACAAGAAGGCCGGTATCAATCCCATGGGCGGTTGCATCCCGATGCTCATCCAGCTGCCGATCCTGATCGCCATGTTCCGCTTCTTCCCCGCATCGATCGAGTTGCGCGGGCAGTCCTTCCTCTGGGCCGACGACCTCTCGTCGTATGACAGCGTCCTGAACCTGCCCTTCTCGATCCCGTTCTACGGGGACCACGTCTCGTTGTTCGCCCTGTTGATGGCCGTGTCGCTCTTCGGCTACTCGTGGTTCAACTACCAGCAGACCGCCTCGTCCCAGCCCCAGATGGCCGGTATGAAGTTCATGATGGTCTATCTCATGCCGATCATGATGCTCCTCTGGTTCAACGACTATTCCAGCGGTTTGTGCTACTATTACCTGCTCTCGAACCTCTTCACCATCGCCCAGACGCTCGTCATCCGCCGCATGGTCGACGATGATAAGATTCATGCCATCATGCAGGCCAATGCCGCGAAGAAGTCCAAAGGCAAAAAATCGAAATTCCAGCAGCGTTACGAAGAGCTGCTCCGCCAGCAGGAGGCTCAGCAGCGCGCCCGCCGCAAATAGTGGCCGATGGCGGCGTGAAACAACTTTGAATTTCACCCCCCCCCACCCTGATTCCGGGGCCGGACGATATGAAAAAGCCCCTCCCGATTTTTTCGGGAAGGGCTTTTCGTGGAATATGGGGATGGGGCGGCTGCGGTCGACGGGTTGAGGTCCGGCTGCCGCCGTCTATTCGACATAGAGAACCAGTCCCTTGAGGTATTCGCCTTCGGGGTGGTAGATGTTGATCGGGTGGTCGGCGGGCTGCGAAAGCTGGTGCAGGATCCGCACCTTCCGACCCGCGATTGCCGCCGCCGAGAAGACCGTCGTGCGGAACAGCTCCTTCGAAACGGCCTGCGAACACGAGAAGGTGAAGAGGATCCCGCCCGGCCGGATTTGCGACAGTGCCCGGGCATTCAGCCGCCGGTAACCCTGCATGGCGTTGCTCAGCACCTTGTGGTGCTTGGCGAAGGCCGGCGGGTCGAGGATGATCAGGTCGTAGCGGTCGCCGATCTCCTTGAGGTACTCCACGGCGTCGGCCGCAATCTCCGTATGGCAGGCCGTATCGCCGAAATTCAGCCTCATGTTTTCGGTGGCCAGCTCCACGGCCCGCTCCGACGAGTCGACCGAAACCACCTCCTTCGCCCCGCCCGAAAGCGCATAGACCGAAAATCCGCCCGTATAGCAGAACGTGTTCAGTACGGTGCGGCCTTTTGCGTAGCGTTTCACCAGTTCGCGGTTCTCGCGCTGGTCGAGGAAGAAGCCCGTCTTCTGCCCCTGCTCCCAGTTGACGAGAAACTGCTCGCCGTTCTCGAACACCACCTGCGAGGTGTGGTCCGAGTGGCCCCAGAGGTAGCCGTCCACGGCCCCCAGGTCGGCCTTGTAGGGGAGTGTCTGCGACGATTTGTCGTAGATGGCCGTCAGCCGTTCGCCGTAGGTTGCGCGCAGCGCCTCGGCGATCTCCATCCGCGAGCGGTACATCCCCACCGAATGGCACTGAATGACCGCCGTCGTGCCGTAGATGTCCACCACCAGCCCCGGCAGCGAATCCCCTTCGCCGTGTATGAGCCGGTAGCAGGTCGTCTGCGGGTTCTCCGTAAGCCCCAGCGTGCGCCGCACGTCGTGGGCCACGGAGATGCGCCGGTTCCACCACGCCTGGTCGATCGGCTCGCGCTCGAACGACAGCACCCGCACGGCAATCGAGCCGATCTGGTAGTGCCCCTGGGCGATGAACTCCCCGGAACGGTTGCACACCTCCACAAGGGCCCCCTCGGCGAAATCCGACTCCTCCTCGGCTCGGATGTGGTCGATGGCCCCCGAGAAGATCCACGGGTGGCGGCGAAGAAGCGATTCCTCCTTGCCTTTGCGCAGGATGATTTGTGGTATCATGGGCGTAACGGTTTTTGCGGCGTGCGCAGCAGTTGTTCGTAGATGCGGATGCAGACCCAGGCGTCCGTGGCGGCGTAGAGCTGCTGCTTGTCGGTCAGCGTCGCGGCCTCCCAGTTGCTCAGACGCTGGGCCTTCGAGACCCGCTGTCCCAGCACGATGGACGAGAGTTTGCGCAGGCTCTTTTCGCCGATGCCCCACTGCGGGGCGATCGTCTGCAGGTCGATGAACCCCGCATCGCGGAAGTGCCGGATCTGGCGCAGCGAGCGAAGGTCCCCCGCCACGTCGGCGCCGATCTTCAGCAGCTGCCGGTTCTCGAAAAGTTGGATGATCGGTTTGGCCAGCGGAATCTTGTTCAGCCGGAACAGGTAGCAGACCGTCGGCGTCGAGAGCTGCAGCAACGATACCCGGAACGTTACGCCCGGGCGGAACGACGGCCGCGTCTCGGTGTCGAAACCGATCACCGGTTCCGCGGCAAGCGCCTTGCAGGCTGGGGCGATATCGCGTTCGTGCTCGACGATGCGGATTGCACCCCCGAACTCGATGGCCGGGAGCTGGGCCGCCTCTTCATTGCTGATTTTATCCGTAAAGTTGTTGACTGTGGTCATCCCGAAGTGAATGTTCCTGCAAAATTACGCAATAATTTTCAATATCCCGCCCTTGTCGCCGACGATTTTGCCCTCGGCAAGCAATTCCCGGATCGCTTCCGCCACCCGCTCGGGCGGGCACGCGCAGGCTGCCGCCAGCTGCTGCGGATCGGACGGCGCCGCGGAGAGCAGTCCGAGCAGCCTTTCGCGGAGCGGCATCGCCGCAGTGGGGGAATTTTCCGGAGTGACCTCCGGAACGGCTGCACCGCCGTCCGGAGCGGAGGGGTCGGCCGTCCGGACTGTTTCGACGGCCCGTACTGTTTCGGTATCTTGGGTCCCCTGGGTCCCCTGGGCCCCCTGGGCTCCCCGGGCCTTCTGAGCGGCTTTGGCGGCCCGCTTCCGGGCCAGGCACACGTCGCAGATCCCGCACGCGGCCGACGATCCCGCTCCGAAATAGCGCTCCAGCACCGTGCTCCGGCACTCCTCCTCGTTGGAGGCATAGGCCAGCATCCGCGCGAAGCGTTCGTGCATCAGCTCCCGGCGCCGCCGGTAGGTCTCCGGCGCAATGTAGAGGTCCGCACGCGGCAGCCGCTCCTCGTTCAGGAACAGAAGCGGCGAGCGGTTCGACGGAATGTAGCGGATCACCCGCAGCAGCCACAACTGTTTCAGCAGTTCCTTCACCCGTTCCACCGTATAGCCGCTCCAGGTTGCCAGTTCGCCCTCGTCGATCGGCCGGAAGTCGTTGAAAATCCCGTTGTAGAGCCGCAGCAGCGTGCGGATGAAGTGGTCCAGGTCATCGCGCTGCACGCGCAGCCGGTACAGCGCGTCGCGGCTCACGCAGAACATCACCCGGGCCGGATGGTCCTGGGCGTCGCTCAGCGTCATGTAGCCGTTCTGCTGGAGGAGCTTCAGGGCGCTCAGCACCTTCCCCGAATAGAGGTGTTCCCGGGCGCAGAAGTCCGAAAGGTTGAACTGGTAGCTGCATTCGCCCCCTTCGCCGATCCCGATCTGCAGGTAGGAGCAGATCCGTTCGTAGATCTCCTTGACCTGCTCCAGCGGCGGGAACTCCTGGTCGAAACGCTGCGCAATGCGTTCTCCGTCGTCCGAGGCCACCAGCAGCAGCGCATAGGCCCGCTGTCCGTCGCGCCCGGCACGCCCGGCCTCCTGGTAGTAGCTCTCCAGCGAGTCGCACATCGAGTAGTGCACCACGAACCGCACGTCGGGCTTGTCGATGCCCATGCCGAAGGCGTTCGTGGCGACCATCACCCGCACCTTGTCCTTCAACCACGACTCCTGGCGCTGCGTGCGGTCAGCATGTCCCAGCCCGCCGTGGTAGGCCGCCGCCGCGATCCCTTCGTCGCGCAGCTGTTCGGCCAGCTGTTCGGTACCCTCCCGCGTCCGCATGTAGACGATCCCCGAGCCGGGGACGTTCCGCAGCAGCCGCAGCAGCTGTCCGTTCTTGTCGTCCGTGTGGCGGACGCTGTAGGAGAGGTTCGGGCGGGCGAAGCTGCTTCGCAGCAGGTGCGGTTCGGAGAATTTCAGGTGGTGCATGATGTCTTCGGCCACGACCTCCGTCGCCGAGGCCGTCAGCGCCAGCACCGGGACGCCCGGAAGCCGTTCGCGCAGCTCCGCGATCCGCAGGTACGACGGCCGGAAGTCGTAGCCCCACTGCGAGATGCAGTGCGCCTCGTCGACCGCGATCAGCGAGACGTTCATCCGCACGACCCGCAGCCGGAAGGCTTCGCTCGTCAGCCGCTCCGGCGCCACGTAGAGGAATTTCACGTCGCCGTAGACGCAGTTGTCCAGCGCGATGTCGATCTGCCGCGGCGAGAGCCCCGAGTGGATCGCCACGGCCGGGATTCCCAGACGCCGGAGCCGGTCGGTCTGGTCCTTCATCAGCGCAATGAGCGGCGTGACCACGATGCACACCCCTGCCCGGGCCAGGGTCGGAACCTGATAGGTCAGCGACTTACCCCCGCCGGTCGGCATCAGCGCCAGCGTGTCGCGCCCCGCAAGTACCGCGCGGATGATCTGCTCCTGCACGGGCCGGAACGCCCGAAAACCCCAGTAACGCTGCAGAATCGCATGTATGTCCGTATGCTCCGTGGTCGGTTCCATGTTACAAAGGTAGGAAAAATTGGGCGGTTCGGAGAATTTTTCCTATTTTTGCGGGCGTACAAGGTTCGCATGATGAAGATTCGTCCCGAATACAGGCTTCGCGAAATGGCCGGGGAGCATGTCGTCGTGGTCCCCGCGCCCGACGGCGCCGCCGATCTCACGCGCCTCGTCTCGCTCAACGAGTCGGCCTGCTGGCTCTGGGAGAAGCTGCGCGACCGGGCATTTTCCGAAGAAGAGGCCGCGCAGCTCCTCATCGCGCGTTACGACGTCGCGCCCGAGGTTGCACGGCGCGATGCCCGGGCCTGGATCGAACGACTTGCGGCCTGCGGAATCATCGGGGATTGACGCCGACATGAAGCTGAAACGATATATCGCCCTTCTGCTCTGTGCACTCTACGTCTCGGCAACCGCCGGGACGGCTCTGGCGTCGCTGACCTGCAAGTGCCCGGGTATGAAGGCTCCGGTCGAGCACCGCTGTACGGGTTGCTGCCACCTTTCCGAAAACGGCGGGACGGACCTCCGGGACGCCTGTCCGGACTGCTCGCTGAGAACGTCCTGCGGCTGCGAACTCCACTCCACCGAAATCGATCTCTACACGTCGTCGCACTCCGACGACAGCGAAAAATACGTCCGGTGCATTGTCGCGGAACTGCCGCCCTCGCTGGCGGCCGAAATTGCGCTGGATACTCCCGTCGGTTCTTCGGCGGGGTATGGCCTGCTCCGCAATCTCCCGCTTCCCCGCGAGGTATGTCGGACCGTTGCCGGTCTGAGGGCTCCGCCCGTTGCGGCTTGATCCCGCGCTGCTCCGGATTACTCCGGGACGCGCCTGTCCCTGCGGCCCCGGCCGTACGGAAAATATCCCGCTTATCATCAACCCGCAACCTTTTGTGCGCCGACGGTGTTCGTCTGGCGCTCATCCCCGAAAATGAACAGCAGTCATTGTGAAGAGTTCCTGCTGAAGCATGGAATCCGGCCTACGGCCGTCCGAATGCTGGTGCTTGAGGCCATGGAGCGCTTCGAGCATACGTTCAGCCTGTCCGATCTCGAAACCGAGGCCGATACGCTGGACAAATCGTCGATCTTTCGCTCGCTGACTCTTTTTGCGGAGCATCATCTGCTGCATGTCATCGAGGATGGAAGCGGTGCCACAAAATATTGCCTCTGTCACAACGACCATGCTTGTCGGATCGAGGAACTGCACTGCCATTTCCATTGCGAGGTCTGCGGGAAGACTTTCTGCCTGGACGATGTTCATATCCCCGTGATCCATTATCCCGCTGGGTACGAAGTCCGGGAAATCAACTATCTGGTCAAGGGACGTTGTCCCGACTGCCGATCCAAGAGGTGAGCCTCGCGCTCCGAAGCGGTAATTTGCAATCGGGTTGCAATTGCGGCTGGCTATCTTTGTCGGCGAAATAAAACCGAAGATATTATGAAGAAATTACAAACCTTGATGGCTCTTTGTGCCGTGTTGTGCTGCCTGGGAAGCTCCCGCGCCCAGGACCTGCGCGGCGTGGTGCGCGACGCCGACAACCAGCCCCTCGTCGGTGCCTCGGTCTACTGGGCCGGCACGACCATCGGCGCAAGCACCGATGCTCAGGGGGCATTCCTCCTTCACCGTGTCAAGGGCTATGACCGTCTCGTGGCCTCGTACCTCGGTTATGTCAACGATACGATCCGCGTCGAAAACGCGGCGGAACACCTCGATTTCGCACTCCGCGCCGAAGGCGTCGCGCTGGAGGATGTCGTCGTCGAGGGCGCCATGAGCGGCAACTTCGTCAAACGCGACGGAATCGTCAAGGGCGAGATGATCTCCTTTGCGGGCCTCTGCAAGATGGCCTGCTGCAACCTCGCCGAATCGTTCGAAAACTCCGCCTCGGTGACCGTCGGCTACAGCGACGCCATCTCCGGGGCCCGGCAGATCAAGATGCTCGGACTGGCCGGAACCTACACCCAGATCCTCGACGAGAACCGCCCGATCATGCACGGTCTGAGCGCTCCCTACGGGTTGAGCTACACGCCCGGCATGTGGCTCAATTCGATCCAGGTCTCGAAGGGCGTCGCCTCCGTCACCGCCGGGCACGAGGCCATCACCGGGCAGATCAACCTCGAACACCGCAAGCCCACCGACGACGAGCGGCTCTTCCTGAACCTCTACCTCGATGACGAACTGCGCCCCGAGATCAATCTTTCGTCGGCCTTCCCCGTGACGAAGGACAAGAAGCTCACGAGCGTCGTCCTGCTCCACGGTTCGATGGACACCGACGCGCGCAGGATGGACCACAACGACGACGGTTTTCGGGATCTGCCCCTCTCGGATCAGATCAACGTGGCGAACAAATGGCTCTATGCTGCCGACAACGGCACGCAGATCCGCTGGGGCTGGAAATTCGTCCAGGAGAACCGCCTCGGCGGAATGCTCGA